>JAENXC010000038.1 GCA_016649715.1 Flavobacteriaceae bacterium | reverse complement strand
TTCGCCCATTGACTAGAATCCGCCTGGCTCAATGATGATTACCCGTAATTTAATTTTAACCGGCGTGCCAGAAGCCAATATAAGACCCAAGGACATGGGCAAAATATTATGGGTAAATCAAATGTTGCCGAGAAAACAGCCAATGGTGCTGAAGTTAATGAAGTGAGTCCAGTTACACCAACGATGACCGTGGTGAAGGAAGAAAAAGTAGAGGAAGCTGCACGCAAGCTGACCTTGGAAGAACGGATCCAGCGGGTGGAAGATTTGTCGATGCTGATTGACCGTTGGAAAACATTGAACGATTCGCGGCGCAAGTTGCAGACCTTCCAGATCGGGGCGGATTCGCTAAGTTCAGTCGTCAGTCTGAAAGATGCAAACGGAAATGAGTTCAAAACTTCCAACTCAGCGGTGATCAGCTCAGTGATCGATGAGATGAAACGTACACTCGACGTTAAAGTGCGCGACGTTGAAGAACAAATTTATGCGGAGTAATTATTTATGCAAAGTGATACTTTAATTCATACTCATAATCAACTTATTACATCCATTGCTTTACAATACAACTTTGCATAAATACTTTGCTGCTTTTTTAAATTTTTGAGCCATTCCAAGCATATTTTCTTCCTGCACACAAAATTTCGTTATGGAATCCTTCAGTTTTGTTTCTAAATAGGTATTTCAAGGACTTACTTATTCTGAATATTATCGGTACAGGCATCTAATACAGTGTTCTGAACAGATACATGAACGAGAATGTCTTCTATTTATGCAAAGTGTTTATGCAAAGCAAACAAGTGTTTAGTGGTTATATAAGAAGGTTTCTGCTGGTTTCTTTGCATAATCTTTTACTCCGCATAAATTTGTTTATGGAAAGCTTTCCATAAGCAAATCAATCTTTAACACAAGGGGGTGCTAACGCACCCCTTTTTTGTTCGCTAACTCACTACCTCAGAAAAGCTCCCATAAAAGGCTTTTGGCATTTGGTTTTAGACGACGGAAACCATTCCACTCCAGCCAGCCTTTGACCTCCCATTTTGCCCTTTTGTTTCCTGAAAATCATCCTGAAGATATTGTTGCTTTGATCAGGTAATGTATGGATTCACGATTCAATTGGGTTCATTTACTCTGTCACTATAGATACATGAACACTGACCGCTTTTACCCTGAACGAGCTACAGAGCCAAACAATCCGCAACAATTCAATGAACAATCTCTGGCTTTTACTGAGTAATCTTTTCCCGATTGTAGATTTTCTACGGTTGACACCAGGCTGAACCGTTAGTCAAAATTATATACAAAGATTTATTCTTGGATGGAAGGAAACCCGTCCATGAACTTTCCCGGCATATCCACATTCATCTCCCTATTACCCGGGTTCGAACTCCGGTATTCCAGTTGCTTCATTGCCACCCTTCATCAGAATAGTCAATCATGTATAAATTTTTTATAACTTAAAATTCAATCTTATGACATCTTTTGAAAAACATTACATCGGAAAAGGAACACAGGTAGAAAATCTTGACATCGTTAGAATTGTATTGCCGTTTGAGGGTCTGGAAGGAGCAATGTTCGAAAAAAACGGAGTTAAGTACCTTTCGTTTGAAGTGGCTAAATTGAAAAGCCCTGACAAATTCAATCGTACCCATACCTGTTATTACCAGACCAAAGTTTCAAGCAACATCCCAACTCAGGATGAAGTGCCTGCGAAACAATAGAGTTCAGCCAAAAAGAAGGAAAAAAAACAGGCAGCCGGAGTAGATGACGACCTTCCGTTTTAACTAAAAACAAAAAAGAGCCGAAAGGCTTTTTTTTATGTCGCAGTTTCCCATTTTTATAACAACTTATCATATAGAATGCTTCGTATTCAGTCTTTTGATATTCAAAAGATATGAATGTAAATATCATTTATGGATTTATGGAAATGTTGTATATTTACTTCAATAAGTAAGGTTTCAGGATAAAATTGATAATATGGAAGCTAATGAAATAGTACGGAAACAGATTTTTGAAATAATCAGGAACCAGAAAAGTATGAATAAACCACCAGAGACCAATTTAACTTATAAACGGCTAATTAATTTGGGGTACAGTGATTTCGAGACAAATCAACTTATTGGACAATGTGTTTCAGTTGAGATATTTAATATATTGAAACACAAATTGCCATTTGATGAAAAGAGATATGTCAAAAACTTACAACAACTGCCCAAAGAACCAATTGGTTAAATTTTTAGTTGAAATTCCAACCTTCTTGTTTCCTCTTTCAAAATCGAATAGTATCCAAAAGCAGAACATTTTTTTGTATTGTAAATTGCTCTACTGAATAAAACCTGTACCGAACCACCAAATACTCTTCCAGCTTTTCCATAGATGCTGCTGGGCCACTCATAAACCGTCTCAATTATCGGTACCTTCCCATCCTGAGTCCCCAAGTTCATCTGCCTAGCTGATCATATACGTTTTCATTTCTTGTTTTGTAGCAAAATTATACGCTAAGGGACGGTCGAAATCATGGACGAAGGGTTTTGCCTAAACAAGGATTTTCCCGGCATATACTCCTTCTCTCCGGTCAGTCCGTTATTCCAGTTCCTCCTTGTTTATCCCGGATTTTGACCGTAAAAACGGCGCAAATTTTTAACAAAACTATCGTATGAAAACTTACTCTTTAAAATCAGCCGCAGCGGAAGATGATACCAACACAGTTTGGGAAGCATTCGTCAGTTATTTAGATTCAGTTTATTTCGAGGGCGCAGCTGAGGATCTCGACCCTGAATTGGTCAACTTCGAATATGAATCTTATTTAAGTTGTTACAGGAAATAACCGTAACAATTTAACAGGTTTAAGCGATACGCTGTTTTTATATTCTTCGCTGCAGGAATATGAAATTCAGGATGAGTTTTGTTAGTATGTCTTTTTATTCATTAATCCATGTTTGACCAATTACATAGAGAGCTTTTCTTCTATCATTTTAAACCCAAAGTTATTTGCGCATCCAGGAAAAGTCAAGGGTTTGGGCTTTTCATAGTATGCTTTTCTGAAACAACACTTCGTGCTCGGTCAAAAACCTAACGTCCTTCAACTGCTTCGCAATTAGGGATCGTTAGGTTTTATGACATCCGCCCTTGACAAGAATCCGGTCTGCTCAATCTGTAATGGTTCAAAAATAACAGGAGAGCCAGCCTACAAAAATCCACAGGGCAGTGGTATCAAACAATGCAAACAAATTTAT
>JAENXC010000019.1 GCA_016649715.1 Flavobacteriaceae bacterium | reverse complement strand
CAGGCAGGCTTTAGGAACGAGGTAAAAAAATGAAGATTTCTTTTTTTTATAGCTACTAATTATTTTTCATTTTATTCTACAACAAAATAACTTCTTTTAACCACAAAGAATAAGATGGAACTCAGATTTCTTTGATTCTTTACCCTAACCCTAAAGGGAAATCAAAGAAATCTTCATTTCATCCCTGCCTACCGACAGGCAGGCTTTAGGAACGAGGCAAAAAAATGAAGATTTCTTTTTTTTATAGCTACTAATTATTTTTCATTTTATTCTACAACAAAATAACTTCTTTTAACCACAAAGGTCGAAATGTTTCCACAAAATCTTACTTCGTGGCCTTTGTGCTTTCTTAGTGTTCTTAGTGGTTAATCTTTAATATCTAGTAAATACCAAACTCATCGATTACACAGCAATGCCGTCCCCCAAATTTACTCAATTTTCATTCCCCAAAAAGCTTTATCCAACTATGTTTGACCTTTTCCCAATCAAACCCTTCCATTTTGGATCGGGCGTTTTTTGCGATTTCCTGGGCTTTTATTGGGTTTGCGCACAGCTCCTCTATAGCTTTTACAAATGCTTCCGGCTTGTTGGGAGGAACCAATATTCCATCCGTACCATTTTCAATCAAAAAAGGAAGACCGCCAACATCAGTTGAAACAACCGGCATTCCCAAAGCCATGGCCTCCATGACGCTAACGGGCATATTGTCAAAATTGGTAGTGTTTATAAAAATATCGCACTCTTTTGAAAGGGCAAGCCATTCTTCTTTTTGCAACATCCCCGTGAAGGTTATGGGCAGGCTTAACTCATCTGCCCTATTTTTGCAATGCCGTAAAGAGCCATCCTTGTCGGGTCCCACCATACAAAGGGAAACATCCATTCCTTTTTTCTGTAGCATCCCCACTATTTCCAACGCCAATAAGGGATTGTATATTTCTGAAAAGGAACGCACCCACAGCAATTTGGGTCTTACCGATTTCCTAAGTTGAAAAGGATACTTTTCCAAGGGAATGGCATTTGGAATAAAAACAGTATTTTCAAAACCATGCCGTTTAAATTCTTCCAACATATACCTTGAAGGGGCCACATTTGTGAGCGCCTTCCCAAAAAGCTTTCGGCTCGTTCGTTTATTTTTTTTAAGCCGGTTTGGTAAGTTGCCGCCGTGCAATATGGGAATATAGGGCAATTTGAAAAACCTGCACAGCCTGGCAACGATTACGGCATATTGAAAATTTAGGGTGCTGTAAGTGTCTATCAAAACCAAATCGGCTCGGTTCCTGTTTTGAATAGTGGCCAAAACCATATCCAGCAGCCGCAATACTGTATTTTTCTTGGACGATGCCGTTACAACAGTAAACCCCTCCTCCCGCAGGTTAACGGACAAGAAGTCTATGGCGGCAGGAGGTTTTCCGTGTACGGCCAGTTTATTTCCTAAGTAGAGCAGGTTTTTTCTTGGATGCATAATCTATATTCAACAAACATAAGGCATATATAAAGGCGGGGGCTGCTATCCGCATAGAGGTTGTGACTATTGTGAGGCCCCAAAAAATAAAGAAGGGATAAAAATAAATGTTCTTCCTCCCGTTCATTTTTGTGATTAAAGGAACCAAAATAAGCACTAATAAGGCCAGTATTCCAAACGACCCGTGTTCCGAGAGCATACGGGAAAATTCATTATGGGAGGCGGATTTAATTCCCATTTCCTCCATAAATTCAAATTTACCCTGCCCCACCCCTATTCCAAAAAATGGATTCTCCTTAAAGGCATCAATTTCCACTAATAATAAATCAGCACGCCCCGTTGTAACGTCTGCTTTTTCCCTTCCCAAAGAGTCCTCATTTGCATAGCGATTCCCTATCATTCCTCCAGTTTGGACAAGAGTATAGGACCATAATAACAAAGCAACTCCTACAATAGCCAATGCTTTTACGGAAATTTTGGCCTTGGTCTTTAAACTCGTATTGAGATAGATAATAACAATAAAGGCTATGCACATAACTAGTGAAACCATAACTCCACCTCGAGAGAAAGTGAGCAAGGCGCGGTAGGCCATAGCCAGCATTATAAACATCATCGTCCAATGAACAAGTTTATTTTTATAAGGGATCAACAGTCGGGAAAACAATAAAAAAACACCCAGCCCCAATACAGTTGCTACTTGATTGGGTCCATAGCCACCTGATAGCTCTGCGTTTGAAGCGGTTCCTGTTATTACATCTTGAATATTTGGAGTGTATAGCGTAATGTAAACTACAATGCTTATTAGCGGATAAATTATATAGTCAAGAACCTTTAGAAAATCCTGCAGGCGTATAGTCCGACCGTAACAAAATACGGCAGCCAAACACAGACACAAAGGACCACTTAAGTTAAAGAGGACGTTGGTTCTAAAATTGGCATCGTAGGCTATTACGTCCAAGAAAACCAAAACCGCTGGTAACAGCAACAAAATGTAGATTACATAGGAAAGCGCATTCTTTTTAAACCCCAAATAAAATATGCCCAACAACATAAAAAACATCACTGCGTATTTGCCGGTTTCATAAAACACAAAGGCCTTGGTCATTCTAAAAAAGACTTCAGCACCGGTCATATAAGCAGCGGCAAGTATTACATTTTGAGCTTTATTTCTCTTTGCGACTATTAGGTAAGTGAAATATCCAATTACTCCCAGCGCATAAAAAAACATCATGGAACGAGAGAAATAGGCCAAAAACCCAATCACAATGTGAAAGATTATTGCCCTTAGGGGTTTTATATTTTGGAGTGATTTAGATTTGATGGGTTTAAGAATTTATTTAAGAATTGGTTCTGCAACTAATATAATGAGAATAATACGATTAAAAAAAATGACATAAGACTGTATGATGTAGGACGTAAGACTATAAAAATCTATAAGTTAAAAACATAAATATCAATAGTCCTACGTCCTATGTCTTTTCGTCCAAAGTCAAATTTCAACAGACTCTATTTCCTTAAACCTAAATAGCCGTAGAATTTAAGGTTCAATAATTTCTTCGGCTATTTTCTTTCTGTAAATTGAAAAAGTGAATTTTGAAGCCACAAGATAACAATCGGATGCCATTTTTCTCAGGTCTTCCGAAGATTCCTTAAAAGCTATAATTAAGATTTCGTGCAAACGCTGGGCATCAACAGGATCTATTAGGAAACCATTGTTAGGATTTACGTATTGCCCAATACTGGAAACATCAGAAACCATAGGGATGCAACCGTAATTCATAGCTTCTGCTATTGCCTTCGGAAAACCTTCAGAATCGCTGGGCAACAATATGAAGTGCGATTTTTTATAAACTTCAAAAACCTGTTCCCTTTCCAAAAAACCATGGAACACTACAGGGAGTTTTAGATTTTCGCACTGGTTTTTATAGTATTCCATCTTTTCTCCATCGCCTATAAAGTGAATTGTTTTCACTTTATCCAGTGAAGATAGTTTCCCAAAAGCATCAATGATGCGCTGCACCCCCTTGGCATCTTCCAGCCTGCCCACAAAGCAGAAAGAAAAAGGGGGTTCAAAGGATTTTGTCTTGGCAATTTGCAGGCCTTCCTCCCGCTCTTCTTCCGTTAGGCAGGGATTTTCAAAAGTTAAGCAATGCTGTGGTTGTCTGGGCCAAGTGCCGTTGATGGTCACCTTTCGGGTTTGGTTTTTCAACATCCATCGTTGCAGGGCATAACCAAATGGTGGATTTTCCTGGTTCCAGTTGCCAGCGTATTTATACCAACCTTTTTTATGGATGAAAAGGGTTAGGTAGGGAATTAAAAACACGCCCATACCAGTAGGCGCCCTCAATTGGAAGACGTCAACTTGTTTTAAGGTTTTTTTGACTGTGGAGATTATTTTGGGAATGTTCAGTACTACTTTCAACTTTGCGGCTATCCCTTTTCCGCCAACTGGGTTTAGGGGTACAAATATTATATTGGAAGCCGTATAGGGCAAGGAACTCAGCGGTGGCGGGCCGGGATGCAAAAAGGCAAGGTGGTATATTACCTCAAAATCCTGCGCTAAATGGTTTATTTCACTAACAGTAGGCCCCCAACCAACGATGCTGCCATCGGCTTGTTTATAGTGTTCGGTATGGGAGATTATTGCGAGTTTCAATTTATTGAGTATTGATTAGTTTTTTTTACCACATAGGAGGCACAGAGGGCACAGAGGTTTTATAAATATCCATTTATTATTCTTCTTATTCCATTAACAACCTTAACTTCATTAAAATTTATTAAAAGTCCAAGTTTCATATTTTTCAGCTTAAGATAGGTTAATATTTGAGCAGTATGAATGGGCGCAAGGGATTCAACTGACTTTATTTCAATTAGAACCTTGTTTTCTACTACCATATCAATCCTATAACCTGCATCTAATTTTATCCCTTTGTAAATTACGGGTAGGGGAACTTGGCTTTTTATTTCTAATCCCCGCTCTCTTAACTCGTGGGTCAAACAAACTTCGTATGCACTTTCCAAAAGACCAGGCCCCAATACTCTATGAACCTCCACGCAGGCCCCTATTATTTTTGAAGATATTTCATTTTCAGTCATAATAATATTTTTTCTCTATCTCAAAAAGCGCAACACGGCACACAGAGTATACAGAGTTTTCCATCCATTTCTCTGTGTCCTCTGTGCCTCTGTGGTTTACTTACCTATTGTCTCAAAATTCCCAAATACTCCATTATCACTTTCTCCCAAGTAAAATCCTGCGACCAGATTTTTGCTTTGGAGGAATAGGTTTCGTAATTGTTTAAAATTTCTTCCAACGCAACTGCAAACTGTTTTGGGTCTTGGTTGTCAATCAATTTACCAGAGGTTCCATCCTTTATTGCATCCTCAATACCGCAGCCCAAAGCCCCAATGACCGGTATCCCGAGGGCATTGGCTTCCAAAATGGCAATTCCAAATCCTTCGGTGTCGCCGGTTTGGGTGGTTTCGCTCAGCATCACAAAGACATCGGCCTGTAAAAGCAATTTAATTTTTACTGCTTCGGAGACTTTTCCGTAGAAAACCACGGCCTTTTCAACTCCCAGATTTAATGCCAATTTTTCCAACTTCTCTTTTTCCGAAGGGATGCCGACGATGTGGTACTGAAGGTCGGAATATTTTTTTAAAAGTACGGGCAAAGCGTTTATCACATTGTGCTGCCCTTTGCGTTGCGAAACATTGCCTACGGTTATCAACACTGGAACGGGCTCCTTTTTATTTTGTATTTGCACTGGAACTTCCATTTCAAATCCATTGGGAATGACCTCTATCTTTTTCAAGGGGAGATGCGAAACCAAGGATTTGGTATAATTGCTTACCGCGATGACTATATCAAAGCGTTTTAACGACATATCCGTGAGCTTTCGAAGCATTTTATTGGGCAGCTGCACTTCACTGCCGTGGATGATAGCAACGAATTTCCTCTGAAAGAAAAAAGAGAGAAAAGCCCCCAGCCACAGTGAAAACTTGCCAGAGGAAATAACTATTTCACTTTTACGGGCCAAGGAAAAGGCGGTGCTGATGCGCTTCAAATAGCTTAAAAAGATGATTTTTCCCCTTGGAATGCGAACCACTTCATAGGACAAACTTCTATCAAACACATTTTCGGCTTCCCCGTAAGTGGAACGGGTGTCGCAAACCAATTTTACTTCATAACCATGAGCCTGCAGCCCCTTTGCCAAATGGTAGGCATGATTGCCAATGCCGCCGGGTTGGGGAGGGAATTCGGAGGTTAGGATTAGGGTCTTGATCATCAAATTTGGGAAATATAGCTTATTATATTATTGCCTTTTTTACCACAGAGGCACAGAGAGCACAGAGAAAAAAAATAATAGATTATGCCCCTCTGTGTCCCCTGTGCCTCTGTGGTGCAAGAGAAACTGGCATCAAGCATCCAGATTCTTTATCATCGCGCCTTCCTGTAATTTTTTCGACTCCAATCGCCACGAAATAAACATCGGCTCCGGTCAGGTGTCAATGCTATTTAGGCATGGACAAACTGCAAACCTGAAACCTGTAACCTGAAACCTAAAACCTGTCACCCTGAGTAGCCTGTCCTGAGCGCAGCCGAAGGGCAGTCGAAGGGCTGAAACCTCAACCCTTTAAACCTTTTATAATCGCCCCTTCTTCCAATTTCTTCGATGCCAATCGCCACGAAATAACCACCTGCAACACCACGAACGGAAACAAAAATAGCGAGATTAAAAGACCCACGACCAACATTTTTTTGTTTTTCTTGTAGCGATACGGGATTATGGATTGGGGAACGGTTCTGAGAATGGTCAGTAGGGTTCTTTTGCTGCCGAAGTACTTTCGGTACAGATAAAGCACACTTGGTATGGGCCGCGGCGAGAATAGCTTTTTAGGCCGGAAAGCATCCCAACTTCCCATTTCACGAAGTCCACCAGAGCTTACCTTTAAGTGTATTCTACCTGCAAAGGGGTTTGAAATATTTTTATAGTTATTCAAATAAGCACGAAGTCCATATTCACCATCGCCCATGCGCTGTTTTTCAAATTGTCTGTCGAAAAGACCAATATCTCTAAAAACTTGTTTTTTAAGCAGTACATTGCCAGTATCAATTTGGTCTGAAATCCTGAAAAAGGAATAGTTCTGTGGCACTTCAGCACCTAAAGCAGAAAGGGAAACACCGGAAGAAATATCGGCTTTAAAAAAATCAAGAGATTTTAAATGATTGATTATCCAATCTGGTGCCACACGGCTGTCGTCATCAAAAAGAAGGAGGTATTCCCCTTTGGAAATTTCAATGGCATGGTTGCGGGCAAGCCAAAGGGCGCGTTCGGTTTGCTGACTTAGTTGAATATCTAAATTGAAATTTTTGTAAAAATCTTCTTGATAAGGATTGGATTGATCAACAATGATAACCTCAAAATTTTTGTATTCTTGCTTTTCCAAATCCTCCAATACATCCTTTAGGTATTCATAGCGGTTTAGCGTAGGAATTACAACGCTTACAAAGGGCTTCTCGGCCACCAGAGCGGATTCAAAAGTAATCCAGTCAGTATATGAAATTGGGTTTTTTAAATAGTCACTTCTTTTCACATCGCCACTTTTTTTCCAAGCGGAAATTTCCAGAAAAGGATTTTTAAATGAAAAAACCCGTAGCATCAACACATACAAAACCCAAACCGGATGAAAGTATTTCCGCAAAAAGCGGTATTCATCAATCACTGGCAGTTTTTCAAAAGAGATATAAACTTCTGCATTTCCAATATATCCTTTATTGACCGCCTGCCAAGACAGATCGTATTCCCGAGCTGTTTTACTCTTGAAATGGGGCTCTGTGTCCAATTGTTCAATAACCTCTTTTGGAAGACTTTCAATTAAGGGAAAAATGGAAGTACCATCCTTTCTAAATAATTGAAAATAATGGGTGGGCTGCAGGTATTTTAGGAAGTGGAAGAGCAAGATTAATTAGGTTAAATTATTATATCTTTAAATTTTTGAATTATTCTTTCTTTATCAAAATTATGAGTGTATAAATTATAAAAGTATTCAGAAGGAAGAATATCTCCCTTTATAATACAATTCAATTTTTCTGATAGCTCGACGGATGTGTTAGGATCGAAAACAATTTTGTTAAGGTTCGGGTAATTTTTATCAATAAAACTAAGAGCACCAAAATTTTGTGAAACCAAAGTATTTTTAGCCACAGAGAGTGCTTCTAAAAAAACCAATCCGAAAGCTTCGTGAGAACTCGGAAGAACAATTACATCCATTTCTTCATAAAAATACTTCATTTCCTCAGCAGACAAAAGCCCCAAAAAGATCACATTTTCTTTTAAGCACTTTTCATTAATATATTTTTCTAAGCTTAGCTTTTCTGGCCCGTCTCCTGCTAAATAAAGTTTTGTATGTTTCAAAACTTCCGTATCCAACAACTTCATTGCTTCAATAATCAACATTTGATTTTTACTAGGAATAAATCTACCTGGACATCCTATTTTAAAATGATTATTCTCACTCAATACTAATGGTTTAGATGTATAACTTTCAATAGTAGTCCAAAAGGGAAGTGGATGTATTCTTTTGTCATTAATTTTAAAAAGTTGGATCAATTCATTATGAAGATATGGGGAGTTAACAATAATTTTATCTGCCAATTTTAAAAACATTCTCTTTATAAAAATTGATTTATTGCTTGAATCATTCTGTGTGGTTAAAGTATGAAGCCAAGCTATATTGGATTTAACGCTTAATATACTACCACAAAGTAAGGCTGGGTTCACATAACTAAAATTGGAAATTAAAATATCTGGCTTTATTTTTTTTATAACTCTATAAATGGTTCTATAATTATTAAAATATCCTCCCTTTTGTTTTTGTATATAATGTATGCCTTTAATATTGATCTCCAAGTCATTCTTTTTTAATGACAAGACATTAACTTCAAACCCTTCAAACACCAGTTTTTCAGCCATTTCCAAAAAAAAATTTGCTAAAAAACTCTTGTTTAATGTAAAACAGAATAAGATTTTCATTTAAAAGTTTAAATAAAATAATAGTTAACAATTTAATACTATTACAAAAGACTCTGCTAAAGCCATAAGATAATCTGGCCTTGCACGCCCTAGGACAGGGGTAGAAATGAAAATAGTCTGCATATCTACAATATATTAATTATTGGTAGAAGTTGTAATTGATTTCAATAAATACCAAGGTATAACAGCTCTCATCAAAAGGTCTCTCTTAATTTTTTTTAAAATACCAGCTTTTTCAGATGGAATACAAAACCAGTTCTCAGCCTTTTTCAAATTTAAGTTCAATTCATTTACTTGCACTAGGGTAGACCTTTTTATTATATAACAGCGATAATTTAAATCGATAAAATATTGTTGAATATTCTTTGAGCTAGAATGGGCATACTTTCGTAGAAGTTTCGGACTAACTTCAATTATTACAGCGGGTCTAAATTTGTTTATTACTATTTGTGCACCATCCAAAACAAAAGGCTCATGCCCTTCTGTATCAATAGAAATTAAACATACATCCTTAAATTCATTCATAAAGGCGTCTAAAGGTAGAGCATTGACCAACAAGGAATCTTCAATAAGTTGATTACTGTCATTTTCAATTATTTTTCCGGTTCCCGACTCGTGCTTTGGCGGAAGTTGAAAATTAACAACGGCCGTTTTATTGGAAATAGCGTTGGGATATACAACTAAATTATTTAATCTTTGAGTCAACTCTTTAAGAGACTTAAAATTCTCTGGTAATGGTTCAAATGCATGGACTTTTGCTGTATTAGCTATCAAATCGCAATAGGAAATCGTTTCAGTGCCCACATTAGCACCTATTTCTACAATATCACCTTTGTATTTTTCAATGTACCGTTTAGCAATTATAATATTTCTCCATTCGAAAAAACCATGGATTGCGAATCGGTATGAATGGTAATCTGAAATATTACCCTGAAATATACTTCCTGTAATAGATTTTTTTGAAAAAGACAGGTTAGATTGCCTAGCGACAGATATAGGAAAAATTATATTCCTAATCCTTTGGGAAAGTATCGGAGGAAAAATATTGCAAATAAACTGATAATACTTTAAGTTTTTCATTAAAAATTGCAGTTGTATAATATGTTTATTTGAATCAAAAGTAATCTTATTTTATAATGGTAACTATTAAAATAAAGACACTGTGGCACATTCTTTATATTTTAAATATAATTCCGAAAGCAATCTTCTTTAAGAAATAACCTTACAAGATCAATCTTTCCATAATATTATTGGCATGTTGTAAATCTATAAAATCTAGCTTAGAAAGTGATTCATAAAATTACTTTACTTTTTACGCCATTTGATATCATTCTTTGTAGGCAT
The DNA here is from genome assembly GCA_016649715.1 of Flavobacteriaceae bacterium. Lineage (GTDB taxonomy): Bacteria > Bacteroidota > Bacteroidia > Flavobacteriales > Flavobacteriaceae > Aequorivita. The sequence continues at coordinate 62,974 of JAENXC010000019.1, read as the reverse complement.
TCTTAAGAACAAAAGAAAGCAATTGTCAGGTCGAGTAAAATTTGAGAGAGGCGACAGACGAACTCAAATTTGTATCGAGACCGGATTGAAATGCTGGAAACCTAAACCGTTCTCGATACGTTTTTTTCCTTCCGCTTCGCTAAAGAAAAAAAACACTCGAACTGACATTGTATGGCTGTCAGGTCGAGTGAATTTGAGAGAGGCGATAGGCGAACTCAAATTTGTATCGAGACTGGATTTCAGAAGACAATTATTAATGCATTGAAAGATACTGCAACCAAAGCCGTTCTCGATATACTTCGATAAGCTCAGTACAGCGCGTTTTTTTCCTTCCGCTTCGCTAAAGGAAAAAAAACTCGAACTGAAATTGGTGTCACTGTCAGGTCGAGTAAAATTTGAGAGAGGCGAGAGGCGAACTCAAATTTGTATCGAGACCGGATTGAAATGCTGGAAACCTAAACCGTTCTCGATACGTTTTTTTCCTTCCGCTTCGCTAAAGGAAAAAAAACTCGAACTGACATTGGTGTCACTGTCAGGTCGAGTAAAATTTGAGAGAGGCGACAGACGAACTCAAATTTGTATCGAGACCCTTTTATTTCCGAAACTTCTTTTTAGCAAGATTTGGCAATAAATCATATTTCTCACTAATCAATGCTTCTTTTTTTGCGCGTGACCATTTTTTAATTTGCTTTTCCGTGGCAATAGCCATTGCTATTTCGGAAAAAGTGCAATAATAAGCTAGTTGCACTGGAAGTCGGGATGAAGTATAACTGTTCAAATGCTTTCTGTGTTGATGGTCTTCCAATCGTTCCGTTAAATTGGAAGTAACTCCTGTGTAATAGGAGCCATCGGAACAGGAAAGGATATAAACGTAATAGGTTTTCACAGCATTAAATTAATGATAATAATGGAGATTTTGCTTTAAAAACCGTTCTCGATACTTTTTTTGTTTCGCTATGCTACACAAAAAACACTCGAACTGACAAAAGGAAGCAAATGTCAGGTCGAGTGAATTTGAGAGAGGCGATAGCCGAGCTCAAATTTGTATCGAGACCAGATTGAAATGCTAGATATCAAAACCGTTCTCGATACGTTTTTCAACTTCGCTATCGCTGCGTTGAAAAACACTCGAACTGACAGCCTAAGGCAGGCAGGCGCGAACTGACATTGGCCTTACTGTCAGGTCGAGTGATCCCGACATGGTCGGGATTGTATCGAGGCCGGGAATGGGAAGTCGGAACTGAATCTGTTCTCGATACATTTTTTTTAAACTACGCTAGCGCTGCGGTTTAAAAAAAACTCGAACTGACAAAGGTACTATGCCAGTCAGGACGAGTGTCCGCCTAAGTCGGATGTATCGAGACCCTTATTTGTAAAATCCAACAAACTCCTGTTGCTGCTTCTCTAAATTGAATTCTTCTCTTACTCTCTTTTGTGCAGTTTGTGTAATGCTAGATTTCTGCTCAACACTTAAGGCTAATACTTCTTGTATTTTTTCCGCTAAGGCTTTAGGATTGCATTTTGGTACCACCCATCCTGTTTCGTTATCAAGAACATTTTCAGATAAGCCTTCCGCATTACTGACTATACAAAGTTTCCCCATTGCCTGTGCCTCTAATACGGCATTGCAAAACCCTTCTTGTATACTGTACTGAATATAAATATTAGCATTATTCAATTCATCTTTAATTTTTTCGTGATCAATTTTCCCGGTAAAAGTTACATAATCAAGAAGATCCAATTGATATGCCGCAAATTTCAATCGCTCATATTCTTCCCCTTCACCAATGATAGTATAATGAAAATTAATACCCTCTTTTTTTAAAAGAGCGAAGGCTTCTAAGGTATATTCTAGCCCTTTTTTCCAATGTAAACGTGCAACCGTAATAAAACTATTTTTAACAGAAGGTAATTGGTGTTCTTCATTGTTAAAATAGAAAGTATCAATTGCAGGAGTTATTTTTATAATTTCAGCCTTTCCATTATATCCATGTTTATAAAGTAAAGCACTTATATCATTGGAAATCACATGAATTTTATCCACTTTATCCCAGAGTCTTAAATAACATCCAGGGTTTTTTAAAGGATAAACTCCTATATCAAACCCTCGAAAACTTACTGCCATCTTTGCTCCAATAGCTTTAGCCACATTCTCTCTGTTAAATACCATGGTCCCAAAACCAAAGTGCAACCAATCTAGTGGCTCAGTGATAATATGGCTGTTACCAATAATATTTTTAATCCTTTGAAAAAGCCCAAGCCCATCTTTCCTATCCAATAAATACAACCGTTTACTTTTTTTGAAATGAAATACGAAAGAGTAAATTAACTTAAACATACTTATAGAGCCTACTTGAAATAAACTTCCGCTAAGTTTAGGAGCTACTTTACATTTTGAAGTATTAAATGTCCCCTTTTTTGAGTTATTTACAAAAATAACAACAGTATGCCCATGGGCTTCTAAACCTTTAATTTTATTCGTAAAAAAAGTTTCAGAATAGGCTGGAATGGATGGTAAAACTAATCCTATTCTCATAGCTCGGTATTTAAAACTTTTTGATATAAATCGCGCATTTCCACTACCATTTTTTTGTGATTATGCTGCTCTTCAATTGTATTTCTTGCCCTTATTACAATCTTTTGATACGTAGGTAAAGGGAGCTCTGATATCCTCTTTAATACAGATGCCATAACTTCAGAATTTCTTATTGGTACTAAAAAACCATTCTCATTATCAACTATTACTTCATCCATGCCACCACAATTAGTAGAAATCACAAGGGTTCCCAATGCCATTGCTTCAAGCACAACATTAGCAATACCCTCCTCTACACTAGGAAGCAATAAAACGTCTGCTTTTCGTATGGATTCTAAAACCTCTTCAAAAGACAATTTTTCCAAAAATAAAACTTCATTTTCTAATTCTAATTGCGAACGCTGGAAGGTAAGTTCTTCATTACTTCCAACACCAACAATGGTATATTGAAAATCTACTCCCGCTACTTTTAAAAGATAGGCACTATTTAAGGCATATGTGTATCCTTTTTTCCAATGTGCTCTTCCTATTGAAATAATCTTTAAAGGAGTATTTACATCTACTATTTTTAATTGAAAAGGCATTCTTTCTAATTCTAAACCGCTATACACTACTTTAATTTTATGCAACGCTGCATGATATTTCATAGCTTCTAAAGAGATGGCCTTTGAAACAGCATGAAAGCCATCTACTTTTGGAAATAATGCTTCATATGTTGTTGCTATTTTGGAGTCAACCAAAGGAGAATAATTAATATGGGCACCTCGTAAACTTACAATCAATTTAATTCCAAATTCTTGTACCCAAATCCAATCTTCTACACTTTTCGCCCATTGAAGATGAAAAATATCGGGGCAATGATATAACACGGGATAATACTTAAGCTTCAATACTAATTGTTTTTTTTTACTCTTCGAGATAATCTTATCAAGCTTTCTCTTTTCTTTTGGCTTTATTACAAACAACAAAAAAGTATATCGAATTAGTACAAGCAACTTACTTAACATATTAGAATAAGTGATATAAGTACTATTTGGAAGAGGAGGAACTCTTCCGTTTTTTAAGCCAAAAAGAAAGAGATGGCTGCCTTTAGCTGCTAATCCTTTGGACAACCGTTCAATAAACGTTGTACTGGGAACTATACCGGAATAAATTGCTATTTTAATCCTTTTGCTCAAGGTTTCTTTTTTGTAAAAAACAGTATTGTTCTGGTTAAAAATGGGTACTATCTAAGAAAATTACTAATAGCAGTATTTCAAATGGTATAAAACCTATTCCCGGTTCAAAATTTTCCTATAAAGATTGGAATTCATTTTAATAAAATGTTCTAATGAAAATTCATTCTCTACATGAGTTCTCATGTTCTGTGCTAACTGAACACGTTCTTCTATACTCATATTCAATATTCTCAAAATAGCTGCCTTTAGGCTTTCTACATTATTAGTTTCAAATAAACACATAGGAAAAGGTTCTAGGATATCCTTAACCCCACTAACATTTGAACCAATTACAATGTTCCCTGAGGCCATAGCCTCTAAAGGTGCGATGGGTAAACCTTCAGCTAATTCCAAGGTCGGGATAACAAATAAATCGGCTATGTTATGATATGGTCGAACATCCATTTTCTTTCCTAAAAAATTGATATTTAGGTTTCCCTTTGCCAATTCCATTAATCCTTGTGCATATTCGCCTGTATTATTTCCAACTATATAAAGTTTAATTTTGGGGTTGTTCAGTTCAACAATAGCTTTTATTAAAATCTCGATGCCTTTTTTTGGAATTAGATTCACAACAGAAATAATTACAAAATCATTTTTATCAATTGTTAATCCTTCCAAAAGTGTATCCTTACTTATTAATCGAGGAGCATAATAATGTGTATCGACACCCAAGGGTATTGCCTCTATTTTATCTGGCATGCTATCTTCAAAGAATGAAAGCATATCAGCATTAATGGTAATGATCTTTGTACTTAAAGCACTTCTCCATTTCCATGCCTTATTCCCCCACCCCATCGCTTTTTTAGTATATATCCAAGGGATTCCAGCTAATTTGGAAGCTAAAGGTTCTGAAAAATCAGAATTCCAATGCCAAGAATGTATGATATCAAACTGATGTTTTTTGAAAAACACAATTATTTTCAACAACCGAAATGGAAAGGTGAAAAAGGGTCTATAGTTAATGGCAAATGGAAATACATGGACTTTCACCTGTAGTTTTTCAATCTCTTCCATGAAGGAACCTTTAGTATGAAAACAGCAAATCTCTGGTTCAAAGTTAGTTCGATCCAAATTTTTTATCAAATCATACACTACTTTTCCACTTCCGGCAGTATCAAAATTAGGAATAGTATATAATATTTTTATTTTCTTTTGCAGCATATCTCTGCCCATAAATATAAGGTTATTCTAAATTTAGAAGGGTTCTATTCTAGATAATTTTCATGCCATCTATAAAAACTTATTACTCCGAAGTTTATGGAAATTGTATTTATTGAATCTAATATTTTAAATCATTGTTGTCCGAAAAAGAGATAAGACCGCTGCGCTGAAAGAACAAAGAACAAAGAACAAAGACTTAAATCGAAAATCACTGAAAATTAAATTTTTAAAATTACTATTAGGTTAAAATACGAAGTTTCGGTTTTGGTTTTAAATAAAATGAAAAAGAAGTTCCTTAGTCAGATAAATAGTAGAAGCCCATATTGATTTGAGTTTAACGGATTCGTTTCAATTTTTATCGGTCAACAATGATTTTAAATATAGTAAAGTCATGGGATATTTTGAGAGAGAAGCTAGAAAAAACTTCTTAATAGGGAATCAGCAACAGAGTGAAATCATAAAAAGTGACCCTTATATTGAACAGGAAGTTCCTAAATTGCAGGTGTAAACTTAGAGAACGAAACTTAAAACCTATGAATTAAACTTCCTTTGAAACAAGGCTAATGTTAATAACATACTTACTGGGTGGGAATAAGTAACCGCGTCCTTTTCTTTAAAATTATCATAGAATCGTTGAATAATTTCTTTGGGAACAAGTTCCATTAATTTAGAGTCAAACAACCATTTCTTTAAGTGTTTATCATTTCCCTCTCCAACAAATTGCAATTCCCAATTCCTAGAGATATGTGGTTTCCCAATAAAGCCATTAAATTCACGTATAATCTTATCTGTTACTCTATAGGGGATATTATAGGGTGCTCTATTATAATGAAAATTTTTTAAATTAAACGGTTTTTGCCCATGCCAGGTAATTTTTGCTAAATCAGGAGAATTTTTTTTAATATAGGCAATTTGCAACTGCCTGTTTGACAAATACTTCTCAGGAATGGTACAAATAAATTCACACATCCTAGTATCATAATAGGGCAATGTAACAGGCAACACCTTCTCAAAAACAGATAAATTATTGGAAGACCATCTTGAAACAGAAAATTGCGTTTTAAATGCTCGTAATTTAGCATTTGTATTTTCAATTTTAATTTCATTTAACAACGCTCTTATTCGGGACTTAAAATAATCTTCAAAGGAACCTTCCAAACCCCAAGCAGCCCATAATGCAGTTGCCAACTCAAAACCACCCTTTTTAATAAGTAATTTAATAACTTTTTGCACTTCTTCCTCAAAAGACAATTGGGGGAGTCCAAAGGAATCAAACATTAAATCGCCCATGTGTCCTAATGAAAAAACATCGCCCATTTCGCTGTATGTATCAATGAATGCCATCTGACGAGGATGTGTAAATTCGGAATAACACTCATTTATAGAAGCCAATTCTTCAATAACATTCCATAAATACCCCCTTTGAATAGTAAACGATTGAAACGGAAATTGACAAGTATCGGCAATTTTTTTTGCAATCTTACTCTCATTATATCCCCCATCAAAAGAATAACTATACGTATTTACATGAGGATGATTTCTTAATGCCACCGCTTGTGTTCTACTATCCAGCCCACCTGATAAAGGTAAAACTACTTTTTGACCTGTTGTTTGACTCTCTATAATAGACTCAAAAAGTTCTGTAAATTCTTGAAGGGAAGTCTCAAAACTAATTTCTCTTGGAGAATAGTTCCATTGAAACCATTTTTTAGAACTCACCACATAAGAATCATCATCTAAAATAGATTCAGAGCCCGGGGAAATTATAATTTTATCCCTCCAATAAGTATCTGTATCCAAAAAGAAACCAATTGCCGAAAAAACACAGATGGCCTCCAAATGTAATTCGTGTTTCCCTTTAACATTTGCAAAGGTCTTTTTAATTGGAATTATTGGAGTTTTTATTGTTTTCATTAAACATTTGAATTATTAATTAACCGAAGGTTTAAAAATTCGTCGATTAATTCGTAAAAACAAACTTGGCGAAAGCATATTCCAAACAAACAGTTTTAGAACTGCAAGACCAAAAATACAATTCAATAATCCAATATACCCTTTTTTATAAAACAGCATAAGGTTCCTTTGTACTAAACTCACATTCTCAAGACTACCAGAACGTTCCAAATACTTCACACACAAATAATAATACCCAGATAATAAAGAAATTTGTTCCTTATTTAAACTCGAAGTATTCAGTAGTTCAGAAATAAACAAATAAACCGCCTCGCAAACAGGTTTCAGAAAGTTTCGCCGTTCACGAATAGGGATCACATTATAATAAAAATCTACTGTATTGTCTAAAACCAAATAGTCTGTACTCTGTTGTAATGCACGAATAGCCAACTCCACATCTTGCAGCCTTGGTAGTTGAGAATGAAACTGGCCAATGGAATTAAAAAATGATTTATCCCATAAAACAGCTGTAATAGGCCAAATAAATTTTGCTTGTAAAAAATAGTTCAGATAACTTCCATCAACCGCTTTTAATATTTCAATACGTCCTTGCTTATCTATAACAGCATTATTTTTAAAGACTGCAAAATCTTTAAACTGAATCAAACGATTGGCTACAAAATTGGATGAAATAGTATCGTCAGCATCCAAAAAAACAATATGGTTATATAAAGCAGAATCTACTCCTAAATTTCTGCAAACCGAAGCATTACTTTTTTGAGCATTGCATATTAGTTTTACCCGATCGTCATCTATAAGTTGGTGCCAATCTTGAATTTTCTTACGAATACTTGTGTCAGATAAGTCGTCAACTATTACCCACTGCCACGAAGCTTGAGTCTGAGCTAACAAACATTTATACACTTGTTCCAGCCCATTAGGGTCGTTATAATGAGGAGTGATTACACTGATTGACATTGGCTGTCTTTCATTAGATAATATATATAGACTATAATAACACTAGACCACAAACTATTCTAAAAAATAGATTTGCCATTCTAAAATTTACTGCAATATAAAGTCTTCCAAAATTAAAACAATGAGGATTATTAAATTTCATTAAAATTTGTTTTTTATAATCATCTCTTGCAAATAATTAAATCTTGAGCATCCTTTTTCATTTTTTATTTAGCTTCGCATATCTTTCTGCTTAATATGTGATAATTATATGCTATTCAATTCTATAGATTTTGCTATTTTCTTACCTATTGTGTTTTTAATTTATTGGTTTGTCACCAATAAAAATCTTAAACTACAAAACGTTTTTTTGGTTATAGCAAGTTACTTTTTTTATGGTTGGTGGGACTGGCGATTTTTAGCATTAATTATTTTTAGCACCTTGTTAGATTATTGGGTGGGTCGATTAATGGCCCAGGAAACTAAAGTGCTGAACCGGAAAATCTTGCTTTGGATAAGCATACTGGTCAATTTGGGCTTTCTCGGCTTTTTTAAGTATTATAATTTTTTCCTAGACAATTTTATACAGGCTTTTTCTTTGTTCGGCATGCCAATTTCAGCTCGATCCCTAAGTATTATTTTACCCGTAGGGATTAGTTTTTATACCTTCCAAACTTTAAGCTATAGTATTGATGTATATCGCAAAAAACTAAAACCTACTACTGACGTGGCTGCATTTACGGCTTTCGTAAGTTTCTTTCCGCAATTGGTCGCCGGTCCTATTGAACGTGCAACCTCCCTATTACCTCAATTTTATAAACGTCGTCAATTTGAATATCACAAAGCAATAGATGGTTTAAGACAAATTTTATGGGGGTTTTTCAAAAAAGTAGTTATTGCCGACAACTGTGCCCATTTTGTAAATATAATCTTTGAATCACCTCAAGACTATTCAGTTAGTACATTGGTTTTAGGAGCAATATTGTTTGCCTTTCAAATTTATGGTGATTTTTCAGGATACTCAGACATTGCTATTGGAACAGCTCGCCTTTTTGGCTTCAATCTCACGCAAAACTTTGCCTTCCCTTATTTTTCAAGGGACATTGCCGAATTCTGGCGACGTTGGCACATCTCACTTTCTACTTGGTTTAGAGATTACTTATACATTCCCTTAGGTGGCAGTTGGGGGCTCAAAAACCAAAGTTGTAAGAAATATATTTATTATTTTTATTGTTAGCGGCTTTTGGCATGGTGCTAATTGGACCTTTATAGTTTGGGGCGCTTTAAATGCCTTGTATTTTTTACCGTTATTACTAACCAATGTCAATCGCTCACATATAGAAATAGTGGCTGTTCACAAAAAATGGCCTTCAGTAAGAGATTTCCTAAAAATTATTCTAACTTTGGGTTGACAACTTTAGCCTGGATCTTTTTTAGGGCCGAAAACATTACCCACGCATTTCAATATATTAAAGGTATTTGTAATATAAATATTTTCTCCATTCCTGAGATAAGACCAACAAATCTACTTTTACTTATTGTATTCTTTTTGATAATTGAATGGTGGGGAAGACGTGATAAATATGCACTAGAATCTTTTGCTTTAAAGTGGAAACGTACTATAAGACTTGCCTTCTATTATTTACTTATAATTTTGATTTTTACTTTTAGCAGAAACAACCAAACTTTTATCTACTTTCAGTTTTAACCATGAAGCTTTTTTATAAAAAAATATTTTTGTTCGTCCTTCCAATATTACTTTTGGTTTACCCCTTGGATAAATTCATCTCCTTACAATTGAAAATGACTCATGAATACTATGGTGAACTGGAAGTATGGAACGACATTTACGATGGCAGTATAGATACTGACATTGCCATTTATGGTTCGTCCCGCGCATGGGTAGATATTAGTCCAAAAATTTTAAAAGACTCCTTAAACTTAAAAGCTTATAATTTTGGGCTTGATGGCCATAATTTCTGGTTACAATATCTACGACATCTTGAATATATTGAGTATAATCCTCATCCCAAACACATACTACTGGCTGTTGACTATAACAGTATTCAAAAACGAAAAAATTTATATTTATACGAACAATTTCTTCCATATATGCTATGGAATGATAACATTAAATACTACACCAACTCCTATGAAGGATTTTCAACTTATGATTATTACATCCCACTATTAAGGTATGCCGGAAAATCAACCCAGCTCAAAGAAGCTTTCGAACCTAGAAATACACAAACAAAAGGTAAAGCATATCGAAAACGAGGATATAAGGGTGTCGAAAAACAATGGTCTACAGATTTTGAAAAAGCAAAATCTAATTTGAAGGAATATTATATAAACATAGATCAGGGTTCATTAAATCTTCTGGATAAATTTCTTTTAGAATGTAAGACAAATGGAACAACAGTCTCGCTAATATATACTCCAGAATATATAGAGGGTCAAAAATTTATCAAAAACCGTGATACTATTATAAAAATATATCAAAATTTCGCTAAAGAATATAATATCCCTTTTTTAGATTATTCTATGGACTCAATATGTTTTAATAAAGACTATTTTTATAATGCGATTCATTTAAACAAAAAGGGTTCAGAGTTATTTAGTAAAACTCTTAGTAAGGATTTAAAAGATGTAGTAGATATCCAACAATTACAGAACTAACGTATTACCGATTACATCAATTGCCAAATATCTGATAAATTAATATATATTAGAAAAATTATTACACTTTACCATACATCGGAATTACCCCATTTTTAATCTGGAGCCCTTATACCCAAAATTTCAAACTGTGCAATATGAGTGTATTTAACCAATTATTAAAACCCATATTAAACAGTATCCTTTGTAGGCTTTAAAGATTTTCCTTTTAAAACCTTTGAATATGTTGATTTACAACATCTCCATTATAAAAGTGCCAAAGATTTTCTATAGTGTTTTAATAATTGGTTTACCAAGCTATAACAATTAATGAGAATGTTAATTAAGAAAATTGTAAAGCGCTCCTGATAAAAGACACCATAAAAAAAAAGAAATTCTATTTTGAACTAATTCCTTATATCATATTTGAACCTTTCAAAATCCCTTTTGTAAAGTTTATTTATAATTTGCAGGTCTTGCTGTGTCCACGTCAATTTTTCTAGAGTTTTTAATGTGGCATTAACTTTTATTTCAGTGTCTATACCAAATATTTCTTTTAGTATGCTTAAATCTTCCAAAGATTCTAATTTGTAAACTTTTCGTATCCTTATAGGTACACGAATTGTTATTTTAAAAATTCTAATTGATAAACGGGCTTTCATATATTGTGGGCGGAGATGCTCATCACTCATATATACATTTGCCAGTAGGGCTACCATATTACTAAAGGTTGTATCCTTCAACTTATTTTTAATAATTTCTAGAGGTATATTTTCTTCAACTCCCAAATATGGAAAAATATTTTCTGTGATTCTTGCCAAAATCCATTTTTCTCATAGTGATCTAATGACTTACGAAATTTTTCTCTAAAAAAGGATTCAATCTTATCATATGGATTCCTTACAATCAGATAAAATCGAAAGTTATTTAAAAACCATTGAGTTAAAACGATTTTAAATTGCGTTTTGTTTGAAAAAACTATCCGCCTAATTTCTTTTTGCTGCTTTAAGGTTGAATACATAACTTTATAATTAGTTAAAAGATAAAGACTGTTGTTACCTTTTTTAAAAATTGGCATATAACTATAATTTTAAAATTTAAATTATTTATTATTAATCTCTACAATAGCTTTATAAATAGAAAGTATTTTTTTGCTTAAAATATCTTTGTCATATATTTCTACCACATACTGTCGACCTACCTTACCCGTTACCAACTTTAATTCGGGCTGAAGTATTAATTTCTCTATACAATTAACAAATCCAAGCAAATCATTTTCTGCGACAATAAAACCACTCTCATTAGGCAATACCCCATATTTCATACCACCAACATCTGAAACTATTACGGGCAACTCCATAGCTTGGGCCTCCTGTATCACCAATCCTTGGGTTTCGGCACGCCCTTCTGAGTCGTAACGTCCGGGCATAATAAAAACATCTGCTTGCTCAAAACGTGCTTTGATAGCCTCTTGCGTTAATGATCCATAAAATATAATATAATCCTCTAATTGGTGCTCTTGTACCTGCCGTTTTAATTGTTCCCGTAATTTACCATGTCCAATTAAATGCAAACGAACCGATTTATAGCCTATATTATGTAATTCCCTTACCACATTAATAGCTATGCCTGCTCCTTTTAAGGGTATAAGTTTACCACAAAATACCAAGTCGAAAAACTGTGTATCAAGCTTGGGATTTGTGCGTTTAAAAAACTGCGTATCCAAGCCAACGGGCAATATATAATGTGGTTTATTACAAAAATTTATTTGTTGTAAAAGTCCTTCCAAATAAGGCGTGTTCACGGTAAATGCATCGGCATACTTAAATAAATTAATATAAGTGTGTCTATATTTATCTAAATTTTTGGGTTCTAAATCGTATCCATGAAACGTGGTAATTATTTTAACCGATTTAGGAATTATGCCATAAGCTTTTAAATAGGCTATCCGCTCGCCATTCATCCCGAAATGCGCGTGAATTATAACAAAATCAAAAGGCAACAAAAACCATTGTGCCTCAAAAAACAGTTTTAAAGTATAAGCTTCCTTCCCATATTTAAAAACATTGATACTTTTAAAAAACCTGCGCCACTGTATTCTGAAAATATGCTTAAGGGTCCATTTTAAAAAAACTAACAGGCGTTTTAACTTTGACACTGGTGGTTTTTTAAAATACTGTACCCTATCTAACAAGTCATGAATCTTTAAGCTTTCATGAATAACTTCTGTTTCCACACGATTATAGGCAAACAAACTCACCTGATACCCTGCGTCTATAACCCCATTAATCTGATTTACAATAAAGGTTTCAGATACAGTGGGAAAGTTTTTCACTACAAATGCAATATGTTTTAAAGGGTTGCTCATGTTAAAAGAGTTAAATCTAAAACGTTTGATTAAGGTATCCAACTCCTTAAAAATTCCAAATTTCGTTTGTATGTTTTGTATTGAAATAAACAATAACCCAATTGTTTAAAATAACGTTTGGCAACTTCCCGCTGTTCATAATTACCTATTAATAAGGCTGCAGTCTTTTTAAGTAGTCTAACAACCCCTCCACTAAATGCGTACTTTAATAAATCTGCTCTTTTCCTTGGCTGCTCTTGTAACAAATCCAGATAGGGCCAAAGCACAAAATTAGAATGAGCCATTGCTTTACGCATTCTGGAAACATACTCTAAATGTAATCGTTCATTACTCATAAAATGTTTAAAGTATAACCCCTCATCAAACCAAATTTTATAACCCAATAACCTTAAGGCATAACAATATTCCGTGTCTCCACCTGAACTTAACTTTTTTCCTACTCGATCAGTCAATAGGTGCTTAAAACCTTGTTTTTTTAATTTAAGCCAATGTGATTTTCTCAGTACCATCCCTGCTCCATAAACACAACCTTTTTTGTTAGTAATATCACCACTCTGTTTGCCCTGTTTAGAGACAGCAAAGTATTTGGCCTGTGCATCAAACCAGTCAGGTTTTTCTTTTTCAAAAGCAGCTTCACACCAGCCTCCTAAAGCTCCTACATTTGGATGGGTTTCCATAATATTATAAGCAGTTTGAATATAGTTGTCACAGAGCCAATTATCATCATCACACCATAAAAGTAAATCAAATTTTGCCACTTGAATACCTTTCTCTCGAGCGTGGGATAAACCTGCTTTTACCTCGTCAACAATTTTAAGAAATGTTGGTGATCCTAGAGATCTCCAGATTTGTTCTGCTAATAAAGCAGTATTATCAGTGGAATTATTATTAATCAATATCACTTCCCAATCAAGACCATCAACGAACTGTTGCCGAGCTAAATGTGCTAAAGTGTTTGGCAAACGTTTGGCACTGTTATAACAGCAAAGTATTAAACTTATTCCGTTTATTGTTCTATCCATACGGGTTGTTTACAAAACTTTTATTATTCATCTACTTTTTTTCGCCACTCCGCCAAGGTAAGAAACATACTCAAAGGATGGGAATATTTTACAGCATCAACAGTTTTAAAACTATTGTAAAAACGAGCAAGCAAGAATTTTGAAATAAAGAGATGCCGAGTCAGCATTTCATTAACCCCAAAAATATAAACTTGATGTTTAGCAGCCAATCCTTTTTCCAAACGGTTTATAAAGGTTGTGGTTTTAAAACTGCCGTCAAAAATTATTATTTTTAAATCTTTGGGCATACTACGGTTCAATCTAATTTTTCATAAAACCCATTAATATCTTTCACAACGTTTATCCACTCAAATTCCATTGCCCTATTTCTTGAAGATTTGCCCATCTCTATCAAACGGGATTCATCCCGCAACAATGCAATGGTTTCATTAATAAAACCTGCAATAATCCTGCTTTCCACCAAAACATTGGAAGTGCCATCCAAATAGCCCGGATTGCCACCAACATTACTGGTTATAATTGGAAGCCCGCAGGCCATTGCTTCTAAAAGGGAATTACAGGCCGTACTATCCAGCATTGGTAAATATAAAAGGGATGCCTCTTGGTAAAGAGCACGTAGTTGTAAATCGTCTATATTGGTTAGAATATTTATGCAGTTGTGGGGCCGAATTTTACCTGAATATGCGGGATGGACCACGGCTTTTATTTTTAAACTCTCTATTTGAGCCGCGAGTTTCGGAACAGTTTTATTAAATGTCTTAAAATCCCGAAGGTGCTGCCCAACAAACAACAAGGTATTCTTCTTCTTTTTGGAAATATGTGGAACAAAAAAATTGGTATCTACACCGTGTGGAATATAGGTAACGTTTTCCAACTGCAGCCAATCCTTTAAAAAATCTACTTGATTGGCACCCACAGCTATTGCCCCGTCCAACATTTGCAATACAGCGGGGTTGGGGATTTTTTTCTTTAAAATGGCAGGCGGTTTGTGAAATGTAGCTATGAATTTAGTGTTGGGAAATTCACGCTTTAAAAACCCTAAATGCCGAATATCCCGTTCCCCGTTTAAAAAATGGACAATATTTTTCTCTGTCGTATGCTTCTGAAGTAAACTGTATAACTCAACCGCTTTAAGTACACTGCCAGTATTATAATTTCCTGTAGCTTGGGAATGCAATCCCGCTATTATTTTTGCAATTCTGTATGGAAACTTGGTGTTGCCATACACCCCTTGGGCATCCATATAATTAATCATTCTTCCATAGCCAGAATAATTGGCGTGGTGTGGAGAACGATGATGGATTAAAAATGCATTCAAAATTACTGGAGTGGTTTATTCAACATAAACTCTAAGATACGTTTTGTATTTTGAACAGGATGCACGTGGATGTCAAAATAAGTGCGGGCGTTTTTTGAAAGATGTGAAGCCAATGCCTCATCATCAAGAACTCTTTTTATCTTCTCAATCAGTTCCGAATCATTATTAAAGTACAGTAATTCCTTTCCTTCTGTAAGGGAGACAGGTAATTCCGCAGTAAGAGGCTCTGCTATGATTACCTTGCCCTGTGAAAGGTACTCCCCCATTTTCCAAGCGGGGGAATTTGCCAAGCCCCGTGTATAGATAACTATTTTTGCCTTTTTCATGGCATCCAAATATTCCTCGGGCGCAGTGGGTACATTGGTAAGGGCATCACCGTATTTTCCTGTGCTTATCCTTGAGGGCACAAAACCCCCTAAAAATTTATCCGGAAAATGTTTTCGCATTAATTTTATAAGCTGATAACGCTGCTGATGGATCTGCCTAACATCCTCGTATTTTTCGTAAAGAAAGCAGCGACTCTGGAACATAATTGTATTTTCCGTGGCTTCCTCAAAAGCTTCAAAACGGGTGATGCTTCTTGATGTATTTATAAACCTCCAATGCCTTTTTTGGGCTTTATAGGTTTTAATAATACGCTTAAAAAAATAGCGATCTCTTTTTACATTAAGCCTCAGGTTGGTTAAAAACAACCCAAGAAAAAACTTAAAACCATCGTGTTTGTACTCCGAATGGGTGCCAAAAGTGATACCTAGTTTGAAAATTTTGGTGCTTGTATTTTCTTGTATAGGGTTTACAAAACGACTTTCATAATTTCGCTTAAAATAAAAGTCACAATTGTTTAAAGCTGATTCCGAAAAATTCTCTGCAAAGTCATAGAGGTCGGTAGCAAACCCTATTTTTTTATCAGTTGACCCATCCACTAAAGTATAAAAGGAGGTTTTAGGGTTTGGTCGGAAGGTTTTAGTAATGTTACCACACTCGTCCACTGACAATGCCCCATTATTCTTTTGTATGTCCAGCTGCACTTTAACCTTTATTAACCCCATCCTTTCAAGCTCAAAAAGCCCAGTCTGGATATAAGAGGAATGGTTGAGTTCCTGAGGGGTGTGGATGGTTACAACTATTTCTTGCATTATACTTTTTTTGAAAGTGAAGAATTGATAGAATTATGCAAAACTTTGTAGGTGGCCTGAATGCTATATTCTTTTAAAACCTTTTCACGAGCCTGTATTTCAATTTCCGTCCTCTTTTTTTTGTTTACAAAATACTCCAAAATGGTTTGTGAATAATTTTCAGGGGTAGTTAACAAGCCATTTTCCAAATGGGTGATAACATCGGCAGGGCCTCCTGGGCAATCAATTCCAGCAACGGGAGTGCCACAGGCCATTGCCTCTATCATTACCATTCCAAAAGTTTCTTTATCACTTGGCAATGCAAAAAGGTCAGCTTCCTGAAAATAATTTGGAAGTTCACTGTGTTCTTTATGTCCTAGAAACTTAACATTCGCTTCTAAACCTTTTTTTAAAACCAAAGTGTTTAAAGTATTCAAATAGTCCTGTGAACTTACTGGACCGATGATCTTTAAAGAAGCCTCTGGAAATCCATTTTCTTTTAAAACTGAAACCGCTTCAATAGCCAAATGTATTCGTTTCCATTCCACAATCCTTCCCACATATAATAGCTTAGGAATTAAATTATTTTTTGCTATGGGTTTAAAAACATCACAATCAACTCCTAGAGGAAATACACGAATATCTAAATTTTTAAACATATCCATTTGTTCCATAGTTCTTTTTTGAAGATGGGTATGGACCAAAATGTGATTGGCTTTCTTATAGTATTCACCATTTTCAGCGTTATCAGTGTAATGTTGTCCGCCTAACATGGCTATATATTGCTTATTATGCTGTAAAATAATTTTTGCAAGAGAGTGGGAAAATGGACTGGAATGTCCAGACATATTTATTATTGTAACATCAGGGGTGTTTTCTGAATATTCCTTTAAACAATTTTTGGAAAATTGTTTTTTCCATTTTTTATGGTCTCCATTCCATTTAAAGTTAACCGGGTAAAAAATATATTGTACTTTTTTAAAAGCAAAAGTATATCGTTTTCTTTTTGGAGTGAAATATTCCATTCTGCATTCACTATCTGTCTCGGCAGTCAACATCTCCATAGCCTTTAAATGGGGTTGGCTATGATAGGTGGCAACACTATTTTCAACTACACCAGCGGCTTGCGGAGTGAAAGGATGGATGAGGGAAATTGTTTTCATTATAATAAATTTAGTGAAATAGAATGCTATCTATTTGCGTAAATATATCCATAATAAGATTTCCCATCCCATTTTATATATGTTTTAAAGCCAGAGTTATTTAATTCTTCTAAAATTTCTTCATGGTTTAAAATTGAATTATCATCATGAAACTCTATTGCCATTTTGTTTATCAATTTTAAGCCTTCCTTTCCCAAAGATTTAATAATCTCTCCTTCTGCGCCCTCACAATCTAATTTTAGAAAATCAATTTTGGCGATGTTTAATTTCTCCTGGATACTGGCGAAGGTAACACATTTAACTTTTGAGGCACTCTTAGAAACCTCTGAAGCATTTTTATACGAAAATTTATGTCCACCAGCATTATGTCCTTCAACCAGGGTTCTTTCTTCATTATCTATACCCAATGCAAACTCAAAACATTCAATGTTTGTTATTTTATTTTGACTTACATTATTTAATAAAATTTTGAAGTTTTTAGGGTGTGGCTCAAAAGCATAAACTTGCGTTCTTTTTATTTGAGAGGCATATAGTGAAAATACACCCACATTTGCTCCAATGTCAAATACAATATCACCTTCATTGATTTTTACATTGCCGCGATTGTAAACTTTCTTTACAAAAACTTCATTAAATATACTTATGGTATTACTATCTGCATTATAAAAGTTTAAACCATTTCGAAGCTTTAAGTTTTCACTAGCTTTACCATTTATAGCTCTTTTAAGAATACTGTCCCAATTGTAGAAATTTTTACGAAGTATTATTATTTCTTCTATTACGCGCTTGATTCTGTAAATTCGATGTTTAATTTTCTGCATATATTTTAAATTATATTTTTTATAGCTAATTCAATTTTTCTATTGATTCTTTTTTTCAAACTATTTAATCGCATCTTTTTATACCTCCAGTACTGTTGCACCCAATACCCATTAAATCTATTTTTAAAATCATTTAATATTCTAGAAATTTTTGAATGTGGCTGATAATGCATCCCATTATAACTAATATAAAATTGATGAGGATTATCAGTATAGGAAACCTCACAAAACTTCATAGTACGCTTCCAGTTAATAAAGTGGAGATACATATATTCCTTTTTGTTTGAATCGTATAAATCATAAACCGAATCATTTTCATACAGCCATCTGTCCAAAAAATATTCTTGGTGCACTTCGGACTTAATTCCATTTTTAAGTAGTTTTTCATCCCAAAGAATTTTTGTCTGTCCTTCTTCGCAAAGCTTAGTTATAATATTTGTCAATCCTATTTCGTCATACCTTAGATGCTTGGGTGCTTCAAAAACTTTCTTATAGTCCGGATCATTTTTATAGATATTTAAATTTTTCTCATGATTTTTAAAGATGGTAAAGTGCCCACAAGCCATATTTTCCAATGCAGAGATAATGTCGTACTCTTCTAATAAATCGTCGGTTATAAATTTTCTAATATTGCCCCAAATTATATCTACGTCGCAAAATCCCCAAAAATGATAGCCGTCAATGTATTCTTTAAAAATTTTGCCAAACGCTGGACGAATATCACACAGTTTACGGGCAGATAAAACTACTTTAACATCTAAAGAATTATTGATTTTCTGATTTAATTCTACAAAAGTTGTTTTGATAAATTGAACATTTTCTGGAAACTTTTCAGGAATTTCACAATCAGTAATAAACAGCCAATTAATCGTTGGGTTTTTAGCCATAGAAACTAAATGGGCATCAAACCACAAAGGCCATTTTCCTATATATGGGATAATTAGAAGAATGGATTTCATTTTTAATTTTTTCTTAGAACTATAGCTAGTTGGTAGATAATAAAGATTTTAAACTATTAAAAATTTGTTTAAAAATTTCTTTCTTGGTCTTTAGGAATTTTGGTTTAAAGATTTTTTTCTATACAACTGGGGATGTATAAGAGAAAGTACATTTTCTGTGGGTTTATATAAGTTAAAAGCACTTTCACCTTCATTAACAAAAAGTATCATGTTTTGTTTATACCACCATAATACATTTTCATTATCCCAAAATTCAGTTCTTAATATGTCAAAGGTTTGAAAGCCCCTATTTTTAAACTTTTCTTGCCAATATTTTGGCCACTGCTCATTTAGATGATATTGGCCTCCCTGTTCAGGTATAGCTGCAGAAAATAATACTACAGATGCATGCTTTGTTAAGGAATCAATAAAAGTATTAGCTGAGTCTTCAGATAAATGTTCCGCAACTTCCAAAGAAATTACTATATCAAACTTTCTTTCTAGATCCAGCTTCTTAGTCAAATCATATTTCAGAAATTTATCATCTCCAATCATCAACTCCTCTGTAGGTACTTGAATACCATCAACCCCAAATATTTCTTTCACGCCAAGATCTTTACAAACTTTCAACCAACTGCCATTACCACATCCAATATCCAAAACCGATTGTGGGTTAACAATATTAAAAACATAAGGCAATATTATTTCTGCTGAAGTTGGATTATGAGTATGAAGGGTATGTTTATAGTTAATTTTCATATTAAAAGCTAATTAGGTTTAATCCTGTCAAACCCTCTTTTAGTGATTAAATTATATATTAAAAAAAATGAGAAAGCTAGAATGCTTTTTTTGTGACTATTTCTGAAAAATTTAAAATGCTTAATAATAAGTCCTATTTTTTTCTTTTTAACCAAGCTTTTATATGTTTTTCTGCCTTGCTTTTCTGATTTTCTAACAATTAGTGGATTATCATTATGCTTTTTTTTTATTATTTCTGAAAGATAGATTAAAGATTCCATTTGTTCCTTACTTCCACGGGAAGTGTTTTTAGATATTGAATCATCACTTTCGCTATAAAAACTCAAGGGTAAATCCACAAAACAGTATTTTAGCTTCTGCTCAAACAATCGCGTAAAAAATTCATACTCCTGCGCTTTGTGGAGTTTTTCATCATACCGTAGGGAGCCTATTTTTATTCGTCGCACCATGACATCATTTGTGATGACTGATTTTTTTCCAAGAATATAATTCACATAGAAATCGGCGCTTTCAAAAACCTCTAGTTCTGGATATTCCTTTAAAACAATATCCTCCTCTGTAGTATGTGTATCTATAATAATATCAGCATTGTACATTAGGGCATATCTTATTTTGATCATTAATTTTTCAGGATGCATCAAATCATCACTGTCAAACCATTGTATATATTCTCCCTTACTTTGTTCAAATCCGTAATTTCTACAGGCATTGGCGCCCTTAGGTCGTTCTTGGGGCCTTGAATAGTATTGAAAACGAGAGTCGTTCTTTAAATACTCCATTAACAATTCCTCCGTATTATCAGTACTCCCATCATCCACAACAATACATTCCCAGTTTTCATAGGTCTGCGCTAAAATAGAATCCAACGTTTCCCCTATTAAATGGGCGCGGTTGTAAGTAGGAATTATGATGGAAACTAATGGGATATCGGAAGACACTGTATTGCATATTTAGCTTCAAAAATAAGAAAAAAGAGATTAGTAAAGTGCCCAAATCAAATAGCAGAAAAAATTCAACTAGTTCTAAAAGATTAAACGTTTACAGTTAAAGAGAATGTTATTACTTCCAAACCACATCAGATCTAATTATCTTGGCTGGCACACCTGCAACAATAGTATTGGCCGGGACACCTTTTGTAACCACAGCTCCTGCGGCAATAATAGCCCCGTCACCTATATGTACTCCCTTTAATATGGTAGCATTTAAACCTATCCAAACATGATTACCAATCTTAATTGGTTGACTAATTGGATTGGAATTTCCTATTATTTGATGGTTATCAGAATCTCTAATCACTACACCTTTTGAAATAGCTACATCATTTCCAATGCTAATATGGTTAAAACAATTTATTTCTACATTGTTGTTGGTATAACCACTGCCAATTTCAAGTTTCGCATTTTTATTTACCACAATAAAAGCGCCTGTATGGAATTTAAATTTTCCTAAAATGTGAAATTTTCCTTCGTTGTCAATTTTCAATGTTGATGGCATATATCCTGTTAAAGGCCAAGCGACACCAAATTTTAATTGCGCATCTTTTTCTATAATTACTTTTCCTTTTTTATGAACCCCAATAAAAACTTTGGGATATAAAATAACCGGAAATGATGGAAAGTATCCTTTTTTAATATTGAAAACAACTGTTCTTACTAGACTTCCCCTTAAAATTTCTTTTAATCTTTTTTTTGAAAATTTCATAATATAAAATTTGTTCAAACATTTTGTTTTAAAGTAACTTAAAAAAGTTTACAAAACGCTTTTCAATATATTTTGCAATGAAGCAATATGCCGCTCCATACTAAAATTTATCTGGATATTATTTTTCCCTGCACTTCCCAATTCCTTAGCAAATTCAACATTATCCAATAAGGAAATCATAAATTTAGCCATAGTATCCACTTCATGCTCTTCACAAAGTAAGCCTGTTTTTTCATGAATAATTACATCTGGAATACCGGCATGGCTTGTCGCAATCACTGGGAGTCCTGCAGCACTGGATTCTAGAACGGAAAGCGGAGTACCTTCCATATCGCCAGTTTCAGTAGTTATCGAGTGTTGTACCAGGCCTCGAGATTCCGCCAATAAGTGGCGAAATTTTTCGGGTGTAATAATACCGGGAAATTCCACTTGGGCTTCAATATCAAGATACTTCACTAAATTTTTGCAGATATTTAGCAAATGACCATCTCCTGCCATAATTAATTTTGCATCCCCATGATTTTCAACAGCTTTTTTAAATGCAAGTATTGTGTAATAAGGAGCCTTTTTATCAGTAAATCTACCAATGGCAATAAATTGTTTTTTTAAAAAAGTAGGTTGAACCTTTAAAAAATCTGGCTCTGGTCCGTACACATTATAAACCAATTTTTCCCGAGGACAGCCCATTTCCAAAAGCAATTGCTCCATTTTTAGTGATACGACGACTACCTTTGAGGCGTATTGGAAAATGGCTTTGTACTTATCGCATTTTTCAATAACCGTTGGCATACTGGCATCATAACCGTGAAAATGCACCACCAAAGGCAATCCTGTTTTTTTTAATATAGGGAGTATATTATGTGCATGGGTGCCATATTCTGCTAGAATTACATCAATTTTGTTTTTTCGTAAGGAATTTAAAATGATGGTTTCCTGTATGAAGTTAGCAGGTTTTTTAAAAATCCTTTTTTTTAAACTTAGCAATCTTCTTTCCCAAGGGGTTGATAAATGGGTTACTCCTTCCAACTGCATGTTCTTTCGTCCGTAATAATAAAAAACAGTGCTTTTTAAATAGGTTTTATGGGCCTGAATAAAAGTTTCGGAATATGGGTTTTGATTTGGGGTAAAGATGGCGATGTTCAACACGGGTTACTTTTTCAATTGTAAGATAAGGAATTTTAAAAGTAAAGAAAATTTACTGTTAAGAGGTTGCCGAATGGTATAAAATGACTTCGAAAATATTGCTTTAAAAGGATGTAGCTTAAACCATTTTTTCAACAACCCTTCATCCTTACTTTTATTATTTAAATTAAGTTTTCTAAATGCGTAATATCTTATTTCACCCTCTTCTAATAAGCGTGTTTTTTTCTTTTTCGCAGTGTTGTGCTTTCGGGATATTGCGCTGTGATTACGAAAATAATTTAGAGGTTCTGCGACAAAAGCAATATTTTTTTTTTCACACAACTTTACCCAAAATAACCAATCACCACACATTTTCATTTGTAAAAGTTTGTTTGTAAATAAAGTGTTATCAACTAAACTTCGTTTAAAAATTACTGCACTCGCATTGGGAACAACATTTTTAATTAGTAAGTATTTTTCAATAAATTCAAGCCCTGATAATTCAAAATCAGATTTCCAAATATTTGGATTAAACTCTTTGGTATATTCAATTCTATTAAGTAGTGGCCTGCCTGTTTCGTCCACATCAATGGTTTGTGCATAACAAACCCCTGTTTCTTCGCTCATCTGATGCAAGATGGATTCCAAAAAGTTGTGTTTACAATAATCATCACTCTCCGCTATCCATATATACTCACCTGTTGCCAGTTCAATACCCTTTTTCCATTGTTTGAATGGTCTTCCAGAATTTTCCTTATTTACAATCAAATGTGAAATTTTTGGATGATCTTTATATAATTCCAAAATATATAAACTACCGTCAGTAGAGGCATCATCCAGAAGGATAACCTCAAAATCCTGATAGGTTTGTCCAAAGACTGTATCCAACCGTTGTTGTAGATACGGTTTGTGGTTATAATTGGGTATTATTACAGAGACAAATGGTCTTGACATAGCAAAGTATTAATTGCTTCGAGAAAAGCAGTCCCATATTTAATGCAAGGTTCCATAGCTTCCCTTCCGTCATACGTTCATTGCATAAATAAATATTAAATTTTCCTTTTTTATAAAGTCGGTCGTTACTCCTATAGATTGGTTATCCCCACGCACACCTGGGTAATGATTACAGCTATACAGACATTTCTGGATTCTGGGCATTGCCTTATAACTAACAATAACAACTAGGGTTTTATGAGCGGAATTTTCTAAGGACACTTTTTAGTTTTTTCTTTAATCGAACTGTTCTCGAAAATTTCAAAACTAACTTTTTTTTATGACTTGGGTGTAAGAGTGGCAAGAACTCTTTATAAAGAATTCTATTGTAAATTTCGTAATCTGTTATAGGGTTGTTCCGGTTTATGTTTGTAGCTTGATTGTCATGAATCCGAAATTTAACCAAAGGTTTATTAATAATAGCTATCGGATGTTTTTTGAGTATTTTATAATAAAATACATAATCTAATATTTGCTTTAAATTTTCATTGAAAAGACCAACCTCGTTTAAAAGTTCCATTTTAAACATTACCGTGGATGGCTCCCCAATCTTGTTTATAGGTGAGGCTATGAAATCATTACGTGCAAACAGAGTTTTATCAATTAAAGTAATTTCTTCATCTTTCTCAAATTGCACTTGCAGATTATTAAATTTTTCTAACCAATCTTTTATTTCTGGTGTAGGCTGTCCTTCTACAATAAATTCTCTTTTACAACCTACAAGACCTAAATTTGGTTGCTGCTTAAAAATCGATACCATTTCTTTAATACAATTAGGATTTAACACATCATCCTGAAAGAGGAATTTAATAAATTCACCATTGGCGTGTTTCAATGTATTGTTCCAGTTTGCACCAATTCCGTTTGGTTTGTGGGAAATAATAGTTACTGGAAAATCAGCACCATCTTTGAATTTTTTTACAATTTCAAGAGTGTTGTCCATTGAAGCATCATCACTAACAATTACCTCAATAGAATTATATGCCTGATTTTTTACAGATTCCAATGCTTCATTTAAAAAGGAAGCACCGTTGTAGGTAGGGATACAGATGGAAACGAGCGGAATCATTTAAATATTTGTTTTATCCGTCTAATAATTTTTTTCTTTAGTATCGTCAATATTCTTTCTTTTACCTTTCGTTTTTTTACATTTCCAATAACAGCATATTTTATATAAATATGATACAAAGCATTATAAATTTCCTTTTCATATTTAAAATTGAAGTACTCGTTCAGATGAGAATATAAGACTGCACGATAATGTATCATTCTAAATTTTGAATGTGAAATAGAAACACCACCCCCCGTAATTCTATAAACGGACATATACTCTTCTATTAGTTTAAACTTACCTTTTTCATAAATCAACATCAATAAAGCAATATCCCCACTGGCCACGTTTGTAAACCATGATGGAAAATTAATTGGTTCGGTATGCCGGAAAACTATAGAGGCCGTTGGGATATTCCAATAACTCAATAAGTTTTGAATTGTATAATCATATTTTATCCTGTCAAGGGGTTGCTTACTAATCTGACCTCCTAAATCCTCCCGTAAGATTTCACATAAATGAAAACAGCAAACATAATCTAGGTTTCCTTCTAAAAAATCCACCTGCTTTTGTAGTTTTAAAGGGTCTGTCCAGTAATCATCGCCTTCACAGTTGGCTATATATTTTCCTTTTGCTTTTGAAAATGTATATAAATAATTATAACGTCCGGAATTTAATCCATTGATTTTTATATTATTTTCTCTATGATGTAGAAAAAGTCTTATTATTTTAGGATATCTATTTGAATAATCGATGCAAATCTCTCGGGTACCGTCATTACTCTCATCATCACCTATTAATATTTCAATAGAGAAATTTGTTTTTTGTTCTAAAATTGAATCTATACATTGTTTGATATATTTAAAATGATTATACGTTAATACCAAGATTGAAACTAGAGGTTGGTTATTGAAAGACTGATTGGCATATTCCCCTACTTCCTTTTTTTCAAATTTTTTCAAATATAATTCCATCTATTCCTGAAATTTTTCTATATCCATAAAAATAACATCTACATTTCTATCAACTTCCTGAAAACCCAATTTTAAATACATATTATGTGCAACAGTGTGATTGCTTCGAACTCTAAGTTTGATTTTTTTTAATTTTAAAATATTAAAGCCATAATCTAAAATTATTTTAGTTGCTTGTTTAGCTATTCCTCTACCCCAATAATTTGTGTCACCTAAAAAAATACCAAAATAACTTTCATCATTTTCAATATTGGTTAGCTGTACATTTCCAATATATACGCTCTTAACTTCAATTGCGAATCTATATGATTTTTTATCGGCAATAACTTTTTTAATCCAAGCATTTTCTTCCTTGATTGTTATGAATCGTGTAGGTGAGTTAATGGTTTTCTCCCAAATGATTGGATTATTTCTCCAAGAGACCGAAATAATAGCATCTTCAACTTTTAAAGGTCTTAAAGTGGGCGTGTCTCTAGTTTTCATAAAACTTAATTTGAAAATTTTGATCCATATTATAAATAAAATCAAGCATCTCCTCTTTACTTTTATACTTCAAAAGAAGTATACCTAACCTATTTGATGAATTTACAAACTTGCTTATCTTATCACCTATTTTAAAATTATAATGTTCGTATAACAAGTTATTCTTTAACTTTATTGACTTATTAAAGCTAGCAACTACACCATCTTGGCTGCTATGAATAACGTAGTGAGAATAAAAATTTTTTTCATGGGTCATTTTTAAATCACTACAGTTTTCACCAAGCGCGGCTTTAATAGCATAAACTTTCATATCAACTCCTGTACAATATTCAATTAATTCCGGCAACATATTTCCACCATTTCGTGGTCCTATTTCTAAAATATGGACATTCTCTTCATCATCAATTAAAATATCAAAGTTTAGACCTCCTGAACACATTCCGATAGCTGATAATAATCTCTGAAGCTCGCCGTGAACTTTATCCTGGATACGTTTTGAGTGAAGAGAAGGAACGCTCACCGCGCATGGCAGCAAAGGATTGCTTTTTGAAAAGTGGATATCTCCAAAACAACGAAACACTAATTTACCGTCAACCAAAAACCCATCGCCTCCTATTTGATAACCGCTTTTTTCAATAAATTCTTCTATGATTATTAATTGGGCCTTTGAAAAGGCCAAAGATTTTTCAAATAGCTCTTTATTTAATTCACCCTTTTTTAAACGAAACACACCCTTACTCCCTGAAGAATCTACTGGCTTAATTATAGCTTCCTTATCCAGATTCAGAAAAAAACAATTTGCAAGTTCAAAGTTGGAAAATGAGGCAGCGCGGGGGGTTAAAAAATTATTTTTTCTCATAAAATCTCGAAACAAATCTTTTCTGGATAGAGCATTTACTGCATATAGAGAATTAGTAGGCAAATCAAGTCTTTCGGCAACCCAAGCTGCAACTGTTGCCGCAGGGTCAGATGCGTATGCCAAGATCCCATCAATACCTGAACTTTGGGCTAAATTGAGAACTTTATCTTTGTCTGTTGTGCTTATGTTATGATATTCATTTGCAAATTTATGACCTGGATTATCTGGTAAATAATCGCAAGTAATAACATAGATACCCATCTTAGCAGCCAATTTAATTATGGATACCTGCAAATCAGAACCACCTAGTATCAACAACTTTTTCATTGCTTTATAGTACTTATTATTTTTACAATTTGTTGTAGATGTCTATATTCTAGATCAGGGTATAATGGTAAACACAGAATTCTCTCTGAAACATATTGCGATTTTAGACACATTTCTCCTTCGACGTATGGTAGATTTTCCAAACTTGGATAAAAATATCTGCGAGGAAATATGTTTACACCGTTTAAAAGCTTTTGCACCCTCAATAATTGATTCTGATTTTCAAAAATAATCGGAAAATACGAATAGTTCCAAATCGTATCCTCGCGAAGTTTCATTTCCATAAAGGTTGGCAATTCACTTTTGTAAAATTGTATTACCCTACGTCTTCCTTCCGTAATTAATTTCAAGTAAGGAAATACTGCTAAGCCCATAGCCGCTTGCAGTTCACTCATTTTGGCATTAATGCCCATACCTTGAAAATCTTCTTTTCCTTTATGACCAAAATTGTGATGATAAAACAATTTATTATAAAGTTCATTGTCATTTGTAAACATCGCCCCTCCTTCCCCGGTATGAAACAATTTAGTAGCGTGAAAGCTACAGGTGCTCACATCTCCATATTCAAAAATGCTTTTGCCTTTATAGGTAACCCCAAAACAATGGGCAGCATCGTAAATGACTTTGAGATTATATTTTTCTGCAATGGTTTCTATTTTTTCAACAGCACAAGGATTGCCAAATACGTGGGTTGCCAAAATAGCACTAGTTTTATGGGTGATAGCAGCTTCAATTTTGGTTTCATCAATGGTAAGATATTCAGGGTGTATATCAACGAAGACAGGAGTGCACCCTTCCCAAACAATACTACTAGTAGTAGCAACATAACTAAAGGGCGTGGTAATTATTTCGCCCTTTAACCCCAGTGCTTTTATAGCTATTTGCAAGGGCAAGGTGCCATTGGTCATTGCAATAATGTTCGGTACTTGAAGATATGTCTTTAACTTTTCCTCTAGTTCCTGTACCAAAGCACCTCTATTGGTAATCCACCCCGCATCCCATGCCCTTTTTAAAATAGCGTTGTATTCTTCTTGGGGGGGTAAAAAGGTTTTGGTAACTTGAATCATTGAAGTTTATTTTTTGGTTTTGCAAAACAAATCGTTTCTTCGGCGTGTATTGTATAATGTCCTATAAATATTTCGTAATCTAAATTCAAATTTAATATCCAATTTGGTATAGTCGCAAAATCACTCATACTGTGATAAATGGCAATGGCTAATTTGGGTCTAAACCTTTTAATGCTCTCAATTGCACCTTCTAAAGCTAAAGGCTCTGCCCCTTCGATATCCATTTTAATAAAATCTAACTTTTCAAAAGCATTAGTTTTAACAAATTCATCAATGGAAACTGTTTTACAGGTGCCGGTTTGATCAATAAAAGAATCAGCACTTACTTTGCTACCCGGTCCATTATCTTTATAATATATAATGTCATTAGATTTGTTAGTTACAGGGTTTGGAACAAGTGTTATCCTATTCTGCAACTTGGTATTCATTGATAAATTCCTTTTAAGAATTTCAATGTTTCCGGGTATGAATTCAAAAGAGTATACTTTCCCCTCGTCACCAACTTCATGGGCAAAATATAACGCAGTATCTCCCCAACAGCCACCTAGGTCTAATACAATATCTCCTTTCTCAACGCTAACAATTCTTTTTTTCTCAAGTTTATATGCATATTGTTCTAATAAAAAATCTACTGCAATTCCTTTTTCAGTATAATAAAATTGGATATCAAAACCTATAGGGTTTAAATCCATTTTTTTTAGAACAAAATGTAAAAAATGTGGGTTAATAGTTTCATTAGAAACAACTAAAGTTTTAGCTGTTTCTATTGCTTTCCAATATTTTGAATTGTTTCGTGATAATTTTACTTTTTTAAATCCTAATACCCTGTAAGCAATCAGGCTAATTAAAAGTTCTCTATCAAGGTCGCTAATATTATTCCATATATTTTCAAATTCCTTTAAATAGGGATTCACAAGATTATTCCCTTTAGTTAAATAAGCATTATTTTTAGAATTATACCCAATGATTTTTTTGATGACTTTTTTTAATTTATCAATTGCACTCAAAGGATTTTTTTTAGCTTTTATAGACTTACTCTTGGTTTCGAGAGGAAATTCGCCAAACCTATATTCATCATAATTTTCAACTCCATAATTATTTTTTAATGACTGAATTATTTTTCTATCTAATTGCTTTTTAAAATTGGCCATTATAATTATAATTTATTTTGTTGAAAAATTTGAATTGTGGTTTTTGATTATGTTTCAATATTAATATTTTGTTTCAATTAATTTTGAGTCCATTAAAAAAGGTGTCCATATTTGTTTTTCATGCTCAATTTTTAGTGTAATTGCTTTGTGTATTTTATAATAAATATTAAAGCCATAATCTTCAGACGCAGTAAAAGTTATATTATAAATACCCTTTGATAAGTAAATATTGTTTAACTGGAAAATAAGGGTAAACTCCTTGGTGGTATTTAATAATCTTAAATCTTGATCCTCTGGTAAAATCTCTGCTATTGCTCTTTGCTCTTTATCATAAATTGCCAAAGATATATATGGGATTTTTGACAGGTTTTTGTTTTTAATTGTGAAATTCAAGTTTATCGTATTTCCCCAAAGTATATGATAAACATTATTTGATGGATTAACCCCATCGACCCAAGCATTCTTTAATTCAATAGAATTATCTGTGAAAACAATCTGTGAATTTTCATTTGTTAAAAATTTATTATAGTACAAGTCAATTCCTCTTGATACATTCTCGCCTTGAAAATTTGCTATTCCTTTTTCTAATACAATAATCTGGGTACAAATTCGAGAAACCATAGGGATGCTATGCGATACAAAAACAATAGCCGTATTGGGCAGGATGGTATCAATCTGCTTAAAGCATTTTAAAACAAAACCCAGGTCGCCCACCGCCAAAACCTCATCAATAATCAAAACATCTGGCTCCATCTGTGCCGCCACGGCAAAGCCCAAACGTACCTTCATCCCGCTGCTGTAGTTTTGTACTGGCATATCTATAAACTCGCGTATTTCGGCAAAGTCTATTATCTCCTCTACCTTTTCATTTATCTCCTTTCGGGTAAACCCCAGGATAGCACCGTTGCTATAGATATTTTCCCTTCCAGTAAGTATGGGGTTAAAACCTGCACCCAATTCAATCAATGCCCCTACCCTGCCCTTAATGGTCACCTTTCCCGCATCGGGGTTTATAAGGCCGTTTAATATTTTTAAAAGAGTAGATTTCCCGGCACCATTATGGCCAATAAGCCCCAAACATTCCCCCCGGCGTAGCTCAAAACTAATATCCTTCACCGCCCAAAACTCCTGTGGCCGCAGCTCGCGTTCGTTCTTATTGCCGCTCAACCCACTAGCCAAATCCTTCACCCCATACCACAGGCTGGTCTTAAGGTCTTTACAGAACTTTTTGGAGAGGTTTTCTACTTTTATTAAGGTTTCTGGTTCCACGTTTCTTGTTTCTGGTTTCTTGTTTGCTTCGCCTGTTCGCTTCGCTCGGGTCTGGCTGTTATTGGGTTACTGAGTTATTGAGTTATTGTTTAGTGTTAATTGTGAACTTGCAACCTGCAACTTGTAACCTGTAACTTGAAACAAGAAACCAGAAACTCGAAACCCCTACGCACTCATCCGTTCTACCAAAACAGGAATTGATATCCTATAAAACAACAAAGCAATAAAAAGCAGAGGAATACAACAAGCAATGACTATCAAAAAATAGGTGCCATATATCGGGGTCATTCCTACTGCCAAATCGCGAGCGGTCAATATTATTGGGGTAAAAGGGTTTAGTTCCATTACGGTTTTCATAACACCGGTTTTGGGGATGGCATAGACCACGGGAGTAACGTACATCAAAAATCCTAGTCCAAAACTTATCATCCGGCCTATGTCCTTATATAGCATTCCCAAAGGGGTAATAAATAGCCCGATGGTTGTTCCAAAAAGTATTCCGCCTAACACAGCAACCGGAAACAGGAGAAGACTCCAGTGAAAACCTACCCCGAAAAAGAATATAAAAAACAAAAGCAACACTATTTTTATGGAACTGTTAAACAGCAGCTTATAGATACCGGAAATAACCAGGGCTTCCTTCGGGAAATTGATTTTTGAAAGAATAGACTTTGCCCCATTGGTACTACTCATAGGCGAATTGATGGCCTCCGTCATAATGGACCACAACAAAGTTCCTGAAAAGGCATATACCGGATAGGGAATGCCCGTATCCGTCACCCGAACGGTGCCAGAGTTGTTTAGAAAAATCCAAACAAAAGCAGTGGCAAGCGGCGTTACAAAGGCCCAAATAATGCCGAGATAACTTTGGCGGTACTGTGCCTGAATGTCCCGTTTAGCCAATTGGAACGACAAAAACCGCGACCCTGCAATGTCTGCCAAGCTCTCTTTCAGCAACTTGCCAAGGCGCAGATTGTTTTCCTTTTGATAGACTTTGGTTTCTAGTTCCATTTGCTTTGGGGAAGGCTTCTTTTTCTTGGGGGCTAAGATAGGGATTTTGATTTGAAGATTTCTTGATTTGAAGATTTGGGATTTGGTGCTTCGACTGCGCTCAGCATGACAGTTTTGGGTTATTGCGTTATTGGGATTTGGGATTTGGGATTTGTTAATTGTTATTTGTTAATTGTTAATTGTTAATTGTTATTAGGTTATTGAGTTATTGGGATTTGGGATTTGGTGCTTCGACTGCCCTTCGACGTAGTTCATATTGAGCGCAGTCGAAATACTCAGGACAGGCTACTCAGCATGACAAATTTGGTTATTGAGTTATTGGGTTATTGAGTTATTGGGATTTGGTTTTTCGTTTCTTTAGTCTTTTTTCTTTAGTCTTTTTTCTTTTTTCTTTTATCTTTTTTCTGTAGTCTCATTTCTTTAGACCTGAATTGCTGGGGTGCTAAAATAAACTTTTTTGTGGGCGTTGGCAAGGAAGGAGTGAAAGAAATCAAAAGTGAAAATGAAGGTGAAGTTGAAGGTGAAGATGAAGATGAAGATGAAGTTGAATTGTTTCTAAGACCCCTTCCGGCAGCTGGATTAAAAATTCAGCATTCAACCAAGTTTTTTCCCAGCTGCCACCTTCCCCTTGAACAACATTTGTTCTTTAAGTTTGCTTTTTGCTGAGGGGAAGGAGCACGCACACACATCCTGTTTAAGGGACGTAACAACCAACTACCCACCACCTACTACCCACCACCCTCTATTTAATATGATGAAGAATAACCTCCGCACTAATCCCAGTATAGTCCGCGAATTCATAAATAGTGAGCAGTTGGTGCTTTTTTTTATTGAAATAATTCCTAATGTCCTGATTTAGGTAAAGAGCATGTCTGTATGATTTTCCCGTAAGGATCTGTATATCCTTGGGATAAATAACTACTCTGGAGTTCTTCAATCTGAGCTGAGGAAATTGTTGTTCCTTATTTTCTTCTTGGCTTTGCATAATAGTAGTATTTGGTTCATAAGTTGTTGTTTCCACCTACGCTGAAAAAGCTTGTGCCTCCGCTAAAGCTTCAGCGACACGCGGACGGTGGACAAGTATTGTTTGTTGTTTCCACCTACGCTGAAAAAGCTTTGGTGGACAAGTATTGTTTCCACCTACGCTGAAAAAGCTTGTGCCTCCGCTAAAGCTTCAGCGACACGCGGACGGTGGACAAGTATTGTTTGTTGTTTGTACAATTAATTATCGGCTTTTAAATGTCCTTTAGGCCACAGTTGGTAATAACTTGATTTCAAATTTTAGTTCACCTATTAATGAAAGCATAAGGAGGTTTATATTTTCCTGATACTAGTATGACAGTAGGGGTTTAGTAGGGAAACAGTAGCATAAACGTAGCATTAGAGTAGCATGAAACCTATATGAAACATACATGGATGCGGGCTGAACGCTACATTATGACACCTTGAACCATACATAGATAATTTTGAACAGTACATTAAGAGGTATTAGGTATTAGGCATTTGGCAATAGGCAATAGGCATTTGGCATTTGGCAATAGGCAATAGGCATTTGGCATTAGGCATTTGGCATTAGGCATTTGGTATTAGGCATTTGGTATTTTTTTAGTTAAAAGTTTTATACTGTATTAAAGGTTTTAATTCATCTAAGGGTATAAAACGAATCCTGGAGTATTTGCGGCGCACTATTCTGTATCTACTTATGTGTTTTTGGTAATATGCATCGCCTAAAAAACACAATAGGATAGGGCGCATTAAATCTTGCAGATCTGATTTAGAAAGTTGCTTATCCATCTCCAAATACAGGATGAGGTGGAGTTTGTTGGTGGTTCTGTAAATCTTTTGCACCGCAAAGTAAATTTGATGGATGTTGTTTCCTGAGCCTAAAAATCTGTAGTAGGCGCACAAGGAGATGATGGAATGCTTATAGGGTTTGATGCCCGACTGATAATGCCATGAAGGGAATGAAGGTGCTTCAGATAGAAGGTCTTCCACTATTGACTTTAAGGAGCTTTTACCTTTGGTAAGAAAGATCAATTTGGCCGAATCGGTATTATTAATGTTGAAAATAATTAATAAGGTCAATTTGGGGTGGACTTCAGTTACCCTTCTATCTAAAGTACTACATAAATTATATTGTACTTTATAATTGGCGGTGCGGTTTGCAAAAATCAATTCCTTTTGGATCAGTGAAAAGGAGTACCAGAATTTGTTGATGGGGGTTTTCATGATATATGGGGTTTAGGGGGTTATCGGTTATCTGTTATCTGTTATCTGTTATCTCCACCTACGCTGAAAAAGCTTGTGCCTCCGCTAAAGCTTCAGCGACACGCGGTCGGTGGACAAGTGTTATCTGTTATCTGTTATCTGTGATTTGGAATTTGGAATTTGGTGCTTCGACTGCCCTTCGACTCCGCTCAGGACAGGCTACTCAGCATGACAGATTTGTGATTTGGGATTTGGTGCTTCGACTGCCCTTCGACTCCGCTCAGGACAGGCTACTCAGCATGACAGATTTGGAATTTGTGATTTGGTGCTTCGACTGCGCTCAGCATGACAGTTTTATTATTTGTTATTTGGGTTTTCATATTGAGTCATGTATTGATTTATAATTGCAAATTATTAAAATACATTTCGAAAAGATGGCGGTTGAACCGTCAAGCATGGCGGTTGAACCGCCATTTTTTTTTGTCTTAAAGCGCTAATATGCAGTGGTTAAAATTTTTACTTTGCGATTTTATCAAATCATAGGAAATATCCCAGCAGCCTTGGAGTCTGTAATTCCGGTTTTTGACGAAAGCGGGGAATTTAAGTGTTTGGGGAGGACAGTGGAAAAGGCTATCAATTGGGAAGAAGCCCTAAAGTTTCCACCGGAATTGGTAATAATCAACCTCGATGACCCAAATATAGATGTCTTTAAAATCATCGGGAAATACAACAATAGAATAGGAATAATCCCTAATTATATTGGGATAACGTCTTCACACGAAAAAGGATTTGAAGCATTTCAGCTTGGCTTCGTCTATGTAATTCTTGCGCCTTTAACTATGGAAAAAATATTGGCGGTTCTATATAAATACAAACGTACTTATGCGCAAAATCATTTTTTTTGTATAGACTACTATCGCGATTTTTTTTATTTAAATCTTCATGAGCTGCTCTTAGTTAAAGCAGATAACTACACTACAGAATTTTTGATGAGAGATGGTTCCCTCATAAACAATTTCAAAAACTTAAAACACACCCACCCACTATTGCCTTTTAATTTTCAAAGAATAAATAGGAGCTATGTTGTAAACTCCTTTTATGTTTCAAGGATCCATACGGGAAAGAACGAACTGCATTTACGCCATTACAACCAGCCCCTACACTATACAAAAAAATACAGCGAGAATATAATCCATATCAAAAAGATGCTATTAAAAGCCCCTTCATCGGTTTTCGTTTAATTTTTAGCGCTCTACATGCGCTACCTCCCCTACTCACAATCAGATTTATGCAATTCACAGGATAACCCCACTTCCCTGCGGTATTTAAATTTTTGGCTATTACTTTAGATGTCAGGAAGTTGCTCTCCTACTGGTGCCATCACCAGGTTCATTGTGCACAATGGTCCCCTCCACAAAAAGAGGGTTATCACTTATTTGTTTAACGAAAAAACGTACACAATGAAAACAAAATTAATTTACCTCAGTCTTGTGTGTTTTATAGGACTAATAGCTTCCTGTACACCGACCCCTTTGAATAACGAAAGCAATGCACATAAAGCCCCAACCATATACGGTACGGGAGGCGAACACAGTGCTGAACCCGATAATGATAAGGATTGAATTATATAACTCCCTTATTTTGAGAGAAGCCTTTTATAATAGAAAGGCTTTTCTTACTTTTGTTTACTCCCCGTATACTTTTAATATGACCACCTACTATCAAACATATTGGCGGGAGTTCCCTTTTGCGGTAATACTATTACTCTTTGTATTTCCATTTCCAGCTAATACACAAAACAGGGATAATCTACAGAATTTTGAATATTACTTAAACAGGGCGCAGGAAGATAGCCTATCCCTTGATACTAGAAAAACGCTCTTAATAATTTCATATGAATTGATAAAGCACGTTAGAGAGGATAGTGTAAAGTACGCAATGATCAGTAAAATAGTTGTGGCATCCTCCTCTCTAAAAGACTCTGTTTTCTTTCATAGCATAGCTTCTGAGGGTTTTAAACTAGCCAAAAACTTAGCCAGTCCCGCGCTACTTGCGGATGCCCATTGGAATTATGGAGCGTATTATTTAAGAGAAAGCAAGTACAATAGTAGCTATACCCACTACAACAGCGCCTACAAGCTTTATACAGCAGCAAATAAAAACTATTATGCCGGTAAAATGCTGTACAATATGGCCTATATAGCAAGCCAGACCAACGATTTTACAGGAGCCGAAATACTGCTCTTCCGCAGTATAAAAATATTCGAAAGTACCCATAGTGCCAAACAACTTTACCTGTGCTATAATCTATTGGGCACTAATGCCGATGATATGGAAGAATACGGGAAGTCCTTAATCTACTACAATAAAGCTGCTGGGTTAATACCCAATTTCGAAAATTCACAGTACTACCAACTGGAGAACTGGAACAACTTAGGGGTGCGGTTAACTAAAATGGAGCAATTTACGGAGGCAGTTCCTTACTTTAACAAAGCTCTTTCCTACAAGGAGATAATAACCGAAAATCCATCCTTGCACGCCAAATTATTGGATAACCATGCCTTCTGCTTTGTCTCCCTTGGAAAGCGTGAAAACGTTGAACAGCCTATGCAAATGGCCATGGCCTTAAGGGACAGTATAGGGGATGCCCCAGGCTCCGTAATAAATAGATTGCGTTTTGCCGATTATTACGGGAAAATTGGTGATACCCTAAAAGCCATATCCTTTGCCGCGGATGCCCTAAAGCGCGCACGGGAAAATAATTTAAACCGCGATGTGCTCCATGCGCTTGTAATGTTAGCAGCATTAGATAAAACAAATACGGTACATTATTTACAACAACATATCGAACTTGATAAAAGCCTCAACGCACGGGATAGAAACCTCAGAAATAAATTTACGGCCATACAGTATGACACCGATAAATATATACTCGAAAACGAAAGACTTTTTAGCCAAAGATTCTGGATATCCATTGGCGCAGTGGTCATTACCCTATTACTATTCCTTATTTATTTAACAACAAGGCAACGGGCAAAAAACAAGGAACTTTTGTTCGAACGGGAACAACAACAATACAATGAAGATATGTTCTTAATGACCCTTACCCAAAAGACCGATTTAGAAAAAGGAAAATCGGAAGAGCGACAACGTATTTCGCAGGAATTACACGACGGCATTGTTTCAAGGCTTTTTACGCTCAGGTTCAGATGGCAATCCGTTATTCTCTCCGGAGAAGCAAAAATGCTCGAACAGCATAAGCATTTTTTAAACCTGTTGGAAGTACTGGAAACTGACATCCGGAACCTTTCGCATGAGCTTAGAAGTATAGTCTTTTTGGAGGCGGAAAACTTTTTGGACACCATTGAAACCCTTCTTAAAGAAAAAAGCGAAATAGGAGGCTTTACCTATCACTTCCAATGCACACACCCGGAAGATTGGGAAGATTTATCCTATTTAGCAAAAATTAACCTGCGCCGCCTACTTGAGGAAATACTCCAAAATGTGGTAAAACACGCAAAGGCAAAAAAAGTTAGTATAACATTCTTTAGAGACTTGAACACCCTTCATATTACAATAGCCGATGACGGCAAAGGATTTAGCCCTACACAAATAAAAAAAGGCATCGGTATTAAAAATTTAGAAAACAGAAGTAGAAAGTTGAAAGGAAATTTTGATGTACGATCAACATTGGGTGTTGGCACAATTGTTAGCATCAGCATTCCAATTAAATAATTATTAGCGATGGATACAAAAAGTATAAACATTTTTATGATAGATGATCACCCTATGATCTTGGAAGGATATGTGGATGTACTTAAAAAATTGGAAACCCAGTCTGAAGCCTATCGGTTTCAAATAGAACGGGCCCATTCTATTTTGCAGGCACTAGAAACCTTAGAAAATACTTTCGCAAAAAGGGAGCTACATTTGGTTTTATTGGACATCGGTTTACCTAATAACGATATTCCTGGGTATAAATCAGGTATGGATTTAGGTGTTGTTATCCGCAAAAACTTTCCCGACACCAAAATAATCGTCATCACCAGTTATGACACCTATCCACTAATCCAGAAATTACTGAATATTATAAAGCCAGAGGGCCTACTCATAAAAAGTGAACTCAATCCACAAGGTTTATATGCCGCATTTTTGGATGTGCTGCAGGGGGTGCCTTCCTATAGCAAAACGGTGCGCATGTTTTTAACCCAAGCTCAAGTAAAATCGAATGTTTTAGACCATTATGATATGCTCATACTTTATTACCTGTCCGAGGGAAAATTGACTAAAGAGTTAACGGAACACTTACCACTTTCCCTTAGATCCATTGAAAGAAGAAAAAATAGGCTCAAGGATATCTTAACAATAGACCACCATACCAGTGATGTGCAACTCCTCAACAAAGCAAAAGAACAAGGCTACCTATAATTCCAGAAAACCCGCGACTCAAGACAAAAAAGAAAACGAATTTGCACCGTACCAAATTTTTAAAACTGTGGCGACTAAGACATTTAAATATCTTCTTATTGAACACCTCTCCCTACTAAAAGATGGTTTTCACAACGGCTTAAAGCATATTGCAGTGAACAATACCTTTCTAAATTTTGAAGGCATAGAATTAAGCGATATTGACGCCAATAGACCATCCTTAAACGACTTGATAAACAGCAATAGCTTTTATTTTATCTGGATAAATTTGGATTTTCCCTTTCCAGTACACGAAAAATACAATACCTCTATATCCTTGCTGTCCACTGTAAAAAAGAACAATCCAGAAACACATATTGTAGTCACTATGCGAAATACTACTGTCTATTCCCTCCGGAAAGTATTTAAAAAAATTAATCCACATTGCATCCTTGAATTGATAGACTGCGATCAAGAAACTATCATTGCTTCCCTAAATGCCGTTATTAAGAGGGAAGTATATTACAGCCGAAATGTATTGTTGTTATTACACAAATTTTTAAAAACATTTGAAACGATGGACAATACAGATTATGCCATATTGCACGAGCTTGATCTTGGAACCGCCATCACTGCACTCCCAGAAAAAGTGCACCTCTCCCATTCAACTATCCTGACAAAAAGGACTAAACTTAAGGAGCTTTTTAATCTAGTTGGAAAAACGGATACCGATTTGATAAAAGAAGTTAAAAGGCAAAACTTTATATAAAATTTCCCCAAACCCCCTCACAGTATTTTAGCAATCCAAAAAAACAGGGTCGGTTTCGCTGTCTTAATTTTTAAAGGATAACCCCCAAACTTTCGATGATGATCCTTTAATTATCAGTTCGTTTCGTACAGCCTGTTTCGTTTCAGCTTCCTAATTTTATCTTGATAAAAACGCAAACACTATACTATGTGTCCGCTAGATAAAAAATCATTCCTTGCAAACACTACTATAA
Source organism: Flavobacteriaceae bacterium (assembly GCA_016649715.1). GTDB lineage: Bacteria > Bacteroidota > Bacteroidia > Flavobacteriales > Flavobacteriaceae > Aequorivita. Next base: position 23,421 of record JAENXC010000019.1, on the reverse strand, counting down.
CAATAAGCAGCTATCTGTTTATATTGCTATTTCTCTACGCCGCTACCAGCAAACTCCTAGACTTTGAAACCTTTACCGTGCAATTGGCACAATCGCCCCTACTCAGTGCCTATGCAGGTATCATCGCATGGCTGGTTCCAGGAATAGAAATAACTATCGCCATTTTGTTGATGGTTCCTAAATTCAGAACCCTAGCCCTCTACGCTGCCTTTACCCTAATGGTAATGTTTACGGCATACATCTATATCATCCTTAATTTCTCCGACTTTATTCCTTGTTCCTGTGGTGGGGTCTTGGAAAAACTGAGTTGGAAGCAACACCTCATCTTTAATGTTGTTTTTATTGTTTTGGCCGGGGTGGCAATCTATTTTTCCAAACACTGGAACACTAAAAGGAAACTGCTTTTGCTCGCCACCCATGTCATTATTGGGGTTAGTATTGTGGCATTGTTGTTTGCCTTTTCTGAGAAGAAGATGCATCGGAATAATGCGTTTCAACGGAGGTATATGCCACACCCTATTGAAAAAATTCACAGTTTCGATTTAAAATACAGTTCTTATTATTTTGCGGGATTGGGAAACGGGCAGGTGTATTTGGGAAATACGACAGTTCCACTATTAATGACCGTTATAGACACCAGTTTTAGGGATACCACAACCGTTAGGATTAAATTGGACCAAATGGTTCTTCCCTATCGTGCCGTAAAGGTTCATGTGCGACCACCAAAATTTTATGTTACCGATGGTACCGTGCCCATCATTCTCCAGGGCGCTATTATGGATTGGAAGGCTACTACCAAAATGAAAGGAACTTATTATTTCAACCACGCTTTCCCAATCAATAGCCATAAACTGGCCTTACAATCCAGTAGTGGTGAAAATTTAGAGAATATTCTAGGCACGATTGATATCAGTGATTCCATAGAAGGAAAGTTCAGTACAAGCCTTTTGGAGAAACAATTTGATGGAATATTTGACACGGATGGAAGGTTAATTTATAATGCAAGCTTGGACAGGTTAATTTTTATCTATTACTATCGAAACCAGTATATAGTCACAGATCAAGACCTGGAGTTGGAATTTAAGGGCAAGACCATTGATACGGTAAGCGAGGTTCAACTGGATATAAGTAAAAATATATCCAGAAATCAAAGAAAACTTGGCAGTAAGACTTTATTGGTAAATGGGAACATTGCAACTGAAGGTAAATTTCTGTTTGTTGATTCGCCCCGCCTTGGAAAGCTGGAGCCGGAAAATATGCTTGATGATGCAAATATAATTGACGTGTATGACCTACTAGACCACAGTTATAGATTCAGTTTTTATCTATATGACCATAAGGAGAAAAAGACCCGGGAGTTTATTATAGACGGTGGTATTTTATATGCCCTTCAGGGAAACGAAATTGTTGCTTATAAAATGGATGAGAACATTTTCAAGTAAAGGAAATTCTTTGCAAAGACAGGGATGAGATCGAAAACCTGTACAAGAGAGTAGATCAATACTATTAATTTAAATTTAAAAATCATGAAAACTCTAAAATTCAAATTTTTAATGCCGGTTGTGGCATTTATGATTGCCGTTGCGGCGGCATTTGCCACACAAGCCGATGGACAGGGGGATTTTCCTCTTGTACAAGGGTACATTTACCAAAACGGGGTGTGTGAGGAGAACGGAACCTGCTCCAATAACAAATCGGCTATCTGTACCGATAACCTAGGGCGCACTGTTTTTGCACTAGGGGGAATCACTGGGTGCTCCCAGCGATTGAACATGGATTGGCAGCATCCTTGATTAATTGAAAAGATGCCCCTTTTTAGGGGCATCTTATTTTAAACAAACTTTAGAAGTTAATGGTTTAAATTATTGTTGAACCATTCTTCAATTCTAGTTGTAAGGTCTTTTTGATTCTTTGGTTCCATTAAAGAATGCGATTCCTCTTCATAAATAAGCATTTGCACATCAAGGCCAAGGCGACGTAGCGCCAGATACATCGCTTCACTTTGGTGCCAATTTACATGGTAATCCTGGTTTCCTGTCCAAATTAAAGTAGGGGTTTGTATGTTTTGGGCAAACTCCAAGGGTGAGTTATTTTTATATCCTTGTCGGTCTTCATAGAATGATTTCCCCATTTGCCATTGGTTGTGCTCATAACTTTCGAATTCGGTCATTCCGGTATTCTTAGCAATGCTATGATAGGATGACACTATATCAAAAACACCGGCCCCAATTACGGCTGCGGAGAAAACACCTGTCTGGGTAATTATAAAGGCAGCCTCATAACCTCCAAAGGAATGGCCCAATAAACCAATTCCATCTTTTCTGACCATACCCAAGTCCATGACTTTGTTGACAGCAGCAATGGTACAATCAGTTGCCGAAATTCCCGGATTTCCCTTTTGAATTTTTAAATCAGGTTCTAATACAAAGTAGCCCTGCGCTGTAAAGTTTCTATAGTTAAATCCAATATCGCTAAATAGATCGGGATTTGTAAAGTATTGAAAGCGGGGTGCAGCTATCTCATATACGTGGACTATCATGGGATATTGTTTACCTGACTCGTAATTATCAGGATAATGCAAAAGACCGTGTAATTTTTCTCCCTGTTTGTTTTTAAATGAAATCATTTCTGTTTTACCTAGCTTAAATCTTTCCTGCTGCGAATTGGATTGGAAGAGCATCTTGGAATTGTTGCCCTTTAGTAGATAAAGAGCAGGAGGGGAATCATTTTTTTCTACCACGAAAATATAGGAGTTAACAAATTTGGCTTTGCGCAATTCTGAGATTCTTCCTGTAAGGTCAAGAAAATGGTCAATTTTACTATTTGGTTTTAGCAACGCAAAGCCGTGATTGAACAGGGAATCTGTAGAAGAGAGCACTAGGTTTTTATCCAAGTTGAATCCCAAAAACTTTTCTCTTTTGCCAATAGGGAAAAAACCTTGATATAAGCCTTTATATTCGCGATAAGAAACCTTGTTTGGCCTGCCATTAGTAAGGCGTACAGGTGGGGAACCGTTGGGATTTAATTTCAAAATATCCCACTCATCATAAATTAAAAATTCATTGGAGTGGGTCCAGCCCATTTTTCCGTAGGTCGAGCCTAAACCAAGGTTTTCTGGCATCTCTTTGTGCTGCTGCTTTTCTACATCGTAAGTCCACCACTGGCCATCCTTAGTGTAGGCTATATATTTTCCATCTGGTGACATGCTATATGCATCTAAAACAGTGCTTAATTTTTTTGCAAATAATTGAACCTCTCCAGTCTCTAGATTCGTAATGTAGTAATCTGCGGGTGGATACTCTTTAAACTGGGGCTCATAGGTTAGCGGATTATAGCTAATGGCAAACTTTTGGTCGGCTGTGAGCAAAGATTGTGGACGGTTCTCGGTCTCAATTTGAATGATTTTTTTTGTTTGTGGCCACCAGATCGCCAACCTATCCATATTGTTGAAATCCCAATCCAGTTGCTGTTGTGAATAAAGCATTTTATCGGAACCTTTCCAGAGCTGTACCTTTACCGAATCCGCATTTTTATTTAAGCTATGTTTAGTAGGAGCGTGCATACTAAAAAAAAGTCTTTTCCCATCATCTGAAAAAGTAAGCTTGCGTTTACTGATTTCCATATTTTGACCTGCGTTTAAATCAAATCCGTCAATATCCTTGAGCATGGCGTTTTCCCCATTTTCGAAATAAAACAACCTTTGCTTTCCTTGATCAGTTTTTTCGATAAAGGCCAAGGCGGTACCGCCCCTGTTCCAAGTAGGAAAGAGATAGTCCGACGTATTGTTTGAGAGGATGGCAGCGCTGTTCATATTGCTGAGGTCGAGTATTTCAATGCTACTCTTGTGTGCGTCCTTTTTAATTATGGCTGCATAATCGTTTGTGGGATTGAAAAGAACATCCTTAACTCCGGTAAATGAAAATGTACTATTTCCATCAATATTAAATAGCTTTAGATCTCCATTTTCAGAATTGGGACTATAGCAAGCGAGATAGTTGCCGTCATCCGAAAACACAAAACGTTGTGCAGCTATCCACTCCAGCTTGCCGCTGTTTAGATGAACAATGCCGACACCCTTGGTATTGTGTTTAAATGCAAATACTGAGGGATGTTTGGCAGTTGAAAATTGACCACTATGGGAATCAGGCAATTGATGGATTATTGTACCCTTATTGTCCATCAAGCACAAGGTATCTTGCCCTTGTTTGTAATCGAGCCAATATGATATCCACTTGCCGTCACCTGAAATTAATGGTGCTCTTAAGGTATGCCACTTATTAAAATCCTTTGGTTGGACTATAGCCTTTTTTGGCCCCCACTGCCCCATTAAGGGACAGGAGGCCAATAAAAATAAGAAAACAAAAATAAAAATTGGGCTAATTGCAAAAACTTGTTGCTTTTGGCTTAAAACATAAAATTTCATTAGTATCCAGGATTTTGTGGGTTGAGATTGGGGTTTAGCAATAGTTCATTTTGGGGAAGGGGTAAAAGGACATCGGTTTCCTTCCAGCCCGTTTTTATAGGCTGCAATGCTTCGGCAGCAGTGCCAGTTCTTTTAATATCGAACCATCTATGGCCGCCCTCGGTAAAAAACTCGAATCTGCGTTGCCGCATCAATTCATCCATGAGTTCCTCTGGGGAATTGGCGGATGTTGGTTGAAGCCCTGCCCTCATCCTAATTACATTTATATCTGACTGAGCCTCCTGCAGCTTGTCCAAATGCAGGGATGCCTCTGCCCGAATTAAATATTGTTCAGCCACACGGAACTGAATTGAGTATTCGGAGCTAGCGCCACTGAACATATTCTGTTTGTATTTGTACGCATGGTACCAACTTTCGGTGCCATCGGAAATTTCACGCGTCCACACCTCCTTTCTGAGATCTCCAGTTTCAAAATCCGTGATGAAATCCTCGGTAAGTGCATAAAGCGATGGGGGACCGAATTCGAAGATAAAGGACTGTCCTTCCATAGTTGGGTACCCATCCATTTCCGGTTTCAACTGCCATATGGTGGACGGGCTTTCCTTTAGAAAAACATTATTTAGATCTGATTCCAATATATAGTTTCCTGTGGCTATTACTTCATTACTTTCCGTCCAAGCTTTCTCCCATTGACCATTGTATAAATATAGGCGTGCCAGAAGTGCGCTTGCCGTTCCTTTTGCTGCCCGGAGCCGCTTGCCACTATTGTCCATATCTGGCAGTAGGTTCTTGGCCAGTGAGAGGTCGTTCTCCATTTTTCCATATACTTGTTGCAATGGCATTCTGGAAACTGAGGCATTTTGGACATAATTGGTGGTTTCTATATAGGGAATGTCGCCATAAAGTTGGGAAAGATAAAAATGAAGATATGCCCTTAGAAAAAGGGCCTCACCGAGATATGGGTCAATTTCATCCTCGCCCAAGGGGGAGCTGTGCAATCCCTCAATGATGGAATTGACCTTAAAGATCAGGGTGTAGCTAGTGTTCCAAAGATTGAATACAGCACTGCTATTGGGGAGAACCGTATGATTATAAAAGGCATTATCGGTTTCTGAGCTCGAGCTGTAATAATTTAGTTCGTCTGCATAAAGACCCAAAAGAACAGCGATACCAGTGCGGCCACCGGTTATTGGACTATTATCGCGTAAGCCGGAATATATATCGGCCAAGGCTGCGTCTATTGTAGCCGTATCCTCAAAAATAGCGTCCTGTGAAAGGAGATAATTGGGATAGTCGGGCTCCAACGCTTTTTCACAGCCCAATAATAATCCGCCGAGAGCGAGTATGAGTGCCATCCTTACCGTCCATTTAAAGGATGTATGTATGTGATTTTTAGTACTTAAATTCATATCTATAGGTTTAAAATGTTAGTGTGAATCCTGCACCCAACCAACGTAGCGCAGGGATAAAGCCTTGCGCCTGCTCTGGGTCCTGCCCTTTAAAGTTGGTAAGGGTGTAAAGGTTTTGGCCTTGTATAAAAACTTTGGTATTTGAGGAGTTGGTGATTAGGTTCCGAAGATTATAGGCAAGGGAGAGGGTCTTGAGCCTGATATATGATGCATCGCTAAAGCTGGCGTCGCTCTGCCGGAAATTAATTGAGGCGAGGGTACGTTCATAGTTTGATCCGGTAGTGAATGCCTGTGTATTTGTGCGGTCACCAGGGGCAGTCCAAGCATCAAGCACATCGACAGACTGATTGACGGGAGCACCTGGGGTAGTGCCAAAAATGTTGCTGTTTTCTGCCAGCTGCTTGTTGAACTGAAAGAACATTTGCAGTTCCAGATTTTCAAATTTCACGGTATTTGAGAGTCCGCCGTAAAATTTAGGGGCGAGATCCACAATTCTTTGGCTATCCTCTGGTGTGCTAATTTGGCCATCCCCATTGTAATCCTCGAAGGTATAGACCCCAGTCTCTGGATCAACACCCGTAAAGTGTAGTACCTTTCTAATGGTAATAGGTTCCCCAATAACGTAGCTATTGGCATAGGTACTGTTTTCAAGATTTGGAAATTCCAGAAGTTCATTTCGTGGGATGGTCAGGGCAAAGGAGGTGGTCCATTTCCACTTTTCGGAATCTATATTATGTGAAGTGAACTCAAACTCCCAACCGTTGTTGGCTACGAGCGCATTCAGATTAGCGAGAATGCCTCCAAAACCTGTTGTAGCGGGTAGCGGAATTTCTACCAGTTGGTTTGAGGAGCGGTTGTGGTAATAATTGATGGTAGTGCTAATCCTATTGTTAAAAAGACCAAGCTCGAGTGCAATTTCGGCTTTGCTGTTAATCTCCCAACCAAAATCTGGATTATAGAGGGCGGTGGGGTAGAGGCCAATGGTGCCATTATAGGAAGTGCCCGAACTGCCATAGGAGTTTAGATAACGGTAATCGCCAATTTGGTCATTACCTGTGGTGCCGTAGCTACCCCTAAGTTTTCCGTAGCTTAAGAACGAAAGGTTACTTTTTATGGGTTTCTCTTCCGAGAATATCCAAGCGGCACCTACTGCGCCAAAGTTTGCGAAACGGTTATTGGGGCCGAAACGGCTGGAGCCATCCCTTCTGCCCGTGAGGTTAATGATATACCTGTCCATAAAGGTATAGTTAAACCTGCCGAAAACAGCCTGATATTTGTACACCCTTTGGGAATCATCGGTTATCTTTATAAAATTGGCCGCCGCTGCGTTCATGATTTGGGCATTGTTAGAGAAGCCCTCGGCATACTGGGTGAGGGTACTTGACCTATCATTTTGGGCTGAGTAGCCTACTAGGGCATCCAGCTTACTTTTAGGAGTTGCATAGCTATATGTTAATTGGGGTTCCACAATCCATGAACTGCCATTACCCACACTCGAATAAACTGAAGAAAAAAGACTATTAAAGCCGTACTGTGGAGGGTATAAGGTATAGGGTAGCGTATGGTATTCCTCCAGATTGGTATCTTGGTACCCTAGATTTGTTTTTATACTTAGATTCTTGATCAATTTGAGATCCAGCAGCAGGTTCGTCAAGAGACTGTTTCGCTTTGCACGGAGATCGCCTTCCAGAGCTCCCAAAGGATTATTGAAGGTGCCGTCTTCCCAGTTGAGCGAGCCATCCTCATTGTATAGGTTTGGAGCATTTGGAGGAAGGATAAGGGCCTGATAGCTTAAATCGGCATCTGGAAGGTCATTGTCCTCGTGTGTATAAGCCATGGAGAAAGACAGCTTTATTCTATCATCTGCAGTAGCATGGTTAAATTTGGCTAGACCGCTGGCCCTTTTATAGCTAATGTCCTCAATAAAGACCGAAGATTCATTCCTGTATCCCCCACTTATCAGGAAAGAGGTCCTGCCATTTCCACCGCTGATGGAGGCTTGGTAATCCTGATAGTAGGCGGTTTTTCCGAGGAGTTCCTCCTGCCAATCGGTATAGCGATCCTGGCTCCACGTACCGTTTACATCGTAAGCATATGAGGGGTATTCGGCTATTCCATCATTTAGAAATGCCTGTTCTCTCATTTGAAGGTATTGTTGTGTATTTAGCAATTTTTGTTTTTTCGCTATCTGGCCAAGACCGCTCTTTGCTGTAATAGCATAGGTGGTATTTTCCTTGCTGCCCTTTTTGGTGGTAATCAATATTACCCCATTTGCACCGCGAGAGCCATAAATGGCCGTTGCATCGGCATCCTTAAGCACCTCTATGCTTTCGATATCTGATGGGTTTAAAAAGCTGAAGGGGCTAAAATCGGCATTTGGCAGGGTGCTTCCCGATACATCTTGGGAACTGAGAGTTTGGGAGCTAAAGGGAACGCCGTCAATTATATACAGCGGTTGTGAGCCTGCGAGGATGCTGCCCTTACCACGAATGAGCACATTAAACCCGCTTCCAGGAACTCCGCTGATTGGGACAATATTTAGGCCGGCGAGTCGGCCCTGAATTGCACCGAGCGGATTGAGTACTGTTTGATTTTCTATCTCGGTAGCAGTTATGCGTGAAATACTGCCCGTTTTCTCCTTATCGGAAACTTTGTAGTAGCCCGCATTAATAACCACTTGGTCTAGGGCAGTGGCATCTGCCTGCATAATAATATTTATAATACTACTAATGCCTACTACCACCTCCTGCAGCTTATACCCCAAATAAGTAAACACCAACGTATCGTTTAAGGACGCAGTAACGGAATACCTGCCTTCCAGATCGCTAATGACCCCACGGGCGGTGTTTTTTACCAAAACGTTGACGCCACTTAGTGGGCCTTCTGCATCGGTAATTGTTCCACTGATGTTTTTAAGTGGGAGGTTCTGGGATGAAAGTGGGGAGTTGTAGGTGAAAAAGAGTGCAAAAGATAGCACAAGGGCATAGCCCTGTCTGTAATAATTTTTCATACTTTTGTAATGTTAAATTAGACAACTGATTTAATGCTGGCCTTTCACACGTTGCGCAACAGGGTGTGAGGGCCTTTTTTAAAAAGAGTTTAAAAGGAAAAAATAAATTTAAATAGATCTAACTTTCGGTAATTACCCTTTTCGAGTGCAATTAATTAAAAATGTTTTTAGCAAAAAAATAATTTTGGTTGACCTTTACATTAATATGATTGACTTTTACTATATTTACCTAAATTCTAAATCATGAATACAACAACAAAAAGGAAAAGAAATACTTCCCACATGGGACACAATGTCGCAAAACTGAGATCTTTCTTGGGTGTAAAACAAGAATCCCTTGCTCAAGATTTAAAATTGACACAGCAACAAGTTTCTCAAATTGAGCAACAGGAGAAAATTGATGAAGAAACCTTAATTGTAATTGCGGAATATTTGAATATTCCTGTAGATTTATTAAAGAATTTTGATGAAGATGCTGTAATTTATAATATTAATCATTATAACGTACATGATAATACTTTTTCGGATTCCTCGACAGCACAAGTTTTTAATCCAATAGAAAAAATAGTGGAACTTTATGAGAGATTATTGGAAAGTGAAAAAAACAATCTGAATAAGAAATAAGTAAAATTTTAAAAAATGAAAAATAATTTTGAAAATGTTTCCAGTCACATTGGACGTAAAATTGAGAAGGTAAGGGTTCTAAGAGGTTTTACCCAAACGGAATTGGGCGAACGATTAGGGGGTATTAGCAAACAAGCTATCAGCAAACTCGAACAAACAGAAGTTATTGATGATGATAGAATTGAGGAAGTAGCAAAAGCATTAGGAGTAACACCTTCGGGATTGAAAAAATTCAATGAAGAGTCTGTTTTATATGCTACTGCAAATTTTTACGAAGGGAGCCATTCAGTCAATACTAATATCAACACCATTGTTAATGATCCTATTGATAAAATAATCGATTTTTATGAAAAGAGACTTCAAGATCTCCGAAATGAAATAATTGCCACCTTAAAGGATAAAAAATAATAGAGAGTATTATTCCACGATAAGAGTACATTTTTTATCAAAAACCTAAAACTCAACAACTTCGAAAACCCACAGAAAGTGACAATAACGCCAACTATAACGGCCATTAATAATGAGAATTTTAATTGTTCACGATAAAATTTTCCGTAGTTATCCATGCTACTAATTTAATTATTAGGGCTAATCTTCCCAGCCACAAAGCGTGCGACCAATATTTTTTGCCTCACTCAACGATACCGAGTAAATATCGGTTGAACAACTACTTAGGCCTCTACAGTCTTTTTTATAATGGTATTTCTTACTTTCAGGACCCTTGCAGATGTATACTTCAGAAACATCAAAAGAAAATTAGGCAAGTATCAAGAAAAAGAAGGCTACGAAAATCTTAATAAGAAATTTGTATTGCTTTGGAATAATTCCTATTTTTGGAAAGATTCCAATTGTTCTTTATTGATAACTTTGCTTATATTATCCCTTAGGTTTAATGATATGGTAGATGTATACCTATTGCCTATTTCTTGTTGGATTTGTAATGCATTTCTCGCCAACACACAACCAAATCTATGCTATATAACAAAAAAAGCTAAGCTATCTAGGAACAAAACATAGAGAATAATAGCACATGAGTAATTTTTCTTAAAGCTAATACTTATTTTTATATCAAGAAAATTAGGTTATAGCCGCCTTTTTTGGCTATAAAGCAAATTTTTATTTCAACGAAGTCCAAGTTAAAAGTAAATTGTATCCTTGTAGTCATAGTTTCTACTGATGAAAAAGAAAACAAATTAGAAATTATCAAATTACCAGAAAATACAACCTATTTAGATTTAATGATTGAAAGGATGAATTTGAATTAAGCTTAAAAATGGAAAGAATAGCAGCACAAATATTTGAAATAATTAAAGATTATCAGTGTGATTATGCAGACAGAAAGTTTGAAATAACAGTAAACCATATCATTTCCTGGGCTAATCAATTTGGCGATGATGCTGCATTTGTTTTGAATGAGCTGTTACATTTTTTACCAGAAGTATACATATCAAAAAATAAAGCAAAAGATTTGTTACGTGTGCGATTATTAGAGATTCAAAAGTTTTATGGATACAAGACAATGAGTGAAATGGTTGTAAACACACACTTTTTTGACTTACAGAAAAGTTATAAAAGTCAATCAGAAATCTTATTAATAATAGATGATATTCTAAAATCAGAGTTTATGGTTAATTATAAAGATACCATAGATAAACCCAAAAAAAACCATATTTATTTTGACGATATTTTAGCAACTGGTGGTACTGCTTATCGTGATTTAGCAACTTGGCTCGAAGCTAGAGACGATGGAGTGAATGCAAACTCTAAAGCAATTATTAATCAAACAAAGACTCTTGGAATAAGTTTATTTTGTTACCATTCATTCGGGTTTAGCAATATGCAATGGCGTTTGATGAAACAGTTTGATGATAAAATTAAAAAAGTCCTTTTAGTTGGTAAAGATTATGTAGTTGAAAATCATATAAAAACAAAATGGATAGCAGAAAACCAAAAATTAAATTGTGTTTATCCTGTTGAAGAACAGGCCAAAGAAGTGTTAGACTATTTAGCAGGATTAGAAGCAGAAAATGATAGTGTACCAGCCTTTAGACCATCAAACCTACCTAAAAAAGAAACATTTTTTAGCAGTCCTGAAAATAGAATCAAACTTGAAAAGATATTTTTAGAAAAAGGAATTGAATTGCTCAATAAAGTACAAACTGAGAATCCAGATAGAAGAAAAAGACCTTTAGGTGATACTGTGCGTTCTCATAAAACATTTGGCACTGGCACGCTATTTTTTACTTGGCGTAATATATCTAATACTTGCCCGTTAGTTTTTTGGTGGGATGTTCCAGGACACAATTGGTTACCACTATTTTGCGTTAAAAATAGAGGTATATAATTAATTATTTTTATATTGTAACACAATGAAGATAACAGATAGAACATATAATAAAGCTGAAGTAGTTGTTTTTAGAAGTACAAAAGCGAAATTTGGCGGCTTGTCAAATATGGCTGGTGGTTACTCTCTACGTGTAAATGACATTATAATACCTTCTGCCGAAGCTCTTTATCAAGCTTGTCGTTATCCTTTGTTTCCGTCATATCAGCAAGAAATTATCGAGCAAAATAGTCCTATGACTGCTAAAATGATAAGTCGGAAATATTTAAAATACACAAGACAGGATTGGGAGGTAGTAAAGTATTCAATAATGTATTGGGTATTAAAAGTGAAGCTTTCGCAAAATTTTAATGAGTTCTCAAAAGTAATAGAGGCCACACAATCAAAACCAATAGTAGAATTATCTAATAAGGATAAAGATTGGGCAGCAATAGAAATAGACAAAAACACCTTAGTTGGTAAAAATGCTTTAGGTCGTCTTTTGATGCAATTAAGAGAAGAATATGTTTTCAATAATAATTCTATTGAATGTGTACAACCCTTAGATATTTTTGGGTTTTTATTATACGGTTCACAAATTGAAACTGTCTGTAACCCTGCTTTCGAATTTGAAAAAGATTTACTTTTCGATTTAGACTTTGCTTAAAAACAATCCATTAGAGAACCCCACTTGCGCACTTTTACCTGCGCTGAGCGGAGCCGAAGTGTAAAGCGAGTCTATTTCTTATTGCATTTGTAATGCCATATTCTACAAAGACCTTAAACAGCGAATATAGCGCATATCGCCTCTCCCCTTTTAAATAGTAATTTACAAAATCTCCTTTAAAAATAAAGGCTTATTGTCTATCTCAAAATGAATTACTTTTAATTGTAGACGAAATATATAGACTTGATCAAAAATTAAATAAAGAAAAAAAAGAATATTATCAGAAATTAAAAGCAACAATAAAAAGTAAGTACGATGCATTAAAAAAGTAGAATCTAAAAAATCCAAATTCGATTATTTCAAATCTGTCAAAATCCTATATCTCTCAAGAAGTCTTCCTTCCGCAAACGCAATAAGATTCATAATTTTAATATAGACTATAATATATTCCACCACTATAGAAAGGAATACAAATAATATAACGTATTCCTCCAATGCAATATAGGGGAACAGGGATATTAATAAAAAACATTATATTTGTACTATATCCCTTGCTAAAAGAATTGATTGTAATTTTAACGTTTGTGTTTCGTCTAAAATAATAATTAATGAAATCAATAAATAAGTTTTATTTTATACTTTTCCAAAAAAATCCTTTTATATGAGTAAAATGTCATTTGAATGGGATTCAAAACAACGTTCGGATTTTGATGAAATTCGAATTAAAAATGGATCTATTGGAGCAACCTTGAACATTTTGACAGGGAAGCAAGGCGATTATTTTCTGCACTATTGTCCCTCATTGGAAATCTCTGGCTATGGCAGGACTGCCGATGAGGCTGTAGCGTTAATAAAAAGTGAATTGGTGGTGTTTTGTGAGGATTTATTTGAAATGAATCCGAAGGAAAGAGAACAATATCTTATTTCATTAGGATTTAAGAAGCAAAAGTTTCATAATAAAAATTTCTCTAAAGCATATGTTGATGAAAAAGGTCGTTTAAGGGATTTTGATGAAGGTACCGTTAAAAGGGAGCTACTACAAACTGCATAAATATGGGTGACTTTAGACCCATAAAAATGAAGCTATTCCTCAAATTTCTTGAGCATCACGGTTGCTACCGCCACGGCGAGCCAAAAGGTTCGCATTTTTTTTGGAAAAGACCAGGTCTCACTAGAAGAATTGTGGTAAGAGAAAAAGATAAAGATATCCCTCCATTTCATATAAAAACTAATCTTTCAACTTTAGGATTGTCTTTTGAGGATTTAGAAATCTTTATTAATAAAAACACTAAAAAGAAAAAAAAGGATAATTAAACCCATTGATACATGTCTCGGGCACCTATCTCCACCTCTTAAACTTTGTCTATTTCTGTTAATTCGGGAATCGTTAATTCGTTGATTGGTTAATCTGGGATTGGTAGCGGTTTTAGTGAAATTGAAACCTGCCTACGTCAGTCAGGCCGAAGTTGAAACCCACATTGGGATTACTTTTCTAAAACACATGGGCCCATCTTACCCCCCCTTCATATGGAAGAATGGTTCCCGGCAGTCTATATTCTAGACTTTATATTCTAAAATCTTTATTCCGTCTTCTCCCTGCGCTTCTAAAGGAGAAGAGGCAATATAATGCCGTAAAAAAGAAAAGAATATTTCCCTAGCACTTCGATGAATTATAATGCCTCTATAACAACTTATAAAGTTGCCAGTGATATATTTCTACACGGTGTTTCTACAGAACCGCCCAGGGAGGGATAGGTTATCCAAGTACTTTAAAAATCGTTAATTCGACTCCTAGATTTCTCTTGCTTTGATCTGGGCTCGGTAGAATAATTCTTTATGATAATTTTCCGCTGTTTGAACAGATTCAATATTAACATACATAGATTCCTTGCAAATATTATATTTTTCTTTAAGCTCCTTTAAAATGCTCTTTTTATAATCCTTATGAACTTTATATTGCGCAAGCCAATATGGATTTTCATGGGAATCCGGATTCGATTTTTGATAAAAATCATTTTGAGCGCCAATGATTGAACGAAGATCAGCATATTTCGGCTCCTCAACTTTAAGGGGCAAAAAGGGAAAGAAAAGGAAGGCTCCCTCTTGAATTCGATTTCGTGGGTTTTTTATGGTGGGTTCCAAAAACTGTAATTGAGTATTTGTGAGTCTTTCTTTAAATAAACCCACTGTTTCTTTTGAAATGGGTTTTTTTAATGGTTCATATTTCGTTGAATTAAGAAAACATTGGGAATATTGATTTTTTTCTAGAAGGTACAAGGTGCCATGAGCATCCTTATTGCTTCCATCTTCCTCGTGACAGGCAAAAAATAATCCAACGAGCAAATCAGTCGTCCAATCCAACAAACGGGTTGGAATACCGAAATGTTGCAGGTGGACCAAATGTTCTAGGGGGTCAAACGTTCTCTGATATGGCGCAACTACTCCATGTAATAAATCATGGAACAAAGCGGCCTCAATTGATTCTGCCCCGCTTGGATACATACGAAATAATTTGGGTTGTAAGATCCAAGCTTCGTTCACTTGGCCACGATATAAATAATCTCCCTTCTTAACATCATGGATTTCAAATCCGTTTATGGCGTCATCTACACATTTAACATAATTCTCATCCTCAAGATTAAGAGATTGCAAGGTATCAAAATGTTCTTGAGCAAGAATTAGAGGTTTGTAATTTTCGATTTCATTATATTTAAATTCTTGTATATGTAAGAAACCTTGCCGATTTGCAATATGAAAGTACTTTGGATTTGGAAGGCCAGCCAATAGTTTAAATTCATTCAAATTTTTAGGGCTAATTACAACTTTTACATCCCCGAAATCGTACCTATTGGATTTTTTAATTAATAAGAGTGCGTCTCGACAAAAAATCACTTCACTTAATAAATAGTATTTCCTAATATCCATGCCAGAAGATTTTGGAAGCGTGTCCACCAATTGATGAAATTTATTCTGATATATCTGTTCCAGTTCCACCCACCTTCTTTGGATACTATTTAATCGTTTATGTAACATCTTAAGAATTTAATTTGATCATAGTATAAAAAGCATATCATTGTAAACTTTCTTATCTAAAATAATTCGGCTGTTAAAGCGTCTAATATATTTTATCATGGATCTAGGCTGGAGTTAGTTAAATATATAAAATAAATATAAGAAGAGGAATCTGCTTGTCTAATGAGGTGCCCTTCTATCAAGAGCCTCATTTTAATTTTCGGAAAATTCTAGAAAAAGTTAACCTTCTTTCTTGTTCCTTTCCATGATTATTCTTCCCTCCCTTAATAATATCGTAGGAGGGGGTTCATTGAAGCTTACAAATTGTTATTATGCTGTTGATAAATCCCTGTTAATTTTATCTGGAGTTGAATTAAAAAAGCTGTAAATTCAAGGTTATGTATAACACCAAAAAAATGTAAATCATGGGAATCAAGAAAGGACCAAAGAGAATTGCAAAGTCAACTGGAAAACCAGATAGGCGTCAACGGGATAATAAAAGTACCCCAGGAAATACTCCATCGTTAAAACCGCATAAGCATAAGAAAGGGGATTAAATATTTTGGTGCTGCTGAAATGAATCTTTTCTTCCGTGAACAGGAGTTTCCTAAAGATATAGGGAACATAAAATCCATTTAAGCAAAATTCAGCTTCCGTCCATATTCTTCCAAATGCTCATAGGCAATATCAACATATTCGGCAGTAATTAGATCGCTTTTTCGACTGTTCCAGTCTTTGATTTTGCTCACAATCTCCTTTTTCTCTATTTTCGGGTTCTTGGCTGTTATGTGGCAAGGAACCAATGGTTTCTGAAGGAAGAATCCTGGAACTTCAAGTGAATGAAGAAAAAAGTCCCTATATACTCCGCAAAAAATTGACCTATCTCGAAAATGAGATCAAAGTCCTTACCCAAGCCGATAAAATCATGAGCGATTCCGGAAGTCAATTAAAAAAGGCCATTAAACTATTGACCGATCAGCTCCAATCTACCGAAAAAGAACTGCAAACCGCATTGAAAGAGAAAAAGTAACCCTTGGCACGCTTTTTCCTGCATTCTGGCAGGCTTTTGTAAAGCGTGTTTATTTATTGTTGCATTTGTAAGGCTCTTTTCAGACTTTTGAAACCAACAAAATCATTATATTTGGTATTCTCCCCTCTGCCCACCGAAGCCTCGTGCGAAGGTGGGCCGGTTAAAAAACCCCACGTTTACGGTTTTCCGTAATAGGTGGGTTTGGGTTTGTTTTATTTTAGAGAAATATTAGAGAATATCTGGCTCACAGAAAAACAACAGTTATGAGTCCTTGATTCATTATCTCGATACCTTAAATAATATATATCCTCACCTAAGATTGAACAATTTAAAATTGAAACCTGCTCCACCAAGGACAGGTTTTTTTGTTGTCACAACTTATATGAAACATCGGTATTACTTTGGTGGCTAACTATAAAATGAAAATATTATGTTACATGTAATTCAAGAGGTTATCGATACTCAGACCAAAATCGTATTTCACAGAATGAGTGATCATTCTATCTTACTGGAAGTGCCCGGACAACTTTCGCGATTTAGTAAGAAGAATATACTAGAGTGGGAGGGGGAACTGAATCTTTCTCAATTCAAGAAAAAAGAAGTCATTGAGGCTTTTGAAAGAGTTGAAGCTATATTTTTACCTCGGCAAAATGGCAGCAGTTTTATTGATATGGATCCCATTTATTAAAAAAAATATAACAATTTTGTTATATAACATATTTGTTATATATTTGATTCATGAAATCAAGTTTATTGATAAAGATGATTGAAGAAGATGGTTGGTACATTGTGAGAACAAAGGGAAGCCATCACCATTTCAAACATCCAGTGAAAAAGGGATTAGTAACTATACCACATCCGAAAAAGGATGTGCCAATAGGAACTGTAAATTCAATCCTAAAACAAGCGGGGCTTAGCAATTAAGTCCCAACTTTCATTATCAAAGAATTAGATGACTAGGGAGAAAATAACACAAACGATCGCAAATCATGGAAAAAAAGAGAATTAAAGTCTATGTCGAAAAGGCAGAGGACGGTACCTATTGGGGTACAACAGAAAATCTAGAAGGAGTGGTTTCCGCTTATGGAAACACCTTATCCGAATTAAAGGATGAACTTCAAAAAGTGTTCGACCAACATTTGGAAGTAGCTCAAGAATTTAAAGAGGATTGGGTAGGCAAGTACGAAAACGGAGTGGAATTTGAGTACAAAATGGACCTTGAGGGTTTCTTCAATCTTATTCCGGAAGTAAAGATTGGCTCCATCGCCGAAAAAGCAAAAATCAATTCATCTTTGCTACGACAGTATAAGACTGGCAAAGCTAATGCTTCTGAAGATCAAGCCAAAAAAATAGAAAAAGCGGTTCACGATCTCGGCAAAGAATTGCTTTCAGTTTCGTTCTAATGATCTAACTATCGATAACTTGATTTATACTAAGGATTAGCAATTGCTAATCCTTTTTTATTATTTACTCCCTGAGCACTTCTACTTTACTGAGCAAAGTCCAAATTTAAAGAGTGACTATGTTTTGTTTGCAGCCCCCTCTAACGCACTTTTTTAAAGCGTGTCTATTTATTGTAGCATTTGTAATGCCCTTCACAGTCTTTTAAAACCAGCAAAATCATTATATTTGGTATTCTCCCCCTTTGCTCACCGAAGCTTTGTGCGAAGGAGAGCCAGAAAAATACAACGCGTTACGGTTTTCCGTAAATAGCTTTGTGCAGTTATAGTTAAATTTGAAAATATAAGTGTTCATAATTCCCAGATGAAAATAAAGCTCGCCATCACCTTGTTTTTTATTGCAATGTTGCAGTATAGTTACGGTCAAGAATTTGAAATTGTCCGAGAAACCAAAAAATTGATTGATAGTAGAAATATTTATCTCAATGGTGGAATGCGTGCGGAGTTTGGTGGAAAATCCCGCACCTCCATAAAGTTTGATTTGCCTCCCAATACTGTTGAATGGTATTATAGCTTTACTACTACAAAAGGGGAAAGTGGTAATGGAAATCTTAACTTGGCTATACAGCTGTCCCGTATGCTGTTAGATCCAAGCGGCCTTACTTCAATTGCAACTTCTAGGGTTAAGATACCGGAAGGAGTAGCAGCGGCTGATATTTTTTTACTTGATCAAAGAAATATGAATCTTTTTCTTCAAAAAGTCGATTTAAACGGTGGAACTTTTCTTCAATATCCAGAGGGTTTGGTGGAAAACACAAAACAAGCCATTGTTAAAGTTGACGATATAAAAAGTGGTACTTGGTATTTAGGAATAAAAAACCCAAGTTCAGTGGATGGCATCAATATAAGCATTGAAATAGTTGCAGTTACAGAAACTAGAAAAAGGGTTGCTAAAACTGAAGAACAAGAAAAAGCAGAGCTATATGGAAATTTGGGATGGACTAATTTTGAAAATGGAGATTACGCTCAATGTGTTGAATATTGTGATAAAGCAGTGGCGGAATACGAATTGGGATGGGTTTTAGCTAATAAGGGGCTTGCCCAACTAATGCTTGACAAGGAAACAGAAGGAACAGAAACTTATATTAACGCAATAACTCTCGTTAAAAAACAACCGAATCCAAACCGTGTTTTTAAGGAAATCATTAAAAATATTGATAATGCCTTAAAAATTAAACCAGAATTAAAGGGAGCTCAAGAAATAAAGAGTTTAATTCAGGCACAATAATAACTACCCCCAATTAAAAAGTCTTGCTTTACGGTTTTCCGTAATTGGTAGGTTTGAATTAGTTATATATTTGGTAAACAAGTTAGCAATAATATAAAAGCTCTTGATGTCAAATTGACAGATTTTTAGGATAGGCTAAGTTATTGCCATAATCTTTTAAACTTAAATCATTTAATATGAGTAAGATAAATAATGATGCGCCTGGAATGAAGGGCCCAAGAAGCAGAACTAACGATGGTACATTACGAGAAAAACGTGGTGACACACATATGGGAACTATTGAAAAAATGTATAATAGGGACTTTGGCATCAGAAGTGATATGCGTCTAGACACATATTTAGAGAAAAACAACATACATTCTTTAAACGATTTGATTAGCAGTAACAAAGGAAAAAAGAAATAAGGTCAATTAAGTTTAAATGAAAAAAGTTACTGTAAAAAACTAATTGAGTTTCGTGGTAAAAATGAGCGAACGAAAATCACTTTCGTGCATAATCTCAAGAAAGAGAAAAAGGAATCAGATGATAGTTCTTTTATGAGTTCGAACAATTAAATCAATCAAGTGTCAGAAACCATAGCTAACCGGCAGGTATTTTCGTTGTTTGAGGTGTCGCGAAGTATTGAGAATGCTATTGCAAAACGGTACAAGAATTCATATTGGATCAAGGCGGAGATGAACAAGCTGAATTTGTATCAGCACTCGGGCCATTGTTATCCTGATTTGGTGGAGAAACGGGATGGAAAGGTAATAGCGCAGTTGCGTGCCAACTTGTGGCGGACCGATTATGAGCATATCAACAAGCGTTTTTTGGAAATATTGAAGGAGCCGTTGAAGGATGGCATCAAAATATTGTTTTTGGCAAGGATACATTTCCATTCGGTTCATGGCCTATCGTTGCAGATAATGGATATTGACCCGAGTTTTACTTTGGGCGATCTGGAACAGGAAAAGCAGGAAACAATTAAAAAGTTGCAGTCGGAAGGTGTATTTAAACAAAACAAAACCCGAAAGCTGGCATTGGTTCCGCAGCGCATTGCTGTTATTTCAGTAGAAACAAGCAAAGGATATGAGGATTTCTTGAGCGTATTGACCAAGAATAGTTGGAATTATAGTTTTTTCACCTTTTTATTTCCATCAATATTGCAGGGCGATAAGGCCGTAACGGAAATAACCAAGCAACTGGAACGCATTAAAAAAGTGCAGCTCCACTTTGATGCCGTGGCAATCATCCGCGGTGGCGGTGGCGATATCGGGTTGTCGAGTTTTAACCATTATGCGCTTACAAAAGCCATAGCCGAATTCCCGCTGCCCGTGTTGACCGGAATTGGGCATACTGCAAATGAAACAGTAACTGAAATGGTTTCCTATTACAATGCCATTACGCCCACAAAGTTAGCCGAGTTTCTGATACAGAAATTCCATAATTTCTCAGTGCCAGTGAAGGAGGCCGAGCGAAAGGTGGGGGATATGTCGTTACGTTTGCTGCAGGACACAAAAACTGCCTTTGAAAATACAATAAGACTGTTTCGAGGTGGTACGCGAAGTTTGGTAAATGACCATAAGCACCGTTTACGGCAATACAATCTTGGCTGCAACAGCAGAGCGTGTTTCGATTTAAGAACGAACTGCAAGTGCTCGTTAGCTTCAATGAATTATTGTTGCGTGAGGGTGGGCAGAAGTTACGGGAAGAACAGCGAAGCGTAGAACAGCTGCAAACAGATTTAAAACGAGTGAGTGTGTACCATTTAAGTACATCCAAACAAAAGTTTATCACTCTTGAACGTGATCTGGAAACAATGCACCCAAAAAATGTTCTCAAACGGGGCTATAGCATTACAACTTTAAACGGAAAGGCAATGGCGAGTATTAACAGTGTCGCTATTGGGGATGAATTGGAGACAAGGGTTTTTGATGGTGTTTTAATTAGTACGGTAAAATCTAAAAATGAAATAAGTGATGAGTGAGGAACTGACTTATACCGCAGCTTTTGAGGAGCTGCAGGAAATTGTGAATGAAATTGAACAGGGCGAGATATCGGTAGATGAACTTTCAGCGAAGGTAAAGCGCGCTTCAGTTTTGATAAAAATTTGCAAAACAAAACTGACGACTACGGAGGAGAATGTTCAAAAAATATTGAAGGAGCTGGAAGATTGACAAGTATAATTACCATTAATGGGTTTTGTTGTTCTCGCTCAAGAGTACAATAAAGAACAAAAATGAATACATTTTAATTTATATAAGCCAGCGTTACAAGTTATGTTTAGGCTATATATGGGAGGATATTATGCAAATAATTGTTAATATCTTGTAATACATTTCAATAAAGAAGTTAGTTTCTAATTAAGAAAACGTGTTAAATTTGTCAAAAAATAAACCTACAGGTTGATTTAATGAAAATAATTGATACATTTGCAATAGTAAAAGAAAGTTTATATTCAGTTCAATATGAAACTGAAGAATTAAATGAATTTGCTAAATGTTTTGAATTATGGAACGATCCAATCTATCTAAGAGAGTTTTTCGAACAGCACAAAAAAGATTTAGACCACGAGTTTTGGAAAGGCATAACAATTGAAGAGGCCATTATTAAAACAAGGGAAGATGCCAGTCTTTTTGAAGACGAAATACGATACGTAGCAGAAACCGGAAAAACTGAAAGACTTGAAACATTATCTACACTCTTTGAACCTCTATCAGAAGGTAAAATTGAAAAGGAATTTGAAAAAGACAAAGCTAAAGGAATGAAAAGACCTAGTTGGCTTCGTATTTATGCTATACGAATTGAAGCTAATCTATTTGTTATTTGTGGTGGAGCTATTAAACTTACACTGACAATGAATAACAGAAAACATCTACTATTAGAATTAAAAAAACTAGAATACACTCGTAATTACTTACAAGGCGCAGATAACGAAAATCTAGAATTCTTTGAATTGAATTAAAAAAACTAAACAGACACCAATGAGTATTAACAGTATAAAGGACAGACTTAAGGAAACTTCAAAACAAGATAATACTTGGATTGAAAGAGCAAAATATCGCAAGGACAATAAAGCTTGGCTTGATATTTCTTTTGCTATTGCCGTAAAAGTAATGTCTGCGCTTGAATCAAACAAGACTGTTGATATTTTTCCAAAAACGCAAAAAGAGTTAGCAGAAGCAATGGTTTGCTCACCCCAGTATGTTAATAAACTATTGAAGGGAACAGAAAACTTGCAGCTAGAAACCATTACAAAAATCGAAGAAATTTTAAATATTAATTTAATTGAAGTTTCCCAGTTTCAAACGACAATTCAAATAGAAGTTGAACAATATACTCCTTACAACAAACCGGATGAATCAGTAAAAGTAGAGTCAAATCTCTCAAATTATGATGAATTGTTTGGAACGTATTCTTATGAAAACGAACCAGATTGCTATCTCAAATTAGTTGCGTAATGGCTGAAGAAAAAAACAAAATAGGTTTTTCATTAAAGAAAATTACAACTGAACAATTCGCAATTATTGAATCATCGTATAAAGAAGGTGAAGTTGTAGAATTAAAAGCAGGTTTACGGTTTGGAATTAACTTTGATACTCATATTATCTCAGTAATTTTTTCTACTAGTCTTATTCAAGGAAAATCACCTTTTCTACTAATAGAAGTTGGTTGTCACTTCAATATTTCTAAAGATGCTTGGAAGAGCTTTTATAATGAATCAAAAACTGAACTAATAGTTCCAAAAGGGTTTATTGGTCATTTAGTAATGTTAACTATCGGGACCACCAGAGGAGTTCTTCACAGTAAAACGGAGAATACACCCTTCAATAATTTTTTATTGCCAACTTTAAATGTGATGGAATTGGTGAAAAAAGATGTGGTTTTTAAAGTGGAAGGTGAAAAGGTGAAAAGCAAGTAGCCCGCTGGTGGACGTTTGCATCGGGTTCTTCCACATTTGCCTTTAACTCCTACCCTGCGCTTACAATTCCAAAAAACCAAAACACCACAATTTCCTCTAACAACCTTCTTCATCAAGAAAGACCATATAATAAATATTTCGTGTTTAAATAATTTATTGTTCAGGTTTATAACCCGGAGGTCGGGGGGATCGTGCCCCTCTCATACTACAGATAAATCAAGGCTTCACAGAAACGTGAGGTCTTTTTTATTTCAATAGGGACTGGCTATTTCGGAGTGATGGTGCCACCTGTTTCGGTCAAACAGTGCCACTTTGAAAGATACTGCAATTATAT
>JAENXC010000050.1 GCA_016649715.1 Flavobacteriaceae bacterium | reverse complement strand
CGGTTTCCGAAGATATTGTCCAATCCGTTTTTATGAAACTATGGGAGACCCGGCAATCGCTCGAAATCCGATCATTCCGATCTTATTTCATACAATGTGTTAAAAATAGCTGTATCGACGTTCTGCGAAGTCAGGAAGTAATAAACAAATACAGCAGCCAGAGTCAGAATTTTCCTCAGTTTGAAATGCAGGAAGATCTTTGGACCAAAACTGAACTTGAAGAGGTGATCAATCTGGCCATTGACAAACTTCCGCCCCGTTGCCGCGAAATCTTCCTGATGAGCCGGATGGAGAACTTGAAAACCGCTGAAATTGCTGAAAAACTTCAGCTGTCCGGACGAACTGTTGAAACCCAGATTAGTAATGCCCTAAGAATACTCCGCGTTGAGTTGGCCGATTACCTCACCATTTTAATTATTTTCCTGAACTGAATACGTGTAAAAGAGTATCTATTCGTCTAACGATTGTAATTTTTAAATGATGGATAAGGAAAGATTGGACATTAATCAGTTGATAGTAAATGATTTTTCAGGAAAGATTATTCCTGAAGAGAAGGTACTGCTTGATCAATGGATAACAGAAGGAATTGAAAATCAGCGATACTATTCGGAACAGAAAAAATTATGGAATTTGTTTACCCTGCATCAAAAGATGCAAAATATTCATGAACGCAAAGCCTACCAAAAGATATCATCCCAATTATTTTCAAAGAAAAAAGTTGATTTTCTTAACCATGTTCAGCGTATTGCAGCTATTTTGTTGTTACCGGTTCTAATTATATCTGCCATATATTATTATTCCGAAAGGAATCATACCGAACAATTCTCATCCGTTTATAACACGGTGGAAACTCCCCTGGGCATGCGTTCAGGTTTAACCTTGCCCGACGGTACCAAAGTTTGGCTAAACGCGGGAAGTAAACTCAGCTACCCGGTACTTTTCTCCCCTAAATTTCGTGAAGTGAAACTTATTGGTGAGGCTTATTTTGAGGTAAAAAAGGATAAGAACTGGCCCTTCCTGGTCAATTCCGGAAACATGAATGTTTTTGTTACCGGTACAACTTTCAATTGCAATGCCTATCCTGAAAATGATCAGATGCAAACGGTGCTGGTGGAAGGTCAGGTTACTGTAACCAATGTTAGCGCGACCGCAACAAAAGTGATGGAACCAGGCGAACTGGCGGTTTTTAGGAAAAACACTCAACAAATCACCAAAACAAAGATCGATGTTGAAAAATACATTGCCTGGAAAAACGGCAAACTCATGTTCAGGGAAGATAAAATGAACCTGGTGGTTGAAAAGCTGGAGCGTTGGTACAACGTTGAATTTATAATTGAAGATAAGGAAATTTCTGATTATATTTATACAGCTACGTTTATTGACGAAAGTCTGGATCAGGTGTTGAAAATGTTATCCCTTTCGGCACCAATTCGTTATACTGTTTCAGAACGAAGCAAGAAGGAAGACCAGACATTTACCAGACAAACCGTGAAATTGTTTAAAAAATAGATTTAAAAACCTTAAAATAAATAGTAGGAGCTAAAAAAAAGAGAGAGGTTGTTGCAACCAACCTCCTTTATGGGATTAATAAATATATATTTCTAATTTATTAACTGTAATCAAACCAAAAGCATGAAAAAAAATCTGTTATTTGACAGAGTCAGAGGCTATCTGGCCTTAAACTCAAAAGTATTTAGGGTTATGAGACTAACATTCTATCTCTCGCTGCTAACGATTTTCCAGGCAATTGCCGGAAATTCCTATTCTCAGAACACCCGCCTTAGCTTCAAACTCAATGATGTTAAGGTCAAGGATGTATTAAATGTGATCGAGGAAAAAAGTGAATTCTATTTCCTTTTCAACAGCAAGCTAGTGTTGTGTTAATTTAAAATTGACGGATAAAGCCTTTTAAGTTTGATCCGTGCCTTATCGTTAGTAAACTGCCAATTAATTTTGGCCGTTTTATTATTTCTGTGATTTTTCCAAGCTTCTACTTCTGATTTAATTTCCTCTATTGTTGCAATATGTCGATTTAGACATTGTCCATTGAGTACGTGTAATTCAATTTCTGCCATGTTTAACCAGCTCCCAT
>JAENXC010000039.1 GCA_016649715.1 Flavobacteriaceae bacterium | reverse complement strand
CCCACGCCCTTTCCCAAGGAAAGGGAGCTTGATTTGGAATTTTTATATAATTTACTGCCAAAAACTTTTAATATTTAACTTCCGACTTCGGTCTTCCACCTTTAATACAATATCATTCGAACTTAATGGATTTCGCCGGACTTATTTTTGCGATGATGATGGAAGGAATGATCAACATAGCAAGGCATAACAGCAGGGTTCCGATGTTCAACAGGGCAATATAGCTAAAATCGATATAAACCGGTACGGTGTTTACGTAGTACGTTGAAGGATCTAACATTAAAATGCCCGAGTATTTTTGCGCAAACAGCAAGGTGAGTCCGATGAGGTTGCCCCAAAACAATCCTTTTAGAATCAGATAGCCTGCATTGTATAAAAATATTTTTCTGATGCTGAAATTGGAGCCACCCAAGGCTTTTAAAATCCCCACCATTTGGGTTCGTTCCAAAATAAGCACCAGCAAAGCGGTAATCATATTGATGCCGGCCACCAAAATCATAATGGCAATAATGAGCACCATATTATTGTCGAACAAGCTAATCCATTCAAAAATGGAAGGATATTTTTCAATGACGCTTTTGCTATTTAACGTGGAAGCCGTTTGCAAGTAAATTTGGTCGCTTTTTTCCTGAATCTCATCAAAATTGTCCAGCAACACTTCAAATCCGCCCACCTCATCAGCTGACCAGCGGTTCATTTTTTGGATGTGCCTGATATCGGCCACCACAAAATTTTCATCAAACTCCTGAAAACCAGAATTGTAAACGCCCACCACTTTCACCACACGAATCCACGGCGCTTTTGCCGGATCTTCCTTTACAAACAGGATGTTAAACTCATCACCCAAATGAATGTTGAGCCTGTTTGAAATCTCTTCTGAAATCAGCACATCGTTAGAAACTTCCTTTGAAAAATTGGGTAACCTGCCTTTGGTGAGGTATTCCTTAAAGAAAGTCCAATCGTACTCCTGCCCCACGCCTTTAAAAATAATGCCCTCGAAATCGGTTTTGGTCCTGATGATTCCTGCCTTGGTGGCAAAAACCTGCACATTTTTGATGCCGTCTATGGTGGTGAATTTCGGATAGAATTCCTGCTTTTTAGAAACCGGATTTAAAGTGATTTCCGAATTGTTGTCGTCGAAATTCGTGATTTGTATATGTCCGTTAAAGCCCGAGAGTTTTTCCCTGATTTTTTGCTGAAGCCCGATGCCGGTGGCCACAGAGACCATCATTATCACTATGCCCAAGGCAATGGCGATAATCGCAATTTTTATTATCGGTGATGATATGCTACTTTTGTATTGCTTTGCGGCAATAATGCGTTTTGCAATAAATAACTCGTAATTCAATTGATATGATTTCTAAACGGTTCAAAAATACATATTTCTTACCGGTTTTTTTGCTATTTTTTTGTTTGATTTCCTGTTCTGCTAAAAATCAGGCAGCGATTGCTATTACAGAATCTAATGAATCTTCACCAACCCAGCCAAAGGAAATTGTAGTAGGCGCTAACAATTCGGCTCTTTATTTGCCCTTATTGGCCGGCAAAAATGTTGCCCTGGTAACGAATCAGACCAGCGTTATTTTCAAAAAGAACGGATATACGCATTTGGTTGATTCCCTGCTTTCCTTAGGCATTCATATCACAAAAGTATTTTCTCCGGAGCACGGATTTAGGGGCGCTGCAGATGCCGGTGAAACCGTGACTGATGGCTTTGATTTAAGAACAGATTTGCCTATTATTTCTTTATACGGCAAAAATAAAAAACCAAGCAAGGAGCAGCTTCAAGGAATAGACTTGGTTGTTTTTGATATTCAGGATGTTGGGGTGCGATTTTACACCTATATTTCTACCTTGCATTATGTGATGGAAGCCTGCGCCGAAAACGGCATTCCGTTGTTAGTTTTGGATCGGCCAAATCCGAACGGACATTATGTAGACGGACCTACTTTAAAAATGGAACACAGCAGTTTCTTGGGAATGCATCCTGTTCCCTTAGTTTACGGTATGACCATAGGCGAATATGCGCAAATGATCAATGGGGAGCATTGGCTGAAAAATAACGCTGTCTGTGATTTGACGGTAATTCCCCTTGAAAACTATACGCACCAAAGCGAATACCACCTTCCCATTAAACCTTCACCTAATTTGCCAAACGACAAGGCCATCAATTTGTATCCGAGTCTGGGCTTTTTTGAAGGCACCACTATTAACGCCGGCAGGGGAACCGAAAATCAGTTTCAGCAATATGGCGCGCCGTTTTTTCCGAAAAGCGACTTTTCTTACAAGCCACAGTCCAACGCCGGCGCCAAATACCCAAAACACTTAGGAAAACTGTGTTATGGCGTCGACTTAAAAAATACCGAACGGTTAAAGCAAGTTAACATCACTTGGCTGCTCGATGCCTATGCAAAAACACCCAAATCCGAACCATTTTTTGGCGCTACTTTTACTGTCCATACCGGAACCACCGAACTGGAAAACCAACTAAAAAACGGATGGACCGCAAAAGAAATTCACAATTCCTGGCAACCAGAAATTTTGACCTTTAAAAAAGTAAGGGCAAAATATTTGTTGTACAAATAATTTTCGACCCAATTTTATTGCCTTCTTTCAATCAAAAACAAAAAATTAAAGTTTGATTTCACAAATTCTCATAAATTGCAAGGATTCTTGTTATTATTTGGATTAATCGGGCACTAAACAAGCATTAAGAGAACCTGCTTCTAACAATCCTGTGATCATTTTTATGTCCATCTCATTGAGTTCCATTCACTTGAAGGAAGACCAAATCAAAGGCTGCCAGTTTTTGGCCAACAAACGACCATTTAAACATCTGCCCTAAATCAACTTTAATTGGCCTTTTGTACAAATTGGGACTTTTTACGCTTTTTTAGTCCCAAAACCGACTTCAAAAAAGAGGTTTTTTAATCATCTTGGTACTTTTTTTGTCTGTTTTTACAAATAAATGGTAAGTTTTTCACAATAAATGGAAAATATTT
>JAENXC010000025.1 GCA_016649715.1 Flavobacteriaceae bacterium | reverse complement strand
ACTGGAGTTCTTGACAGACTGGTGCAGCCGCCGCCATTTACATTGGCCTGGGCGTAATAGGTAACTGTGCCAACTGAATTCAATATTGGATTGTTCACAACATTTCCTCCGCTCGCGGCATCGTACCAAACAACGGTCTGGCCAGTAGGTACCGTGGCGGTAGCCGTAAGGGTCTGGATTGGACTTGCCTCACACTCTGTCTGGTTACCACCACTTACTGGGGCACTAGGTGCAGCCGTAATGGTAAGGGTAACAGGTGTTCTTGTCAAACTACTACAACCACCATTGTTTACATTGGCTTGGGCATAATAGGTAACCGAACCAACTGTATTGCGGATCGGGTTGATTACGATTGAACCACCAACTGCTTGATTGTACCAAACAACTGTTTGACCAGCGGGTACCGTTGCAGTTGCAGTTAATGTCTGGATTGGACTTGCCTCACACTCTGTAATATCTGTACCTGTTGGTGGCTGTGGGTTTTCAGAAATAACAACAGTTGTGGTAGCCGTTTTATTACAACCATTTGTATTATAGGTATATGTTACAGTATATGTACCTGGATTACTTCCTTGAACATTAATTTCTCCTGTGGTAGCGTTTATACTCAATCCTGCTGGTGCAGCAGAATAAGTACCTCCCGAAACTCCTGTATGGGTTACCAGAATAGGATCGCTATTATGGCAAACTGGACTATTTGCATAATCAATTGTAGCAGTTCCAAACCCAAATTGAACCTGAATGGGTTCAACAAAATCATTTAATGCAGCTGATGGAGCTGTTGAATTTTTAGTTTTAATAAAAAGTGTTTTTATACTAACGCCAATACATGGGTCTGGCAAAGAACCAAAAACCGCAGTAAGGTTAACTGCTGCTTCACCATATTGTCTATCTGTATATGTATTTGTTCCAAAACCTCCAAAAGGAACATTTATGGTACCGGTATTTGTTTTGGCAAAAGCATTTGCTGTATTTGTAGTTTGAAGAACATAATCAAAGTTATTGCCTCCAACATTTTTCCATAAATAAAAGTAAACAGTGGCTACAGATCCACCACTACCATATTCTATAGTTAAAAGTATATCATTTACAGTACGACCACCGTCGGGGCCTGCTGAACTAAAACCAAAACCAGGTGTAGTGGTTAGTGTATTTTGTAAAAACGAAAAATCTATATAACTAGTACCGTTAGTTGAAGCACGATCACTACCTATAAAAATCCATTCGTTATTACTTCCATCTTTACCAAGATGATACATGGCATTATTAATGTCACCTTTTCCAGTAACACTTGAATTTGCCCAAACCCAAGTATTAGGATTGTCATTATATTTTGACCCTCCCGTAAAGGAATTATCAGAGTTAACATTATAAGCATCACGTACTAGCTTTGTAAGATTACTATTAACAGGAGTGCCGTTATTGTTAAAAACAAAACCCCCTGCTCCTGCTGGTCCTTGTACCCAGTCTCCCACACCAATTGTTGGGGTATTGGATTCTAGATCTCCATCAATTTGAAATCCTCCGCTTGGAACAGTAACATTAACTGTTTGTGCATGTAAAATTCCAAAACCTGAAATAAAACATACAAGTATATAAAGAGTTATACTTTTTATGTGTTTGAAAGAAGTAATTTTAT
Source organism: Flavobacteriaceae bacterium (assembly GCA_016649715.1). Lineage (GTDB taxonomy): Bacteria > Bacteroidota > Bacteroidia > Flavobacteriales > Flavobacteriaceae > Aequorivita. The sequence continues at coordinate 38,714 of JAENXC010000025.1, read as the reverse complement.
ACATATTCTCAGTTTTTTATAATCTTTTTTCAAAAGGAAAATGCATACTCTACTTTTTAGAGAGCATTTAACAGTTCAAATATATATTGGAAAAAGTGTTAAGGAATTACTAACAAACAAGTATTAGATGAACTGTGAAAAATAGTCGGCAAACAACCCAAATTGAATAAAAAAGCAATATATTTTGTAGGAAAAAGATATACGTGTTACCACGTATATACTATGTGAATAGGGGTTAAGAATGCATATGAGGTAAGAAAAGAAACAGGGTCTTCTCCACTTCTATCAATTTAAATGAGAAAACTTTTCAATTTATCAGTTTCAATTATCAAAGATTAGTAAATGTTTAACCTTTTTTTGAACGGCTATTTTTTAATAGAAAATAAACGGGTTTTAGATATTCCTTAAAGCAATATTTATTTTAGACACTCCTCCGTTGAAATACTTTGATAACAAACTTTATCTTTGCCTCCATACTAGAAAAAACAGATGTCTTTAATAAAAGAAATTAATCGCCGAAGAACTTTCGGGATCATTAGTCACCCAGATGCCGGGAAAACCACTTTGACGGAAAAGCTTTTACTTTTTGGAGGAGCAATTCAAGAAGCCGGTGCGGTGAAAAGCAATAAAATTAAAAAAGGCGCCACCAGCGATTTTATGGAAATAGAGCGCCAACGTGGAATATCGGTTGCTACTTCCGTTTTGGCTTTTGAATATGAAGGGATTAAAATAAACATTCTCGACACACCCGGCCACAAGGATTTTGCCGAAGATACATTTAGAACCTTGACTGCAGTTGATAGTGTAATTGTAGTGATTGACGTTGCAAAAGGAGTTGAGGAACAAACCGAAAAACTAGTAGAAGTTTGCCGCATGCGCAACATCCCGATGATTGTGTTCATCAACAAAATGGACCGGGAAGGAAAAGATGCGTTCGAGCTTCTGGACGAAATTGAACAAAAGCTCAACTTGCGCGTAACCCCTTTGAGTTTCCCGATTGGGATGGGTTACGATTTTAAGGGAATCTATAACGTTTGGGAAAAGAACATAAATCTTTTCAGCGGTGATAGTAGAAAAAATATTGAAGATACCATTGAAATTGAAGATGTAAACAGCCCTGAGCTTGAAAAACTGATTGGTGTGAAAGCTTCAAAAACACTTCGGGAAGAACTGGAATTGGTTCATGAAGTGTACCCAGATTTTGATCGCGAGGAATATTTGGAAGGAAAGCTCCAACCTGTATTTTTCGGATCCGCATTAAATAATTTCGGAGTGCGCGAGTTGTTGGATTGTTTTGTTGAAATAGCCCCTACCCCACGCCCAAAGGAAAGCAGTACCCGTTTAGTGAAACCAGACGAAAAGGAATTTTCAGGTTTCGTTTTTAAAATCCACGCCAATATGGACCCTAAGCACCGCGACCGTTTGGCTTTTGTGAAAATTGTTTCGGGAACGTTTGAAAGAAACGCTCCGTATTTACATGTTCGCAATGGTAAAAAACTGAAATTCAGCAGTCCCAATGCTTTCTTTGCTGAAAAGAAACAGATTGTTGATGTTTCCTATCCAGGCGATATAGTGGGCCTTCACGATACTGGAAACTTTAAGATTGGCGATACGTTGACGGAAGGCGAAGAAATGCAGTACAAAGGCATCCCGAGCTTTTCACCCGAACACTTTAAATACATCAACAATGCCGACCCAATGAAGAGCAAACAGCTTGAAAAGGGCATTGATCAGTTGATGGATGAAGGTGTGGCACAGCTTTTTACTTTAGAGTTGAATGGAAGAAAAGTAATTGGCACCGTTGGGGCGCTTCAGTTTGAAGTAATCCAATACCGTTTGGAACACGAATACGGTGCAATATGTAGCTATGAAAACTTGAATGTGCATAAAGCCTGCTGGGTGGAAGCAAAAGATCCAAAGAGTGAAGAATTTGCAGATTTCAAAAGAGTAAAGGCGAAGTTTTTGGCGAAGGACAAACGCGGTCAATTGGTTTTCTTTGCCGATTCAGCGTTTACACTACAAATGACACAATCAAAATACCCTAATGTAAAGCTGCATTTTGTGAGTGAGTTTGAAAAGGCTGGAAGCCCAAAGACAGAAGCCTGAGGATAAATTTTTAATATTATATAATGTAGGCGCACGATTAATCGCGCGCCTACATTTTTTGGAATTTAGTATTTGTATTTTGAAATTTGAAGCATAAAAAAAGCCCTGAAAATTGGGGCTTTTTTTATGCTTCGCCTGTAGGGCCAAAATTTAAAGGTATGGGCGGCTGCTCATAATCTTTTATTTCGCCATGGGCATTTTCAAATCGTTTAACGTTTTCGCCCAATGCTTTTAGAAATCTTTTAGCGTGTTGTGGCGTCAAGATAATTCTAGACTTCACTTTGCTTTTGGGAATTCCGGGCATAATGGTTACAAAATCCACCACAAATTCGGAAACAGAATGGTTGATGATTGCCAGGTTGCTGTATATGCCCTGTGCCACGGTTTCGTCAAGTTCTATATTTATTTGACCCTGTTGGGGCTGTTGTTTTTTTTGATCTGCCATTTTTAGATGTTAGATGTTAGGCCTGCTTGTTGACAGGTTTCCTTTTAAAATTTAATATCTAAAATAGAAAAGGTGCGTTTCCTAAAACGCACCTTTTCAATTAAATATTAGTTATAGTTCACTTCTTGCTTCGCGCGGTTCATTGCTTCGAGTTCCTGTTTGGAGCCCACGATTATGGTGTCATACCTACGCATACCGGTTCCGGCTGGTATTTTATGTCCTACAATTACGTTCTCTTTCAAGCCTTCCAAAGTGTCCACTTTTCCGGCTACTGCGGCTTCGTTCAATACTTTGGTGGTTTCCTGGAAGGAAGCCGCAGAGATGAACGATTTGGTCTGTAACGACGCCCTAGTAATACCTTGTAGTACGGGAGTTGCCGTTGCAGAAACTGCATCGCGTGCTTCTGCCAATGCTCTGTCGTTTCTTCGCAATAAAGAGTTTTCATCGCGAAGCTCACGTGAGGTAAGTATCTGTCCTTCTTTTAAATTGTCCGAATCGCCAGCGTTGGTAACGACTTTCATTCCGAAGATTTTATCATTTTCTTCAATGAAATCATCTTTATGGGCCAATTGATCTTCAAGGAAAGTAGTATCTCCCGGATCTTCGATTCTAACTTTACGCATCATCTGACGAACAACCACCTCAAAGTGCTTGTCGTTGATCTTCACCCCTTGCAGACGGTACACCTCCTGAACTTCGTTCACAAGATATTGCTGTACTGCAGATGGGCCTTTGATGCGAAGGATATCTTCTGGCGTAATGGAACCATCGGAAAGTGGCATCCCTGCACGAACGTAATCGTTTTCCTGAACAAGGATTTGGTTACTCAATTTTACCAAATACTTTTTCAGTTCGCCCAATTTGGACTCAACGATAATCTCGCGGTTACCACGTTTAATTTTTCCAAAGGAAACCACTCCGTCAATCTCGCTAACTACTGCAGGATTTGAAGGGTTACGCGCTTCAAAAAGTTCGGTAACACGTGGAAGACCTCCCGTAATATCACCCGCTTTCGCAGATTTACGTGGAATTTTCACAAGTACTTTACCAATCTTGATTTTGTCGCCATCGTCCACCATAATGTGAGCGCCAACCGGCAAGTTGTAAGAACGAATTATTTCGTCTTTTTTTCCTAAGATCTGAAGAGTCGGAATACGTTTTTTATCTCTTGATTCAGAAATTACTTTTTCTTGGAAACCGGTTTGCTCATCAATTTCAACTTGATAGGTGATACCTTGAACAATGTTTTCGTATTTAATCTTTCCAGCAAATTCTGAAATAATTACACCGTTATAAGGATCCCAAGAACAAACTATGTCGCCAGCTTTCATGCTATCGCCATCTTTCACATACAGTGTGGAACCATAGGGAATGTTGTTGGTACTTAGTGTAATTCCTGTTTTCTTATCAACCAGTTTAATTTCGGAAGTACGGGAAATAACAATATCAACAGTTTTTCCTTGGTTGTCTTCGCCTTTAACGATTTTAAGGTCTTCAATTTCGGCCTTTCCGTCAAACTTAACAGACAATTTATTTTCTTCGGAAATGTTACCCGCAATACCTCCCACGTGGAAGGTACGAAGTGTAAGCTGGGTTCCTGGCTCACCAATGGACTGCGCTGCAACAACACCAACTGCTTCCCCACGTTGCACCATTTTATTGGTTGCAAGGTTACGGCCGTAGCACTGCGAACAGATTCCTTGTTTAGCCTCGCAGGAAAGAGCGGAACGAACTTCTACTCTTTCTATAGGAGATTTTTCAATTTCATCTGCTACCTCCTCAGTAATATGATCGCCTGAGGCAACCAACAATTCTTTGGTCAAAGGGTTCACGATATCGTTAAGCGCGGTACGCCCAACAATTCTTGCTCCCAATGTTTCCACAACTTCTTCGTTCTTTTTCAAGGCCGAAACCTCTATTCCGCGAAGGGTGCCGCAATCTTCAATATTGATGATAACGTCTTGTGAAACATCCACCAAACGACGTGTTAGGTATCCAGCATCTGCCGTTTTAAGGGCGGTATCGGCAAGACCTTTACGCGCACCGTGGGTAGAGATAAAGTATTCAAGAATGGAAAGCCCTTCCTTAAAGTTGGAAAGAATTGGGTTCTCAATAATTTCGCCGCCACCAGAGTTTGATTTTTTTGGTTTCGCCATCAATCCACGCATACCTGTAAGCTGACGGATTTGCTCCTTAGAACCCCTCGCACCAGAATCAAGCATCATATACACAGAGTTGAAACCTTGCTGATCTTCGCGAATACGCTTCATAGAAAGCTCGGTAAGTTCTGCGTTGGTCGCGGTCCAAATATCAATTACTTGGTTGTAACGTTCGTTGTTGGTAATAAGCCCCATGTTGTAGCTGTTGATAATACCATCCACTTGTGTGTTGGCACTATCAATCATAGATTGCTTTTCAGCAGGGATAATAATATCTCCAAGGCTAAATGACAATCCACCTTCAAAGGAGTATTTATATCCAAGTGTTTTAATTTCATCAAGGAAGGCTGCAGTAACAGGAACTGAAGTTACTTTCAAAATTTTACCAATAATATCACGAAGTGATTTTTTGGTCAATACTTCATTTATGAAACCAGCCTCTACAGGAACTTTCTCGTTAAAGATTACTCTTCCTAAAGTGGTAGTGATAATTTGCAATACCAATTCCCCTTTATCGTTGAAATCTTTGGTACGGATTCTAATTTCGGCGTTCAAATCTACCATGCCTTCATTGTAGGCAATGATAGCTTCTTCTGCTGAATAAAAAGTAAGGCCTTCACCCTTCACAACAACATCACCCATGGTTTTTCTAAGTTTGGTCATATAGTACAGACCCAAAACCATATCCTGTGAAGGAACCGCCACTGGTGAACCGTTTGCTGGGTTCAAAATGTTATGTGAAGCAAGCATCAAAAGCTGACATTCCAAAATAGCCTCTGGCCCAAGTGGAAGGTGAACCGCCATCTGGTCACCATCGAAATCCGCGTTGAAGGCGGTACATACCAATGGGTGTAGCTGGATCGCTTTTCCTTCAATCAATTTAGGCTGGAAAGCTTGAATACCAAGTCTGTGCAAAGTTGGGGCCCGGTTAAGCATAACTGGGTGACCTTTCAATACATTTTCAAGAATATCCCAAACTACAGGCTCTTTTTTATCTATAATTTTCTTTGCAGATTTTACGGTTTTTACAATACCTCTTTCAATCAATTTACGGATTACGAAAGGTTTGTAAAGTTCGGCTGCCATATCTTTTGGAATACCGCATTCGAACAATTTCAATTCCGGGCCAACGACGATTACCGAACGTGCCGAATAATCAACACGCTTACCAAGCAAGTTTTGACGGAAACGACCTTGTTTTCCTTTCAAGGAATCGGAAAGGGATTTCAACGGACGGTTGCTGTCTGTTTTTACTGCAGAAGACTTACGGGTGTTGTCAAACAATGAATCTACAGATTCCTGAAGCATACGTTTTTCGTTACGAAGGATTACTTCTGGAGCTTTAATCTCCATCAATCGCTTCAAACGGTTGTTGCGTATAATTACTCTTCGGTATAAATCGTTCAAATCTGAAGTTGCGAAACGACCCCCATCAAGCGGCACCAACGGACGTAATTCTGGTGGAATTACCGGGATTACTTTCATAATCATCCATTCGGCTTTGTTCTCGCGGTTTTTGTTTGCATCACGAAGTGCTTCTACAACTTGAAGTCGCTTTAACGCTTCGGTTTTACGTTGCTTTGAAGTTTCGTTGTTTGCTTTATGGCGAAGGTTGTATGACAAAGTGTTCAAATCGATTCTCTGTAAAAGATCGATCAAGCACTCTGCTCCCATTTTCGCGATAAATTTGTTTGGATCAGTTTCTTCCAAATATTGGTTTTCCTGAGGAATTGAATCCAAAACTGCAAGATATTCTTCTTCGGTAAGGAAGTCCAATCTCTTCACATTTTCACCTCCTTCGTATTTTGCAATACCTGGCTGGATTACTACATAACGTTCGTAGTAAATAATCATATCCAATTTCTTGGAAGGCAATCCAAGAAGGTAACCAATTTTGTTCGGAAGGCTACGGAAGTACCAAATGTGCGCCACGGGAACTACCAAATTGATATGCCCCACACGGTCGCGACGTACTTTCTTCTCTGTTACTTCCACACCACAACGGTCGCAAACAATACCTTTGTAGCGGATTCTTTTATATTTACCACAGGCACACTCATAATCCTTTACCGGACCGAAAATGCGCTCACAGAAAAGACCGTCGCGCTCTGGTTTGTGCGTACGGTAGTTTATTGTTTCGGGTTTTAGAACTTCGCCACGTGATTCCGCCAAAATGGACTCAGGGGAAGCCAAACCAATAGAAATTTTATCGAATTTCTGTACTGTGTTTTCTTTATTTCTGTTCATCATGATTTAAAATAAACTTTGTTGTTAAATGAGGTTTTCATTCCTCGGAAGAAATTTATGATTCCCTCCGCCGTAGCGGAGGGATTATCATTATTCCTCTAATCTAATGTCAAGACCCAATCCTTTCAGTTCGTGCATAAGTACGTTGAAAGATTCCGGTAATCCTGGTTCTGGCATGGTTTCCCCTTTTACGATTGCTTCGTAGGTTTTTGCCCTTCCAATAACATCATCAGATTTAACAGTCAATATTTCCCTAAGTGTGCTGGATGCACCGTATGCTTCCAAGGCCCAAACTTCCATCTCTCCAAAACGCTGACCACCAAATTGTGCTTTACCACCAAGAGGTTGTTGCGTAATAAGCGAGTATGGTCCTATGGAACGTGCGTGCATCTTGTCATCTACCATGTGGCCCAGTTTCAGCATATAGATTATACCTACAGTTGCAGGTTGATCAAAACGCTTCCCGGTTCCACCATCATATAAATAGGTATGTCCAAATCTCGGAATTCCAGCTTCATCAGTCAATTCATTAATTTGGTCTATAGTTGCACCGTCAAAAATTGGAGTTGCATATTTGCGACCCAGTTTCTGTCCAGCCCACCCAAGAACCGTTTCATAAATCTGCCCAATGTTCATACGCGATGGAACCCCAAGTGGGTTCAACACGATATCTACAGGAGTTCCGTCTTCAAGGAAAGGCATATCTTCCTCACGTACAATACGCGCAACAATACCTTTGTTTCCGTGACGTCCCGCCATCTTATCCCCTACTTTCAGTTTACGCTTTTTAGCGATGTAAACTTTGGCAAGTTTCAAAATTCCGGATGGAAGCTCATCTCCAACAGAGATGGTAAACTTCTCACGACGCAAGTTACCTTGAAGGTCGTTTTCCTTAATTTTATAGTTGTGCATCAAATCTGCTACCAACACGTTGGTTTCGTCATCAGTTGACCAAACACCTCCTATTAAGTGGGTGTAATCATCAACGGCGTGAAGCATTTTTAATGTGAACTTTTTACCTTTTGGGAATACTATTTCACCAAGGTCATTGTTTATACCTTGGGCAGTTTTTCCACCTACAATGGTGAAAAGTTTTTCAACCAACACATCTTGAAGGGCGACGAATTTTGCTTCGTATTTTGCTTCAAGTTCTGCGATGTCTTCTTTGTCTTTCGCACGCTTGCGTTTGTCTTTTACAGCGCGGGCAAACAATTTTTTCTCTATTACCACACCGTTCAAAGATGGCGAAGCTTTAAGAGAAGCATCCTTCACATCACCTGCTTTGTCACCAAAAATGGCGCGAAGCAGTTTTTCTTCTGGGGTTGGATCGCTTTCTCCTTTTGGAGTGATTTTTCCGATAAGGATGTCGCCTGGTTTTACCTCGGCTCCAATCCGGATCATACCGAATTCATCCAAATCTTTGGTAGCTTCTTCCGAAACGTTTGGAATATCGTTGGTCAATTCTTCGTTACCCAATTTGGTATCTCGAACTTCCAAGGAATATTCGTCAATGTGAATGGAAGTGAAAATATCTTCGCGAACTACTCTTTCAGAAATAACGATTGCATCTTCAAAGTTGTAACCTTTCCAAGGCATGAAGGCAACCTTCATGTTTCGTCCCAGCGCAAGTTCTCCTTTTTCGGTAGCGTACCCTTGACAAAGTACCTGTCCTTTTTTCACTCTGTCGCCTTTGCGAACAATAGGTTTCAAGTTAATGGAAGTACTTTGGTTTGTCTTTCTGAATTTTACCAGTTGATACGTTTTATCATCAGAATCAAAACTAACCATACGCTCTGCTTCGGTACGGTCATATTTAATAGTAATTTCATTTGCATCAACATATTCAACCACACCTTCTCCTTCAGCATTTATCAAAACACGGCTATCGGAAGCAACTTGTCTTTCAAGACCAGTTCCCACGATTGGTGAATCTGCAATCAACAATGGCACCGCCTGGCGCATCATGTTTGAGCCCATCAGTGCACGGTTCGCATCATCGTGTTCCAAGAATGGAATCAACGATGCAGAAATGGATGCAATCTGGTTTGGCGCAACGTCTGCGTAATTTAAAATGGTTGGATCAACCAATGGGAAGTCACCTTCCATACGTGCAATAACCTTGTCTGCCTCAATTACACCTTTATCAGACAATGGAATGTTTGCTTGCGCGATGTGTTGTTCCTCTTCTTCTTCAGCAGAAAGATAAACCGGTTCGTGCTTCAAATCGATTTTACCATCTGTAACTTTACGGTACGGTGTTTCAATGAAACCAAGATTGTTCACTTTCGCATAAACCGCAAGTGAAGAAATAAGACCAATGTTTGGTCCTTCTGGAGTTTCAATCGGGCAAAGACGTCCGTAGTGTGTGTAGTGAACGTCACGAACCTCGAAACCTGCTCTTTCACGGGATAGACCTCCTGGCCCAAGTGCGGAAAGACGACGCTTGTGCGTAATCTCTGCCAATGGGTTTGTCTGGTCCATAAATTGCGAAAGCTGGTTGGTACCAAAAAATGAGTTGATAACGGAAGAAAGTGTCTTCGCGTTGATCAAATCAATAGGTGTAAACACCTCGTTGTCTCGAACGTTCATCCGCTCGCGGATGGTACGCGCCATACGGGCAAGACCAACACCAAACTGTTGTGACAATTGTTCACCTACAGTACGTACACGACGGTTGCTAAGGTGGTCAATATCATCAATCTCAGCTTTAGAGTTGATAAGCTCGATCAAATATTTAACTATGGTAATGATATCTTCCTTGGTAAGCACTTGCTTGTCCATTGGGATATCAAGGCCCAGTTTTTTGTTCATTCTGTAACGGCCCACTTCGCCAAGATTGTATCTCTGGTCGCTGAAGAAAAGTTTGTGGATGATTCCACGAGCTGTTTCCTCATCGGGCGGTTCGGCGTTACGCAATTGTCTGTATATATGTTCTACCGCTTCTTTTTCGGAGTTGGTAGGATCTTTTTGCAAAGTGTTGTGGATAATGGCGTAATCTGCCAATTGGTTATCCTCTTTGTGCAACAGGATTGTTTTTGATCCGGAATCGAGTATTTCATCAATGTGTTCTTTTTCAAGAACGGTATCACGGTCCAAAACAATTTCGTTGCGTTCTATGGAAACCACCTCGCCAGTATCTTCATCCACAAAATCCTCGTGCCAAGTTTTCAGCACACGCGCGGCAAGTTTACGGCCGATGTATTTTTTAAGTCCAGTTTTTGAAGCTTTCACTTCTTCCGCAAGGTCAAATATTTCAAGAATATCCTTATCCCTTTCAAAACCAATGGCACGGAAAAGTGTGGTTACTGGTAATTTTTTCTTACGGTCAATGTAGGCGTACATTACGCTGTTGATATCTGTGGCGAATTCTATCCATGAACCTTTGAAAGGAATTACACGGGCAGAGTAAAGTTTCGTTCCATTTGCGTGGAACGACTGGCCAAAGAACACACCCGGCGAACGGTGAAGCTGCGAAACAACCACACGTTCGGCCCCGTTGATGCAGAAAGTTCCGCTTGGGGTCATGTATGGGATTGTACCGAGGTAAACGTCCTGCACGATGGTTTCAAAATCTTCGTGTTCGGCATCTGTACAGTACAGTTTCAATCGTGCTTTTAGAGGCACGCTATAGGTAAGACCGCGCTCAATACATTCCTGGATGGAATATCTTGGTGGATCTACGAAGTAGTCTAAAAACTCTAAAACAAATTGGTTGCGGGTATCGGTGATTGGGAAATTTTCCAAAAAGGTTTTGTACAATCCTTCTTGGCCTCTTTCTTCTGATTTGGTTTCCAACTGGAAAAAATCCTGAAAGGATTTAATCTGAATGTCCAAAAAGTCGGGATATTCCGGCTTATTTTTTACAGAGGAAAAATTCAATCTTTCAGTTTGCGTTGCTGACATCTATGGACGGAATTTTAATTAAAATAAAAGTGAGAAACGTATAAAAAAGGTGTTAACCATTATATACGCAAAATGGTTTAGGTCTTTCCGAAGTAAATTCGGAAGACCTAAACCTTAGGGTTTGGAACGTAAGGAGCTTACTTAAGCTCAACCTCAGCCCCAGCTTCTTCTAATTGTGCTTTTAAAGCTTCAGCTTCATCTTTAGACACACCTTCTTTTATTGGAGAAGGAGCGTTGTCAACTAATTCTTTTGCTTCTTTAAGACCAGCACCAGTTAATTCCTTAACTAGTTTTACAACTGCAAGTTTAGAAGGGCCTGCAGCTTTCAACATTACAGTGAATTCTGATTGCTCTTCAGCGGCTTCTACAGCAGCACCTCCACCAGCGGCAACAGCAACAGCTGCAGCAGCAGGCTCAATGCCATACTCGTCTTTTAATATTGTAGCTAACTCATTAACTTCTTTTACTGTTAGGTTAACCAATTTTTCTGCGAAATCTTTCAAATCTGCCATTTCTATCGTTTTTAAAAATAATTGTGTTTATATAAATTAATTAGTGCAAAATGTATTTTATCCTTCTCTCTCGGATAAGGTTTTAACAAGTCCTGCGATTGTATTACCACCACTCTTAAGAGCAGAAATAACATTTTTAGCAGGCGATTGTAACAACCCGATAATCTCTCCAACAAGTTCGTCTTTAGATTTAAGGTTAACCAAGTTATCCAATTGATCATCACCTACGTAAATAGATTCTTGGATAAAAGCTCCTTTCAATAAAGGCTTATCAGATTTTCTTCTGAATTCCTTAATTACTTTGGCAGGTGCATTCCCTGTTTCAGAGAACATTAAGGAAGTGTTTCCTTTAAGTATTCCCGTTAATTCACCAAAGTCCTTATCTGAACTCTCCATTGCTTTTTTGAGCAATGTGTTCTTAACAACTGCCAACTGAACACCTGCTTTGAAACAAGCGCGGCGAAGGTTGGTAGTATTCCCAGCATCAAGGCCTGAAATGTCTGCCAAATAGATATTAGCATTATCAGACAACTGCGCAGTCAACGTTTCAATTACTTGTGATTTTTCTTCTCTTGTCATAATTTCCAGTTTTTACTGCTCAGTAAACCTTTTTGTGTCAACTTGCACTCCTGGGCTCATGGTGCTGGACATAAATATACTTTTTATGTAAACACCTTTTGCCGCTTGTGGCTTAAGTTTAACGAGGGTTGTTAATATTTCTCTTGCGTTTCCTGCAATTTTTTCGGCATCAAATGACGCTTTCCCGATTGCTGCGTGTACGATACCAGTTTTATCAACTTTAAAGTCAATTTTACCAGCTTTTACATCAGAAACTGCTTTAGCAACGTCCATTGTTACTGTACCTGTTTTTGGGTTTGGCATAAGGCCACGAGGCCCTAAAATACGTCCTAAAGGACCCAATTTACCCATTACGCTTGGCATAGTCACAATTACGTCAACATCTGTCCATCCTCCTTTAATTTTGTCGAGGTACTCATCAAGACCTACGTAGTCTGCTCCTGCTTCCTTGGCTTCGGCTTCCTTATCTGGAGTTACCAATGCCAATACTTTTACGTCCTTACCCGTTCCGTGAGGAAGGGTAACAACGCCTCTAACCATTTGGTTCGCTTTACGTGGATCCACGTTAAGGCGTACCGCGATGTCTACAGAAGCATCAAACTTTACGCTGGTGATTTCTTTTATTAAAGCAGAAGCTTCCGCTACGGTATAGGTTCTATCCTCTACCTTTAGTTTAGCTTCCTTTTGCTTTTTAGTTAATCGTGCCATTTTCTAGATTCTTTTTTCAGATTAAAAAGGTGCGTCACCTTTTACTTTAACTCCCATAGAACGTGCAGTACCGGCTACCATTTTCATAGCAGACTCTACGGTAAATGCGTTAAGATCGGGCATTTTATCTTCCGCGATTGCCTTAACTTGGTCCCAAGAGATTGTGGCTACTTTTTTTGCGTGTGGTTCACCGGAGCCTTTTTTTGCTTTAGCAGCTTCAAGTATTTGCACTGCAGCGGGTGGGGTTTTGATAACAAAATCGAAAGATTTGTCTTTATAAACCGTGATCGCTACTGGCAATACTTTTCCTTGCTTATCTTGGGTTCTAGCATTGAATTGCTTACAGAACTCCATGATGTTAACACCGGCAGCACCAAGAGCAGGTCCAACTGGTGGTGATGGGTTAGCAGCACCTCCGCGAACTTGCAACTTAACTACTTTACTGATTTCTTTTGCCATTTCTAATTTTTAATGCGGTATCTCAAAAGTGGAAGCCTCTGAAAAAACCTATTAAGCGTAACAATTAAACTTTTTCAACTTGCATATAGCTCAATTCCAATGGTGTTTTTCTTCCGAATATTTTCACCATTACTTCAAGCTTGCGTTTTTCTTCATTTATTTTTTCTACGGTTCCGTTAAATCCGTTGAACGGTCCGTCTATTACTTTTACAGTTTCGCCTGTAATGAAAGGGATGTTTACATTATCGTCTTTCACTGAAAGCTCATCTACCTTTCCTAACATTCTGTTTACTTCAGATTGTCTGAGTGGCACGGGGTCTCCTCCTTTAACTTCACCTAAAAAACCGATTACCCCGTTTATTGATTTTATGATGTGTGGAATTTCGCCACCCAAATTTGCCTGTATCATTATGTAACCTGGGAAGTAAACACGTTCTTTGTTCACTTTTTTCCCGTTGCGCATCTGTATTACTTTTTCAGTGGGTACGAGCACTTGTTCAATATAATCCTCAAGATTCAATCGTTTTATCTCACCTTCGATATACGATTTGATCTTGTTTTCCTGTCCACTTACTGAACGGACTACATACCACTTTTTTGTACTTGTTGTTTCGGTCATTTCTTACGACTTGATCCAGATGAAATATTGATCCACTAACCAGTGAAATACGGTATCTATTCCCCAAACTGCTAAAGCTAACACAACTGAAAATACTGCTACAATAACGGTAAGTTTCTGCGCTTCTGCCCAAGTTGGCCAAGTAACGTGGTTTTTAAGTTCTTTGTATGATTCTGTAATATAGTTTGTCATCTTGTAACCGTATTAAAATTATTCCAATCAAGGATTGAGAGGCTCCCTTCAACTCCGTTATCACTTCGCTCAGGATATCCCGAAACTTCGGGACTCGCCTCAATGCAATTCAATATTTCAATTTAGCACGGGTTGGGAGACTCGAACTCACGACACCTGGTTTTGGAGACCAGTGCTCTACCAACTGAGCTAAACCCGTTTATTAAATTCAGAATTCACAATTCTGAATTATTATTCAGACCTGCCTGCCGGCAGGCAAGTTTAAAAATCAACAGATTGGTTAAACCCGCTATAAAAGCCAAGGTATCCCGAGGTAAATTCGGGACACCCAGAACTTTTTATTATATGATAATTAATCTAAAATTTCAGTTACCTGACCTGCACCTACGGTACGTCCACCTTCGCGGATAGCGAAACGAAGACCTACGTTCATTGCAATTGCTTGAAGCAATTCAACATGAATCGTCAAGTTATCACCAGGCATAACCATTTCAACACCATCGGGAAGCATAATTGTTCCAGTTACGTCAGTTGTACGAACGTAAAACTGTGGACGGTAGTTGTTGTGGAATGGAGTGTGACGTCCACCTTCTTCTTTTTTAAGGATATAAACCTCAGCTTTGAATTTAGCGTGTGGTGTTACAGAACCTTTTTTACAGATAACCATACCACGACGGATATCGTTCTTTTCAATACCTCTTAAAAGGATACCAACGTTATCACCCGCTTCACCTCTATCAAGAATTTTACGGAACATCTCTACTCCAGTAACGGTAGAAGTTAATTTTTCAGCACCCATACCGATGATGTCTACAACATCACCTGTGTTAGCTACACCTGTTTCAATACGTCCTGTTGCAACAGTACCACGACCGGTAATAGAAAATACGTCTTCAATAGGCATTAGGAAAGGCTTATCAATGTCACGCACTGGCAATTCGATCCAAGTATCAACAGCCTCCATTAATTGAAGAACAGTGTCAACCCATTTTTGCTCACCGTTAAGTGCGCCAAGTGCAGAACCGGCAATTACAGGTCCGTTATCACCATCATACTCGTAAAAGTTAAGAAGATCACGGATCTCCATTTCAACCAATTCAAGTAATTCATCATCATCAACCATATCCACTTTGTTCATGAATACAACCATACGTGGAATACCTACCTGGCGTCCAAGAAGGATGTGCTCACGTGTTTGTGGCATCGGTCCGTCTGTAGCAGCAACAACAAGGATGGCACCGTCCATTTGGGCAGCACCAGTAACCATGTTCTTTACGTAATCCGCGTGACCAGGACAGTCAACGTGTGCGTAGTGACGGTTAGCTGTTTGGTACTCTACGTGTGAAGAGTTAATAGTTATACCTCTTTCTTTCTCCTCTGGAGCGTTATCAATTTGGTCGAATGATCTGGCTTCCGAATAACCCGCATCAGCCATTACTTTGGTGATAGCTGCGGTTAACGTTGTTTTACCGTGATCTACGTGTCCAATTGTACCAACATTTAAGTGTGGTTTTGACCGATCGAATGTTTCTTTTGCCATTTTGTATTAATTTAAACTTAGTTATATATTAGTGTTACTTGTATTCAAATTTGAGCCAATGATGGGAATTGAACCCATGACCTCTTCCTTACCAAGGAAACGCTCTACCCCTGAGCTACACCGGCGTTAATGGGTTTCAGGTTCAATGTTTCAAGTTTCTGGTTATACCTATAATAACTATTAACTTTTAACCTTTAACTTTTATTAGAGCGGGAGACCGGGTTCGAACCGGCGACATTCAGCTTGGAAGGCTGACGCTCTACCAACTGAGCTACTCCCGCAATTTTTTAATTCAATATTTCAAATTCAAGGCTTAAGATTCAAAACTTTGAATCTTAATTCTTATGTGGGGAGAGCAGGATTCGAACCTGCGAAGACGTAGTCAGCAGATTTACAGTCTGCCCTCGTTGGCCGCTTGAGTATCTCCCCCTTTTTGGAAATTCCAAAATTCAAAATTTCAAGATTCCTGCCTTCACAGAAATTCAAGAGCCGATAGAGGGACTCCCTTCGACTGCGCTCAGGATAAACTTCTCGCCCCAATTAAATTTAGTTCTATTTTTAAAACCTATTTAATTCCTGATACACTTTTCAATATTTCAAGAGCCGATAGAGGGACTCGAACCCACGACCTGCTGATTACAAATCAGCTGCTCTAGCCAACTGAGCTACATCGGCATTTTGACCTCCCTTTTAGGCTGTTTTTTAGCCATAAAAAAGTCCGCTATTTCTAACGGACTGCAAATGTAGCTAAATTATTTTTTCTACAAAACTTTTTCTAAAAAATTCTATTACAAATATACTTTTTGTTTCTGTTTTCTCTTTTTGAGCTGTCGCTCCAATGTTTTCACTACTTCGTCAGTAGCTTCCTCAAAGGTTTTTGCTTCTTTCTTTACCATTAAATCGCCTCCCGGAATACTCAGTAGAACTTCAACGATTTTGTTTTCCTTTTCGCTTGTTTTCTGGACTTTCAAATAGACATCAGCAAAAACAATCTTGTCATAAAACTGTTCCAGTTTGGACAATCTTTTTTCAACAAATACCAAAAGTTCATCTTTGGCGGCAAAGTTGGGCGTTTGCATGTTCACTCTCATATTTATATATTTTAAAAAGTTAAACTATGTATTTTTACGCCATAAGCCTATTTTGTATTAGTTGCGCGGGTGTGAATTTTTGTAAACTTCTTTCAGTTTTGCTATACTGTTTTGGGTATAAACCTGTGTTGAAGCAAGACTGGAATGGCCCAAAAGTTCCTTAACCGCATTAATATCAGCACCTTCGTTTAAAAGATGGGTAGCAAAAGAATGCCGCAATATATGCGGGCTTTTCTTCACTTTTTCCGAAGTTTTACTAAAGTATGAATTTATAATCCTATAGACAAGGTTTTCGTAAATTTTAACCCCTTTTGAAGTTAAAAACAATTGTTCGGTATCTTTAATATTTTTCAATTCATCGCGAATGGGCAAATATTCATGTATGCTTTTCAGAACCGATGGCAACAGCGGGATGATGCGCTCCTTGTTTCTTTTGCCCAACACTTTGATTGTTTTCTGTGCAAACGAAACATCGTTCAACTTTACGTTTATAAGTTCAGCTCTTCTAATTCCCGTGGAATAAAAAAGTTCCACTATCAACCGGTCGCGAAGGCCTTCAAAAGTGTTTTCGGTTTGCAACAATTCCATAACGCTCCCTATTTCCTTTTCTGAAAAGGGAACTTGAATCTTTTTTGAGGTTTTTAAGGCTTTGTGCTTTGCCAAAGGATTAATTTCAATCTGCCCAGTTTTTAGAAGAAATTTATAATAGGTCTTCAGTGAAGAAATCTTCCGGTTTACGGTCCGGTTTGAAATGCCGGAATCTACCAGAGAAACAATCCAGCTGCGAACGATTGAATAGTTCACATTTACAATTTCAGCATATTGATATTCTTCCGAAGCGAAAAGTTGAAATGTTTCCAAATCCTTCAAATATGCAGTCACCGTGTGGGGGGAATACTTTTTTTCAAGTTGCAGGTAATCTGTAAAGGGTTGGAATGACATTTCTTATTTCTTATTTCTAACACAAAATAACTCAATAACCCAATAACCCAGTAACTTTTACTCATAAAAAAATCCGTTGGAAAAAATTTCCAACGGATCTCTATTTTAAATTCAAACGGATTACAATTAAATGTCTTCCTGATCTCTTAAGTTTTGAATGTATTGGGCTTTTTGAATCTTTGCTCTGTTTTTAACAGAAGGCTTCATAAAAGCTTGTCTGGAACGCAGCTGGCGCATAGTTCCGGTTCTATCAAATTTACGCTTGAAACGCTTCAGCGCTCTATCGATATTTTCTCCGTCTTTAACTGGTATAATTAACATAGTGTCATCACCTCCTCTCTTTAGGACGGCAAAGATAAAAAAAGTTATGAGTTATGGGTTATGAGTTATGAGTTTTTTTAGAAAGATTACTCTTTATATAAAGTTGCGCGCTTGCTCAAGTCTTGGATAAGCTTTTCCTCCTCTTTGCTTTCCAGCAATACGTTGTAGTTTTTCCAGAAAGCTTCGTGATAGGGTTTGGATGAAAAAATATCCGCAGTCCAATCATTCTGCTGCAATTCTTGGTTTATGAGTTCAGGGTCTTGGATTATTTCAGAAAACAGTATTTCCTGAATGGTATAGTAATATTGTTCATCCTTGTCAAAGCCTGGTGCTGCTTCGGTTTTTATTCTATCGGAAGATCTATCGCCAGTATTAACAAGCTTTGGGGTTTCATAATATATGTAGTTGGGGTACATTTTGCCCTGATACTCCATATATGTTATGATAAGTTTGTGGATGGTCTGCGTGTCAAAAAGGCTTTTGCTGCGCTTTTTTTGAACATCGGAAGCGGCAACCAATTCATATTCCACTTTTTTGATGGCGTAATTGTCATAATAAATATAGATCCAGCCTTTAGGCTCAAAACCTTCGTTGTAAATATTTGGGGTATTCAACCCCACAAAATCGGCGCCTTTTGAGATTTTGATTTTGTAAAGTTTTCTTCCGTTGTCCACCAAAATAGTATCCAATTCAAACTGGTGCTTTTCAAGCGTATTCTTGCCCAGCAAAGCACCGGTAACATTTGAATTTCGCACCAAATTGAGTTTTCCCTTAAAAAGATTTTCGAGCCCGTTTACGCGGCTGTCGTTCCATTTTATGGCATCAATTAACGATGAAGTCTTTACTAAATTTCGATTAATATTTTTAGCCTTTGACCCTATGCTTTTAAGATATGCTGAATAAGTAAAAAGACTATCAACATCCCTTAGATCATAGCTTTTTCGGGTTTCGTCCACATTAATTTTCAGATTGTTTTTAGCGCCCGAAGCGTAACTGGAATCATATAAAGTAATGGCACTTTCAATGAGCCATTTGTATTCTTTTTTGTTGCGCTCTTTGTGGCGCAGAAACCCTTTTTGAAGATAGGGTTGCTCGGGCAGATTGCTCGGTAACTTGTCGATGGCTTTTTGTACAATAGCGTTACCAGTTGTGGGCCGTGGGTCTGCAACAATGACCACTTCATCCAGCGACGCAACATCTTCTTCCAAAAAAATATCGGAACTGTTTTCAAACTCACTAATCATCACATTGAAACTTTTGTAACCAATGGAAGAAATTACCAACGTATCCTTCAAATGCTGCTGTGGTACTTTTAGAACGAAATTACCGTCCGTGTTGGTTATGGAACCGATTGTTGTGTTTTTAATATAAACACTGGCACTTTCAATGGGTTGGTACGTTAAAAAATCGGCAACTTTTCCCTTTAGTTCCGTTTGGGCAAAGGTGGTTGATCCAATAAGAATTATTAAAAGAGTAAAAAAATATTTTTTGATAAAGTATTTCATTTCTTGCAATTAGATTTAAGAATTTAAAAAATGAAGAAAATTTAAGTAGCCGGCTTATAAGCCTTTCCTTCAATAACCATCTTCGCAATTATCTCCCGAAGAATCTCAGAAGTTCCACCACCAATCGGCCCAAGTCTGCTATCGCGAAGCAAACGCGCTAAAGGGTAATCTTCCATATAACCGTAACCGCCCAAAAACTGAAGACATTCAGTCATAACCTCATCGGAAACTTTGGTGGAAATCAGTTTGCTCATTGTGGCTTCTTTTACCACGTATTCGCCGTCGTTCAATCGTTTTGCGGTTACGTAATTAAATGTTTTGCAGACTTCTATTTCGCTGGCTATTTGCGCAACGCGGTGGCGCAAGGCCTGAAATTTGGAAATGCTTTTCCCGAATGCAAAACGGTCTTTCATATATTGAATGGTGTATTCCAAAGCAAATTCGCTGCGGGCGTGGGCGTTGATTCCCATAATCAACCGTTCCAAGGCGAAGTGCTGCATTATGTACGGAAAGCCTTTATTTTCCTCGCCCATCAAGTTTTCGACGGGAATCTCAACATTGTCAAAAGCTATTTCTCCCGTGTCGCTAGCACGCCAGCCAAGTTTTTCCAGCTTGGTAGCAGAAACACCTTTTGAATCACGATCTATCACGAAAATGCTGATGCCTTTGTTGCCAAGTTCGGGAGCGGTTTTTGCGGCAACTATCAAATAATCACTGTAAATTCCGTTGGTAATAAATGTTTTGGATCCGTTCAGAATATAGCTGTCGCCTTTTTTTACTGCCGTGCTTCGCATTCCAGAAACATCGCTTCCGCCAAAAGGTTCAGTGATACAAAGACAGCCTATTTTTTCGCCCGTAATGCTCGGCGCCAAATATTTTTCCTTTTGTTCGTGATTGGCTTCTTTTTTAAGATGCGTCATCGCAAGATAAGCGTGCGCCCACATTGCCGCGGCAAATCCGCCACTGTTCACTTTTTGAAGTTCTTCTAAAAAGATCACCGTGTAAAAAAGATCTAAATCCAATCCGCCATAAGCTTCGGGCTGATAGATGCCGAAGTAGCCCATTTCCCCAAACTTCTCCCAGATAAACCGCTCGATATGTCCGGTTTTTTCCCACTTTTCAATATGCGGCACTACTTCTTTTTGAAGAAAGTCCTGAAAGCTCTTTCTGAAAAATTCGTGTTCCTCTGTAAAATATAAACTCATTGATAAATCATTTTGATGGATAGTTGTTTAAAATTGTTTTCGACACCCGATAGGTTTCGACTTTAGTTTATCCTGAGCGAAGCCGAAGGGCTCGTCCAGACAAGAGAAAGATCATTTTATGCCTCACTCAACGGACAAATATAACTGAATTAGCTGTAACTTTCTTTCGGTCATTCCTTCAATTTTTTCCAGTTCTTGAATGCTACTTATTTTTTCGTGAAGTCTTCGGTATTCCCAAATTTTCTTTGCCATTTCAAACGAGATTCCGGGAACGGTTGAAATATCGGAAGCGGAGGCTGTATTTACATTTATTTTTGAAATGTCCTTCGGAGATTTTACAGTGAAAAGGTTTAGTGTTCGTTGCACAACTGAAGCATCCAAACCGTAAACACTATACAATTGCACGTCATTTGAAAACCCGCCCAACTTTTCGCGATAGGAAACAATACGTTTACTCAATGCTTCGCCAATGCCACTAACTTGCTGCAATTGTTCTTCGGTTGCTTTGTTGAGATCAATTTTTTGCGCGAAGGAATTTCCCGCCCCAGCGGGCAGATCAGAAAAACCTTTTTCACTTTTATAATTCTTGAAATTGCTTTTTGGTTTTGGATTGGTAACCCAATCGGGGAATTTGAAATATGGACTCAATTCGGCAAGCAAAGAATCTGAAACGCCAGTAACCCTTTTAAAATCTTCTGCGGAATTGATCCATTTGTCTTCCTTTCTGTATTGGAGTAAACGATCAATTTCTTCGTTGGACATTCCCAAAGTGTACCCTTTATAATCAGTAATAAAGTTTGGATTGAAAGGATATTTCTTCGGTTTTCTGTTTTCAATTTCAACAAGGCGAATGGAGTCCAGTTCATTTTGAATAGAGACAATTTCCGTAGAAGAAGTATCTAAAGTGTCCTCTTCCGAAAAATCAACAAACCAATAAATACAAAACAATGAAATGATGAGCAGCAACAAAAGTAAAATCCCACTTCGTTGTTGCTTGTTGAACGTGAAGTGGGATTTTATATTCATCTTGAAAAAGTTTAATCCGATATGGCTTCCCTTTTCATTTTAATGGCGGCCAAATAGCGGCGCAATTGTTTTTTCACTACGGGGAAGAGGAAGAACAATCCAATCATGTTTGGGAAAATCATCGCAAATATCATCGCATCGGAAAAGTCCCAAATTGATTTCATATTTGCAGCGGCACCAATGATAATAAAGATACAAAAAAGAACTTTATAAACTAAATCCATGGTTTTGCCTCTTCCGAAAAGATATTTCCAGGATTGCAGTCCATAATACGACCAAGATATCATAGTGGAAACAGCAAAAAGGAATACCGCAATAGTCAAGAAAATGTTGGAATACGGGATAAATGCGTGAAATGCTTGAGCGGTAATTCCGGAGCCTTCGTATGAAACGCCATCAATAATTGCTACCCCGTGACCAGTTACATCTCCATATTCAAAATAACCTCCCAAGTTAAAAATGATAATAACCAAAGCGGTCATGGTGCATATTACAACGGTATCAATAAAAGGTTCCAATAATGCCACCAAACCTTCACTTGCCGAATATTTTGTGCGCACGGCAGAGTGAGCGATAGACGCCGAACCGGCACCTGCTTCATTGGAAAATGCAGCTCTTTTAAAACCGACCAATAATACTCCTATTAAAGACCCAATTCCAATTGCAGTTGGTTTAAAGGCTTCGGAAATAATCAAGGCAATTGCATCATCTAATAATCCATAATTGCTGAAAATTATATACAAACAAGCAATTACATAAAAAATTGCCATAAAGGGAACTACCTTTTCGGTTACCTGTGCAATCCTTTTAATACCTCCAATTATAATAATACCAACCAAAATAGCCAGCAATACACCAATCCAAAAACCAGCTGCGGTGCTTTGTAGGTTAAATAAATCTTTCAATACAATGGTAGCTTGGTTGGACTGTGCTGCATTACCACCACCAAAAGACCCACCAATACAAAAAACGGCAAACAAAACGGCTGCAATTTTACCCAATGTTTTAAATCCTTTTTCCTTTAGACCTTTGCTTAGATAAAACATAGGGCCTCCATATACAGTTCCGTCTGGACCAACATCGCGATATTGAACCCCCAAGGTACATTCCACAAATTTTGTGGACATTCCTAAAAGACCGCAAACTACCATCCAAAAGGTTGCCCCGGGGCCACCAAGTGCAATTGCTAAGGCAACCCCTGCAATATTTCCATTACCTACGGTGCCGGAAACTGCGGTTGCCAAAGCCTGAAAATGGCTAACTTCCCCAGCTGAACTTTCATCGCGAATGGTATCAACAATGTCACCATCTATGGCCAAATCATCATCAAGTGCTTCCACGTGTGCGCCAAAATCCTCGACCTTATTCATGTCAACACCCTGGGCGATCCCTCCTTCTCCGTACAAAATTTTTGCACCGTGGTTTTCTATATCTTCATATTTTCCGCGAACAGTTTGTATTGCCCGCCAAAAATATCTGAAATTAGGAAACCCAAAGTAAAGTGTGAAAAATGTGGCACTGAAAACAAGTAATATAAGAACGAAGGGAATTCCAGCTATTTGAAAGAAAACAACACTTGAGAAAAAATTGGACACAGGCAAAAAAGCTTGATTAATTTGTTCATCAATCCCCATTTCAGGAGGGGTTTCTTGTGCAAAATTTAATAATGGAATTAGAAATGTGATTAGCGAAAGAAGAAATTTCTTCATAGTGGATTTTTAAGATGAAACGCTTTCTTAAATAAAGCGAAGCAAGATGCTTAAAAAAAACTACAATTTCAAAAAATTGGAAGAAAATTTATACTAAGTTCAAACAATAAGTGCAACAGTTGAAAAGATGGAAAAATTAAGTGCATCTCCCCCAGAAAAATCAACAAAAAAATACACACAAAAATGAAACGACGAGCAGCAACAAAAAGAAAATCCCACTTCGCTGTTGTTTAGAGACCGCGAAGTGGGATTTTATAATTACAAAACTGTTTTTAAATTTTTCTCTCTTCTTTACTTTCATGGTGAATGGTAGCATCCATTTTAGCTATTTTAATAGCGTTCAGATATTTTCTCAATTCTTTTTTCACTTTAGGCGAAAGCAAGACCAAACCGATAATGTTTGGGAAAACCATAGCAAAAATCATAGCATCGGAAAAACCGATTACGGCGCCCAAACTGGAAGAAGCACCTATAACCAAAAATATTAAAAACAACACCTTATATGTAATATCTGAAACTTTTCCTTTTCCAAAGAGAAACTTCCATGATTGAAGTCCGTAATAGGACCATGAAATCATCGTGGAAACGGCAAACAAGATAACGGCTATGGTAAGAACTATAGAAAAATTTGGAATGGCAGAATTAAAAGCCACCGAGGTTAAATCGACCCCGTTTATTGGCTGATTGGTTGCATTGAGCATTACATTACTTGCCGAATCAAGGTTTCCATAAGTAAATAAGTTGTGTTTTGCATTGGTAATTACAATCACAACAGCAGTCATAGTACATATAATTACCGTATCAACAAAAGGTCCCAACAAAGCAGTTAAACCTTCACTGGCTGGATATCGGGTTTTTACAGCGGAGTGTGCAATGGCCGCCGAACCCACCCCGGCTTCGTTAGAGAATGCCGCACGTTGAAATCCTACTATCAACACTCCGACCACACCTCCAAAAGCGGCATTCGGGTTTATGGCTCCCTCCCATATTTGTTTGGCGGCAAAAGGAATCATATCGTAATTTATACCTAAAATTATTAATCCGGCTCCCACATAAATAATAGCCATAAAAGGAACTACTTTTTCAGTTACTGATCCAATTCTTTTTATTCCACCAATTATTACCAAACCAACAACGAGAGCCATAACCAGACCTACGTAAAGACCAGCATTTGGCCCATCCCAATCCATTAATTGCGTCAATTGTGCCGCGGCTTGATTGGACTGAAACATATTTCCCCCACCAAAGGATCCTCCTATACACATAACGGCAAAAAAGATAGCCAAAACTTTACCAAAACCGGCCATTCCCATTTCTTTAAGGCCACTTGCAAGGTAATACATTGGCCCGCCATAGGTTTTTCCGTCTGCGTCTACTTCTCTATATTTTACACCCAAAGTACATTCGGTGAACTTTGAAGCCATTCCTAATAGTCCAGCTACAATCATCCATATTGTAGCTCCGGGACCGCCAATGGCAATGGCAACCGCAACACCAGCAATGTTTCCTAAACCTACCGTTGCGGACAAGGAAGCCGTTAATGCCTGAAAGTGTGTAACCTCTCCAGGAACTTCACCTGTTAAGTGAACGGTATCGTGAATTTCACCATCCTTTACCTCAATTTCTTGATCCGCAGGAACATGATGATCCAATTCATCATATTTTCCTGCGGCTGTTTTTATACAAATTTTTATATATCTAAAATTAACCCCATTGAAATACAATGTGAAAAAAAGTGCTCCCAACAGCAAAAGAATAATTACAATTGGCATATCTTTTCCCGCTATTGTCACGGGATAAAAAATTAAATCAACGATTGGCGTCGTGTATTCAGCAAACCCATCATCGATTTTTTCAGCAAAACTTTTTTGTTCCTGGGCGAAAGTGAAAATTGGAATAAGAAATGTAATTAGCGAAAGAAGATATTTCTTCATAGTGGATTTTTCAGGTTTAAAATATAAAAAAAGCAAGATGCCTAAAAAAGTTAACAATTTCGAAGAATCGAAGAGAAATTTGTTTACGTTTTCTTAAACTCCGTAAACTCTTTTTAAGCTCTCAATTTGATCGGGACGCCCAATGAGTATCAGTTTCGAGTTTTTCTGAAGGACCAAGGATGGTTCTGGATTAACAATATATTCGCCCGTTGGGGAACGATAACCGATGATGGAACAGCCCGTTTTTTTGCGAACGTCCAAATCCTGAATGGCTTGTTCTTTTCCGTGGGGACACATTTTTTCAAAAGGTATTTGCTCAACATTGATGCTATCTTCCTGTCCCGAAACAGTCAAATTATCCAAAAATTCCACAAGATCTGGGACTACAACTAAAGAAGCCATATGGTCTCCGCCAATTTTATCGGGCATAATAACATTGTCGGCCCCGGCGAGTTTCATTTTCCTATAGCTGGTCTCTTCACTGGCTCGGCTTATTATTTTCAGATTTTTGTTCATCTGTCGGGCGGAAAGCACCACAAAAAGATTATCAGCATCGCTGGGCGTAGCACAAATTAATGTTGAAGCCTTTTCTATTCCTGCCTTCAGCAAGATTTCATCTTCAATAGCATTGCCCAAGACGAACAAATTGTGTTCGTCGGAAAACCGATCGATCACTTCCTCATCCTTTTCAATAATTACAAACGGACGCTTGTAGGCCAAAAGCTTTTGTGCCGCCTGTTTTCCGTTTCTTCCAAAGCCACAAACAATTATGTGGTTACTCATTGAATCCAGTTTTCTCTGCACTTTTTTCTGTCTTAAATTACCGATGTTTTTACTTAAAATATATTCCGTTATTACCGAAATGGCATAGCCCACTATAAAGATACTGGAAATGATGAGAAGCGAAACAAAAATCTTTTCCTCTGGGCTCAATGGTTTCAATACTCCGAAACCCACCGTGGTTATTGTGATAACGGTCATATAAAAAGAATCCACCCAGGTGTATTCCGAAAAAAAACGAAACCCGAGAACGCCTGTCATAAATATTACGAGGAGCAAAAAAAGGGCGACGGTTATTTTGGAAGTGAAAAGATGCCTCATAAATCAAAAACCGAGGTTCGTTTAGTGTTCACAAGGTCTTTCAGTTTCAACAAAAAGGCCATGGTTAGATACATGGCAAAGCCAACCCCAAAGGTGGCAAAGGAAACATAAATAAAAAAAAGCCGAACGCTTTTGGCGCGCATCCCCAACCTGTCCGCCAAGCGGGAAGACACGTAAAATCCGCGTTTTTCAAGGTAGTAGCGCAATGAATATACAGCTTGCAACATACCCGCAAAATACACTTTTTCGAGCTAAGTCTGCGCGTTCACAAACAAAAAAAATCAGCCTTGAAAGGGTTGCTGTTTTGTCTTTTCGCCGTCGGAACCTACTATTGAATTCCCCACCGCACATTGCAAACATTTGTTTTTATCGCAATATTCATTTTTCAATTGCAGCAATGCCTGGCTTTGGTAAGCGTTTTTTGAAACCTTTTTGAGGGAATTGAATTTCTTAACTATCTCATTTTCTTCGGAAGAAATTTGGGAAGCGAGTTTCAGTATTTCTTCGGAAACGTCACGCCCCTGCTGTCTTGCATGACAGAATTTTAGGGGAATGATTGTATTGATTATCAAAAGATCCACAAAAGTTTTGGTAAGCCTCTTTTTCCGCTTTAGCGAAGAAATTCCGAAATTGTAATGGGTGTCCCAATATTCGCTGGCACAAACGTTGAAAAGCTTCTGAAAATCGGCACTGTTTTGTGCGGCGATAATTTGTGAAAACAGATTGTCCCTTTCGGAATAAAGCATTGCGAGCTGTGCCAAACGGAGGGTTGGAAAATTGGGCGGACGCAATCGGAAAAATTTTGGCGCAATTACGTTTGCGTTCTGTAATCCAAACTTATGTTTTAGAAAATCGCAATTGGTTTTTAGGGTTTTAAAATACCAATCCTCCTTCTCTCCTTCCAGCAATCCTGCCTGCCCCATCAGCAACGCTTCTAAATCCTGCCGTTCTTGGCTGCATCTTTTTATCACTGAAAAATCAATGGATTTGGCAATGCTGAAAAAGGAATCGCCGTTTACTTTCAACCCAAAATTTTTACAAAGCATTCTGAAAAGCAAACTTTCCCAATGGTTTTGGGAATCTTCCAATTCCTTCAAAAGCAAAGTCTCTTTCTTTTGAAGCCTTTCAAAATAGAGGCGTTCCAGCCAATTTTCAATTATAAATTCATCAACCGTTTCAAAATCATTTTCGCAGTTTATCCATTTCTTTTCTTTTGAAAACAGCCTTTGGTATTGCTTTAAAGTAGTTTTTGGAACGTGTTTTTTTAAAACAAACGTTGGAATTGTACTGCCGTCTTTCCTGAAAATTTCGGCATCGTGTTCCCAAACCACGTGCAAAATTACATTGTCATAAGCAGTATCGGTTTCGTGGCCATGCGCGTACCAATCTGAAGATTTCAGATGAATTTCAACATTGCCAGCCCAGAGCTGGCCGTCCAGTTCCATTTGGGCATTAAAAAAATCGGGGCCAGAATTTAAATTGTGACTCCCCTGTTTCTTGATGTGCAGTTTTTCATGGTTCGATGTATAGAAATCGCATACATCGAACTTCTGAAATTTCCACACATAGTGCAGAAAATCCTCATTCATTTGAAAAAATTTAGGGGGAGCTTTAAAAGATGTACCGTAAATATACAGAAAAATTTATTGTGTGCCTGTTTCTTCCTTCACTAATTTCTCTTCGGTATTGGCTTGCTTTTCAACTTTTTCGGCAACGTTGTCAACAAAAAGAATGCGGTTCCATTTATAGAGCCTTCGCGAAAGCAGCACATAGCGGAAAATGCCAATTGCCAAAAAAATAATGCAAACTACCAACGCAACGTAGCCCAACCAATGAATATTGCTAAAATCCTCGAGTTGGAGTATGGCAATACCTCCCAAAAGTAAGTAAAGTGAGGAGCGGATATAGGAAAGCAGGGTGCGTTCATTAGCCAATTTTGTGCGCTCCAAAGCCAAAATTTCATTGGTGTGCGCCGGCAACGGTTGGGTGCGTAAAAAGCGGAATAATTTTTTGGCTTCGTTTTTCATTTCAACATAAAAATACAAATAATTTCTGTAATAGTTTTGCCACTAATTCACGAATATTTTATGATAATTCGTGAATTGGCGGCAAAAAACTACAATGCACTAATTATATCATGCTTCGTAATTATATTGAATTTCCCATCGCCCAAATCCACCAAAACAGCGTTGTTTTCTTTGTGGATCAATTTTGAAATTTCCTCAATTGGCGTGCTTTTCTTAACTATAGGAAAGGGTTTGTGCATCACTTCTTTTATGGGAAGGTCTGCCACGTTTTTGTTTTCAAGATATTTCCGAAGCAAATCAGTTTCATCTAAAGCACCCACAAAGCCTGAAGTATCTTCCACGGGTATCTGCGAAATATTGTATTTTTTCATCCGCTCAATGGCGTGGCCCACAAGTTCTTCGGTCTTTACGGTTATCAGCGGTTTGTCTGCGTGTTCCTCTATTAAATCGGAAGCGTTTTTAGCCTCGTCTTCCACAAAGCCGCGTTCGCGCATCCATTCGTCGTTGTACATTTTTCCAACATAGCGACTGCCGTGATCGTGAAAAAGAACGACTACTACATCGTCTTTTGTGAATTTATCTTTCAGTTGAAGTAATCCTTTTATTGCAGCTCCGGCAGAATTCCCCAAAAAGAAACCCTCTATTTTGGCAAGTTTCTGGGTGTAAATAGCGGCGTCTTTATCCGTCACTTTAGTAAACCCATCAATCACACTGAAATCTACGTTCTTCGGAAGAATATCTTCACCAATCCCTTCGGTGATGTAAGGATATATTTCGTTTTCGTCAAAAATCCCGGTTTCGTGATATTTTTTGAAAACACTGCCGTAGGTATCAATGCCCCAAACTTTCACATTTGGGTTTTGTTCCTTTAAATATTTTCCAACACCGCTAATTGTCCCGCCAGTGCCAACGCCCACTACAAAGTGTGTTACTTTTCCATCGGTCTGTTTCCAGATTTCTGGGCCGGTGCTTTCGTAATGCGCTTTGGTATTGCTTAAATTATCGTATTGGTTTACATACCAACTATTCGGCGTTTCCTCTGCCAACCGTTTTGAAGTGGAATAATAACTTCGCGGGTCGTCAGGCGCAACGTTTGTTGGGCAAACTATCACCTTACTTCCCACAGCCTTTAAAATATCAATCTTTTCTTTGCTTTGTTTGTCGCTGATTACACATACCATTTTATAGCCTTTTATAATCGCAACCAAAGCCAAGCCCATCCCTGTATTTCCGGAAGTGCCCTCAATGATTGTTCCGCCCGGTTTTAAGCTACCGTCTGCCTCTGCGTCTTCAATCATTTTTACCGCCATTCTATCTTTAACCGAGTTGCCAGGGTTAAAAGTTTCGTATTTGGCGAGCACCAAAGCGGGAATGTCCCCAATTATTTTATTGATTTTCACCATTGGCGTGTTGCCGATGGTTCCCAATATATTTTCTGCGTATTCCATAGATTTTTTTGAAGAAAGCACACCTTCGCTGAGGCTTCGGTGCGCGAAGGCAAAGGTATAAAAAAGTCCTCCCCCAGCCCCTCCAAAGGAGGGGAGAATTTGGTCGATTGAAAAGAAAAACCCCAAAGGTTTTGAAAACCTTTGGGGTTTGAGTCCTATTCAAACTGAAATCCAGCTGCGAAACTACTACTTAAGTTTGCTTAAAAAGTCAGATCTTCTGTTACGGGATACCGGAATCTTATAGTTATTGGTGAGAATTACAGTGCCTTCATTTAAATATTTATCAATATGATGAAGATTTATAAGGTGGGATTTATGGACCAAGTAAAAGTCATGGTTTTCCAATAGCGAGTTAAAATGGCCAATGCTGCGGGAACTCAAAATAGGCTTACTGTCTTTAAAATAAATCTTTGTATAACCGTCCTCACCTTCGCAGCGGATTATTTCTTTAATTTTAACAAATTCCAAGCCTTCTAAAGTCGGGATGACTATTTTCTTTTTCTGAAAGGTCCGTACACCCAGATTTTCAATAAGCACTTGGTTTTTTTGGAGGGCAGTTTTTTCTTCAATATTCAAAATGGCCTTGTCCACGGTAGCAATCAAATCCTCATTTTTTACCGGTTTTACCAGATAACCAATAGCGCAGTGGTTTATGGCGTCTATTGCATAATTATCAAAGGCAGTTACAAAGATAACTTCAAAAGAAGGAGATTCTATTGAGGCCAGAAGATCAAAACCACTCATTCCGGGCATGGCAACGTCTAAAAAGACAAGCTGTGGTTGCAATTTTTCTATAAGTTTTAATGCTTCCCTGGGATCTCTTGTTTCACCAACAATAGAAATTCCTGGGCATAAACGTTCCAGTTTATTCTTTAAAATCGCAAGGGATTTTCGTTCGTCGTCCACGAGTAATGCTGTTACCTTCATCTGTATAAAATATTTGAGAAATTGGAAGATGCCCGTCTGCCGGACGGGCAGGGAATGCCCCAATATTCATCTTCGATTGGTTTACAATTTATTAATGGGCATTTCATAATGTGTATTGCTGTTTAAACGTAAGGGTTACTATAGTACCCGATGAATCTTCAATCTGGGAGCGATCTTCCGTAGTACAGGTTACGTTCCATTCTTTACTTTGTTTCAAGAGTTTCAATCGTTCCTGTAATACATTGGATGATCTGGATTGGTAACTTTTGGAAGATTCTTTATATATTTTCTTTGATTTTATTATTCCAATACCGTCATCTTTAATGGTTACAATAAAAGATGAGGGAGTTTTATACGCAAAATGGATTTCAATATTTCCGTTCGCTTCCTTGTGGAACAAGCCGTGATTTACGGCATTCTCAACTATGGGCTGTAAGATCATCGATGGCAGAAGTTGCTCTTCGCTATCAATTTTTTCATCTAGTGTAATTTTATATTCCAGCTTATCTTCAAACCGAAGTTTTTCAATGTCCAGATAATTCTGCAAAAGGAGAACCTCATCTTTTATACTAATGGTACGCCTTCGGGAATATTCAAAAAAAAGGCGGATCAATGTAGCAAATTTTGCGAGGTAGTCTTCCGATAGTTCCACCTCGTGCCTCTGAATGTAATACTGAATAGCATTTAACGAATTATGGATAAAATGTGGGTTCATCTGTGAACGCAATGCTCCCAGCTCCAATTGGGCTAACTGTCTTTCTTGAATTAGTTTTTTATTTCGTTTTTTTCGAAGGTTTGCACTAATTATCCAAATACCAGAAGAAACCAAAATCAAGGTCAAAAATAACATTCCCCATTTAAACTCAGGAGTTTGCCACCAATTTGGAATGACTGCAAGGGGGATGTTCTTTATTTTGGCTATACCATTGTGATTTACTTTGAGTTGCAGCGTATAAGCCTCAGGCTGTAAAGAGTATAAATTTACTTCTCCCGATGTTGTAGTTGTCCAGTTGGCCTGTGTTGGACTTAGGCGATATTCATAAGTTGTGTTATTGGGGTCAAAAAAATTTATGGAACCGAAATTTACTTTTAGATTTACATTTTTGCCATAAAGATAGGCCACTGAATCCCTGCCCATTTTAGTTTCATTTAAATAGACACTTTTTACGTAAGGCGTAAAATTACTTGTTCGCTTAATTGATGCTTTATCAATGATATTAAGGCCTGTAGTTGAACCCAAATACAACCGATTTTTGTAAAAAAGCACTTCAGTTAAATTATTGGTAGGCAGCCCGTTTATTTGATTATACCGTTCTTTTGAAAACACCCCGGCATTATTCCCTTTATAATGAAGCAATACCCCTTCAGAAACTGCCCAGATAGATTTGGGATTTTCAACAGAAATTTGGTTGATAACAGCAGTGTCGTCCTGAATTAATTTATGAAGTTTCCCTTCAGAAAATTGATACAAGCCATCTCCCTCGGTGCCTATATAGTTTTGAGCGTTGTAAAGTGTGTTGGCAAGAAATTTTTGTTGAATCTGTTCTCCTTTATACCCTTGGAAAATATCTTTTTCAGTATTATAGAAAAGCATTTGTTTAAAGCTAAAGGAAAAGAGCGAATCGTTTTGCCTAAAAAGCCCCTGATAATAAGGGTATTCAGAATATCCTTTTTCAAACCCAAAATTTTTATTTAACCTCCCAATCGAAGAATTACCTTCCACGAAATAAATATCATTATAGTGTAATAGATTTTTACCATACGCAAAGGAAGTGGATTGAGTTTCGATCTTTTTAAATATCCCTCCATTCTCTAAAATTAAATGGAGCCTAAAATTATAGTAAATTGTTTCATTAATAGTAGAGATATTATATAAATGCCTGTTCTCTTTTACCCAGAGTTTCGGCTTGTTATTTTCCAATTTATAAACCCCATCTTCGTCAATCCCAACATAGACAACGCCATTAATTTCAGTGATTTTCGTAATCTTCTTATCTTCAAAATAAGTGGATATTGAACTATACCCTATTGGCAATTTATATACTCCATTCGTACTCGTAGCAGCCCATATAAACCCATCTTTATCCTGAAAGATATTAGTAGCGTTTAACTGTGAGGGAATAGTATAGGTTTGTTTTATCTTGAGTTTGTCGTCGAAGGTAATAAGCCATTTGCCTCCGGAAAGTTGTAACCTATTATTTGCAAGGTTAAACCAGAAAATATGATAGGGAGCCTCATTTTTTCCTAAATGTGAAACATCTCCATAAGTAGCCTTAAAGTTGTTTAAATTTATGATTTCGAAATAACTATCATGGGCCTTAACCAGCAAGGAATCATTAAACTGATAGTAATTACGGTAAACCGATTTTTTATTTAGTGATAGGAGAAGCCTTCCTTGTTTGTCTTCAAGTTGCACATCTCTAATCGCTGTATCAGAAACTATAAATACATCTCTATTAAGCAATTGTATTCTGCCTTCTTGATTCTTACTGGAATGCCAAATGGAATCTGAAAAAACATATGCATTCCAATTGTCAATAAACGAAATATTATTGCCCGATTGGAATATTGGACCGGACGGATTCATCATTTTGCCATCACTGGCCTTAAATTTAAATACGCTATCATTCTTGATATATCCCAACGCATCACTTCTGGAAAAATACCAAACCCTATTATCGGGAGTGATGCGGATATGCCAATTATCATTTGTTGGCAAGCCTTCTTTAGTGGTAAAATTTTTAAATGTCTTCCCGTCAAACTTGCTTATCCCCTTATCGGTTAAAAACCAGATAAACCCTTCGTAATCCTGGGTCATTCTATATACAAAATTACTTGCCAGCCCATCCTTTTCGGTGTAGTTGATGTAGTTTTGGGAGAAAGAAAAATTCCATATCATACTCAACAAAAGAAGTGTGATATGGAATTTATTGGTTTTCATGTTTTAGGGGAATGCTAGTTTAAAGTTAGCTAAAAAATAATAATGAATCTTTTTTTACTCTGATAAGATCATTAGACCGCAATTCGTTACCATTGTGCTTTGAGTAGCTGCTGAAATGGGTCATCGCTACATGGACAGGGATCAGTAACACAAATACAATATCCTGTTTGAATGCGGTAGATGAGTGTTGAGTCATCACACGCTTCGATCATCTGCATTGTATTATGATCCGGTTGTAATTTTTCAAAAATAAAAGGACACCCCCACTCGTCCAAAGGAGGCCATTTCTTTGAATTAATTCCACATCTCAATTCCACTTGACGTTTACTTGACTTCATTTTATTGAATTTAAAACGACCCTCCTTATCAGTCTGAGTTACATCGAGTATTTTTTTGGTTTCAACATCTCGTAGTATCAAGATTATTCCCTCACGTGTAAGCCCTTGACTCTTACCTTTAGTTCTTACTGATTTATAGTCTAGTTTACCGTAGATAAATCCTTCTATTGCTTTTATATCAGTAGCTTTAGAACCAATCTTTTCAGCTGAAACGTTCACTTTTGGTCTGGTTTGTGTATACCCAAATAGACAAAAACACACAAATACTGTTGTTAAAAAAAATGTTTTCATAATTTCTATAATTAGAATTCCACCTACTCTTTTCACAATAAGGATTTTCGGTTTCCTCCTTTAAAAAAATATTAGATTATAAATTTTTATACTTATTTAACGGTATCTGCTAATGCTTTACCCGCTTTAAATTTTGCAACTTTCTTTGCTGCTACTTTTATAATCTTATCCGTTTTCGGATCTTTACACCTATGAGCAGGTTTATTTGAAATTGAGAAAGTGCCAAAACCTATTAATTGTATACTATCGCCTTTTTTAAGTGACTGAGTTAAAATTGACACACATGCAGATAATGCCTTCCCCGCATCAGCTTTCGATAATCCCGCTTCTTTAGCCATGGCATCAATTAATTCTGCTTTGTTCATTCCATTTTTTAGAGTATCATCAGTTGCGCCATCACAATCATTGTCCATGCCATCACAGCGCTCAATTTTCATTGCTGAATCTCCTAAACCATCTTCATCTATGTCTATGTCTCTATCACTAACCCTATTTGTTTCCAATGACAAACGCCCCTTTCTTACTTCTACCATTTCTGGTCCAGGTGAGTTTTTTACTGCATCTGCCAATGCTGGGCAGGGTTTAAATTTCACAACTTTTACTGGGGACATTTTTTTAATCTTACCAGATATCGGATCTTTTATGTTTGGCGCTGGTTCCTGACCAACGTAAAATGTGCCAAATTCAATTAATGCCACTTTATCCCCTTTTTTTAATGACCTCGTCATTGTTCCAGTTAAAGCCTCTAGAGCTTTTTTAGCATCCTCTTTCGATAGGCCAGCTTCTTTAGCCGTGATATTTACCAACTCATCCGCTAGTTTTTTAAGATCTGCTTTAGCCGTTAAATCAGTATCAATGATATTTTTACTTTCAGGCTCATTTGACAATCCAGCATCTTTAGCAATAGCATCTATCAACTCTCCTTTGTTCATGGCTACGTTTCCAATTCCGTCGGCATCTGAATCTGCATCAAGAATTGAAGTATTTGCAGTACTTATTTCAGAAGTCGCTACTTTTGGTTTAATTTGCGCAGATGTCATTATACTGAAAGCTAGCAACAGTGTTGTTAAAAAAATTGTTTTCATAATTTCTAATTATTAAATTTTACCTACTCTTTTCTGGATTTTCAGTTTTCTCCTATAAAAAATATAATTATCATTTTGAGGTGCATCAATATGAATAATGCATCAATCAAATGTTTGATTTTCTATTAAAAAGGGAGTTATGCAGTAATCGTTTTTTACCGTATCGATGAAGCGGCTTAGGGGATAGATGTTGAATTAATTGCGGTTCTCAATGTCGATTAATTTACCATTGAGCAACCATTATAGGTAAGCCGCTTTTAATTCTATTCAAATATTAAGTTTATGGTCGAAAGTAAAAAGCCCCACTTTCTTAATGGTAGGGATGAATCGATTATCGGTGCAGTTCATTCCGTAAAAGGATAAATCGCCCTTAAATAACATTTACTCAAACCGTATCGCCTTCACCGGAGAAATTTTTGAAATAATAAAGGAATCCTCCCCTAACCCCTCCAAAGGAGGGGAATTAATCTGGGAAGAAGTTTAAAATTATGATTTTAAATTATTCAAACCGTATCGCCTTTACCGGGGAGATTTTTGAAATAATAAAAGAGGGAATCAAAAGCATAAGTAGACACAGTAGAAATGTGCCTGCATTCAATATTAAAATATAGTCCCAATGTAAATAAACTGGGGCTTCGTTTACATAATAGGTATCTGGATTAAGTTTAAAAACTTTGCCGTATTTCTGAACCAAAAGCAGTCCAATGCCAATCACATTTCCCCAAAAAAGCCCAACGCCAATCAAGTACATCGCGTTGTAAAGAAACACTTTCCGGACGCTCCAATCGCTGCTGCCAAGGGCTTTTAGGATTCCTATCATTTGGGTGCGTTCCAAAATAAGGACCAAAAGCGCGGTAATCATATTGATACCCGCAACTAAAATCATAATCCCAATGATCATAATGATATTGAAGTCGAAAAGATCGAGCCACTCAAAGATGGAGGCATATTTTTGGCGGATGGTCTGGGTGTCCAGTGTGCTGCTGGTTTCTTTATATACGGCATTCCCTATGGGTATTATTTCATCAAAATCGTTCACAAAAACTTCGAAAGCGCCAACTTGGTCTTCTTCCCATTTATTTAACCGCTGAATGTGGCGGATGTCTGTAATTATAAACTGTTCGTCAAACTGCTGAAACCCGCTGTTGTAAATTCCAACAATATTGAAACCACGGCTGCGCGGGGTTTTGGAAACTTCGTCGTTCAGAAAAAAAGTGGTCACTTTATCGCCTAATCTCAAATGCAGTCGATTCTCCAAATATTCTGAAATCAAGATGTCTTCGTTTAATTCGCCTTTAAAATTGGGCAGTTTTCCTTCAACCAAATAATCCTTGAAATATTCCCAATCGTAATCCGCGCCCACGCCTTTTACCACCACTCCTTCAAAATCGGTTTCGGTACGGATAACCCCGCCTTTGGAAGCGGTAACCTGCACGTGCTTTATGCCTTCAATGTTTTTAAATTTTGGATAAAACGGCTGATTTTTCGAAATCGGGTTTTGGGAATCGTTGGAAAAGTTGGTGTCGAAATTTGTGATAATTATATCGCCGTTAAAAGCAGAAACCTTTTCGCGTATCTTTTTTTGGAGTCCAACGCCCGTGGCAATGGAGATGAGCATCATAATAATGCCGAGCGCGATTGCGGTGATTGCAATTTTTATTATCGGTGCCGAAATACTACTTTTATAGTCCTTGGAAGCAATGATGCGCCGAGCGATGAAAAATTCGAAATTCACTGCGATTTTATGGGATTAACTTTTTTCAAAAATACAGTTTTATTGATTGTTTTAACCATATTTTCTTGTGGAAGTTCTACTGAGAAGAAAGAGGAAAGAGGAGAGAGAAAAGAGAATCAAGAAGCAAGAGCCAAGACTCAAGACGACACTTCGGCTTCGCTCAGTGACCAAGAAATTATTGTTGGCGCGGAGCAATTTCAACTATATGCTGAACTGCTAAAAGGTAAGAATGTAGGAATGGTTGCCAATCAGACTTCTTTTTTAGAAAATGAGAACCAGCATCTTGTTGATTTTTTGATTTCGAAAAAAGTTTCAGTAAAAATAGTTTTCTCTCCAGAACACGGATTCAGAGGCAAAGCAGATGCTGGCGAAGTCATTAAAGATGGATTGGATACCAAAACTGGTATTCCTATTATTTCGCTATATAGTGCCAACAAAAAACCAAAGTTAGAACAGTTGAAAGAAACCAAAAAGTATGAACAAGATGTTAGATCTGGTACATCTACAATAGATATTATGGTTTTTGATCTTCAAGATGTTGGTGCACGTTTTTACACGTATATTTCAACACTTCACTATGTAATGGAAGCCTGTGCCGAAGCTGGAATTCCTGTAATCGTTTTGGACAGGCCAAACCCAAACGGACATTATATTGACGGCCCAATTATGGAATCCGAAAACCAAAGTTTTGTCGGAATGAACCCCGTTCCGGTGGTTTACGGAATGACGATTGGAGAATATGCGCAGATGATTAATGGCGAAGGTTGGTTGAAAAATCAAGTGAAATGTGAGCTGACTGTTATTAAAATGAAAAACTACAATCATCAAAAAGAATACTCGCTTCCCATAAAACCATCACCCAATCTGCCGAACGACCAAGCCATAAACCTCTATCCTAGCCTTTGTTTTTTTGAAGGAACATTTATAAACGCGGGCCGCGGAACTGAGATGCAATTTCAAGTTTTTGGCGCGCCGAGTTTGCCTGCTTCAAAATACACATTTGAATATACGCCGCAGGCTAACGAAGGTTCAAAAGACCCAAAATTTAAAGGACAACTTTGCCACGGAAAAGATCTTCGGAAGGAACCGCGATTGAGCAAAATCAATTTAGAATGGTTGATTGACGCCTACAACGCCAACGGAAAAAAGAAGGATTTTTTCAATTCGTTTTTTGTGAAACTCGCTGGAACGAAGAAATTGCAACAACAAATTGAACAAGGATTATCTGCGGAAGAAATTCGGGATTCTTGGAAGGATGGTTTAGATGGTTTTAAAGAAATCAGGGGAAAATATTTGCTCTATGAGTAAAGCTTCAGCATTCGAAAAAGCACCAAATAACAATAAAAAATAAAATTGAAAACATTCCCCTAACCCCCTTCAAAGAGGTAAATTTTCGGAGAGTTTATTAAATTTTGATCTTTGAAGTTTGGTATTTATTTGGAATTTGGTGCTTGAGATTTGTATTTTTTTTTGTTATTTGGTGCTTGGGATCACTGTTGTCCGATTAAATTTTCATTTATTAAGGCTTTGCAGATATACTTGATTTTCTGGACTGAAAGTTGTTGATTTTCAATCCCACCCCCCTCCCTTGTTATTATCCAGTTGAGAACAGCTCCAGT
>JAENXC010000048.1 GCA_016649715.1 Flavobacteriaceae bacterium | reverse complement strand
CACAACACGTTTTTAAGTGAAAAAGACAATACAGAAGGGTTATTTTTTGATTCTTTAAAAAACCGATTGTTAGTTGCTT
The DNA here is from genome assembly GCA_016649715.1 of Flavobacteriaceae bacterium. Classification (GTDB taxonomy): domain Bacteria; phylum Bacteroidota; class Bacteroidia; order Flavobacteriales; family Flavobacteriaceae; genus Aequorivita. Next base: position 2,069 of record JAENXC010000048.1, on the reverse strand, counting down.
GGTATCCACCCCACCAACCCCGTCTTTTAATAACCCCATAGAATTCTGAAATTTGTTACAAAAAACAAAAATATGGATCAACAAGCACAAATGTATTCACTTGTTCAGGAGTGGAAGGAATCGGGGTTGTCTAAAGGAAAATTCACAAGCCAGAAATTGGTGAGTTACCACCGGTTTAATTATTGGTTAAAGAAATACAACAAGCACCATAGTGCGGAAACGGACAATGCTGCATTGACTTTTTTTTCAGCAGGAGATTCAAAAGTTCCTTCTGATAAAAAGAGCACTCCAAAAAAGGAACTTCCAAAAACGCTTTGTATTGAATTGCCTGGTGGAATAAAAATATCCATTTATTGATGCTTGGTTTAAGTTCAAAAATCAAGTACCATATGTGTTGTACGCTGATAGATATGCGAAAGGGATTTGACGGGTTATCAGGTCTGGTGCGGAATTATTTAAATCAGGATCCTACCGCCGGAGATGTATTTGTGTTTTTAAATAAACCTAGAACACACCTAAAACTATTGTATTGGGATGGTGATGGATTCGTTATTTTTTACAAACGATTGGAACGCGGCACTTTTGATTTTTTGGCAAATGACGCATTTAGCAGAGAACTCAAAAGAGCAGAATTAGTGCTCATTTTAGAGGGCGTAAAATTAAAGGATTACAAGAAAAAAAAGAGGTATTCATTAGATAAAATTGTTGGATAATTATCTTGTAACCCTTGTGTTTATTGGGATTTTTACGTATATTTGACCTATGAAAAATACGCTTGAAACATACGGAAATTACACCAAGGAGGCCTTGTTGGAGTTGCTCGAAAATCAGGTGAAATTAAATTTGAAATTAGAGGTCAGTAACACTAAATTAGAAATTCAAACCAATAAATTAACGCAAGAAGTTAGCTATCTGAAATTTCAGATTGAACAGTTTAAAAGAGCGATGTATGGCTCTAAGCGCGAGCGGTTCATTGCAGCCGAAAACCCGGAGCAACTTTTACTTCCTTTTGATATTGATGCCCAGAAAGTAGCGCAAGCCGTAGAAGCCGCTGTAGAAGAAGTGACCTATCTACGCAAAAGGCCGGAAGTTAAAAATCATCCGGGCCGTTTGGCTTTGCCTTCTCATTTACCCATTCATGAAATTATTCTGGAGCCTAATGAAAACACTGAGGGTTTAAAATATATCGGACAAGAGGTGACCGATGAATTAGAATATACACAAGCAAAACTTCATATCAACCGTTTCATCAGAAACAAATATATAACCCCAGAAAATGCGCAAGGAACCCAAGAAGTAAAAATTGCTTCCTTAGATTTTCGCCCCATTGCCAAATGCATTGCCGGACCAAATTTATTGGCTCAAATAGTGATCGATAAATATGTAGACCATCTCCCTGTCTACAGGCAGCTACAACGATTTAAGCGCGATGGCGTTGAGATAAAATCTTCCACGGTTGATTCCTGGCTCAGGTTAACCGCTCAATTACTTCATCCCTTATACGAATGTCACCATCAATACACGGTATTAAATGGCTATTTGCAGGCAGATGAATCCCCCATTAAAGTTCAGGACAGTGATAAAAAAGGAGCAACGCACCAAGGATATATGTGGGTGTATCACGCCCCAATACTCAAAAGCGTCTATTTTGACTATAGAAAAGGACGGGGCAGTGAAGGTCCCAGTGAAATGCTGGGTGGATTTGAGGGATATCTTCAAACCGATGGGTATGGTGTTTACAATCAATTTGGACAAAAAGAAAAAATCACGCATATAGGCTGCTGGGCACATGCCAGAAGATACTTTGAAAAGGCATTGGATTACGACAAGGGAAAAGCCTCTGTGGTGATGCTCCTTATTCAGAAACTTTACGAAACAGAACGAAAAGCACGAGAAGAAAACCTTTCTTCACAACAAAGGCACGCATTACGGCTACAGGAATCCCTTTCTGTTTTAAATGAAATTGGGAAGTATATCGCCTTTCAATCAAAAATAGAATTACCTAAAAGTCCGTTGGGCAAAGCGTACGGCTATTGCTTAAAAAGATGGGATAGCTTAATTGATTATCT
>JAENXC010000071.1 GCA_016649715.1 Flavobacteriaceae bacterium | reverse complement strand
TTCCTGCACCTTTCAATATCTTTGTCCCTTAATCCCGGTATCCTCTTTCAAGTAAACCTTCTCTCCGGAATTTTTCAGTCTTATTTTTTTGTGACCTAATCCCTGTCTGTCTTTTCCGGCTGTATGCCTTCGTTTCTAACAGGGCTGCAAAGGTAAACATCATTTCCAAACTTCCTAAACTATTCTAAAATTTATTTGGCCTTTATTTCCAGTAATTCCCTTTTGCCTTTATCTCCCTTTCGGGTTACTTGCTTTCCGTTGAAAGCGGCTGCAAAGAAATACCTTTTATTCCAAGCTTCCTAATCTTTTTGAACTTATTTTTTAGTTCATCTGAAACACCTGCTTCTCAATCACTTAAAGAACTTTCGCCTCAAAGTCTGCATCTCTGTTTTCCTCTTTAGCGGCTGCAAATATAGATACCTTTTTTGCATTTTCACCCACTATTCTATCTTTATTTTTAACCTATTTGTAATCGCCCTCATTCTTCCCTCTTTTACAGCCTGTTATAAAACATTAGTTGTTACAGATTACAGCCGCAAAACACACAATCAAGACAGAATAATACATTCTATCCATCAATCAGCATCAAATGATGTACTAACGATTACCGCGCAGTAATGGGTGAAAGCAACATTGTGCAGGATTTAAACGTACTGTGAACGCTCCATACAATCGAATAAGTCGTCGATACCTCTCTCCTTCCTGGTCCTGAAAATCGAAATAAAAAGGATCCAAGCAACAACAGGGGGATGTATTCAATCTTAAGATCGGTACAATGCATGACCTCTAATTTTTCTCCATCCTTATCAATCAGATTTAATGACCAAACAGAATCATGCCACAATGAGGAATTGTTAACTCTGAACAAGATCAAGTTCGCCAATTCAGATCCAAACCAACAAGCTTATTGAATTAAACAGACCTTCATGACCATCTAAAAGTCATCAGACAAATTTGAAATCGTCTTATGTCCCGTTTGGCAGGGTTCAATTACCTTCCAATTTATTGAAACTCGTTTTTTAGTTTCACAATACGCAATTAATAAAGTTTACAACACCTGAATCGCAGGCAAACTGATCCTAAAACAGCTCTAAATCCGAATAACTATTGGTATTCGGAATGAACCCAAATAACGCCAGCGACGATTCAGTTTTCAATCAAAACAGTATAAATAGAGCCCAGGGTAAGTCATCATCTATTTATTCTTTCTATAAATATGTTGCTCCTCTGGAGCAAAAACCAATTAAACGTTTCGCCCGAATAGACTGAATTAGTGCCCCATAGGGGAACGATATTTATAGAAAAAGGGATAAAGCGAAGGAAACCCGTCCGAGGGAAAAAGTTTTTCAGGGCATAAGCTATTTTCGGACGAAATGGATTTGACAATCAAAAATGTAGTTACCGAAGAGAAAGAATAAAATTATTTTAGTTTGAAATCAAATTGCGAAAACGCATGATAAATCTTATGCTGTAATTTTCCTGAAATCTACTTTTCAAATAGATA
>JAENXC010000060.1 GCA_016649715.1 Flavobacteriaceae bacterium | reverse complement strand
TGATACGCTTGTCAATCACTGATTTTTTGCGTTCTGAATAAGTTAATTAAACTTACAAATGAAGAGATGCAATTCGAAACAGTAACAATTGATGATTTAGACGAGATAAGGAATCTACAACCGCAGGATTGGTCCGATATCATTCCGGAATTTGAATTTTATATTCAATCGTCCTTCTGTTCTCCGATCAAAACCAAAATTGATGATAAGATTGTTGGAATAGGTGCATCAATTATTTTTAAAAATACAAGTTGGATTGCGCATATAATTGTAGATAGTGAATACCGGAACAAAGGTATCGGGGCTCAGATTGTAAACGAACTATTAGATTCCCTGAAAAGGGATTCTGTAGCAACATGTTCGCTTATTGCAACGGAATTGGGAAAACCGGTTTATTTAAAAGCCGGATTTAGAATTGCATCGGAATATTCATTTTTTCAAAGAGAAAAACAGTGGGTCGATTGTCCTGTTTCCGAAAATGTTATTCCGTTTGAAGAGAAACGCCGTGCAATGATTTATGAACTGGATCATAAAATTTCAGGAGAAAAACGTGAGCCACTTTTGACAGATTATTTGAGCAATTCAAAGGTGTTTGTCGAAAACAACAAGGTTCTTGGATATTATATTCCTGATTTAAAAGAAGGATTAATCTATGCAGACACTGACGAGGCTGGTTTGGAATTAATGAAACTAAAATATGCCAAAGTTGATAAAGCAGTTCTTCCTTCTGATAATAGTACAGGAGTTGCGTTTCTTCTGCAAAAAGGATTTACCGAAACCCGGAAAGGAACAAGAATGATACTCGGTAAAGACTTAGCCTGGAATCCAAAGAAAATGTTCGGCAGAATTGGTGGAAATTTTGGATGATAAATAGCTTTACACACAGAATATGATGATTGTTTTTCAATCATTCAAAATAGGCAATCGTCTTTAAAATTTACAAACCCCATTCTTCCCTTTCTTCCACACAAATCCTTAATTTACTAAGCCTCAAAACCGAATCGATCTGCATTATTCCAAAATCATAAAGCATCAAATACGGGTCCGGTTGTACCGTTTGTAAATCACAAAACACATATTGGAACTCCAACGCGACGATTGTAAATCACAAAACATACATTGGGACTCCAACGCGTCGTTCGTAAATCACAAAATGCATATTGGATCTCCAATGCGTTGTTTGAGAATCTCAAAACCTATAATTGGCCACTGATGATGCCCAAAGTGATTTTCAAAACCAGTTTTCAGGATGAATCTGTGTATTAAATGAGGTTGGAATTCAAAAATCAAATTTTGATTATGATGGAAATAAATGATGAATATCTTCCTGAATTCTTACGAAACTCAATACTTATAAACAAACTAAAGATTCAGTCATATTTTTTAAATTAACTATTTGTTTAACGAAAAAAATAGATATATTTTTAAATAATTTGCAAAAATATCAGATTAAATATTTGTATATATGGTTAAAAAGGTGGTATATTAGCTATATCGTTCGAATATTTATAACTAATTTATTTTGTTATGGAAAAAATCATTATTCCTTCGTTGCTTTCGGTCAGTGATGGTATCCTGATGGCTGATCGTATTTTAGAAACCTCCCAACCGCTAACGGTAAATGATCCGAAATTGTTTAAATTTCATGCAACATTATCGTCGGTTAAAACCCGGTTGCTGAAAAATCAGAAAAACTCGAACAAAAGCCTTTTAACGGGTGATCTGATTCTGCTTGACAAACGTCGTGAC
>JAENXC010000021.1 GCA_016649715.1 Flavobacteriaceae bacterium | reverse complement strand
TTTTAACAGTTGTGAGAAGATGGGCTGTCCGATAAAATTTGCATTTTTGCTCATAGTATTTAATTGTTTTGTGGTGAAACAAAAATACTATCTTGCGGGTTGATTTAATCAACTCGCATTTTTTTTATCGGACAACAGTGGATTGGGATTTGGAATTTCCCCCAATGTGGAATCTATATATAGCTTCAAATTTCAGGAAAACACCGCCATTGATTGAAGGATTCAACTGCGTGCGATCATCGCCAAAACTAAAGGCGGAAACACCCAAATCAATTTTTTCGCCCTCGGCGTACATTTCATAATTGTTGCTGGAATACCCTACTTTCGCACGAAGCAAAACGCTTTCTTCCAAAGTGTTGAACTGCAGATAGCCAGCAAATTCCAACGAGCTGAGATCTGCATATAAAGTAGGTAGGTTTTTATAATGCACGTTGTAGCTACGCCCAATCCCAAAGTAATCAATGCCGAGAGTTGTAATTCCCAACTTGTAGCTTACATCTGCCGAAATGGGCAAACTCATATCCATTTCAAAGCGCTTGTTTGGGCTTAAGTAGTACCAACCCAATATGGGCGTTGTAAAAATTCCGAAAGCTTCCTGGGTAGCGTAAATTCCAAAGCGGTATTTGAGGTTTTCATTCTTTTTCAATTTCAAAAGCGCGAAACCGCCAAAATAAAAATCATCACCTGAAATATTTTTATAATCCGAAGCAACCTTCGGCAACAAAACAACAGTTGTGCTCCATTTTTCAGACCAGGTTGAAGCCAATCCCAATTTTAAATTTGTACTGTAAAGACTGGTATATTCCACCTCTGGAAAAAGTTGGAGATTATTACTGCTGAAATCTGCCCCAGTTATCAGGGCGTGATTTTTATTGATAACCACTGGAAATGTAAACCCTACTTCGAAGGATTTTACGTTCGTATCGCTGTTAACAGCCTCAAAATTATTGTTGAATGTTTGCCCGTAGCCAATCCTGAAAATATCTACATATTCCTGTGCGAAACTAAAAAAAGGAAGGAGAAAAAAAAGAAGTAGCAGTTTTTTCAAATTGGTCAGTTGTTAGTTAGAAATCTTTATTCAAATGTAAACCAAGCTTCCATTTTATCATCCACCTTTTCGTTTGGATGAAAATATTCATTGTTTTTGGAATTGTATTTATATTCTTTTCCCCATTTCGAAAAATTTTCTGCTAGCTGTTTTATTGAATCACAGACATATTCAATTTCCTCATTTGTAGTTGTGGGATGGATGGACATTCGTATCCAGCCCGGTTTATGGGTAAGATCGCCGTGATCTATTTCACAAGTAACCCTATTTGAGGTTTCCTGATCTACGTGAAGCAAGTAATGGCCGTAAGTTCCCGCACAAGAGCATCCGCCACGGGTCTGTATTCCGAAACGGTCGTTGAGTAATTTTACGCCCAGATTGAAATGCAAATCGTCAATATAAAAACTGATTACTGCCAGTCTGTCCTGCGTTTGGGGCGCCAGAATTTTAAGATTTGGAACATCACTCAGCTTTTCAAATATGATATCCAAAAGTTCGTGTTCGCGCTTCAAAATATTATCAATCCCCATTTTTTCCTTTAACCGAATGGATAGCGCTGTGCGGATGGCCTGCAGAAATCCAGGTGTTCCGCCGTCTTCGCGGGTTTCAATATCATCAATGTATTTGTGGTTTCCCCAAGGATTGGTCCACGAAACAGTACCGCCGCCGGGATTGTCTGGTATGGTATTTTTATAAAGATTATTGTTGAAAAAAAGCACGCCACTGGAACCAGGCCCACCCAAAAATTTATGGGGAGAAAAGAAAATTGCGTCCAAATGTGCACCTTCTTCTTCGGGATGCATATCTATTGAAATATACGGAGCCGAACAGGCAAAATCTACAAAACAGAGGCCGCCGTTTTCGTGCATCAACTTTGCAATTTCATGATAGGGAGTTTGAATTCCAGTTACGTTGGAGCAACCTGTAACCGCTGCAATTTTTATGGGATGGTTTTTATATTTTTCAACAATCTCGGCGAAGGTTTCCATACAGACCAAAACATCATCGTTGGGTGGTATAACCACAACATCCGCAATGGTTTCAAGCCAAGAGGTTTGGTTGCTATGGTGCTCCATATGCGTTACAAAAACCACCGGTCTGATTTCATCGGGAATTTTAGTGTACTGTTTTATATTTTCGGGAATTTTCAGCCCTAAGATTCGCTGGAACTTGTTGATGGCTCCGGTCATACCACTTCCGGTAGTAATAAGAACATCGTGATCGTTTGCGTTTACGTGTTTTTTTATGATTTTTCGGGCTTCGTGGTAGGCCTTGGTCATCGCCGTACCCGTTACGGAAGTTTCGGTGTGGGTGTTCGCCACAAATGGCCCGAAATCCTTGAGCATTTTTTCTTCAATGGGAGCGTATAAACGGCCGCTCGCTGTCCAATCTGTATAAATAATTTTTTTTCTTCCGAAGGGAGAATCAAATTCTTGATCAATACCAACGATGTTATTCCGGAAAGGTTCAAAATACTTTTCCAGCGTGGTAGCTTTTATTTTTTCTTCCGAAGAAATCATCGTTTGTGTTTTAAAAATTACTTAAAATTAATCAATGTCGCTCAAAAAGAGCAACATAAGGTCTTATTTTTTAAAAGCTCCAATTCCTTTTTGAAGCCAGGCGTAATAATCTTCAATATCGGGCGTGTAACCAACGGGGTCAATGAGATTTTCTTCATCATGACCCATCAAAACATAGAATGGTTGTGCGTTTGCTTTGTACTTAAGAATTTGGAACTCACTCCATTTTTGACCGATGTAGCGCAGTTTCTTTCCAGAGATTTCTGAGGTAACCTCTTCGCCTTTGGGAAGTGGCCGCTTGTCATCCACATAAAGCGAAATAAGCACCACATCTTCGTGCAGCAGTTTTAATATTTTTGGCTCGCTCCAAACGCGTTCCTCCATTTTTCGGCAGTTTACGCAGGCATAGCCCGTGAAATCTATCAAAACTGGTTTGCCAACTTTTTTGGCGTAGGCTAAACCGGTGTCGTAATCATCAAATGAAAGAATGTCCTGCGGACCCAAATGTGATCCTTCGGGGAATTCCTGTTTCGAGGAAACGCTACTGCCATCGCTTAACTTGGTGTAACCCACCCCATAGGATGACTCACTGTACTGCATTGGTGGCGGGAATCCGCTTATCAATTTTAAAGGCGCGCCCCAAAGACCGGGAATCAAATAAATGGTAAATGCCAAAACTATAAGTCCAAGGCTCAACCTTCCCACTGAAATATGGGTTACAGGCGAATCGTGTGGCAACTGTATTTTTCCGAAGAGATATAACGCCAACACTCCAAAAACCGCGATCCAAATGGCGAGGAAAACTTCTCTTTCAAGCCAGTGAAGTTGAAGTACGAGATCGGCGTTCGATAAAAATTTGAAAGCCAATGCCAGTTCCAAAAAGCCTAAAAATACTTTTACTGTGTTAAGCCATCCGCCAGATTTTGGCAGGGAATTCATCCATCCGGGGAAAGCCGCAAACAGTGCAAACGGCAATGCCAACGCCAATGAAAAACCAAACATCCCTACAAACGGTGCAATGCCTCCTTTTGAAGCAGCTTCAACCAAAAGTGTTCCCACAATCGGGCCTGTGCAAGAGAAAGAAACAATTGCCAAAGCCAAAGCCATAAAGAAAATACCTATCAATCCGCCGCGATCGGCTTGTTTGTCAACTTTGTTTGCCCAGGAATTTGGCAGCATAATTTCAAAAGCTCCCAAAAACGAAAATGCGAATATCACCAAAAGCAGAAAAAAGCCCACATTAAACCAAACATTGGTGGAAAGCGCATTAAGTGCATCTGCACCGAAGAACCAAGTAACTACAGCTCCGAGGAAAACGTAGATTAAAATAATGGCAATCCCATAAATAATTGCGTTTTTAATACCCGCAGCACGAGTCTTGCTTTGCTTAGTAAAAAAGCTAACGGTCATCGGAATCATTGGGAAAACGCAAGGGGTTAGCAAAGCGGTAAACCCGAAAAGAAATGCAACTAAAAAAATGGTCCAAAGGCCTTTTTTCTCGTGTTTTTTGTTTTGTTCAACCACAGAAAACGATTTTTCTGAGGAAGCTTGGAGGGTGTCTTTTGCAACTTCCGTTTTTACGCTATCTACTACTATAACTTCTTCAATATTTTCAGTTGCAGCGTCTGTGGTTTCTGTATTGTCACTGGTTTCGGGAGTTACCGCTGTTTCAGCATTTTTTTCGGGAGCGGGAATTTTAAATACTAAGTCGATGTAACTCGGAGGTAAACACCGTGTATCATCACAGACCATAAATTCTACTTCACCTTTTACGGTGGTGCCTTTGTCGCCCGTTAATTTTATACGTTGGGTAAAAGTCGCAGTGTTTTCAAAAAAGGTAATCACCATATCGAACACAGGATCGTGGACGGTATGGCCCTTGCTTTCTTTTGCTTTTCCCACTAATTTGTACGCACTGTTTTCTTCAAAAGTGAGGTTCGTTGGTAGCGGTCCATTGTCTGGAACAACCTGTGAATAAAGGTGCCATTTGACTTCAATAGTGGCTTTTGAAATTAAATCGTACTCGGTTTTCGATATTTTTTTAATGCTTGTTGACCATTTTACAGGGTCGAGAATCTGCGATTGTACGGAGGCCAACGAAACAGAGGCGAGGAGGAGAAATAGGTATATTTTTTTCATTAATGAATAGAATTATGTAAATCCTTAGAGCACATCAAATTTGAGGGAAAAAATGCAGTATTCAAAATCATGATGCTGTTTTGGGAAAAACCTTAAAAAAATCGAGTACAAATATAGAGATACTCTGAGATTATGTTGGTGAAATAGAACGGAAAACAAGAATTTTCAAAACAAATTTATTACCGGCATGAGGTCAAAAATGAAATTGAACACTATTTTGTTTTATGTAAAAACATAATAAACAACGCATTTGGATGTTAGTATGTGAAATGGTACTATATTCGCCAAAAATTTAAAAAACCCCATTATTATGAAAATATCAAAATTGATTTTCCTTTTTATGCTTGCAGTTGCAACAGTTGGTTGCAACAAAGATGATGACAATGGCCCTGAGCCTTACGTGCTTTCTAATGCCAACCTTGCGGGTAGCTATAAAACAACTTTGTTGAAAGGCCACATTGAACAGACCTTTAATATCAACGGTTCTGATGTTCTATCAGTAACCGATATTGTAGGTGACACTTTTCAATTGACAACGGTTTTCTCAGCAGATGGAACCTATACTACATCTGGACAGTACCGTACTGTAACTACTGTAACCACAGCCAATAATCCGCCTGAAATTACCACGGAAATAATTGTAGTAGACGATACAGGAACCTATGTGCTAAATACCACAACCAAAAAGATTACGATAACTGTAGATGGAGATTCAGACACATTTGATGTTGATCTTTTCAACGAAACGAAGCTTAATCTTTTTCAGGAATCCTCAGATCCTATTGGCGGCGTACCAACTACTGCGACTTTCAATATAAATTTTGAGAGAAAGTAAGAAATAACAAATAGTTTTAAAGTTAAGCGCCACCAAATTTTTGGTGGCGTTTTTTTAAATATATAAGTTGAATACCCACATAAATGTGCACACTTTATATTTCTCCAAAAAACCTTACTTTTGCACACTTTATTGCAACACTCACTTTATGAACACAAAATTTAAAGAATACAAAGGGCTAAACCTCCCTAAACTGGCGGAAGAAGTACTCAATTTTTGGAAAGAAGAAAACATTTTCGAGAAGAGTATTTCCATTCGCGAAGGGGCAGAGCCGTTTGTGTTTTTTGAAGGGCCGCCGTCTGCCAATGGTTTACCGGGCATTCATCACGTTATGGCGCGCGCCATCAAAGATATTTTCTGTCGCTACAAAACCCAAAAAGGTTTTAAAGTTGACCGAAAAGCGGGGTGGGATACGCACGGTTTGCCTATTGAGTTAGGCGTTGAAAAGGAACTCGGCATTACAAAGGAAGACATTGGCAAAAAGATTTCGGTGGAAGAGTACAACGCAGCTTGTAAAAAAGCCGTGATGCGCTACACTGATATTTGGAACAAAGTAACCGAAAGCTACGGCTATTGGGTAGATATGAGCGATCCGTACATTACCTATGAGCCAAAATATATGGAAACTGTTTGGTGGCTACTGAAGGAAATTTACAACAAAAACTTACTTTATAAAGGCTACAGCGTTCAACCGTATTCCCCAAAAGCGGGAACGGGGCTGAGCTCGCATGAACTGAACCAACCCGGAACGTATCAAGATATTACCGATACAACGGTAGTTGCTCAATTTAAGGCGATGGCCGAAACCTTGCCAGATTTTCTCGGCGAAGAATCAAACAATATATGGTTTCTTGCCTGGACGACCACACCTTGGACACTTCCGAGCAACACTGCATTGACCGTGGGCGCAAAGATTGATTATGTTTTGGTGAAAACCTTCAACCAATACACTTTTCAACCCATTAATGTGGTTTTGGCGAAGAATTTAGTAGCGGACCAATTCGCAAAAAATTACGAAGAGAAACCCAACGAAGAAGTCCTCGAGGCTTACATACAGGGTGATAAAACGATTCCCTATTTTATTGCGAAGGAATTTAAAGGTGCAGATCTGCTGGGAATCCGTTACGAACAGTTGCTGGATTACGCCAAACCGCACGACAATCCTGAAAATGCTTTCAGAATAATAGTTGGCGATTTTGTGACCACAGAGGATGGAACCGGGATAGTACACACCGCCCCAACCTTTGGTGCCGATGATGCCAAAGTTGCAAAAGAAGCCGTTCCGGAAGTGCCACCATTGCTGGTAAAAGACGAAAACGGCAATCTTGTTCCCCTTGTGGATTTGCAAGGAAAGTTCCGACCAGAAATGAAGGAACTTGCTGGCAAATATGTGAAAAACGAGTATTATGACGATGCCGATGTTCCCGAAAAATCTGTGGATGTGGAACTCGCAATAAAACTAAAGACCGAAAACAAAGCCTTCAAAGTTGAAAAATACGTTCACAGCTACCCAAATTGCTGGCGAACTGACAAACCGATTTTATACTATCCGCTGGATTCCTGGTTTATAAAAGTTACCGATTTCCGCGATAGAATGTTCGAATTGAACAAGGAAATAAACTGGAAACCCAAAGCCACCGGCGAAGGTCGTTTTGGCAACTGGCTTGCAAACGCCAACGATTGGAACCTTTCGCGTTCGCGCTATTGGGGAATTCCATTGCCAATTTGGAGAACTGAGGATAGAAAAGAAGAAATCATTATCGGTTCTATTGAAGAACTGAAAGCTGAAATGCAGAAAGCTGTTGCCGCTGGTTTGATGAAGAATGATATTTTTGAAAGTTTCAGACCCGGTGATTTTTCCGAAGAAAACTATGCTAAAGTAGATCTTCACAAAAATATAGTTGACGAAATAACCCTCGTTTCGGCAAGCGGAAAACCGATGAAGCGCGAAACCGATTTGATAGACGTTTGGTTTGACAGTGGAAGCATGCCGTATGCACAATGGCACTATCCTTTCGAAAACAAGGAAAAGGTTGAAAAAACTTGGCGCAAAGCAGATTTTATAGCTGAAGGTGTGGACCAAACCCGTGGTTGGTTTTACACCTTGCATGCAATTGCAACTATGATTTTTGACGATGTTGCCTACAAAAACGTAGTCTCAAACGGCCTTGTATTGGACAAAAACGGCCAGAAAATGAGCAAACGTTTGGGCAATGCTGTGGACCCTTTTGAAACCTTGGATGTTTACGGGCCCGATGCCACACGTTGGTATATGATTAGCAACGCCAATCCGTGGGACAACCTGAAATTTGATCAGGACGGAATTTCGGAAGTGCGCAATAAATTTTTCGGAACACTTTACAATACTTATAGTTTCTTCAGTTTGTACGCTAATCTCGATAAATTTGAGTATCTTGAGGAAGACCTTCCGCTGGAAAAACGTTCGGAAATTGATTGTTGGATACTTTCAGAATTGCACACACTTATTCAAAAAGTGGATGAGTATTATGCAGATTACGAACCGACAAAGGCAACACGCGCCATTTCAGAATTTGTTCAGGAAAACTTGAGCAACTGGTTTGTTCGCCTAAGCCGAAGAAGGTTTTGGAAAGGCAATTATAGCGACGATAAGATTTCGGCATACCAAACACTTTACACTTGTTTGGAAACCGTAGCAAAATTGGGCGCTCCCGTAGCTCCTTTCTTTATGGACAGGCTTTATAAGGATTTGACCGCTGGAACTTCAAAAAAAGGAATGCAATCCGTTCATTTAACAGATTTTCCAATAGCGGATGCCTCGTTCATTGATAAAAAACTGGAGCACAAGATGCAAAAGGCACAGACAATATCATCTTTGGTACTTTCGTTACGACAAAGAGAGAAAATAAAAGTGCGCCAACCGCTTCAAAAAATAATGATTCCAGTTTTGGATGCTTCTGAAAAAGAAGAAATCCTCGCAGTTTCAGATTTAATTAAAAGCGAAGTGAACGTAAAAGAGATAGAACTGATTGATGAAGGTTCGGGAATGTTGGTAAAACAGATAAAACCCGATTTCAAAGCCCTCGGCCCAAGGTTTGGACAGGATATGAAAGCAGTGGCGGCGGCCATTTCGAGCTTCGATCAGAAACAAATTGCAACATTGGAAAAAGATGGGAAAATATCATTTTCCATTAACAAAAAAAATACTACATTGGCGCTCGCTGACGTAATCATAAGTTCCCAGGATATTGAGGGCTGGTTGGTTGCAAATGCAGACGGAGTTACCGTGGCACTGGATGTTACAATAACACCCGATTTGAAAAATGAAGGTATTGCCCGTGAACTGGTAAACAGAATCCAAAACCTGCGGAAAGACAGCGGTTTTGAAGTAACAGACCGGATTGAGGTAACACTTCAAGACAACGAGAAACTAAAGGCGGCGGTAGCTCAAAACCTAGAGTATATAAAAGAAGAAACATTAACAGAGGTTTTGCAATTTCAACCACAAATAACGAACGGAACCGAAATTGCATTTGACGATATAGAAACACAAATAAGTATTAAAAAACAGAAAAAATGACAGAGACAGAAAAAACCAGATATTCAGATGCCGAGCTGGAAGAATTTAGAACACTTTTAAACGATAAAATAAAAAAGGCAACAGAACAATTGGAGTTGATCCAAAGTTCCTATAAAAACGACAGCAACAACGGCACTGACGATACATCGCCAACTTTTAAAGCTTTTGATGAAGGTAGTGAAGTGATGAGCAAAGAAGCAAATTCGCAGCTTGCCATTCGCCAAGAGAAGTTTATCCGCGATCTTAAGAACGCATTGGTTCGTATTGAAAACAAAACCTACGGCATTTGCCGCGTTACTGGAAAACTCATAAACAAAGAGCGTTTAAAACTCGTTCCGCACGCCACTTTGAGTATTGAGGCGAAGAATTTACAAAAGTAATCCCATCTCCAGCCATTCCCAAAGAGAAGGGATTTGAGTGGAGAATTTATACAGCCCCGTAATCTTGCGGGGCTTTTTTTATTTAATTGATTCTTTTGCGAACTTTGTGGTTAAAATAATGCGTCAAACATTCTTCATAATCGTTATTTTGTTCTTCGGAAGTTACTCCTCAACGGCCCAAAAAACCATTCAAAAGGAATTCTCTTCGAAAGACATTCATTTACTTTCCATCGAGGACGATGCTATTTTTAAAATTGAAATCCATTCTTCCGAAGAAACAGGTATTAAGATTACTTTGCACGTTTCCGGTGAACATTCAGAAAATGTAATTATTGAAGAAAAAATTTCCGAGGGAAAACTTTCATTAAACACGGGATTCACACCTTTTTTTACGTTGGAAAACGACAAACTGGCTGCGCATAAAGTGATGGCGGTGGAAATGCAAATAACGCTTCCGAAGTCAATGGCTATTGAAATCAAATCGAAATTAGCATCGGTTTATATCAATGGAGCTTTCGAAAATCTCAATATCTCTTTGGAAAATGGCAGTTGTGTTTTAAGTGATTTTTTAGGAAATGCCCATTTAAAAACAATTGCTGGAAATATTGCAGTCCTTGCCAAAAAAGATGTTTCGGGGCAAGCAATCTCAAAGAAAGGAGCTGTTGAAAATACACTTGCCGAACACGGAAAATTTTTAGTTGTTGCAGAAAGCATCAAAGGCAGCATTTCGCTCTCACAAACCGAATAATATTGCTATTTTTGCCTTCGCATTCCGTAGCCTTGGCGAAGGAATGCCCTCGTTCTCCGGAGCTTTTCGGCCTTCGTAGCCGTGCTACTACGGCGAAGGAGGCTAGCGAAGGAGAGCCTTCGATAGGCGAACCCTTTTATTAAATGAATTAAAGAGATCCCCGCCGAAATACGCGGAATATTATGACCCTAAAAAAAGCGACATTTATCATTATCCTGATCCTATTGATCGATCAGATTTCAAAGTTTTATATTAAAACACATTTCTTTTTAGGCGAAGAAATCCGCGTTTTTGATTGGTTCCGAATCCTTTTTGTCGAAAACGAAGGCATGGCTTGGGGTGCAAAAATCCCTGGGGAATACGGCAAACTTATTTTAACGCTTTTCAGGATTGTTGCCATAGGCGGGATTGGTTTTTGGCTTTGGGATTCCGTGCGAAAAAACGCAGCGCGCATTTTGATTTTCTGCATCGCCCTGATTTTTGCGGGAGCTTTGGGTAATATTTTAGATTCCGTTTTTTATGGAATTATTTTCAATGACAGCCACCATCAAGTAGCCACATTGTTTCCAGAAACTGGTGGTTATGGAACGCTGTTTCACGGAAAAGTGGTAGATATGCTTTACTTTCCGCTGTACGGCGGTACCTTGCCAGAATGGTTTCCTTTTTGGGGAGGAACGTATTTCACTTTCTTTGACCCCGTTTTCAATATTGCCGATTCTTCAATAAGTGTTGGGGTGATTTTGCTGCTTCTTTTCAACAAAAAAGCATTTCCGAAGAAAGAAGTTTCAGAATAGAAGTCTTCAGCCTGTTGGCGCAAGCAAATTAAAAGGATAAAAAGGTAAATTCCGCAGTATCCAATAAAGAATTGCGAACCCGAAATACCCAAAAATAAAGAGCTTGCTGTAAAAAAGCATAAACCTAAAGCTCGTGCCAAAGATCCAATTGGCAGCTGTAATTCCCAAACCGTAAATTAAAATGGGCAAGGTTAAAACCATTAGCGGATTGAATCTAAAAGCTCCAATAACATCACCGTGCAACAGTAAATGAATAGCGCGTTGCGAGCCACAGCCTGGACAGTATAGACCTGTAATGTAATGAAATGGGCAGGGAATAAATATGGTTGTGGAAGGGTTGAAAAAATAATAAACAAAAATGAAGCCCCCAAGCAAAGCTGCAATGAGGGCTATTTTTAAAATTTTAATAGTTTCCTGATAAGGCTCCACCAATACCAATTACAAAAAAGAAAATAAGATAAAGCACTAAAACAATGGCTCCTGCTACTGCGCCCCAAATGGCCCATTTCTTGGCTTCATCAGCGGCTTTTTGTGCCCCAGCCGTATCGCCTTGGGCCCAAAGTTCTTTTACTTTTGTCGATTTAATAATTGATACGATACCTAAAGGTAGGCAGCATAAAACGGTACATAGAATTGCCCATACCAGATTGTTATCTGGGGGCGCTCCCATAGGTTGGTTAGTTGTTTCCATTTTTTTACTTAGTTGGTTAATAATTGTTTAACATCATAAAGATAAGTGGATATTTTTAAAATCCAGTATTTTTTTTGGTGTGATGCAAAAATTTAGTGGTACATCTGTTGCCTCAAAAAAAATTTTGGGCTCTGGCTCAAAAAAGGATAGTCCCACAAACACTGCATTGGGATTGCATTTTGCCAAAAACCGATCGTAAAAACCTTTTCCGTAACCAATGCGATGCCCGTTTTGGTCATACCCCAATAATGGAACAAAAACCACTTCTAACATTTCTGGTGAAATTTCAATGCCCGAAACTGGTTCGGGAATCCCGTATTCCGAAGTGTTGAAAACAGTATTTTCCTGTAGCAAAAAATGGTTCATTTCGCCCGAATCAAAATCGGCCTTTGAAACTGCGATGCTTTTGTCTTTTCCTTGTAGGATGTGCATCAAAAATTCAGTATTCACTTCTTTTTTAGATGAAATGGGAAGAAAAATATGGTAATAGGTTTTATTCCAAATAGGAATTTTCAAGGCTTGATTGGCAATCTGAAGGCTCATTTCGTCGATGGAATCTTCGGATAGGTTCTCGCGAAGTTTTTTATATTTCAAGCGAAGCGTTTTTTTGTCGGCCATAATACTTCAAAAATCTAAAATCTCTTTAGTCTTCCATTTCTTCATCTTCAATATTTGCCGTATTTACGGTTGAAATATGAAAAATAGCATCGCCCTGGTTTACAATGGGCGATTGGTTCACGTTTATAATATACCCTTCGTTAGGCGAAGTAACCTTGAAACGCATTTTTCCGTACGGATCCGTAATTGTCGCCAAAAACTCACCCTTTTCCACATGTTTGTTGCAATCTATTTTTACGTGAAGCAAACCACTACGGTGCGCACGGATCCATTTGCTTTTTTCAATGATAACCGTTTTGGAAGCGGGGTCTGGAGCCACATGTCTATTTCCCAACATATCCAAATGTTCTAAAAAACGCATAATGCCATCCACGCCCTCTTTTGCAATATATTTGTTGCTTTCCCTACTTTTTCCACCTTCAAAAAGCAGTACTGGAATTCCCATTTTTTGGCAGGTTTTCCGATAGGATTTTTCAATGGTATTTGAGTAAACAGTAAATGGTGCATTGAAAATTTTTGCCAGCTCCAACAATTTTTCATCGTCGGGTTTTATACGAATTTGCGCAGCGTTGAAACGACTGGCGCCACCTGTGTGAAAATCAAGACAATAATCTGCGTGTGGCAATACTTTTCTGGTAAAATGATATGCCACCCTGCTCGCCAAAGAACCTGATTTCGTGCCCGGAAAAACCCTGTTGAGGTCGCGTCCATCGGGAAAGGAACGGTCGCCGTTCAAAAATCCGAAAACATTCAAAATGGGAATACAAATAATTGTTCCCCGTTTGGGTTTGTTCAATTTTCGGGCGATGAGTTGGCGCACTATTTCCACACCGTTAATTTCATCACCGTGAATGGCGGCTGTTATTAAAACTGTTGGTCCCGGAATTTTGGAACGCTCGATGATTATTGGAATATCAACTTTTGTGGAAGTGTAAAGTTTGGCAATGCTGAAATCAACCGTGCGGCTTTCGCCCAAACCAATGCGCTCATTTAAAATTACAATATCACGTTCTTCTTTTTTGGCCATAATTAGACGTTCCGTTCAATATATTTTATGATGTGGTTGGCGATGTCTTTTCCAGTTGCCGTTTCAATCCCTTCTAAACCTGGAGAAGAATTTACTTCTAAAATAAGTGGCCCACGGGCTGATTGAAGCATATCTACCCCAGCAATGCCGAGCCCCATTGCTTTGGCGGCTTTCAGTGCGGCGGTTTCTTCTTCGTCGGAAAGTTTAATGACGGAGGCACTTCCACCGCGGTGCAAATTACTTCGGAATTCGCCTTCCTTCCCCTGTCGTTTCATTGCGCCAACAACCTGCCCGTCCACAATAAATGCGCGTATATCTGCACCGCCGGCTTCTTTTATAAATTCCTGCACAATAACGCGCGCCTGCAAATTGTTAAAAGCTTCAATCACCGATTCAGCAGCTTTTCTGCTTTCAACCAAAATAACGCCGATGCCCTGTGTGCCTTCCAGCAATTTGATGATTACGGGCGCACCGCCTGCTTGGTCAACAATTTCCTTTACGTTTTTGGAATAATTGGTAAAAACGGTTTTTGGCAATCCCAGCCCTGCTCGGGAAAGGATTTGTAAACTTCTCAATTTGTCGCGCGAACGAACCAAAGCCTGAGATTCAGTAGTTGTAAAAACGTGCATCATTTCAAATTGACGTACAACGGCTGTTCCATAAAATGTTACCGAAGCCCCGATCCGTGGGATAATGGCATCGGTATGGCCCAATTTGTGACCTTTATAAATAATTACCGGATTTTTCTTTTCGATAACAATATCGCACTTCGCGTGGTTTATAATCTCTACGTCATGTTTTCTGGCTTTGGCTGCTTCCACAAGACGTTTGGTAGAGTATAGGTTTGCGTTTGCCGATAATATTTTAATGTTCATTTCTTGGATTTTAGTTTAAAGGAAAGATTGGTTTTGTTTATATCCACCATGAATTTTTTGCTCAAAAAGTTCCGACCCAAAAGTACGGGAAAACGCATCTCTTCGCGATCGCTCAAAGTTAAATAAATGGGATGGGTTTTTCCGAAAAGAACGATTTCCGTTTTAATTCTATATCTGGCTTCAGACCGGCCGTTGCTGCTTTTCACGACCTTAACATCATATTCATCAAAAACAATTTCCTTTTCGTGATAGCTGGGGTGTTCCTCATCCAAAAAGTTACATTTCAAGTAGTTGTCTTCTACTTTCACGTTTTTGCAATGGATAGAGGAAGTGTAGGCGCCTGTGTCAACCTTCATTTCAATGTCGAAAAGATTCAGCAATGGAAAATCTGCTTTGTCTATTCTGCCGATGTTTCTTTTCAAATTATAAACGTTTTATTTTGGTTTCGATTATTGTATTCAAAAGTATGTTTAATCTTATTGAATTATAAAGAGATTTTTCTCGACTTTCTTCAATCTTGTAGAACCATATCCTTTTTCGATTTTGTATTTAATCCATAATGTGTCTTTAGAAGGATTTAATACATACTTATAAGTTAATTTCTTTTTAAGTATTGTGTCCATCAATCGGACATTTTTTAGATAAATATTTGAATCGTCCATATTCCATTCTGAATTCGTATGAAAGTCTCCGCTAAAACCATCTAATACTAAAGAATCCTGATAAAAGGTCATAACATTTTTTGTTTGATGGCTTTCGATAGATTCCCAAATTCCCAATAGGTCAGATTTTTGTTTATGGGTTTTACAGCCAGTTTGACTAATAATTAAGAAAATGAATAATAATTTAATGTATTTCATTAATGAGTATTAACTGCAAGTTATGAATAATAAAAATTTTAACATCCAAATCTCAAATAACGAATTTGCTTGCTGGCTACTGAATACTGCGTACTGGCTACTTTTTTCGATTCCTCTCAATAAACCCAATCACACTTTTAGAAACATTTTTGCCCGAAGTATTTTCAATGCCTTCCAATCCGGGCGTGCTGTTAATTTCCAAAACCAGAGGCCCATTTTTGGATTGCAGAAGATCGACCCCACAAAAGCCCAGTCCCAAAGCCTTGGCAGCTTTTATCGCCGTTTTTTCTTCTGCGGAAGAAAGTGAAATCATTTCTGAAGTACCGCCGCGGTGCAAATTGCTTCGGAAATCGCCAATCTTGCACTGCCGTTTCATTGCTGCCACCACCACGCCGTCCACCACAATGGCACGAACGTCAGCGCCATTTGCTTCTTCAATATATTCCTGAAGCAAAAATTTTACGCCAGCAGCGTTTAATGTTTCAACAGTTGCCAGCGCATTCTGCACGCTTTCGGTAAGAATGACGCCTTCTCCGTGGGTGCCCTCTAAAAGCTTGATGATTACTGGTTTGCCTTCAAAAGTTTTCAACTGTTCCTCAAATTCAAAAAAGGAAGCGTACATAGTTCGTGGTACAGGAATATTGTTCTTTGCCAAAATTTGGAAACAGGTCCATTTGTCACGGCTATTACTAATTCCATCGGAAGAAACCACAGTGAAAACGCCCATAGCCTCAAAATGGCGCACTACATTGGTTCCAAAATAAGTGTTTGATGCGCCAATTCTGGGAATGATGGCTTGTATGTCATCCATTTTTTCATTCTGAAAATAGAGGGCTGCTTTTCCGTTTTCCACAGCAAGGTTGCAGTAGGATGGATCCAAAACATCCATAGTGTGGTTTCGTGCCTCGCCAGCACTTAAAAGACTCTTAGTGGAATAAAGCGCTTCCCCACGCGATAAAATGGCAATGTTCATAGTTGGTTATTCTGTGTGCAATTTAACCAAAAAGGGAAAGCTGACTTGAACAGCTCAAAAGTTTTATCCCATAATTAACATATTGCAATGCGAAACACTTTCTATAAAATTTACAATCCACTATCTTTGAGCCTATGGCCAATGCTTCGGTAACACTTCAAATTTCAACACTTCCCGATTCGCCCGGTGTTTATCAATACTACGATAAAGACGGGAAACTGTTGTATGTGGGCAAGGCAAAAAACTTGAAAAAACGGGTGGCTTCCTATTTTACCAAACAGCACGACAACGCCAAAACCCGAATTCTCGTAAAAAAAATTGAAACCATAAAGCACATCGTGGTAAAAACCGAGACCGATGCGCTGTTGCTGGAAAACAATTTGATAAAAAAATACCAGCCACGCTACAACGTGCTGCTAAAAGACGACAAAACGTATCCGTGGATCTGTATTAAAAACGAACGTTTCCCGAGGGTTTTTGTAACGCGGCAATTAATTCGGGATGGATCGGAATACTACGGGCCCTATACCAGCATGAAAACAGTTCATGTTTTGTTGGATCTAATAAAAGGGCTTTACCCACTTCGCAATTGTGTATATGATCTTTCGGCAAAGAATATTGCGGATGGAAAATTTAAGGTTTGTTTGGAATATCATTTAGGCAACTGTTTGGGTCCCTGTGAAGGCTTGTTTTCCGAAAAGGAATATCACGAAAACATTGAAGCCATTCGAAATATTGTGAAGGGAAATTTTAAGGAATCGCTGCATAAATTCAAGAGCCAAATGAAAGTCTTGGCCGCCGATTTAAAGTTTGAAGAAGCCCAGCGAATCAAGGAAAAGATTGATATTTTGGAGAATTACCAAAGCAAATCGACCGTTGTAAATCCGAAGATTAACAATGTGGATGTGTTTTCAATAATTTCAGATGAAAGTTATGGATATGTGAATTTTTTGCAGCTTTCGCATGGAGCCATAATTCGTTCACATACTTTGGAAATAAAAAAGAAACTCGATGAAACCGATGAGGAATTGCTGCAACTTGCCATTGTTGAAATTCGGCAGCGCTTCCATTCGCTTTCAAAAGAAATTTACGTCCCTTTTGAAGTGGAACTGGGCGAGGACATAAAAGTGCACGTTCCAAAATTAGGAGACAAAAAAGCGATCCTTGATCTTTCTGAAAGGAACGCAAAATATTTCAGAATGGACCGTTTTAAGCAGGCCAAAATAGTGGATCCGGACCGTCACGAAAAACGCATCATGGCGCAGATGAAAAAAGATTTAAGGTTGAGCGAGGAACCGCGACATATTGAGTGTTTCGACAACAGTAATATTCAAGGAACAAACCCCGTGGCGGCCTGTGTGGTTTTTAAAAACGGAAAACCCAGCAAGAAAGATTATCGAAAATTCAACATAAAAACGGTGGAAGGGCCAGATGATTTCGCTTCGATGGAAGAAGTAGTTTACCGTCGTTACAAAAGACTGCTGGAGGAAGAGCAACCCTTGCCACAGCTCATCATCATAGATGGAGGGAAAGGGCAATTGTCGTCTGCATTGAAAAGTTTGGACAAGTTGGAATTGCGAGGAAAAATCGCTATAATAGGAATTGCAAAACGATTGGAGGAATTATTTTATCCCAATGATCCCATTCCGCTTTATTTGGATAAAAAAAGTGAGACTTTAAAAATAATCCAGCAATTGCGGAATGAGGCGCACCGTTTTGGGATTACCTTTCACCGAAGCAAACGCAGCAAACAGGCATTGAACACTGAACTTGAAACTATTCCTGGAATTGGCGAAAAAACGGTTGTTGAATTATTGAAACATTTTAAAAGCACAAAACGCATTGCTGCTGCGAATTTTGAAGAGCTTTCAAACGTTGTTGGAAATAGCAGAGCAAAAAAGCTGATTGCGCATTTTCAGCAAAATGTATAAAATTTATTAAATGAAGAAAATTCTTTTTATAATATTCCTAATAATTTCAACCCTTTCCTTTTCGCAAGAAAAAGGAGAAAAGGACATAAAAGTAGGTCTCGTTCTGAGCGGTGGTGGCGCTAAAGGTTTGGCGCATATTGGTGCTTTAAAAGTGATTGAGGAATCTGGCGTTCGCATAGATTACATTGGCGGTACAAGCATGGGTGCTATTATTGGAGCGCTCTATGCTTCGGGATATTCAGCAAAACAGTTGGACAGCATTTTTCGTCAAACAAATTTTAGCGCTTTAATACAGGACGATATTCCGCGGAGCGCAAAAACTTTTTTCGAAAAGCAGGAAGCTGAAAAATATGCGCTGGTTTTGCCTTTTGATAAATTCAAAGTTGGTTTTCCCTCGGGACTTTCCAAAGGACAGAATATGTACAACCTCCTTTCAAAATTGACTAGCCATGTGAGTACCATTACAGATTTCAGCAAATTGCCCATTCCTTTTTTCTGCATTGCCACTAATATTGAGACTGGAAAAGAAGTGATTCTGGATCACGGCTATCTTCCTCGGGCGGTCACTGCCAGTGGCGCCCTGCCTTCGCTTTTTAGTCCGGTAATGATTGACGACAAAGTTTTGATTGATGGCGGGGTGGTAAATAATTATCCAGTGAGCGAAGTAAAGGCCAAAGGTATGGACATCATTATTGGGGTGGACGTGCAGGACAGCCTTAAAACCC
The DNA here is from genome assembly GCA_016649715.1 of Flavobacteriaceae bacterium. Taxonomy (GTDB): domain Bacteria; phylum Bacteroidota; class Bacteroidia; order Flavobacteriales; family Flavobacteriaceae; genus Aequorivita. The sequence continues at coordinate 33,297 of JAENXC010000021.1, read as the reverse complement.
GCGATAATTTAAGATCTGCTTTCGATGTTTTGGTGCAGATAAATAATTATCGCACCATTAAGGATATGATTGAAAAGCGAAAAGAAACGGATATTTATATTCAACCGAATATCAAGGATTTTTCGGTAGTCTCCTTTGATGCTGGAAAGAACATTGTGGAATCGGGGGAGATTGCTGCAGAAGCTTTTAGGGAGCAACTTTCTAAGTTGGCTTCCCAACAAAAACCTACTGAAAAAAAGGAAATAAAGTTTAAAAAACTCAATACCATTTTTATCAAAAACGTAGAAATCGAAGGCAATAAAAAATATACCCGAAGTTATGTTTTGGGCAAACTGAAACTGCGCACTCCGGATAAAATTACCTATGAAGATTTTAGTGAAGGCATCAATAATCTTTCAGCAACGGGCAATTTTCAGGATATAAATTATAAGTTTATTGAAGATGAAAACAACGAAAACACCTTGTTGTTGCAGTTGCGGGAAAGCAATTCCTCTTTGATGCTCCGTTTTGCGGCACATTATGACGATTTGTTCAGAACGGCAGCCTTGGTGAATATCACAAAAAAGAGACTTTTCACCAATAATGATATTGCTTCGCTGGATTTGATAGCTGGCGACAATCTGCGCTATAATTTTGAATATTATATAGACAAAGGGTTTTACTGGAGCGTGGGCTTCACTTCAAAATACCACTTTTTTGAAACCGATGTGCCCTTAAGTTTTATTGGGGCAGACTTAAATGCAGAGCTTTCATTGCCCATCAATAATTTGTCCATTAAGTACAGCGATTTCACCAACCAACTTTATTTTGAAACACTTTTCCGCCGTACTTTAATTTTTGGTTTGGGTGGGGAGCACAAATATCTGCGCTATCTCTCGGAAACTATCGGCACGGACGAAAACAACCTGCCGCGCACCGTTTTTGAAAGCACCAATTATTACAGTGTTTTGGGTTTTTTGAAATACGATAGTTACGACAATAGTTTTTTTCCAAAAAGTGGTGTTTATTTCTCGAGCGATCTCCATTGGTATCTGTTGGCAAACGGGCGAAACAAAGATTTTAAACCCTTCTCACTGGCAAAAGCAAAATTGGGGTATGCCCACACTTTTTTCAATACAGTTTCGGCGCATTTAACCGCTGAGGGTGGGTTTAAATGGGGCGGCCCAAAAACCACTTCCCTGGACTTTGCATTGGGCGGCTATGGTTTTAAGGAGATGAACAACATTATTCCGTTTATTGGCTATGAAGCTATTTCCCTACGCGGAAATGCCTATCTTAAATCCACTTTTACATTGGATTATGAAATATTCAGAAAAAACCACATCAACATTGGTGCGAACATCGCCAACGTGGGTAACGACCTTTTTGAAACGGGAGGATGGATAGACGGGGTAGATTATTCAGGCTTTTTTGCAGGCTATGGTTTAGAAACGGTTTTGGGTCCGATGGAAATTAAATATTCCTATTCGCCCGAGCGGAATGCGAGTGAATGGTATGTGGCGCTGGGGTATCGGTTTTAGCAAAAACTTAAAGGTCTGGCTTCAATATTTTTCCGATATTTGTGGGGAAGAGTTACTAAGTTAATTGGTAATTAAGTTATTAGGAAAAATTACAATCCCCAATTAACATATAACGATTAACCTTTAACCCAATAACACAATAACTCAATAATTTAAAAAGATGCCTTTCTATCACAAACTGGGCAAAATACCGCCCAAACGCCATACCCAATTCCGCAAACCGGACGGAAGTCTGTATTATGAACAACTTTTTGGAACCGTAGGTTTTGATGGGATGTACTGCAACATTTACCACGAAAGTCGCCCTACACAAGTAAAGGAAATTAAGAAACAATACAGCGTTGCCCCAAAAATTGCAAGGGCCAATAGTTTGGAATCTCTACGTCTGAAAGGTTTTGATGTAAAACCTGAGAAAGATTATCTGGACAGCCGAAAAACCGTACTTACCAATAGCGATTGCAGTATTATCCTCGCCGCCCCACAGGAATCACTAAAAGATTATTTTTATAAGAATACCGACTCTGATGAACTCATTTTCATCCACAAAGGAAGCGGAAAATTGCGAACTTTTTTGGGCAATCTCGATTTTAAATACGGGGATTACCTATTGATTCCTCGCGGAATTATCTATCAAATTGATTTTGACACTACGGACAACCGTCTGTTCATTGTTGAATCGCGAAACCCAATTTATACCCCAAAACGTTATAGAAACTGGTTCGGACAAATGTTGGAACATTCGCCCTATTGCGAACGCGACATCCGCAAGCCACTGGAATTGGAGACTCACGATGAAAAAGGGGATTTCTTGGTAAAAGTGAAAAAGAAGGACGATATTTTTGAAATGGTTTACGCCACCCATCCCTTCGATGTTGTGGGCTATGACGGCTACAATTTTCCGTACGCCTTTTCAATCCACGATTTTGAACCGATTACAGGTCGCATCCACCAGCCGCCGCCAGTACATCAAACTTTTGAGACCAATGCCATGGTTATCTGCAGTTTTGTGCCGCGACTTTACGACTATCACCCAGACAGCATCCCTGCGCCATACAATCATAGTAATATTGACAGCGATGAGGTGCTCTATTATGTGGCTGGCGATTTTATGAGCCGAAACGATATTGAAGCTGGCCAAATAACGCTGCATCCTGCAGGCATTGTGCACGGTCCGCATCCCGGCGCAGCCGAAAGAAGTATCGGAAAAACCAAAACCGATGAATTGGCCGTTATGGTAGATACTTTTAAGCCCTTGCAGGTTACGGAGGATGGATTGAAACTTTCGGATGGAACGTATTATCAAAGTTGGCTGGAAAAGGAGTAGGCAGTGTTCAGTCGCAGTCGCAGTAAGCAGTTTTTAAATTTTGAAATCATGACAGTGAAACAGAAAATTATAGAGAAAATAAATTCCATTGAAGACGAAAGAATTTTGGAAGAAATATACAGTTTGATTTCTGCTGAAAAGAATTTTGATGCAATTTATAAATTCTCTCCTTCGGAATTGCTAAAAGTTAATGAAGGTATTGAAGATGCAGATAACGGAAAATATTATTCACAAAAAGAATCTGAAAAATTGGTTGCTAAATGGCTTCAAGAGAAATCCGTTGGACTGTAAGGGCAACGCAAGATAAATTGGCCATTTATGAATATTGGACAAATAGAAATAAATCTACTTTATACACTGAAAAGTTAGAAAGTCTTTTCAATGAAACTATGAAAATTGCAGCTATCTTTCCATTCGTTGGAATTCAAACTGAGATAATTGACGTGAGAATTTAAATAATAAAAGATTTTAAAATAGTTTATAGAATAAAAGAAAATATACTGGAAGTTCTTCATTTGGGATACTAGACAAAATCCTGAGAACTTTAAATTTTAAAGATTTAAATTATGAGCAAAGAAGTAAAATCAGTTGAATACGGACTGGAAAAAATATTTGAGGGCGCGGAAGATTTCCTGCCCTTATTGGGAACCGATTACGTAGAATTTTACGTGGGCAACGCAAAACAATCTGCCCATTTTTACAAAACGGCTTTTGGGTTTCAATCCTACGCCTATAAAGGTTTGGAAACTGGTTCGCGCGATTCTGTGAGTTATGTGTTGAAGCAGGACAAAATAAGACTTGTGCTTACCGCACCTTTGAACAGCAAATCGCCCATCAGCGAACACATCGTTAAACACGGCGATGGTGTAAAAGTAATCGCCCTTTGGGTGGACGACGCCACAAGTGCTTTTGAAGAAACCACCAAACGCGGTGCGAAACCTTATATGAAACCTACCGTTGAAAAGGATGAACAAGGCGAAGTGGTGCGTAGCGGTATTTATACTTACGGTGAAACTGTTCATATTTTTGTTGAAAGGAAAAACTATAACGGAACTTTCCTTCCCGGTTTTAGGGAATGGAAAAGCGATTACAACCCAACGCCAACGGGCCTTAAATACATTGATCACATGGTTGGCAACGTAGGCTGGGGCCAAATGAACAAATGGGTAAAATGGTATGAAGACGTAATGGGTTTTGTGAATTTCCTTTCCTTTGATGACAAACAAATACATACCGAATATTCGGCCTTGATGAGTAAAGTGATGAGCAATGGCAACGGGCGCATTAAATTTCCAATCAATGAACCCGCCAAAGGAATAAAAAAATCACAGATTGAAGAATATCTCGATTTTTATGAAGATTCCGGCGTGCAGCATTTAGCAGTTGCAACGGATGATATCATTAAAACCGTGAGCCAACTCAAAGAGCGCGGCATAGAATTTTTACCGCCGCCACCGCAATCCTATTACGACGACATCCCACGCCGTTTGGGAGACCATATGAAAATGATGAAGGAAGACATCAATGAGCTAAAAAGACTTTCCATTATGATTGATGCCGATGAAGATGGCTACCTGCTCCAAATATTCACAAAACCTTTGGAAGACAGACCAACCCTATTTTTTGAAATTATCCAACGTATGGGCGCAAAAGGTTTTGGCACCGGAAATTTTAAAGCACTTTTTGAATCCATAGAGCGCGAGCAGGCGCAACGGGGAACCTTATAATAATGTAACATTACATAAACCCCATCGTCTTAAGAAGGTGGGGTTTATTTTTTTTGGAACGGTAGTTGTAATTTTAAAAATCATAAACTCCCTAAGTCTTAATTTATGAAGAAGCTGTTCACGCTTTTATTTTTTCTCTCGAATATATTTTTTCTTTCTGCCCAAGAAAGGGCTTATGGCGATGGTGAATATTTCAAATTCCGTGTCCATTATGGTTTTGTAACAGCTGGTTATGCAACACTCAAAGTGAATAATTCCACCATAGAAGGGAAGGATGTTTTCCACGTGCGGGGTTTTGGTGAAACCGTTGGGGTTTCAAAATGGTTCTTTAAAGTTAAGGACGATTATCAATCCTATATTGATAGGGAAAAAGATATTCCGTATCGTTTCATCCGCAAAATTGACGAGGGTGGCTATACCAAAGATGTTCAGATTGATTTCAATCATACTTCAAACAAAGCTACCGTAAACGATAAAAAGCACAATGAAACCACAGTGTTTACGTTCCCTAAAGAAACGCAGGACATGGTTTCGGCGTTTTATTTCCTTCGGAATAAATTGGACACCGAAAATTTAAAGCAGGGCGATGTAGTGGAGATAAATATGTTTTTTGATAAAGAAAATTATAAATTCAGGTTAAAATTCCTTGGAAAAGAAGTTTTAGATACTAATTTTGGCCGCGTTCGCACTTTGATTTTTAGACCCTACGTACAATCGGGAAGGGTTTTTAAGGAAAAAGAGAGTCTAACCGTTTGGATTAGTGATGATAAAAACAAAATGCCACTGCTTATAAAAGCAGATTTGGCCGTGGGTTCCTTAAAAGCGACCCTTACCGAATTTAAGGGACTGCAACATTCCTTTAAAATTTTGGCTGCGCAATAAAAATAATACCAAAAAACTCCCCCGCATTGAAGAATTTAATTTTAGCCATATTAACACTTACCCTGCTTACCACAGCTTGTAAAAACACGAAAAAAGATTTGGCCATCAAAACCGTGGTTGAAGAACCAATAATTAAGCAATATGGCTACGTACTTAATGATTTCAATGTAATCAGAGACACAATACGTTCGGGCGATACTTTTGGAGACATTCTTTATGCAAACGGTGTTTCGCAGGAAAAAATAATGGAAGTGGCCACTAAGTTTCGCGACAGCTTCGATGTTCGGAAAATTGTGGTGGGAAAACCCTATGTATTGCTCAATTCCAAAGACTCGCTGAACCAAACCCAAGTTTTCATTTACGAAGCCAATAACGTGGATTACGCCGTTGTGGATTTCAGGGATACCCTTTCTATTTACAATAGTCAAAAGCCCGTTCGGTATGAAGTCATGGAGGCGTCTGGCGTTATTACCAGCTCGCTTTCGGCAACCATGGAGGAGCAAAATTTAAGCCCTTATATGACGGACCAACTGGCAAATATCTACGCCTGGACCATCAACTTTTTTAAACTCCAGCCCGGTGACCGTTTTAAAGTAATTTACACTGAAAAATTTATAGACGATACCATTCCCGGTGGATTGAAAGAAATTAAAGCTGCCTATTTTGAGCACCGTGGAAAACCGTTGTATGCCTTTAAATTTTCTTCCGATTCTTTGGGGAAAATCTCGGGCTATTACGACGAATTGGCCAATAATCTGAAACGTGCTTTTTTGAAAGCTCCGGTAAAATTCAGTAGAATATCTTCACGCTACAACCTGAACAGACGCATAAAATATTACGGTTTCAAACTTCGTCCACACCGAGGGACAGACTTTGCAGCACCCGTGGGAACGCCTATTTTGGCAACAGCGGACGGTGTAGTAACCAAATCCGAAAGAAGGGGCGGCAACGGAAACTACGTAAAACTACAGCACAACGGCACCTACGAAACCCAATACCTCCACATGAAAGCCCGAAATGTTAAAGTTGGGCAGCACGTTAGCCAAGGCGATGTAATTGGCTGGGTTGGGATGACCGGAAATACCGGCGGTCCGCACGTTTGTTATCGATTTTGGAAGCACGGCAAAGAAGTGGATCCTTTTAAAGAAGATACGCCTTTTTCCCAACCGCTTCCCAAGGAATTGCACGAGCAATATTTTGCAAATCTGCTTCCGTTGAAGGAAGAATTGGATTGCATTTCATTTTAAACTTCCCTTTTGTTCGTTTTGTTGATACCCTTGTTGATACCCTTGTTGTTAACTAACATTCCAATTTTCAAGGGTCTAGGCTTTGAGTTTTAACTTTATTCAACTGTGTTTTTCTTAATCACTTTTATTGGTTACAACCTATTTAAGATTGTACTTTTGCCGAAATTTTAAACCTAAATTCAAACTCATGAAAAAACTTTTACTTCTTGTTTTTTTATTGGGCGGTTTTGCCGCTTTTTCACAAACAGCGGTTACTGGAACGGTAATCGATTCTGAAACAAACAACCCAATGGCAGGAGCCAACGTTGTTGAAATGGGTACTACCAACGGTGCCATTACCGATTTCGACGGAAATTTCACATTGCAAACTTCCTTAAAAATGGGTACACTTACCATTTCATTCATTGGGTACTCCATTGAAAAAGTATCATTCAAAATTGCAAATGGAACCGCGAACTTGGGCGTTGTTAAAATTACCGTAGATTCGGACGCACTTGAAGAAGTAGTTATTGTAGGGAAAGGGATTATAGATTTAGCGAAAGACCGCCAAACCCCTATTGCCGTTTCCACCGTTACAGCTGCAGAAATCCAAGCGAAAGCGGTAGGTAACGTAGAATTTCCTGAGGCTATAAAAAGCACCCCGAGTGTTTATGTCTCCAACCAATCTGGTGGTTTTGGGGATTCACAAATGTTCTTGCGCGGTTTTGACCAAACAAACACCGCCTTCCTTTTGAACGGGCAACCAATAAACGGAATGGAAGACGGAAAAATATACTGGTCCAACTGGTCTGGCATGTCCGATGTTGCAAATGCAATCCAGGTGCAGCGTGGTTTGGGTTCTTCAAAATTGGCTATTTCGTCAGTTGGGGGTACCATTAACATCGTTTCACGCGCAGCGGGTAGAAAAGAAGGTGGTTTTGCACGTTTTATGACTGGGAATGACAGTTATTTCAAAGGAACAATAAGCTACGATTCCGGCCTAAAAGGAAAATGGGCTTACAGCTTTTTATTGGATCATTGGCAAGCGCACAGTAAATATGCCGATGGTACCGGCGGACAGGGCGAGAATTATTTTGTGGGCATTGGCTACGTACCAAACGACAAACATTCTTTCAACTTTTTGTTGACAGGTGCACCACAATTTCACGATCAGAATTTTTCAAAATCATTGCAAGATTATCAGGATTACGGAAAACGCTATAACAGCAATTCCGGGTTTTATAAAGGGGAACGGTTTACATTTAGAAGAAACTATTACCACAAACCCATAGCCAACCTAAACTGGGACTGGAACATTAGTGATAAAACCAATTTGTCTTCCGTGCTTTACGCTTCTTGGGGCCGTGGTGGCGGAACAGGACCTGCCGGCAGTTCTAAAAATATTATTGAAAACGAAAACGGCGGAGTAGATTTTGACGCAATAGAAGAAAACAACATTGCCACTGCCGAAGACGGAATAGGAAGTTATGCGCGAAAGTCCGTTGCGAGAAGAATGTCTGTTAACAACCACAACTGGTATGGATTTCTTACCAATCTGGAAAGTGCCGTTAGCGATAATTTCACCTTCAACCTTGGTGTTGATGCACGTTTTTACAAAGGAAGCCACTGGTATCAAATGAATAATCTTATGGGTCTTCAAGGGTATGCGGATAACCTTGGGTATGGCGATGCACGTGATAGCAACTACGTAATTAGCGAAACTTTTGAAGCAAATCCTTGGGCGGCCTTATTCAAATCTGCAGGTGAAGGTCAACGTTTCAACTATGACTATTCAGAATTCATCAATTATATTGGGGGGTTTGGGCAAGCAGAATACAAAACAGATAATTTCTCAGCCTTTATTCAAGGAGCTGTTTCAACCCAAAGTTACCAAAGGGAAGGTCGTGCACAGGGAAAGGAAATTGAAGGCGTGAACGGCCTTGGAAAATCTGAAAAAATAAACAAATTGGGCTACAACCTTAAGGGTGGTATGGGCTATACCTTTATAGAGAACAACATTATTTTTGCTAATGCTGGCTATTATTCAAGACAACCTTTCTTAGACAATGTTTTTGATGATATCAGAAACTCAAACTACATCCTTGAAGGTGATAATAAAGTGGAAAACGAAGAAATAACTGGCTTTGAAGTGGGTTATAGACTTCGTGCAGGCTCTTTCAGCTTAGACCTTAACGGGTATTACACCACTTGGGGCAACCGTTTCCTTGCCGGAAGCTTTATTAAAGGAGATCCAACTGATGAAAATCCAATAAACCAATTGGATCGTTACCAACGCTTTACTGATATTACCCAAGTTCACAAAGGTTTTGAATTTGAAGGTAAATACAGATATTCCAGTGCGTTCATGTTGCGGGCTTTCGGAAGCATCGGCAACTGGAAATATGATGGGAAAACACCCTACCAAACAAGAGAGGATGGAACTAACGTCCTTTTGGAAGAAGGAACCGTTAACTTAACAGGAACAAAAGTGGGCAACGCGCCGCAAACTTCTTTTGGTTTTGGTTTCAAATACAACATTTTTGGAGGTCTTACGGTAGATGCAGATTACAACATCTATACAGATTTATACAGTTTTGTGGATGCAAATGATGTAACCAAAGCCGCCCTTAAAAATGAAGTATACCAAGCTGAGCGTTTGCCAGCCTACAGTTTGTTGGATGCTGGAATTACTTATAAATTTGATTTTGGCGGCAACAACTTTACAGTTAGGGCAAACTGCTACAACGCCACAAACGAAGTATACTTGGGACAAAAAGATTCATTCGGTTATTTTTACGGTAACGGAAGAACTTGGAACGCAAGTCTTCGGTACGATTTTTAGTACAAGCTTTATTGTTTAGAAAAATGCCCCGAATTTTTGGGGCATTTTTTTTATTTATAAACCTTATATTTGAAACACTTTTAAAATTTAAGATGCTATGGCCACTACTTTACAATTTATTCATTCTTATTGGGCATATTTGGTGCTTCTCATTATTTTGCTAGCAACATTTAACGCCCTAGCGGGATTTTTTTCAAAAAGGGAATACGGTGCAAAAGATTTTAGGATATCGCTCTTTGCGCTTATAGTTACACATATCCAAGTGCTCATCGGGTTAATTTTATACTTTGTTTCACCATGGGGATTACAGAAAATTTCAAACTTGGGAATGGGAGCAGTGATGAAAGATTCCAACGCTCGTCTTTTCGCAGTGGAGCATCCGCTGGTTATGATTTTGGCGGTTGTTTTTATTACCATTGGCTATTCAAAACACAAAAAGAAATTGCTTTCCAGTGGAAAATTCAAAACCTTGGCAATATTCTATACCATTGCATTGGTTTTGGTTTTGAGCCGAATTCCATGGGGACAGTGGTTCTAAAATTTTATTGATATAAAAAAAATAGGTGCACGATTAATCGTGCACCTATTTTTTCTTCAGAACATTGCTTCAATTCTCCGAAACCTTCTCCTTTATCAAATAAATATAAACGGGAAAGTGATCACTGTACCCACCCGTAAAGCCGTTCGCAAAACTTCGGAAAGGATATCCTTTGTATTGCCCGCGGGGCGTTGCCAAATAATTTTTATTGAAAATTTCCGCTTTGTAAAATCGATAGGAAGAATAATCCTTTTTAGTCAGTTCTGTTGACATTATTATTTGGTCAAACAAGTTCCAGGCATCGCGATAGGCCAGCGTGCCCATTCCTTTTTTGTACATATCCTCCATTGGGTTGTAGAGTTCTTTCAGTTTCATATCTTCCCTTTTGCTTTTGGTTTTTAGCACATCCTTTACACTTGGGCTAATTGGGTCGTCGTTCAAATCGCCCATGGTTATTATTTTTGCGTATGGGTCTTCGCTGAACAATGAATCCATTATATGCTTGTTCAGCTCGGCTGCCCTTATACGTTTTGGGCGGCTTCGTTCTTCGCCACCGCTGCGAGAAGGCCAGTGGTTTACAATTACATTAATCTTTTCGCCGTCCAGCATCCCGCTTATCAAAAGCTGATCGCGGGTATAGACCCGCTTGCTGCGGTCTTGGTCATCAAAGATTACTAACTCATACGCTTTGTAATTTGTGGGTGTGAATAGTCTCCTTTGGTAAAGTAACGCCACATCAATTCCGCGTCGGTCAGGACTGTCAAAATGTACTATTCCATAATCTTTATTTACCAATGGTTCTTGATTCAAAAGATCTTCGAGAACGCGGAGGTTTTCTATTTCGCTAACGCCTATCAATGCTGGGGAAGTTCCCGTAACATCCGCTCCAATTTCAGAAATCACTTTTGCCATATTGGCCAGTTTTGCCTCGTACATTTCCTGGGTCCAATGATCTTTGCCCTCTGGGGTGCGGTCATCGTCAAAAATAATCGGGTCGTCTTCGTAGTCAAATAGATTTTCAAGGTTGTAAAAGGCAATCGTATTTATTTTATATTCTTTTTCGGTTTGGGAGAATGAAAAAGTAATATAAAACAAGCAAAGAAAAAGAGGGTATTGAAAAAGCTTTTCCATTTTCATTGAGATCATTAATCGAAAAAAGTTAACAAATATATTTCATATATAATAATATTTTTATTAAATTTATACTTTCTAAACAAAATTCTCCCCCGATTATTTACTCCCCGATAAAATTCATATTTAAAGATGAAACGCTTCATTTTTATAGGGTATGTAGTTTTTTTGACTGGGCTATCTTCATTTGCCCAAGAAGCCATTGTATATGGACGAATACTCGACACCAACTCCAGTGAACCCATTCCGGATGTGAAAGTAAGCATCCGGAACAGTATTTTTAGTACCGCGACCAATGCCGATGGAACTTTTTCCTTTTCGCAAGAGAGCCTGCCGCAAGGCGAACAGATTCTGGAAATCTCAAAAGCAGGTTACACCAGCTTGCAGATTCCAGTAACCATTCAAAACAGTGTACCTGTTAATTTGGAGACTATCCTTTTGAATGTTGACCTTCATGATGTTGAAGCACAGATTGGCGTTATCAGTCTTTCTGACGAACAACTGGACGAGGACGAAGGTACATCCTTTAATGTCTCTGGCTTGCTTCAAGCCTCAAGAGATGTGTTCTTGAACGCTGCGTCATATGATTTTAGCGCAACTTTCTTCCGCCCAAGAGGCTACGATTCCGAAGATGGAAAAGTGCTTATCAACGGTTTGGAAATGAACAAGCTTTATGACGGAAGGCCACAATGGTCAGACTGGGGCGGGCTGAACGATGTGCAGCGCAACCAGATGTTCTCTATGGGAATTTCGGCAAACGAATACAACTTCGGTCACCTTGCCGGAACTACCAACATTATTATGCGGGCATCACAGTATCGAGAAGGTGGACGGATTTCCTATGCAACCAGCAACCGAAGTTATCGAGGTCGGGTTATGGGCTCCTACAACAGTGGCCAACGGCCAAGTGGTTGGGCTTATTCGGTCTTGTTGGCAAGACGCTTTGGCGAGGAAGGCTATAAAGATGGAAGTCTTTACGATGCCAATTCCTTTTTTGCTTCAGTAGAAAAGAAATTGAACGATAAACACAGCTTGAACCTTACAGCTTTTTACACCCCGAACCGCAGGGGGAAAACCTCAGCATCTACCCAAGAAGTTTATGACCTGAAAGGAACCCGATACAATAGCTATTGGGGAAAACAGGATGGTGAAATACGCAACTCACGAATCAAAGAAGTGGAAGAGCCAATCATTATGTTGAACCACTATTGGGACATTTCAGAAAATACCCAGCTGAATACCAACGTGGGCTATCAGTTCGGAAAAATTGGCAACAGCCGTATGGGTTATGACAACGCACCAAACCCAGACCCAAGCTATTACCAAAAAATGCCGAGCTACTTTTTGGCAGATCCTAACGGACCCAACTATGATGGAGCATACCAGGCCTATTCACAATTTGTGAACGATGGCCAAATGGACTGGCAGGATATTTATGAGACCAATATTTTCTACGGCGGCACTTCGCGCTATTATTTATACGAAGACAGAAACGATGATAAGCAGCTTTCCGCAAACACTATTTTAAATTCGCAGCTAACTGATAATATTGAGTTGACAGCTTCTGTGAATTACCGAAACCTGAAATCCAACAACTTCGCGAATATGATAGATTTGTTGGGCGGGAATGGTTACTTAGATGTAGATACTTTCAACGCTGGCGATGCCGCACAAAGCGATTTGAACAACCCAAATCGAGTGGTTGGCGAAGACGACACCTTTAAATATAATTTTGAATTGAATGCAAGCGATATAAATGGTTTTGCACAAGCGCAATTCTCCTATTCAAAAGTTGATTTATATATTGCTGGAAAAGTTGGGAAGACTTCCTACCAAAGAGATGGCCTTTACAGAAATGGTTCTTATGGGGAAGGAAATGATTCCTTCGGGAAAAGTAAAAAGCTGGATTTTACAACTTATGGTCTCAAAGTAGGCGCTACTTATAAACTTTCGGGAAGACATGCTTTTGAAGTAAACACAGCCTATTTCACTGAGGCGCCAAGCTTGCGAAATTCTTTTTCAAATTCACGCCAAAACAATGCTACTGTAATTGATTTGACGGAAGATAAAAATATCAACATAGACGGAAGCTATATTTTCCGTTCGCCAATGATAAAAGCACGTTTGACGGGTTATTATACTTTGATGCAGGATGCTACTGAAATTTCTTTCTATTATGTCGATGGCGTTTATACTTCTGGAGGAACTCAAAATAATGGTGATACTGCTTTTGTCCAAGAAGTGCTTACAGATGTCGATAAAAAGAATGTTGGAGCAGAATTGGGCGTTGAAGCCCAAGTAACTCCCACCATTAAATTGAAAGGTGCAGCAGCTTATGGACAAAATACGTATGACAACAATCCACACCTGTATTTAACATCAGATGATTTTAATAATGGTTTTGAAAATTATGATAAATCATACCTAAAAGGTTATAAAGTAGCTGGCGGTCCACAACAGGCGTATCAAATTGGTTTTGAATACCGCGACCCAGATTTTTGGTGGTTTGGTGCAACAACCAACTATTTTTCAAATGGCTACATTGATATTTCCCCACTTGCACGCACTAATAATTTTTACACGGATACGGATGGAATGCCTTTCAATGATTACGACCCTGCTAAGGCAAAGGAATTGTTGAAACAGGAAAAGTTTGATGACTATATATTGGTAAACGCAGTAGGTGGAAAGTCATGGAAAATTAAAGATTATTACGTTGGCTTCTTTGCAACCATCAACAATGTTTTAGACAAAGAATTCAAAACAGGGGGTTACGAGCAAGGAAGAAATGCCAACTTTAGGACCCTTTCTGATGATGCTGCCAATGATATTCCCGTGGTTGCACCAAAATATTGGTACGGATATGGAACTACGTATTATTTAAATCTGTATGTTCGATTTTAACGGATTGAGAAATTTAATTTAAGAAGCGATGAAAAATTTAAAAAACATAAAACTTCTACTCTTCCTATTCTTTTTAGGAATGATTGTTACATCCTGCGTTCAGGATGATGATTATAACGTGCCTGAAATAAACACCCAGGAACCAAACGTTGAGGTTAATATAGATATTAAGACTGTAAAAGATATTTATCGCGGTTATGAACCAAAAATAATTGAAGCTGGCGACGGTTCGGGAAGAGATCTTTACTTGGAGGCCTACGTTGTTTCAAGTGATGAAACCGGAAATTTCTATAAGTCATTGGTTATACAAGATGCCCAAGAAAACCCAACAGCGGGTGTAGCTATTTCTACAAACGCTACAGATCTTTACACTAAGTATGAGCCAGGACGTAAAATATATTTCAAGGTGAATGGTCTTTATATTGGCGAATATGCTGGCCTACCAACAATAGGTGTTCAAGATGGTGATGAAGTGGGAAGAATTGATGTAATAGAATTTGAAAGCCGCATTCTTCGCTCCACAGAAATTGCTGAAATAGTTCCTACAATTATTTCTATTGCTGAAACCTCCAATCCTGAAAGAATGAATACCTTGGTCCAATTTGAAGACGTACAGTTTCCAGATGGAATTGCAGGGGTGGAACACTATGGAAACCTAACAAATACCTATGGAGTTAACAGAGATGTTGAAAATTGTGATGGAGAAACCGTTATTTTAAGAACCAGTGGCTATGCAGATTTCAAAAATCTTATGCTTCCAGAAGGCAACGGTACTTTGACCGCTGTGTTGAGCATTTTCAACAGCGATGTGCAATTGTTTATCCGCGACATAGATGATGTAGTTATGGAAGGAGAGCGTTGCGATTGAATAAATTCTGAAATTTTAAATAATTTTAAAAAAACCGTGGTGTAATAATCCTTTCTGGGGGAAAGAAAATATCAAAAGTTACAATCACTTCGTGTGAACTTGGACCCACTGCTTTCAGATCGGAATTTACATGGTCATAAGCATAGCCCACGCGAAGGTTAGGCGTTATCTGAAATCCAACCAATCCGCTGAAGGAATCGTCCAAGCGGTAAGAAGCACCAAGTTCAAACCTTTCATAAAAAAGTGCGTTGAGGTTTGCATCAAAAGAAACTGGAGCACCAAAAGCAGATTTCACCATTGCGGAAGGCTTCAACTTAAAGTTTTCCGAAAGCTGAAAAACATAACCTGCCGTTGCGAAATAATGATTGGTTTCAGAACCATACTTTATTCCGTTTTCATCCAAATGGACCGATTTCAGCAAATTTGGAACAGAAAGACCCACATAAAACGTTTCGCCATAAAGAAAAGCACCCGTCCCAATATTGGGATAGGTATTGTTTATGTCCTGCGAAAAGAAGGGATCGTTGGGGTCTTGTATTTCCAAGGAAGTCAATCCCACATCGTGAAAAGTTGCACCGGCTTTTAGCCCCAATGCAAGATGTACACTTTTTGACATTTGAACGGTATAAGAAAAATCTGCAAACACGTTGGTTTCGCGCACAGGCCCCAACTCGTCTTTAACGGCGGAAAGCCCCAGTCCAATTTTTTCATTTATAGGCGAATGTGCCGAAAAAGTATACGTCACGGGATTGCCCTCCAAACCCGTCCATTGGTTCCGGTAAAGCGCTGTAATGGAAAGGCTCTCCTTGGAACCCGCGTAGGCAGGATTCACAACGTTCATATTATACATATACTGGGTGTACTGCGGGTCTTGTTGTGCTTGGGTTTTAACGCTGGACAACACAACGATCAATAACAGAAGGGTGAATATGTATAATTTTATTGTCATTAAATACTGCTTTGTTTTTTAAGATTTAATGTATCACTTTTTATTCGAAAAAACGGCAAAAACCGGGAAATGGTCACTCACTCCGCCCAAATAGTGCGGCCCGACGTAGGATCTAAATGGATTACCTTTAAAGTCTCCGTCACACTCCTTTAATTTCTTTGGATTGAAAATATTGGCATCTTCAAATTGAAAATCATTCTCGAGTTGTTGCATAAAGCTATTTGATATTACAATTTGGTGAGCAGAAGTTCCATCGGATTATAAAGGTCTGTTCCCGCCAAGATTTTTGCACTTTCACTGCTTGGATCGTCGTTGAGGTTGCCCATAACAATAATTTTCTCCGTTGGATTTTCTGTAGTTATTTTTGAAATCGGTTCCCTTTTTTTCATTGTCACTGCCACTCGTTTGTGGTGTCAAAAAGATTTTCGAGATTGTAAAAGGCAACGATATAGCGATTTCTCATTTCGAAAGAGGAAAAGTGATTTCTGTTAATTGCTTCTAAAGTACAAAAAAGTCTCGCTATGTGTTTTGTACATTTGCGGTTATTCAGTAATCAGTAATCAGTAATCAGTGTTCAGCAATACGAAATTTTACAGTGATTGTAGCAATAGAAATAATAAAATCAAAAGTACCAACAAAAATATATGATAGAGCAAGCGGATATTTCATACGAAAAAACAGTTTTAATTGGGCTAATTACTCAATATCAGGACGAAACAAAAAGCGAAGAGTACCTTGACGAGCTGGAATTTTTGGCCTATACCGCAGGGGGAGAGGTGCTTAAACGCTTTGTGCAAAAAATGGAAAAACCCAATCCGAAAACATTTATTGGAACCGGAAAGTTGCAGGAGGTCAAGGATTTTGTAGAGGAACACGACGTAGGCGTAGTTATTTTTGATGATGAACTTTCGCCCGGACAACAAAAAAACATTCAAAAGGAATTGGACTGTAAAGTATTGGACCGAACCAATTTAATTCTGGACATTTTTGCCCAGCGTGCCCAGACCAGCTACGCAAGCACGCAAGTAGAACTGGCTCAATACCAATATCTGTTGCCGCGGCTTTCGGGAATGTGGACTCACTTGGAACGTCAGCGTGGAGGTATCGGGATGCGCGGTCCGGGAGAAACGGAAATTGAAACTGACCGCCGTATTGTTCGCGACCGTATTTCTTTGTTGAAAGAAAAACTAAAAAAAATTGACCGCCAAATGGAGGTGCAGCGCGGCAATCGTGGTGCATTGGTTCGGGTAGCTTTGGTGGGCTATACAAACGTGGGAAAATCTACATTGATGAACGTAATCAGCAAAAGCGACGTTTTTGCAGAAAATAAACTTTTTGCGACGTTGGACACGACTGTTCGGAAAGTAGTTATTGGGAACCTTCCGTTTTTGCTTACTGACACAGTTGGTTTCATACGGAAACTGCCCACACAGCTTGTGGAATCTTTTAAAAGCACTTTAGATGAGGTTCGCGAAGCAGATCTATTGCTTCACATTGTTGATATTAGCCACCCTTCATTTGAACAACACATTGATTCCGTAGATAAAATTCTGGAAGAAATAGGAAGTGCCGACAAACCCACGATTATGGTCTTCAACAAAATTGATATTTACCGTCCCGAAGAAATTGATGAAGACGATTTGATGACCGAAAAAACCAAGGCACATTACACTTTGGAAGAGTGGAAACAAACCTGGATGGCAAAACTGAACGGCGAAGCAATCTTTATTTCAGCATTAAACAAAGAAAACTTCAGCGAATTTCGAAAGCTTGTTTATGATAAAGTGAAGGAAATTCACACTACCCGTTTTCCTTACAACAGTTTTCTGTATGATGAATATACCGAGGAGGATTAGGCCGAATTTTGACAAAGCTTTAAACTTTGTCAAAATTGTACTTATTTAGAAAATCAAAGGTAAAAACCTCACAGATTTCTTAAAAATCTGTGAGGTTTTTACTTTTGTCTTAAGTCCTTCGTCAAAAGGTCTTATGTCTCTTTTTAAAACCCGTAATTCACCCCAATTCCCAAAGCCTCACGAATCTGGAAGCCCTGCACGGCATTGTCATCATAAATAGCTTGGAATGTTACATTTGAAGTGATGTAATTGTTCACTCTCATCACAAGGTTAAAAGTGTAATCAACATCCACATTTTGTGGGTCTTCAAGATAATTGGAATACAAATTTAAAATGTTTTCTGCGGAAATATTAGCCATAATATCAAACTTGGCATAGGCAGAAAGAGAAGCTCCAAATTCAAAACGGGTGGTTTTATTTGCGTCAACCCCGAAGTATTTGTTTTCGTTGTAAGCATCCAATGCACCTGGAATTGCTTCGTTTACAGCCGTAAAATCTTTATCAACAAGTATTAGTTTAGCAGTGGCAGGAGAAACATTCACATACAGATTGTTGTTTTTTTTCCAAAGCATACCAGGCCCAAACTGAATATAGGCGGGTGATAAAATGTGCGTGGTTTCGGTGCGGTAACCTATATCTTCTTGGTTTAGGTCCTTGTTAAAAACATAACCCTTGGCAAATTGCGTTTTAAAGTTAAAAAACAAGGAATAGTACCAATTGCTTTCTTTTATCTGTTGTCCCAAGATGGAGTTGAGTTCCAAACGGTCGTTGGTTTTGTGAGAGTATTTATCGTCTTTGTTTTTAGTGAGACCGTATTCTCCAGTTAAACGGCTATTCCACGAAATTTTGTCGTGCTTATAATTAAAATCGTAAAAAAGCGAAAGATTTCCAGAGTAATTGGAAGTTCCGCCGCCGGTCCATTCGTGATTGAAAGCGGCCTGATTGAACAACAATGAAATGTTTCCCGCACGTGTCCAACCGTTGGGAACAGAATCCTTCGGGGATTCCCCTTGGGCAAAGAGAACCACTGGTGCGCAAAAAAGAACTGTGAGGAGTAAAAGTTTTTTCATCTATCTATAATATTTTTATGAAATTTTATTCGTGCAAAAATAGATACTCTTTTGAATATTTACCAATAACAAAACCAGAAACAATACTTTTTACAAATTCGATAAAAGGACTAATATTTAAGTTTTTTTAAAAAGAGGGACAGAGGAACAGGCCTCGCCGTACATAATACTTTTCGCAACAGGTTGAAGTTTTTGGGCCAAAAGCACATACGCATTCTGCGGAATGGGTTTGTGGGCACAACCTTTAATGATTACGGGTTTGTCTTTATATTCAGATATATCCAAATTTTGTAGCAATTCAGCGAAGAGAATGCTTTCGAGTTCTTCCAAGCTACCAACGGTAACTTTTTTTGTAAAGGGAGCCAATTGAAGCGAGAGCAACAAATAAGCCCAACCCGGAACAATGGCATCGGTACTGCAAAAAAGCGCTACGTATTTATCTTGGTATTGTGCCCAATCGTGTTCCTTTGCTTTTTCACGAAACTCGCTTTCGCGCAGTACAATCCCTTCCATGAACCATTGTGAAATATCAAAAGCCACTCTTTCGCCTTTGGGGTATAAATCCTCAAGGTTAAAGGTTACAAGCTTGCTGTTAGCTACACGATTTATGATTTCTTCGGACATCCCCCTTTATCCCCCAAAGGGGACTTTTTTAAAATATTATAAATTATCCATTGATTTGATTCCCCCTTTGGGGGTTAGGGGGCTTACAACATCCCCAATTCCAGCTTCGCTTCTTCGCTCATCAGCTCTTGGCTCCACGGTGGATCGAAGGTTATTTCCACTTCGGCATCCTTTACCATTTGCATCGACTTTACTTTGTCTTCCACCTCCATCGGCAGGCTTTCTGCCACTGGGCAGTTGGGGCTGGTAAGGGTCATCAGTATTTTTACTTCGCGGTCCTCGTTAATAAAAACGTCGTATATAAGACCGAGTTCATATATGTCCACCGGTATTTCAGGATCGTAAATTGTTTTTAGAACGTCCACTATTTTTTTGCCCAGTTCGGCCATATCTATTTCTGTTTCCATCTGCTTAATTTTTGTGTTGTGTTTGGTATGCCAAGGCATACATCTTCATTTGTTTTATCATGGAGACCAATCCGTTTGCTCGGGTAGGCGAAAGGTGTTCCTTCAACCCAATTTCATCAATAAAATTGGTGTTGGCGTCAAGAATGGCCTGTGGTTTTTGATTAGAAAAGACACGGACTAAAATCGCTATAATTCCCTTTGTGATTATGGCATCACTATCGGCCGTAAAAATGATATTCCCATCTTTCATTTCGGAATTAAGCCACACTTTGCTCTGGCAACCTTTTATCAGTTTGTCGTCGTTCTTCAGGTTTTCGTCAATCAGCGGAAGTGATTTGCCGAGCTCTATCATATATTCGTAGCGCTGCATCCAGTCTTCAAACATTGAAAACTCGTCTATTAACTCTTCCTGTATTGCTTCAATCGTCATAATCCAACTTTAGTTATTTGTATCCTTTTTTGCACTGAGAAGCACACTGCGATCTGTTTTGGAATACAAAGTAAGTACGTTGTTTTCCAAAGCATAAGATCCCGTATTGTTGAGCGCATCCAAGAAGTCGCGTTCGGTTTTCATAGTATTTTTATCTGTACAAAACTTTTCGCTAACCGCTAAATCACCAAAATTTAATGCGTAAAAGTCAATAGTATAATTGCCAAAAACCGAATTGCAGCCCGTGGTCCCTCGGAAGGAATTATCTAAAGCGGAAAGTGTAAATGTGGGGTTCGTAGTGTTTTCAAGTTTCTTTCCATTTATGCTTGAAACAATATAATTACCTGTCAATTGAACGCTTCCAGCAACGTCAATTACTTTTTTGGTTTCGTCGCAGCCTGTAAAGATTACTGTAAATAATAATAATAATAATGATAATGTGGCAAGTGTTTTCATAATTTCTGTTTTAATGTTGAACTTCAAAGTTCAAGGTTTAACCATTAGTGATTGGTTAACTTAACATCATTTTAGCTTTTTTTACTGCGTTTACCAAAGCGTCCACTTCTTCCAAAGTGTTGTAAAAAGCAAAGGAAGCCCGAACCGTTCCTGGAATTTTATAAAAATCCATAATCGGCTGCGCGCAGTGGTGACCAGTTCTAACGGCAATACCCAATTTGTCTACGATCGTTCCTATGTCATATGGATGGATGCCTTCAATGTTAAAAGAAACCACCGAGGTCTTATTGGGACCTGTTCCATAAATTTTCAGCCCATCTATCTCCAAAAGTTTTTCTGTAGCGTATTTTAAAAGTTCGTTTTCGTGCTTTTCAATTGCTTCGAAACCGATATTGTTTAAATAGTCTATAGCAGCTCCAAATGCAATTCCACCACAGATATTTGGCGTTCCAGCTTCAAATTTATGTGGAAGTCCTGCGTAAGTGGTTTTTTCAAAAGTAACTTCCGCAATCATCTCGCCGCCGCCTTGGTAGGGCGGAAGTTTGTTTCCCAATTCCTCTTTCATATAAAGAATTCCAACTCCTGTTGGGCCACACATTTTGTGGGCTGAGGTAACGTAGAAATCTACGTCCAGTTTTTGGAAATCTGGTTTTATGTGCGAACAGGATTGTGCACCGTCAACTAGAACAGCGGCTCCGACTCTGTGCGCTTTTTCAATAATTTCGGCAATCGGATTGATGGTTCCCAATGCGTTTGAAACATGGTTTACAAAAACCAGTTTCGTCTTAATGTTAAGCAATTTTTCGTATTCTGAAATAATCAAAACGCCTTCCTCATTCATCGGAATCACTTTCAAAATGGCTCCTGTTTTTTCACAAAGCATTTGCCAAGGCACAATATTGCTGTGGTGCTCCATTGCGGAAACGATTATTTCATCCCCTTTTTTTAGAATTTCCGAAAAACCGCTCGCAACTAGATTTATTCCGTGGGTTGTACCAGCTGTGAAAATGATTTCGAAGGCCTCCTTCGCGTTAAAATGCGTTTGTATTTTTTGGCGAGCAGCTTCATAAGCATCTGTAGCTTCCTGCGAAAGTGTGTGCACGCCACGATGAATGTTTGCGTTGTAATTGCTGTAATAATCAACAATACAATCAATAACCTGCTGCGGTTTTTGCGAAGTTGCGGCGTTATCCAAATACACCAACGGATAGCCATTTATCTTTCGGGAAAGGATGGGGAAATCGTTGCGTATTTTTTGGAGGTTAAAGGACATTTTAAATTTTTATGAATTTGAAATTTCGGGTTGGAGTTTTGCCACGAATTCACGAATTATTATTTGTTATTCTACTTTTTTCATCTCAAAGGTCATTCCGCTTTCGTTAAGATGAAATAACGTACTTCCATTAGTTTCCCTGATAGAAATTCCCATTCTTGAATATCGATCTTCTTCGATTCCAATTTTTATATACTGTTTGCTCTTATCAAATTTCCATTTAGTACCGTTTGTCATTTCAATAACCATTGCAAATAATTGAGAACTGGAAGTAGAGCTAAGTTCAAAATCTCCATTTTGATTAAATGTGAAAATCGAATTTTTAAACCCTTCAATTAAAGTCTGAAATTGAGGGTTTGAAGGCTTATCGATAATTTTCTCAACTGTCCATTTTCCATAGATTTCTTTCTCATTCGAAATTTGTCCAAAAGAATTTATACTTAATGTGATTAAGAATACTAATGCAAAAATATTTTTCATAGTTATTCGTGAATTCGTGGCAGCTTTTTATTTATAACTCAAACCCCAAACTAACCCCTATTTTATTAGCGATAAGTTTGTTGATCCGCATTTTCAATTCTGGGATTTTCACGCTTTCCAAAACCGTGTTTGCAAAAGCATACATCAACAAAGCGCGGGCTTCCTTTATACCAATTCCGCGACTTCGGAGGTAGAAGAGGGCGTCTTCATCAAACTGGCCAACTGTGCAACCATGAGAGCATTTTACGTCGTCCGCAAAAATTTCCAACTGTGGTTTGGCGTTTATCGTGGCTTTATCGTCAATCAAGATATTGTTGTTTTGCTGAAAGGCATCTGTTTTTTGGGCATCTTTTTCAACAATAATTTTTCCGTTGAAAACTCCTATGGACGATTCCGCAAATAGACCTTTGTAATCTTGGTGGCTCTCGCAGTTTGGAGCGATGTGATGTACCAAAGTGTTATGGTCAACGTGTTGTTTGCCTTCAAGAATGGTAATTCCTTTTAACGTGGAATCACAACGTTCACCCTTTTGATAAAAATTGAGGTTGTTACGAACCAAATTCCCGCCAAAGGAGAAAGTATGCACGCGGCAAACAGTATCGCGTTGCTGTAAAATGTATGTATTGTCAATCAACGAAGCGGTTGCTTCATCGTTTTGAATTTTGTAATAGTCAACACAAGCGCGTTTTTCAGCAAAAATCTCGGTAACGGAATTGGTTAAAACTTCGTTTCCGGAGAGACTTTGGTGGCGTTCAATGATTTGAACGTGCGCATTTTCACCAACTACTATTAAATTTCTTGGCTGAAGAAACATTGCTGCCTCATTTCCAGTAGAAAAATTTATTATTTCAATAGGCTTTTCAACTTCTTTGTGCGCCGGAATGTTGATGAAGGCTCCTTCTTTTGTGAAAGCAGTGTTCAGCGAAGTAAGGCTGTCGCTTTTAGCCACTTTGTTGAAATAGGCTTCAATCACGGGTTTGTATTTGCTTTTGTTCAGCGCAGCAGACATCAAGCAAACGTCCAACGTATCGTGCGTGGTTTCCGAAAGGAACGAGCTGTAAACGCCATCCACAAAAACCAATTTGTAGGTGTCTATTTCGTGAAGGAAATATTTGCGAACTGTTTTCAGTTCTACATTCCGCTCTTTGTTTGAATAGACGCTGTAATCGGGTTTCAGCAATGAATTCAGCGAAGTGTATTTCCAAGCTTCCTCTTTTTTGGTTGGAAACCCTTTTTCCTCAAAGATTTTAATGGCGTTGTTCCGCACCTCGTGCAAAGGCGAATCAAACTCCAAATAATCTTCGAGAGCGATATATGATGATAATAATTTGTCTTTAAAACTCATTGAAATTCTTGTTTCAGGTTTCTTTTGTTTCTTGTTTCAGGTTTCCACACTCGATGGGCAGGTTTCAAGTTATTTGAACTTGTTCCCCTTAAATTCATTTTTGTTTAAATAGATGATAAAGTTTGCTATTCGTTTACTCAGACTCAAATATCTATCTACCAAAGAAAATAGTTCTTCTTCAGAAATATATTCGGAATCGAAGACCCTATATAATTGCGATCGTGATTCTCCGGCAGAACCTTTTGCTATGGATAAAAATTGTCTGAACTCCAGATTTCCATCCCGCTCAAATCCTTCGGCTATATTGTCCATTACAGAGCCTGATGAACCTTTTATTTGGTCTTTTAGTTTGTAATCGGTTTTTAATTCTGTGTTTTTTGATAGCAGTATTATTTCTTTGGAAAGAAGTCTTGCTTCTTTCCAGATTTCCAAATCCTCAAACTTTTCAATTGTAGCCATAATATTTTCAGTTTTAGTTAAACCAGAAACCAGAAACCAGAAACAAATATTTAAACCAATTCTTCTTTAATCCAATCGTACCCTTTTTCTTCCAGCTCGTAAGCGAGTTCTTTGGTGCCGGATTTAACTATTTTTCCGTTCATCAGTACGTGTACGAAATCTGGAACTATATAATCCAAAAGACGTTGATAATGCGTAATTACTACAATTGCGTTGTCTTCGCTTTTCAATTTGTTAACACCATTTGCTACAACTTTCAAAGCATCGATGTCCAAACCGGAATCGGTTTCGTCAAGGATTGCGAGTTTTGGTTCCAACATTGCCATTTGGAAAATTTCGTTCCGTTTCTTTTCGCCACCGGAAAAACCTTCGTTCAATGAACGAGAAAGAAACTTGCGATCTATTTCTAGCATATCTGCCTTTTCCTTTATCATTTTAAGCATTTCGGCAGCAGGCATATCTGCCTGCTTCTTAGCTTTTCGGGTTTCGTTGATGGCCGTTTTTATAAAGTTGGTCACCGAAACACCCGGAATTTCCACTGGATATTGAAACGAAAGAAAAATGCCTTTGTGCGCTCTTTCCTCGGGATCCAATTCTGAAATGTCCTCGTTTTCAAAAGTGATGTAGCCACGGGTTACTTCATATTCATCTTTACCCGCAATTACTGCCGCCAACGTGCTTTTTCCGGAGCCGTTAGGCCCCATTATTGCGTGTACTTCGCCAGCTTTCACTTCAAGGTCGATGCCTTGCAATATGTCTTTTCCGTCAAATCCGGCGTATAAATCCTTAATTTTTAACATGTTACTTTTTCTTTTCTGTTTCGTTTAATTTTATATCTACTGCGGAAGGTTGGTCATTCACTTTCATAATTTCCTTGATTGTAATTTCCTCTTCCCATTCGCTTTCTTTATCGGTATTTTTTGAAACCACACCACGAACAATGACGCCGACCATGTCGAAATCATTTTTTTTGACTGCCGCTACTTGTTTTGAGAGTTTATCGGAAAGCGTATCGCGTTTTACCCCGTAAATAAAATTAGACCCCATCAATACCAGCGCTCCTTCGGAATTGATAAAATCGCCTTTATAGGTTTGATAATCCGTTGTATTTTCAACGGTTGTTTCCTCCGTTTCCTTGTTTTTTTCTTCTGAATTTTTACAGGAAAAAATTGCTACTGAAAGCATTAGCAACAAAATGGTTTTTTTCATAATAAATTGATAGTTTAGTTTTTTGAAATAGTGAATTTATTTGACCTTCAACCCTGCCAGGATTCTAAACCCTGGAAGGTTTAGTATTAACCAACCGAGCCTTCAAGGCTGATTTCCAATAGTTTTTGCGCTTCCACCGCAAACTCCATTGGGAGCTTGTTCAGCACTTCTTTACCAAAACCGTTTACAATCAGGGCTATCGCTTTTTCAGTTTCTATTCCTCGCTGGTTGCAATAGAAAATTTGGTCTTCCCCAATTTTACTGGTGGTGGCTTCGTGTTCTATTTGGGCGGTTTTATTTTTTGCTTCAATATATGGAAAGGTGTGTGCGCCGCAACTGTTGCCCATTAACAAGGAATCGCATTGTGAAAAGTTACGCGCGTTATCGGCATTAGGCAAAATCTTTACCAAACCGCGATAGCTATTTTGTGACTTTCCGGCTGAAATACCTTTAGAAATAATGGTGCTTCGTGTGTTTTTTCCTATATGAATCATTTTGGTTCCCGTATCGGCCTGCTGAAAATGGTTGGTAACTGCGATTGAATAAAATTCGCCAATGGAATTGTCGCCTTTCAAAACACAGCTTGGGTATTTCCAAGTAACAGCACTTCCGGTTTCCACTTGGGTCCACGAAATTTTCGCCCTATTTTCGCAAAGGCCCCGTTTGGTCACAAAATTGAAAACGCCTCCCTTTCCGTTTTTATCTCCCGGATACCAGTTTTGTACGGTTGAATATTTTATTTCGGCATCGTCCATTGCAATGAGTTCCACCACTGCGGCGTGCAGTTGGTTTTCGTCACGGCTTGGGGCGGTGCAACCTTCAAGATAGCTAACGTAGCTTCCTTCGTCTGCAATCAACAGGGTTCTTTCAAATTGTCCGGTGCCACCTTGGTTTATCCGGAAATAGGTTGAAAGCTCCATCGGACAGCGTACGCCTTTCGGAATGTAGCAGAAAGAACCATCACTGAAAACGGCACTGTTTAAAGCTGCGTAAAAATTGTCGCGCTGTGGCACAACAGTTCCCAAATATTTTCTGACCAATTCGGGATGTTTCCGTATCGCTTCAGAAATGGAGCAGAAAATAATTCCTCTTTCAGCCAATGTTTTTTGGAAAGTGGTTGCTACGGAAACAGAATCCATCACAATATCAACGGCAACTCCGGCGAGTTTTTTTTGTTCGTCCAAAGAAATCCCCAGTCTTTTGAAGGTGTCCAAAAGTTCGGGGTCCACTTCGTCAATGCTGTCGTATTTTGCTTTTTTGTTGGGGGCAGAGTAATATGAAATGTTTTGGAAATTCGGTTTTTCGTAATGCACGTTTGCCCAATTCGGCTCCTCCATTTGCAGCCAATAACGGAACGCTTCTAAGCGCCATTCCGTCATCCACTCTGGTTCTTCTTTTTTTAAAGAAATAGCTCTAACTACATCTTCATTCAACCCAACGGGAAAAGTGTCGGATTCTATATCGGTATAGAAACCATATTCGTATTCCTTGGTTTCTAGTTCTTTTTTTAAATCGTCTTCGGTGTATTTAGTCATCAGTGTTCAGTGTTCAGTGTTCAGTAAATCAGTTGTCGGTTATCTGTTTTCAGTTAAAATCACGACTGAGTTCCCCCTTTGGGGGTTAGGGGGCTTTTTTAAAGCGAAAAAGATTCCCCACACCCACAAGTTCTGTTTGCGTTTGGATTGTTGAAAACGAAACCTTTGCCGTTAAGTCCGCCGCTGTATTCTAGTATTGTTCCGATGAGATATAAAAAACTTTTTTTATCCACGGCAATTTTCACATTTTCTTCCTCAAAAAGCTTATCGTTTTCGCCCAGACTGTGGTCAAATTTCAGTTCGTAGCTTAAGCCGGAGCAACCGCCACTTTTCACGCCAACGCGAACAAAATCTTGAGCAATATTGAAACCTTCCTCGGCCATCAGTTGCGCAATCTTTGTTTTCGCAGATTCACTTACCTTAATCATATATAGATTAATTCTAAATTAGAGGACAAATATACATCAAATAGAACTTTTAACCATACCGAAGCAGATTTTTAAAACTATTGTAACATAGATTTAGACAATACTGAAAAGCGTGTGTTTTGTACTCGTAAATATTTCAACAAAAGGAAGATTTGTTCTTTTTCGTGATTGGATTTGAAAAGCGTATTTTTGCCGAAAATCTGTAAAATGTTTGAAAACAAAGATAACGCCGGTACAAGGATTGAAAATTTGGGCGAATTTGGCTTGATAGACCATCTTACCAAAAACTTCGAAATAAAGCAAAAGTCAACCGTTAAAGGGATTGGCGACGATGCCGCTGTTATTTCTTGTGATTCCAAAAAGGAACTGATTGTTTCCACTGATTTGCTTTTAGAAGGGGTGCATTTTGATTTGAGTTATATGCCATTGAAACATTTGGGCTACAAAGCTGTGATTGTAAACCTTTCCGATGTGTATGCCATGAATGCTGAACCCACGCAGATAACGGTTTCTATAGCTGTTTCAAACAGATTTCCCGTAGAGGCTTTGGAAGAACTTTACGCAGGGATTACCGCTGCGGCAAAATTCTATAATGTAGATGTAGTGGGCGGTGACACCACTTCTTCAACAACTGGGCTGCTGATAAGTATTACTGCTATCGGATCTGTAAATAAAGGAGAAGCAATTTATAGAAGTGGTGCAAAAGAAAATGATTTATTGGTAGTTACTGGCGACCTCGGCGCAGCATATATGGGCCTTCAGGTTTTGGAGCGCGAGAAAGAAGTCTTTAAAGTGAACCCAAACTCCCAGCCAGATCTGGAGCCGTATTCCTATTTGGTGGAACGGCAATTGAAACCCGAAACCCGGAAGGATATTTCAAGTTTGTTGAAGGAACTAAACGTGAAACCTACCGCAATGATTGACATTAGCGATGGTCTTTCATCGGAAATAATCCATATCTGTAAAAACTCAAAAGTAGGTTGTAATTTATTCGAAGACAAAATTCCGCTGGATCCGCAGGTTATTTCTACTTGTGAGGAATTCAATTTAGACAGCACAACTATAGCATTGAACGGGGGCGAAGATTATGAACTGCTCTTTACTATTAAAACCGAAGATTACCCAAAAATAAAGGCCAATCCGCACCTAACGGTGATCGGTCATATTACTGCTGAAAAAGAGGGAATCCATTTAATAAGTCGTGCAGGAACAAAAATACCTTTGATTGCGAGGGGTTGGAATGCACTTAAAGACAATGGATAAGTTTTTATGAAAAGGCACAGAAAGCCTTGTTTCCTATTTAAAGGAAATATAATCTTGAAAAAAGTTGCAGATTTCTAATGGATAGAAAGTCTTTTCTTTTTTCTGAAAAAAGAATATAAACACTCGTTTACTTCACGCTGTTTGCGGGTAAGTAATTCAAATTTACCAGAATAACTGTTTGAAACCTCTTTACCACAACATACACATTGGTATTCGTATATGTGGTCAGTAATTTTTCGGGTTATAATGTAATCATGGCCAAATGCGGTGCAGACAAGGCTCAAGATTGGAGGTCGGCTTTGGGGCGTAACTTTATCCATCTCTGTTAAATTATTTGGGGTTAATACATCAATATTAACAAATATTTAGATAAAGTGCAAATTTTATCCGATAAAAAGCAAATATTTCGTAACAGAATCACAATTTTCTGTCAAGCTCATATGTCCTCCTTCAATTATTTTCACGGAACAACCACATTGCTCAGCTAACTTTTTTGCTTCCAAAATTGGCAAAATAGGATCTTCTTCCGCTAAAATTATATATTTCCCTTTGTTGAAATTCTTCAAGACCTCTGTTCGGTCCTTTCGGTCGCGCATTCCTTTTATGGCGGCTTTAATACCTTCCACTGGAAAAAGATAAGCTTCCTCTTTTAGGATTTCGATTTCTGCAGCAAACTTTTCACGGGAAGATTCAGCAAACAAATTTCCAATCGCCATACTGATATAAGCGTTTGGATTTTGATCAATTACCTTTAAAGCACGGTCGCGGTTTTCTTTACGTTCTTCGGAATCTGCTGCCGATGTTGAGTTTAAGAGAATTAATTTTTCAATTTTATTAGGAAAGATTTCAGCATATGCCAAAACAACATAACCCCCCATGGAGTGACCGATAAAAGTTGCCGAGGAAATTCGTAAATGTTGCAATAGTTCATCTACAACCTCTGCCATTAATTCCATAGAATGGATTTCTGCAATGACCCCACTTTTTCCGTGACCGGGAAAATCGATCTTAATTACAGTATTGTTTTTAGACAACAGCGGAAGCAGCGGTTTCCACATGGTGGAGCTTTCCAAAAAACCGTGCAAAAGGACGATTGCCGGACCGTTTCCGAAGGTTTCGTAATTAATTGGATTGTTTTTGTGATGATAAGTCATAAATTTATAAAAAGACCTACAAGGTTGAAAAAACTTTGTAGGTCAAGTCTAAAAGTCGTGTATCAAAAAGTCCTGTTTCTTGCTTCTTAATTCTATTTATTCATCAACTCCTCAATCTCTTCCGCTTCAATAGGAATATTGCGCATCAAGTTGAAAGGTTCGCCCTTTTTCTGAATAACAACGTCGTCTTCCAAACGAACTCCAAATCCTTCTTTAGGAATATAAATCCCCGGCTCCACGGTGAAAACCATGTTCTCGGTCATCTTTTCCCAAAGAATCCCGTAATCGTGCGTGTCTAAGCCCATGTGGTGGCTGGTGCCGTGCATAAAGTATTTTTTGTAGGCTGGCCAGTTTGGGTCTTCGTTTTTTACATCGGCTTTGTCAAGAAGTTTTAGACCGAGAAGTTCTTTGGTCATTAATTTACCCACTTCTTCGTGATATTCCTTCCAGTAATTTCCGGGAACCAGCATTTTAGTGGCATCGTCTTTCACTCGCTTCACGGCATCGTAAACTTCGCGCTGACGTTTGTTGAATTTTCCGCTCACGGGGATGGTTCTTGTCATATCGCTTGAATAGTTTGCGTATTCAGCACCCACATCCAAAAGAATTAAATCCCCTTTTTCGCATTGTTGGTTGTTCACAATATAGTGAAGCACGTTTGCATTGTTGCCGCTGCCAACTATGGGCGTGTAGGCAAAACCGCGGGAACGGTTTCTTAAAAACTCGTGCATAAATTCCGCTTCAATCTCATATTCCCAAACGCCAGGTTTTACGAAGTTAAGGATTCGTCTAAAACCTTTTTCGGTGATGTTGCAAGCTGTTTGAATTAAATCGAGCTCAATTTTATCTTTCACGGCACGCAAGCGCTGCAAGATTGGATTGCTGCGTTCCCAATTGTGTGCAGGGAATTTCTCTTTGGTAGTTTTTATGAAACGATCCTCGCGGGTTTCGGTTTCCACGCTTTGACGGTAATGTTCGTTGGTGTTGAAATAGACACACTCAGCCTGCGTCATTACTTCATAGAAAATCTTGTCGAATTCCGCTAGCCAGTAAACTGATTTTATTCCGCTTACTTCAAAGGCTTTTTCCTTGGTAAGTTTTTCGCCTTCCCAAACGGCTATGTGGTCATTGGTTTCGCGTACAAAAAGCATTTCGCGGTGTTCCTTGTTAGGGGCATCGGGGAAAAGCACCAAGATGCTTTCCTCTTGATCTACGCCGCTTAAATATAAAATGTCGCGCGCTTGCTGGAAGGGCATAGTGCTGTCTGCACTGATCGGGAAAATATCGTTACTGTTGAAAACCGCGACGCCCTTGGGCTTCATCTGGGCCATAAAGTTTTTGCGGTTTTTAATGTAGAGTTTGCTGTCTATTTGATCGTACTTCATAATGTAGTTTTCTGAATTTCCTCAAAATTAAATATTATAAAGTTATTTGTGGATGATGAAGGGTTAAAAGTGTATTAATTGTAGCGTACTTGTTTTTTAACTCAGTTATTCTTAAGTTTGATTTTTAATGAATCAGTTAACTTTAAGTATTAGATATAAAGAACAAAAGAGCGGAGTATGGTTACTATATACGGTGAAGCTTTTATTGCTTTTATACGGCACATATTTTTTCAAATATAACACAAAAACCACTATTTCCGCGCCACCGCCATAAGCGTCTACAGCTTTGCCTTCAGCAGTTTGTTATACTGTGTGCTTCTAAAATATATACTTAAAATAGTCGATATCTTTTTTGCATTTTTCTGCTACAAGCTCTTTACTCATCTCCGTATAATATGCTTGGTAAACTTTTGCCTCTGTATTGTTCATTACAGGAATTTCATATAATTTGAACCCCAAATGGTCAAACAGTTTATGGGTTTCTTCTTCAAAATGCTCGTAGCGATAAATCTTGACGCCTTCATAAGAGTCATGTATCACAGGAAAATAGTCTAGCTGATTGTAATGAAAATAGGAATCGCCAGTGCCAAAGGCTTGATCTTCCTCTAAAAACACTTGAAATTTTCGCCTCGTTTGGTCCATAGTATCAGCCTCGTTTTTATTGAGTAACGAATACCAAGAGAGCATCCGCTCCCATGGGTTTCTAACAAAGCCAAACGTGAAATAATCAGCGTGTTTTTCTAGCATTTCTTTTTCTGAAGTGGCTGCGTTTCCATGTTCTGAAAGAGAATTTATTTTATTTCCTAACTCTTAGTATAATAGATTCCTAATTGTTGTGCCTCCGGTTCTATGTGCATGGATAAAAATAAATTTGAAATTATGAGATATTGTCATTTATGGGTTTGTATCTGGTTTATTACGTTGTTTAAGCATCTAAATGTAGCAAATACAAACCGAATAGACACGAGCAACGCTAACTGGCTGATAGCAAAATCCACCTAAGTTCTTAAAAGCTATAGCGTAGAAGAAAGGATTTTTGTGTGTATATGGATTAGTTGCTGTAATGATAAGCTCAAAGAAACACTTCAAATCATAACTGCTTAGTATAGTGATTATCTGGAGTATTTTTTGTACATTTCTTGCTTAACTAAAACCAATTTAATTATGAAAAAAATCATTCAATTTGTTAGTTTTTTAACAATTGCGGCTTTCACTTTTTCTGGTTGTATGAACCAACAAAAAGCAAAGTCCAATGATGCAGAACCGATTGATATGGCCAATCTTAAAGTAGAGATTCAGGCTATGGAAGATGCTTTTTCTGCAGGAGAAAAGGCGAAGGATGCCGATGCAGTAGTGGCTTATTACAGCGAGAATGCCATAAGTTATAGTCGTAATAAACAACCCACTTCGGGCAGGGCAGCCATCAGGGAAAGTATTGCAAAAAGCATTGCTAATGACACCTTGGGCGAATATAGTGTGTATAAAGTAGTTGACCTTTTTGCTGAAGGCAATAGTGCTTTGGAGGTTGGTTCTTGGACTCAATTTGATAGCACTGGCACAGAAATTGAAAACGGATATTATATGTCTTATTTCGAAAAAAAAGATGGTAAGTATGAATGCGTTCGTGATATGAATGTTTCAACAAAACCTAGGAAGGAAGGGATGTAATCAATTCTATACAATAAAATAAAACTAATGGAGCCTGTAAATCGCAGGCTCCATTTTTTTTGAATACTCGTTATTAGTTTGTAGTATTGGAGGATAACGTTTAGGCTATGGTTTCGTTGCGGAAAAATCCGCAGGATTCTTTCCGCTGTAGCCGAAGATAGCAAATTTGCGAGGACTTTCCGATAGGAAAGTCAGAAGCAATGAACTATAGCCATTGTGCCTGTTGCACAAGTTAAGGAATTTTCGTAATTTCATGCCATGCAAGGAAAAAAGATCTACCAAGAAAAGCTCTTCAACGATTTCCGTTTGAGCGATAGGGTCCCGGAGCACAATTTTTACCGTCG
>JAENXC010000047.1 GCA_016649715.1 Flavobacteriaceae bacterium | reverse complement strand
TTAGGAGAGCGTCTGCAAATCACTGCTAAATTGGATGAATTTCAAAAAAGTTTTTCAATTGAACACCCTTCAGAAATTAATAAAGCTTTGTTAGACTTAAGGGATATCAAAGAGAAAGCTTACCAAACCTATCTTGCAGGAAAGCATTGGCAATTAGAAGATGGCAGTCAACTGTTGGAAAAGGAACACGCTATCTTACAATATCAGACGAAGCTAATAAAGTTTGCAGATAGCACACAGTACCTTATGCCGGCATTGGTGGCATTAAGATGGGTAAGTCCAAAGAATTATTATGAACGTGTGCCTGAATTTTTGGTGAGTCAATGTAATAGATGGAAGAAAAAACAACCAGATCATCCATGGGTAAAACAGCTTTGTAAAGAAAGTGATCCCTCTAATTTACCTGTTTTAGTAGGAGATGTATTTCCAAATCTCAAGTTTCCCATGCTAACAAAGGATACACTTTCTCTTAAAGACCAATTAGGCAACAAGCTCACTATTATAGACTTGTGGGCATCTTGGTGTGCTCCTTGCCGAAAGGAAAACCGGGAGGTTTTAGTACCTATATGGAATGAATATCATGACCAAGGTTTACAAATTGTTGCTTATGGTCTAGAAAGTGATGAGTCTGCCTGGAGAGCAGCTGTAGAGCGCGATGGAACAAATGGCTGGTTTCAAGCATCAGATTTGCAGGGAGATGATGCACCTTTCTTAAAAAAAATCCGTGTTCGGACCATTCCGGCCAACTTTATTCTTGATGATAAGGGTGTGGTTATGGCTAAAAATGTTCACGGAAGGGCTTTAACGGATTTAGTAAAAAGTTATATGAAAAAGAAATAAGAAACTAATGCCTACAACGGCTATAATCCATTGCTTGCTAAATGCTATACCAAAAATCATTACATTTATATTGCTTGATTCCTACTCCGAAAATCCTAAACGGATTTTCTCCGCAACGGAACCATAGCCAAACCCATTGCAATTAATTTCAAAATGATGAACAAAAACCCCAATATAAAAATGCAATTGCTGAACAAGTAAATAGAAATATGAATATGGATTGAAACAAACTGTAAAAAATACTATTTTAGCTAAATAAAAGGTCAACCTATTTCGGTATAATACATAAAATCAAATATGAAGAAACTATTAAAAATTATTTCATTTGCACTCATTGCTCAATTGAGTTTGCTAAGCACATTAACAGCACAAAACTTGGTTGTCAATTCCCCAGATAATAGAATCAGTGTAACGGTTAGTATTTCCGATCGAATTTCATGGTCTACAAACTTCGACCAAAAGACTGTTATTGAAAAATCTACAATCTCGATGGACATGGGTAATGGAAGGGTATTGGGACGATTGCCAAAACTAAAAAGTAATAAATCCGACTCTTTCAGCAAGGAAATTATACCGCAAGTGCCTTATAAGGATGCCAAAATTCAGAGCAAATACAATCAACTGACTATGAGTTTTCGTGGAGACTATCAATTAATTTTCAGGGCTTATGATGACGGTATTTCCTACCGTTTTGTGGACAATAATAAGAAGAGTGAAGTGGTTGTTAGCGAGGAATTGACCATTGATTTTCCAGAAGACTCCTCATCTTTTTTCCCGAAAGAAGATTCTATGTATTCCCATAATGAACGTTTGTACCTAAATAAGGCTCTTTCAGAATTAAACAAGGGTGATTTTTGTAGTTTACCGGTAATGTTTGAAACAGGAGATGTGAAAGTGCTTTTCACAGAAGCGGCATTACAAAGTTATCCAGGTATGTTTTTGGAGGTGACAGAAAAGGAATCGATGAAGGCTATCCACCCTAAATACGTCCTCAAAGCCATCCCTAATAAGGAGTCATCCCCAGATCGCAATCAGATATTGACGGAAAAAGCCGACTACATTGCAAAAGTTTCAGGTAAAAGAGAATATCCATGGCGCGTTTTTATGATTAGCGATGATGACCGAACTTTTGTGGAAAGCAATTTGGTTACCAAACTTTCAGATCCATCTAAAATTGCTGATGCAAGCTGGATAAAACCCGGACAGGTGGCTTGGGACTGGTACAATGCAAATAATATTTATGGTGTAGATTTCGAATCGGGCATTAATACTGAAACTTATAAATATTACATTGATTTTGCCTCTAAAAATGGTATCGAATATATTATGTTGGATGAGGGCTGGACGAAATCGACTACAGAGATTTTAGAATCTAACGAAAATCTTGATTTACCCGAATTGGTGAAGTACGGAAAATCGAAGAATGTTGACATCATACTTTGGGTATTGTGGAAACCACTTGACGAAAACATGGATAACATTCTTAAG
>JAENXC010000044.1 GCA_016649715.1 Flavobacteriaceae bacterium | reverse complement strand
TGTCAACGAAGCAACGAAACCCGACTTGCGGGTATTTTGCTGTTAGCAACCGTAATTCAATTTTGTCTTTAAATTCGTTTTAATATATTCTTCGAGTTCAGTTGCATTGTCAACAAGAACAATTCGTCTCACTCTATTATTATTAAGTTTAATGTGTAAAAATTTGTTTCTATTTCTTTGTTTAAATTTCATCGATTTCACCTCGTCCAAAGATATTTCACTAATGACTAATCTTAAAAGCCAAATTGTCAAAATCAAAATACTTGATAAACCAATTGTTAAACTAAACCAAAATTCAAACTTGTCATCAGATTTGAGATACTTCAAAAAAGTCAAAACACTTGAAATTGTCCCCAAACAAAGAATGAATGTCCATACCCACTTTTGTTCTTTAGCATCGTCTTTTATGATGATTTTGTCTTGCTCGAACAAAATCTTACCTTTTTTAAGTTTAAATGTCTGTTTCATGAAATGACTTATTATAGTTGCTGCTAGAAACCGTAATTCAATTTTGACCTAAAATACGTTTTTATATATGCTTCGAGTTCCGTTGCATTGTCAACTCGAATTACTCGTCTTAGTCTATTATTTTTAAGTTTTATGTCCAAAAATTTGTTTCTATTTCTTTGTTTTACTTTCATCGATTTAACCTCGTCCAAAGATATTTCACTTCTAACCAATCTTAAAAGCCATATAATCAGCGTCAAAATGCCAACCTACCCAATTATTATTCCATACCAAAAATCAAAGTTGTCACCAGTTTTAAAATACTTCAAAAAAGTCTCGATACCATAAATTGTCCCAAAACAAATAATCAATGACAACATCCACTTTTGTTTTTTAGCATCGTCTGTTATGATGATTTTGTCTTCGTCGAATAAAATCTCACCCTTTTTAAGCTTAAATGTCTGTTTCATGCAGTGTCATATTATGGTTGCTAACGTTTCGCAAATACACGCAGGGCGGGAGTTAACCGATGAACTTCCTACGAGAGTTGCTTTTCAAAATTTCAATTACCTTTCAACGAAGCTGGCTGCCCGACTTGCGGGTATTTTGCTGTTGTACGAAGTGCTTTGTTTTCCTATTATTAAGAGATTATAAATTTTAATTGGTGAATATATGGTTTTCAGGTCGTTGAAACAATTCTTCAAAACCGTTTTTATCCCCATTGTTTGATTAAAAATCTCTTCTTTCATCCATCTTATTATTCGTTTTTACCTTAAAATTGTCCTGATTTCACAACCGGACACACCTCTTCCATTAATGTTTATGCTGCCATCGTTTTTAGTTTTGTTGCTGCCGGATTAAACCTCGACATATAAACGATCTCGTTGTTCCTGTTCCTGAACGTTGTATGAATGTATATTTTTTCCACCTTGCAGGTTTTACATTGCTTAGGGTTTTTCGGCAACTCATAACATTCTTCATCTTCCTCCTTGATCATTTGTCCGGGCAGATGGTCTTTGTAGTAACTTTTTAAAATAGCTTTCGACCTTGCGGCATAAAGGCCGGAATACCTGACCAAACGAGAGTATGGGATCGGGACATGCTGGAGCAAACGGGGGAAGAACTCGCTATAATGCAACCTCAGTTCTTTTACAATTGGTTTTCCGTTAAAATCCAGATCCTTATAGTCCTTGTATTTGAAGGTAATATATTCTCCCTGTATGTTGGTTATTTTGTATTCGCTCAGACAGGCACGTTTCGAGTACCGCCCAATATACCTGATTACCTGTGAAGGATTGGCCATGGCCGGTTCAAAATGGACACGCCAGTTATTTTTGTTTACTCTTTTGAGAAACCGTAAAAACTCGATCCTGCCCTTAAACTTGTGCCACAATGCATTCGAATCGAAAAGCTTCACCAGTTTATCCTCAAACTTGCAACGGAACTTTGTTTGGATAAACTTATAGTTGACGTACTCACCTTTTATCTGTTCTATCCAATTGCTGCTGTTTATCCCTCCCCAGGAAAGGATCATGTGGATGTGGGCATGGAACTCCTTTGTCTCACCAAAAGTGTGCAGCACACTGATAATGCCCGGCTTCAAACCGTATTTATGCTGCATCCAGTCCATAACTGATTCGGATGCTGCTTTGAACAAGAAATCCAACAATTGTGATTTATTGTCTTTTATCAGGTTATTGAGTTGGTGTGGCAAGGTAAATACCACATGGCGGTGCGGAATGTCCATCATCTGGCTTTCCACCTTTTCTGCCCACTGAAGCGTGTCTTTCCAACTGCAAGTGGGGCAAAAGCGGTTTTTACAACTGTGGTAAACCTGGCTCATCTCTCCACATTCGGGACAGGCATAATGATCAACACCAAGCGCTTCTGTTCGACAAACCCGCATGGCTGCAACTGCTTTGAACTGCTCAGGGGCAATGTATTCTTTCGGACTTTTGACATAGGTGTCCCAGTGCTGGTCAAAAAAACTGGCAAGACGGAATTTCTTTTCCTTCATTGC
>JAENXC010000062.1 GCA_016649715.1 Flavobacteriaceae bacterium | reverse complement strand
GAAGGATTATCCCATAAATTCAATCCTGAATTCTGGAATTATGCCAAATTGATCTCAGGTACCTTAAGGCACGGAATGCGAATAGATAAGGCAGTAGATCTTATCAATAGTTTGCAACTTGACAACGAATCTATCAACACATGGAAAAATGGGGTCGCACGTGCTTTAAAACGCTATGTGGCGGATGGTACAGAAGCAAAAGGACAGAAATGTACCAATTGTAACTCCACCAACCTGATTTACCAGGAAGGTTGTTTAACCTGTAAAGATTGCGGTTCTTCCAAGTGTGGGTAATTAGAAGTTCGATTTGAGATTTGAGAAGTTAGAAAAAAGAGTATAGAACATAGAAAAGAGACTTGAAAATTACTTCTCTCTTCTTTCAGGCAAGTTTGGATTTTTTACTTCTAACTTTTTTAAGTCTTGTTTCTTTTTTATTTCATATTTTTCTTTAAAATAAAAAAATCCCTGTCAGCGTTTAAAACGCTGACAGGGATTTTTTTAGGCTTTAGTCTTCTTTCTCCCGTTTAGTTTTTTTCTTTAGTCTTGCCTCTTGAATCTTTTGTCTTGTTTCCTTAGACTTACCTCTTTATTCTTGTTTCTTTTGTCTCAAGGCTCAAATCTCAAATCTACCATCTTAAATCTACTCAACTATATACATCTCACTGGATGCCTTAATATAATCCTGGGGATTAAAGGTAGATTCAAAACTGTTTCGTACCGAAATTAGCTTTGAATCCAACTGGGAGATATGATCTTTCAACAATTCATCGTTTTTATATTTGTTGATGAGCAATTTATATTTATCGAGATTTTCCAGGATCCGGAAGGTAATTGTTCCAAAACGGATCTTTAAATTTTGTACAGCAATCATTTGGTTGTAATAATCCTGCTTCCAGTTTTCGGGATTTTTGTTCTTTTCTTCTCCGATTTTATCTTCGGCAATTTTAGAAATATCCAGGATATATTGAGTACGCTTTTTTGCATCGGTTTCATCGGTAAAATATTTCTTAAAATCACCTCGGTTGATTCCTAAAATCTTTACGATATTTTCTTCCATTGCATTGTGCTGAATCTCCTTTAATTCGTCTAAACTTTTTGTTATTGCATTCCATTCCGTTTCTATCAGGTCTTTATCGTGGGTAAATTGTGAAACCAAAGTAGTTAACTTGAACATTTTTAAACTTTTTTCCCTCAATTCCCTGTCCCTACGGCCAAGGGAATTGACAAATAACCCAATCCCGTCAAACAGACTGCCCGCAAACATTCCCGTAAAAGGAGTGCCCTCGGCCAAATTCCCGGTAACCTGCATAATATTGCTCAGGGCTGCCAATTTTGCCTCACTCCCTTTATTGTCTTCAATGTATTTTTCAAAGTTTTTAAACCAGGCGGTATAACCTTCATAGTTCATTGGGTTGCTCACCTTGTCCAGAGTAGTGTAGAATTCCCGGGAACTGTTAAACAGGTTGAGCGGTTTTATTTCCCGCTCCATCGAAGCAAGGTTCAGCACTGCCGAACTGTAATTATATTTATAAACACTAACCACATTTTTGTCCAGTTCCAGTTGTTTTTCTTCTAATATCTGCACCCGCTCCAACAATTTTTCTACCTTTTCTGAAGATGAATTGGTGTTTTTAATGCTTTCATCCAGATGATTGATCTTAGAATCCATTTCTTTGATCCTGAAATCAAGATTTTCCCGCTGTAACAAACGTTCGCGGTTGAGTTCGGAAAGAACTAAGGTGGTG
>JAENXC010000056.1 GCA_016649715.1 Flavobacteriaceae bacterium | reverse complement strand
CTTCACTGCATGCCTCACGGCAGACCAGCTTGCGGCTTACTAATGCTTCAGGACGTTACTCCTGCGCATAAGGGACTTGCACCCTCTATATTAATTATTTATCTTTCGATAAAT
This sequence comes from Flavobacteriaceae bacterium, assembly GCA_016649715.1. Lineage (GTDB taxonomy): Bacteria > Bacteroidota > Bacteroidia > Flavobacteriales > Flavobacteriaceae > Aequorivita. The sequence goes on along the minus strand of JAENXC010000056.1, from coordinate 1,768 downwards.
TAAAGATGCCCATGCTGGGCACACACAATGTATAAAAAAAATAGGGCAAGTAGGTGCTAAACCCAATGTTTCAGGCATATTTGCGAGGTCGCCAAATCTTTTGATTTGGCTTTTAGAACAATAATATAAAACAATCCCGAAGTTTCGGGAGCAAAAGATTTGGCTTGTTGATAATCCGAAAGGTAATTGCTTATTTACAGCCCTACTTCTTTTATATTAAACGTTATAGCCAATGCTGAAAAAACCAACAAAAATATTGTTAATTTTGAAGAAACAATTGTATGAAAGAAAATAAATCCAATAAAAGCCCCTTATACGATTTAGAACAATTGCCTCAGCAGTATGCTGAGTTGAAGGCAGCATACGAAAAGAACATCGCAGAGCAAAAGCAAGCCGAAAAAGAACTAAAAAACGACGAAGCGAGGTACAAGGCAATTTTTGAATCTACCGGGACAGCAACGTTAATTGTTGACGAGGATACCACCATTTTGATGGCAAACAACGAATGCATGGATATAACCGGTTACACTACGGCGGAATTGATTGGTAAAAAATGGACTAACTATGTATCAGAGGAGAGTTTACAGGAAATGCTCCAGAATCATCAGCTTCGCCGTGAAAACCCAGACCTAGCACCCCGAAAATATGAAGTAAAACTGGTGAACAGCAAATGCGAAACACGCGATGCTGTTTTAAATATCAATATGATTCCCGGAACCCAACAAAGTGTTGTTTCCTTGCTGGATATCACCGAACGCAAACAAGCTGAAGACGAACTTCGAAAAAATAAAACCAGCCTCGAAGAGTATTTTGAAAACGATATCTCTGCGGACTATTTAGTTTCCGTTTCAGGCGAAATTTTTAGCTGCAACAAAACGTTTTTAAGTTTATTTGGTTTTCAAAGAAAATCAGAAACAGAAAAATTTGACATTACTGGCTTATACAAAAATCCCCAAGACAGAAAACAGATTATCCGTTTAATAAAACTTTATCGTAAAGTTGAAAATTACGAAGTTGAATTTATTTCAAGAGAAGGAAAAACAATTTATGCGTTGGTAAATGCCATCGGTATATTCGGTAAAGACGATAAACTTGAAAAAATCAGAGGATATATAGTTGATATTACTAAACAAAAAAATATCGAAAAAGAACTGATTAAGTTCAAATTAGCTATTGAACGTTCTTCTGAAGCAATTTTTATAACGGATTTGGAAGGTCATATTATTTTTATAAATCCTGCATTTGGAAAATTATATGGCTATACAGGCGATGAATGTATTGGAAAAACACCAAGAATTTTAAAATCAGGAACTTATAATGAAAATGTGTACAAGGATTTTTGGAACACACTACTTTCGAAAAATGCTGTTTCTGGTGAGATAGTAAATAAAACAAAAACAGGCTCATTACTTACTGTCGATGTTTACAATACGTCAATTTTCGATTTAAATGGAGGAATCTCGGGCTTTATAGGTATTCACAGAGATATTACTGAACGAAAAAAACATGAAGAAGAATTGAGGAAAAGTGAAGAGAAATACCGCCTGTTATTTGACAACAACCCGCAACCCATGTGGATTTACGACCTCGAAACACTTGCATTTCTTGAAGTTAATCAGGCTGCAATTAGCAGTTATGGTTATTCAATGGATGAATTTCTTTCCATGACATTAAAAGACATCCGGCCGATTGAAGATATTCCCACCCTGCTGGAGGATATTAAAAATACTCATTTGGAATACAATATAGCCGGAGAGTGGAAACACCT
>JAENXC010000058.1 GCA_016649715.1 Flavobacteriaceae bacterium | reverse complement strand
CATACTACTCAGTAAAAACATTTCATCATGATTTTGGTGATTATCAAGAAATTGTTCTGTGGTATGACCGTAGCTATTTCGATTCTTTGGAAGATTCTGAAATCGAATCGGATATTGAAATTTTTGATGTGTTTTGGAGTTGGTTTCGGGTAATCGAATCAGCCGATCTTGAATCTGATCAGTTAACAGATCAAATCAAAGAGGCTTACTTCAAGTCAGTTGATGTTTCAAAAGGGGAACATTTATCGGTATCAATTGCATCATAATAAAAGAGGGTGAAGCCCAATGTCATTAAGTTAAGGGAATTATGACCATAACCACAGTTAAAGAACCGGAAAAATCCGGTTCTTTATGTTTGCAAAACCTTTAAAAACTGTGGTATGAGTACAAACTTAAAGATCATTTTTGATTTAAAGAATTTTATTTCTCAAACATCTGTTGACAGTAAACTACGACACTTGTTTGTGTTATCACCATCTGACTTTATAAGGAATAGAAAGCTAGGTTTTGAGCGATTAGTTTATCTGCTGCTGAATTTCATGAAAAAGAGTTACAGCATCGAAATCGCTGCATTTTATGACCAGATTGATGCAATAGACATGAAAGTGACTAAATCTGCTTTCTGCCAGCAGCGAATGAAAATTAAAGCCTTATTTTTTGCAGGTTTAAACGAAGTGCTGGTAAAGAGTTTCTATCAGCATTACGATAAGGCCATAAGGCGGTGGAAAGGTTTTCGAATAATAGCGATAGATGGTTCTCAGGCTTATTTGGTTAACAACAGTGAGGTTATAATGCAATTTGGTTCTCATTCAAATCAGAGTAAAAATGTGCAAATGGGACAAGTTGTTTCGGCATTTGATGTTTTGAATGAGATTACTATTTGGGCCGATTTATATCCCATAAAAATATCTGAGCAGAAAGTGGCTCAGCACTGACTCCCTTATTATGATCCAGATATGTTGCTGATTTATGATAGGGGATATCCTGGCTTCATCAGTATTTTCCTTCACCAGACCAAAGAAATTCCGCAACCATTTTTAATGTGTTGCCCAGTGGATTTTACACTTGGGATAAAAGCATTTGTAGAAAGCGACCAAAAAGACATTCTCACGCATTTTCGTTCCAGCAAATATTCATCGGCAGAATTATATAAGATGGGCTACATTGTTCCTGTGGAATCGGTAGTTGATATTCGACTTGTAAAGGTAATATTGGATGAAGGATCTGTTGAAGTGCTGGCAACAAACCTGTTCGACCCAAAGCTAAATCCACTTGCGGTATTTAAAGATTTATATTTTATGCGTTGGGGAATAGAAACCAAATATGATACCCTGAAAAATCAATTGCAATTAGAAGCTTTTAGTGGACAGAAACCGATCACTATTCTACAGGATTTCTATATCACAGTTTTTCTATCGAATCTACAACAAATCATTGCAAAACCCTGTGATCAGCAACTGGAAACAATAACAGAGAAACGAAAGCATATCTATAAAATCAATCGCAATGTCGCTTTTGGGGTGATGAAAAACAGGATTGTAGATCTGTTTATATCCTACAATCCTGAGTGTATTTTGAATCAATTACAGACCTTCTTTCTGCAAAATATTGAACCTGAAAGGCCTGGACGAAAGTATCCGCGACTCAGAAAATGTTGCAGAACAAAAGGGAAATATCAGGCCTTATCTAACTATAAAAGAGCGATCTAATGCTTAACTTAATGACATTGGGCGAAACCCTCCTTTCGGACGAAATAGAATTGGCCTTCAAAAAAGTAGTTACATAAAAGAGACCTGCGGATAACAGGTCTCTTTTATTT
>JAENXC010000005.1 GCA_016649715.1 Flavobacteriaceae bacterium | reverse complement strand
TTCTGGACTATTCGGCATTGGCCGTGGTTGATGATAATTGTGATGCCACACCTTTAATAAGTCAGTCCCCACTTGCGGGAACTGTTTTCACCGGCACGACCACCGTTACCTTGACCGTCACCGATGCCTCTGGTAACTCGGCCTCAACCACATTTGATGTTTCCGTTTTGGATACGACAGCACCAGAAATACTCAATATGCCCTCCGATATGGTATTATCCGCAGGTATCACCTGTGATGCTATTGGAATTTGGACTGAACCCACTGTAATTGACAATTGTAATGCTTCCCCAATCGTAACTTCGGATTGGAGCTCGGGAGATGTTTTTCCTCTGGGAATTACCGTAATCACTTATATTGCATCTGATGGGATAAATACTTCCACCGCAAGTTTCACTATTACGGTTGTCGATGATGAAAGCCCAACTATTGAATGTCCCGCCGACCTTGTAGTTGACCCAGACTCAAATAATCAATATATCCTTCTGGATTATACAGTTGACGCCATTGTTTTTGATAACTGTACTTCAAATCCCGTAGTGTCACAAAGTCCGGCAGCAGGTACCGTGGTAACCGGGGGCAGCATTATTGATATAACCCTAACCGCAATTGATGCTGCTGGGAATATTGGTAGTTGTACTTTTGAACTGACCGTTGAAGAATATTTGAGTATAACAGAGACCACTTTTAATGAAAATGAGATCATTGTATATCCTAATCCAGCGGAAACTACTTTTAATATCCAAAACAACGGATTTTCAGTTTTAAATAGAGTAGATATTTTTGACCTTAGAGGTCGGCTTATAAGAACGTTTCCAATTAATCAGGATGGAAATACTACACAAATTGATGTTTCGAGATTCGATGCGGGCGTGTATTGGATAACCATATATTCTGAAAACAATAGAATTATTAAAAGTTTAATTATCGAATAGATTAAATTCTCAATAGTAAATAACCTTCAACTTGCAGATGCCCCTTTGTATTCCATAGGGGCTTCTATTTAGGGTTTTTTAACTTAATATCAATAAAAATTGCGAATCTCTATGCGTTTTATCGAATTTATTTGCGTTTAAACTGATTTATTTGATTATATTGTATTCCCAAATCATTTAAAATCAGGCTTATGAAACTCAACTACACTGTTTTACATTGTATAATCCTGTGCTTTATTATAGCTTTTTCAACACATATCAATGCACAAGTCGGGATTAATACCATAAATCCTGGGGCGGGTTCGATGCTGGACATTGATAGCCCCGATAAAGGATTATTGATTCCGCGGATAAACATTCCGGACCTCAGCTCAATTTCACCGGTTACCGGAGGAAGCACCGAAAGTCTTTTAGTTTATAATACCAATCCTGCTACAGTGACGGGTTTTTATTATTGGGATGGTATTCAATGGGTTCGCCTTCAAACCAACAACAATTACTGGGAAACCGATGGGAATGACAATACCATCAATGGCACCCATTTTTTGGGGACTACCATTGATCGGAATTTGGACTTCAAAACAAACAGCCTAGATCGGCTTCGAATCCCAGGAAACGCAGATCAAATACAAGCCATGGCAAATGGAACGAATTCTCTCCCTTTTTATAGTTGGGCTTCCGATTCGGATGTGGGCATGTGGCTACCCTCCGCAGATCAACTTGCTTTTAGTGCGGGAGGTCGGGAATTCATACGATTATTGGAAGACGCAAATGATGCTTTGGTGATCAATGAAGGGGGTTTTAATATTGATACGCGAATAGAAACCAACGACAACCCCAACATGCTTTTTGTGGATGGCGGTGCCAACCGGGTAGGTATCAATACTGCAGCTCCCGCAACCGAACTCCATGTGGCTGGTAGTACTTCCACAGTTCGGATTGATGGATTAAACGACGCCAATAGCATTCATAATATTGGAGTAGATCCTTCACCGGTTTATGTGGATGCCAATGGCGACTTAAACTTGCAACCTCCATTAATACAAACTTTTATGCCTATAAACGTCATTAATTTTATCAATCCCAGCATAAGTATCCAATCTGCAACGGGCGAAGGAGTAACCATCCCTATTTACAATACTTCAGTTACGCTCACACAGGAATCGTTGGTACATATTTCATATCAATTTAGTGTACAGCTTACCCGGTCAAATGGTGTGGTCCCATATTAGATGGGGCTTCAAGGCTGTATCGGGCTTGGGTATCTGTTGATGGCAGCTCAAATTATATAGCCATGGATACAGGCACCTACACCAACAATCCCGACGTGAATAGTCCTGGCGGAACCTATGCGTCAGGTTATTATTACTTGAATGGCAATGGATATGTACAACTCCCCGCCGGAACGCATACTCTACTTTTGACCGCATTGGGCTTCGCAGGGGGCAATGGTGGAACATTTGATTATAGGATGATTTTTGGAGAAACCGCTTATGACAATTTTCAAGTGGTGGTTCATCGTTGAAAGCTAACAGACCAAAAAAGGATTATGTTATCCAATTTGATATATTCAATCTCCGAACGCTCATAATAATAAAATATGAATGGGTTTGTTTAAATACCTTATTAATGGGAAGGTGGGTCATAACAAACAGATTACCCGAAAATTAATATCCACTACTTCAAAAGAGTAGTAATTTGCAATATCCCCAAAACCAAAACCGCCAAATTTCTGGCGGTTTTTTTATTTTTTGATGTTTAATACGAATATTTATTCTTCAAACTTTGTAAGCAAACTAATGCTTGTAACCTTGCCGTTTTTATCATAATTCACAGATTTTACGGTTCCTATTTTTTCGGTAATCCATTGTTTCTATGTTGTGCGCTGGCTCACGCCCATTTTCATGACTGTGGTATTGGTTACAACAAAACAGTTGAAACTGCCCGCGGACGAAGTGATGGTTTCTTTGCCTATTGCCTTTCTGTCGGATATGGTCATCGTCATGTTCGTATTGATGCCGCCCATGTTTATTTTTATATTCATTGTTGCACCCGGCAACAGTTGCCCCACTAGTGGCAATTGCTACCAAAGGAAATAGTGCTGCCTATTTTTTATAATGAATACATTAAAACGGTGTCTGCTTCACCCTTCACCACCAGATTTATGGAGTTTTTTCCGTTGCCTTCACCCAAACATGCAGCAGCAGTTCCATAAACAGGGAAACCGTTCAAAAGCGAGATGTCCTTGTCAAAAACATAGACCTTTTTTTCTTGGGTTTCAGTAATGGTAACGTATGTATTTCTATGCACATTGAAGAGTTGAGGTTTGGTGTAAACGCCCAGTGGAAGCTCCACCAATTTTCCGTTGATGCGAAGTTGGTTGCCGTCCAGGGTTACTTTCGTATTTCCAAGGATTGAAAACCAATAATTGCTGCCAACATCCAGTTTTTGGGAAGCAACTTTTCCGTCCTGCGAAATGCGCTCTTTGGTATTTTCTTTCGTAATCACAATGAAATTATTGTCCTCTTCGGCAATGGGAACTTCAGAGAAATTGAAGTTTTTTGATACTGAAATCCGCAGTTTTCCCACACGGCTCAAAATGTTCAGTTTCCCGCTTTCTTCGGCGATCACAATATAGTCTTTGTTGCCCATCCGTATGTGCGCCGGCGGTTGCACGATGTTGCTCTTCGCTTTGCTGAAATCAAAGCCTTTTACCGCATTTCCGTTTTTGTCGTACATAAGCACTTCTTTTCCCTGCACGATTACAAAACGGTAATTGCCGTTGTTGTCATAATCAAAAACCGAGAGAGGCTGCGTAATTTTGTCCTTAAATTTTATAGGAAAGCCTTTAGCTTCCTTTCCGTTGCGGTCCAAAATATGGAACTGGTCTTTTGTGGCAAACGCCAAGTTTTTATTGCCGGAAATGGTTACGTCTTCAACCGTGCCCAAAATGGCCGAACCGAGTTTTTTGGTCCAAAGTGTTTTTCCGTTTTCCGAAATAAAATACAGTTTGTTGCCGATGTCCTGCACCACCACATTGCTACCGTTGTTTTGGTTGCTGAAAATTTGCGGATTGCCCAAAACTGCGTTCTCCAGTTTTACATTGAATTTTTCCGAAACATTCCCCGAAACGGTCTGTGCTTTTCCGGAAGCTTCCTTGCAAGCGATGGTTACGTGCGCAAAATTTCTGTCATAACTGAATTGTAGCACTGCCAACGGAAATTCATCAAATGAAATCTTCTCAATAGCTGCGCTGCTTTTCGCATTAAAAATTCCTGAAATTGCTTCGGAAAATTCGCCCTGCATTTTAAGGACCAACAGCGAAGAAGCGGTGCTCAAATCGGTTGCCGTGTTTTCAAAATAAGAAGTGTTTTTCAACGTATTGTTATTTTGAAAATCACTGATAAGCTGCTGTGCGACAGTTTCGCTTTCGGTAAAAACGAAGAAGTTTTCAAGTTGAAAAACGTAGTTGGCTTTTTCCGAATTGATAAAGGGCGAAAACGTTTTTTGAAATAATTGCGGTTCACTGAAACTCTTGATTTCAATTTCCCGAAAAGAGTTTTTCACAGAAACGAAGCGCGCCAAAGCATCACTCGTTAAAGAAGCATCAATACTTTTTATGAAAACTGCGGTTTCGTTTTTAAGTTGAATGGAACCAACTTCACTTACAGATCCAAAAATTCCGGTGGTTTGTGCGGCCTCTTTTTCACCGTGGAAATTCCGAAGATCCGCTTGAAATTTTTCGGCATCGTTAAACGTAAAACTCACAGCGCCCAAAGCATTGGTTGGTATTAATTCCGCAATATTGTTCTGTTGGGGCACTTGGTCTTCAAAAACATTCAAAAGCTGAGGAATGCTGTCCGTTGCCAAAGTGATTCCCGTTGCGGTAAAGGTTTCTGGCGCAATGACAACATCCAGTGCACTCCACGAAGTGAAGGCTACTTTTGTGGAATCGTTGAGCGCAACTTTATTCCCGCGGATTAAAGCCGTGAATCCGTTGGAAGAAGGTAGGTTGAAAACTTTTTTGAAGGTGTCATCCCGTTCGGTTTTTCTGTTTAAAATATCGAGCAAGAGTTGTTGCGAAGACGAAACCACAAACACGCTGTCAATGATTGCTGAATACGCTATTTCTTTGTCAATCGTGATTCGTTGGAAAGATTGCTTGTCCAATTGTAGCGTTTCAATGGTTTTGTTTTTGAGGGAATCCGTTTGAAAAAGGCCTTTAGTTTGTTTCGAAATAAAAGTAAAAGCCGAAAGGGAATCGTTTATTTTATTGATACAGAAAAGGCTTTGCGAGGTGGGATGCAGGTTTTTTAAAAGGTCTGCTTTCTCAGAAAAGAAGAGATAAGGCGACGTTTTTTCAAATTTTGATAGCAAGGAATTGCTTTGAATATCTGCCTGCAAATTTTCAAAATCGGTTATTTTAAAAACCACGGAAGCGTTCTCAGGAACAAAATCCATCAACGTTCCCGTTTTTGGAGGTGTACTGTCACAACTTCCAAAAATCCCTAAACCCATCGGGACGAAAAGTAAAAATACGATCAGTTTGCCCAGAATTTTTCCCATATTACAAAAGTAACAAGGATAAGTGATGGTTTTGTAGCAAATGAAAATAGTTTATTGACGGGTTTTCAACAGTTGTTATACTTTCAATTTTAATTGTTCGGGAAGAAGTTTAAAACTCTTCCTATGAAAAATTGTAGCTCCATAGTTACGTATAGCTTCACGGTGTTCTTTAGTGGGGTAACCTTTGTTTTGCTTCCAGTTGTAGTGCGGAAAATCGTCGTGAAGTGCGGACATATACTCATCGCGATAGGTTTTTGCTAAGATGGAAGCTGCTGCAATGTGAAGAAATTTTCCATCGCCTTTTACTACACATTCAAAAGGAGTTTTCCCAAAAGGTTTAAAGCGGTTGCCGTCTATAGCAATAAACTGCGGAGCGCAGGAAAGCCCTTCAATGGCGCGGTGCATCCCTAAAATGGAGGCATTGAGGATATTTATTTTGTCAATTTCGTCCATCATTACGTGGATTACTTTAAAACAAACGGCTTCCCGTTCAATAATAACTTTCAGTTCCAATCTTTTTTTTTCTGAAAGTTGCTTGCTGTCCGTTAAAAAAGGATGTTGAAAATCGTTGGGAAGAATTACGGCCGCAGCAGTAACCGGCCCCGCCAAGCAGCCACGTCCGGCTTCGTCTGTTCCGCATTCTACGAGATGATTATTTATTTTAAGCTTCAACATATTAGTTCAAAATTCTTAAAAATTAAAGCAATCGTCAAATAAAGAAGCACCAAATATCAAAAAAAGCAAATTCCAAATAACTCACAAAAAACAAAAAGGAAAAATCAAACGCTTATCAATGAAGTTTTTGTTTAAAACCAAACTTCTTGAAGGCTAGTTTGAATTTTTAATTTGAGATTTGTTTTTTTGAGATTTTAGATTTATTTGGAATTTGGTGCTTGACATTTGGAATTTTCACCCAATCATATTCAATTAAAAATAAATTACCTTTGCCCGAAAGTTTTTCCAAAGAATGAAAAAGACACTTTTGCTCTTCCTTGTTATATGTGCCTCGGCAACGGTGTTTTCGCAAAACCCTTCAAAGAAGCGGCAAAAACCACCGATTGATTACTACAAAATAATTTCGGCAGCCCGCGACACTACTTTTGTTGACACTACACTTTCCATCAAAAAGAAGTACAAATTCAATTATTTGCGGAAAGATAATTTTGAACTGCTTCAGTTCTCAAACGTTGGGCAGACCTATAATTCATTAGCTTATTCGTTTGATAGGTTGAACTTGAAGCCGCTTTTTGTGGCGCAGTCGCACCATTTCAATTACAAAGAAATTGAGGATGTAAATTATTATAACGTGCCCACGCCACTCACGGAACTTTATTTTAAAACCGCTTACGCGCAAGGCCAGCAGATGGATGCTTTTTTTACTGTGAATACTTCGCCGCAGTTCAATTTTTATATTGGTTATAAAGGCGTTCGCTCGCTTGGGAAATATCAGCACATTTTGACGAGTACGGGGAACTTTCTTTTCACTTCAAATTACCGCACCAAAAACAATCGCTACGTTGCCCGTGCCCACGTGGCCGCCCAAGATATTTTTAATCAGGAGAACGGTGGGTTGACCGATAATTCGATGCAGCTTTTCATAAATGACGACCCAGAATTTCGCGATCGCGGCAGGTTGGATGTGAAATTTGAAAATGCCGAAAACAAACTGGAAGGCCTGCGTTTTTATGGCGATCATTATTACGAACTGCTCAGCAAGCGCGACAGCACGGGATATTCTGTGATTACCATTGGAAATGTTTTGAGTTATGAAGACAAATATTTTCGTTATAACCAGAGTGCGCCTTATGCACCTTTTGGTCCTTCCTACAAAACCAGCAATCTGGAAACGAAAACCAAATTGGAAGATTTCAACGTAAAAGCATATGCCGATTTCGACAATTCATTAATAGGGAAAATAACTGCTTGGGTGGGTTATAACGATTTTAATTATGGTTATAATTCTGTATTGATTCTTGATAATGAACGGATTCCGAATAGAATAAAAGGGAATAGTATTGAAGCCGGAGGTGCTTATGAAAAAGAATACAGCGGTTTTAAACTCTCGGGAAAAGGGGCGATAAATGTAGCTGGGGACTTTGATGGAAATTTTCTTCAAGGCGCGGCTTCCTATAATTTAAACGAAGAATACAATGCGAAAGCGTCCATAACCGTTCATTCGGTGGCGCCAAATTTCAACTTTTTACTGAATCAAAGCGATTATCAGAATTACAATTGGAAAACCGAATTGAACAATGTAAAAACACAAGAGCTTAAGTTTGAAATCAATACCAAAAAATTCGGCAATGCGTCGGTAAGTTATATAGGGATTGATGATTACGCCTACTTCGGGATAAAGGTCAACGACAGTACTCCATCGCCAATACAGGATTCGGAACGGGTGGATTATTTAAAAATCAAAGCCGAAAAGGAATTCAAGTTTGGAGTTTTTGCTTTAGATAATACCTTAATGTACCAACAGGTTTTGAGCGGGGGAAACGTTTTTAATGTGCCTCAAATAATAACCCGAAATTCACTTTATTACCAAGATCATTGGTTTAAACGCGCACTTTTTATGCAGACGGGTGTTACATTCAAGTATTTTACAAAATACAATATGAATGCCTACGACCCCGTGCTTGCTGAGTTTTATGTTCAAAATGATCAGGAATTGGGCGGTTTTCCGTTGGTAGATATCTTCTTTAATGCAAAAATACGGCAGACGCGTATTTTCTTTGTCTATGAAAATTTCACATCCCTCTTCGGCGGAAAGAACGAATATTTTGCTGCGCCGGGACAACCGTATCGCGATAATGTGTTGCGGTTTGGGTTGGTTTGGAATTTCTTTTTGTAAATTAAAGCATAAAATTTATAAGCAGCCGCCTAGCGTCTATTGTATTCAGATGGACCCGTATGTTGTAGACTGTTAACGTTGGTAATCTGGTTATCAGATACTTTCCTAAAGGTAACGATATATGCTTGTTCTGGGTCAGAATTATATTCGTCTACAAGTTCATATTTGTACTCTGCATCATTATTTGTTATTTCGCGAATATAATACCCATCATTTTCCCTAGCCCTAGCTCCATAATCCAATAGATCTCCGTTTGGATATTCCAGCACAATGTTATCTGTTGTAACAATATAGGTTTTTAAGATTGCTTGGGGATTTTCGTGATCCCAAGTGCCTATTAACCAATCAGGAGGGGTAAATGAATCATTTTCAATATCTTTTTTACTGCATGAACTTAACACGAAAAAAAATATACAAAGAAAAAAATACTGGGAGAAGTTCTTGTTTATTAGGTCATTCATATATTAGTTTCTTAACAATCCCCTTGAAATAACAATCTTTTGAATTTCTGAGGTTCCTTCATAAATCTGTGTGATTTTCGCATCGCGCATAAAGCGTTCTACGTGATATTCTTTTACGTATCCATTGCCACCGTGAACTTGTACTGCTTCAATAGAAACGTCCATTGCAACTTGACTGGCGTAGAGTTTTGCCATTGCGCCGCTCATATCATAGTTGTTGCCCTGGTCTTTATCCCAAGCAGCTTTCATCACTAAATGTCGCGCTGCTTCAATGCTGGTGTGCATATCGGCCAATTTGAAAGCGATAGCTTGATGGTTACAAATTTCAGTGCCGAAAGCTTTTCGAACTTTAGAATATTCTCGGGCAAGATCATAGGCTCCACCAGCAATTCCCAAGGCTTGTGCCGCAATCCCGATACGTCCGCCGGCAAGTGTTTTCATTGCAAAGGAGAACCCAAAACCATCTTCGCCTATGCGGTTTTCCCTCGGAACTTTTACGTCGTTGAAAATTAAGGAATGGGTGTCGCTTCCGCGGATTCCGAGCTTGTCTTCTTTTGGGCCGATTTCAAAACCTGCCCAGCCTTTTTCAACGATAAAAGCGTTGATGCCTTTGTGTTTTTTCTCTTTGTGGGTTTGCGCGATTACCAAATAATAATCTGCGCTGCCGCCGTTGGTAATCCAGTTTTTCGTGCCGTTCAATATGTAATGGTCGCCGTTTTCAATGGCTGTTGTTTTTTGCGAAGTGGCATCACTACCAGCTTCGGGCTCGCTGAGGCAGAAAGCTCCCAATTTCTCGCCAGTGGCGAGTTTGGTAAGATATTTTTGTTTTTGTTCTTCAGTGCCATACTTTTCAAGCCCATAACAAACCAGAGAATTGTTCACCGAAACAATCACGGCGCACGAAGCATCAATCTTGCTCAGTTCCTCCATTACCAAAACATAGCTGAGTGTATCCATTCCACCACCGCCGTATTTTGGGTCCACCATCATTCCGAGAAAGCCGAGCTCGCCCATTTTTTTGACCTGTTCTGTGGGAAATTTTTGGTGGTTATCGCGTTCTATAACGCCCGGCAAAAGTTCGGTACGGGCAAAATCGCGAGCTGCGTCGCGTATCATTAACTGTTCTTCGGAAAGACTGAAATCCATGGGCTTTTTATAAGTAAGAATTGTGTTTTAACTGAGAAAACAAAGGTACTTATAAAAAGCAAATTCCAATAAAACAAATCCCAAATTCCAGGAAAGCGATAAAAACTGTAAAAACCAAATTCAAAATCCCAAATTCCAAAAGGGGCAGGTTTGGAATTTGGCACTTGTAATTTTGAATTTTAGGTTCTACCTTCCTATCTTTAAACTTCAAATATTCTCAAAAACTTGAAAAAGGAAAATTACCATATTATAGGAGTAATGAGTGGCACCTCGCTGGACGGGATTGATTTGGCTGAACTGGTTTTTAATTATTCCGAAAAGAAATGGAACTTTGAAATCATCGCAGCCGAAACCGTTCCGTATTCCTCGTTTTGGAAAGACGAGCTTCGCGATGCCATCAACTATTCCGAAGAAAAGCTGGAGAGGCTCGATTTTAAATACACCGAAAAGCTTTCCGAAGAGATTTTAAAATTCATTAAAAAGCATAATATTCAAAAAATTGATGCCGTATGCAGTCACGGCCATACTATTTTGCATCAGCCCGATAAAGGGTTTACATACCAAATAGGCAATCTGCCGCGCATTTCAAAACTGCTCCACAAAACCGTAGTCTGCGATTTTCGGGTGCAGGATGTGGAACTGGGCGGGCAGGGCGCTCCGCTGGTCCCGATAGGGGATAGGCTGCTTTTTCCCGAATACGACTATTGCCTGAATCTCGGCGGTTTTGCGAATTGTTCTTTTGAGAAAAATGGCGAACGGATTGCGTTTGATATTTGCCCAGCGAACATCGTTTTGAACAAATACGCCGAAAAACTCGGGCAGGATTTTGACGAAGACGGAAGATTGGCCGCTTCGGGGAAAGTGGATGAAACGTTACTTCAAAAATTAAACACACTTCCTTTTTATGCTGAAAAGCCCCCGAAATCTTTAGGTTTGGAATGGGTAAAAGAGCATATTTTTCCACTTTTGGAAGCTGCCGAAATTTCTTCCGAAGACATTTTACGCACGTTTACGGAGCACATTGCCGTGCAACTTGCCAATCAATTTTCTAAAAATGCTTCGGTATTGATAACTGGCGGCGGCGCGTATAATTCTTTTTTGGTTGAAAGGCTTAAGAGCCTCGCTTCGGTTGCGGTAATTATTCCTTTCGCAGAAATTGTGGAATACAAGGAAGCAATTATATTTGGGCTTTTGGGAGTTTTGAAATTGAGAGACGAAGTTAATTGTTTGGCGAGCGTTACTGGAGCTTCAAAAGATCATTCTTCGGGGAAAATTTATCGTGGATAATGATAAATGAGCGTATTTTTTCTCACTTTTGATTTTATATAGAAGATAAAGATATCCTACTCATTAAATTCAAACAAAAATGAAAAATGTAATTTACGCAACATTGGTCTTTTTGCTGCTTGTGGGCTGTAGCAATGACGATAAAACTGTTCAAAAAAATTCCATAATTGGAAATTGGAAAGCAGAGGCTTCCATTTCAAGTGATGGTGCACATACATATGTTAACCCTATTGAAGATGGACAGACAATCATTTTTAGAAATGACAACACTTTTAAAATTTTGAACAGTTCACTAGAATGTACGTCTGGGATTTATACAATTACGGAAAACTCACAACAGAATTTCAATATGGATATTATTTCATTTGTATGTGATAATGGTAACCTCATTAAATATGCTTTCACTTTTGAAGAAAGAAAGCTTTTATTATCATTTATTGCATCTGACGGAAGCACGGGCTGCGACGAAATATGTGCAGAAAGATATGTGAAATTACCTGATTAAATAATTGTAAATTTCTAACAATCTATTTTATAGAATCCTCCAAAAGTATTTTTTGGAGGATTTTTATTTCTCAAAATATTCTATGAATAAATTTTATCCAAAATAAATATAAACCCCTCACAAGTTTTTTATATTTGCCATCATTATCCGAAGCTTTAGCGAAGGATAGAATCTCCCTCCGAAGCCTAAGCGTAGGAGTTGAATAACTTTGCTTAAATGAAACAACTCCTCAAAAAGTACGAACAAAAAGATCCCGAAATAGTTTTCCACTGGAATGACCCCGAAACCGAGGCTGAAGGCTGGACGGTAATAAATTCGTTGCGCGGTGGTGCTGCCGGTGGTGGAACCCGTATGCGCAAAGGGTTAGATGCCAACGAAGTGCTTTCGCTTGCAAAAACAATGGAAGTTAAGTTCACCGTGGCTGGACCGCCCATAGGTGGCGCCAAAAGTGGAATTAACTTTGACCCTTCAGACCCGCGCAAAAAAGGTGTTTTGGAACGTTGGTTCAAAGTCGTTTCGCCTTTGCTGAAGGCTTATTACGGTACGGGTGGCGATTTAAATGTCGATGAAATCCACGAAGTAATCCCAATCACGGAACAAAGTGGCGTTTGGCATCCACAGGAAGGGGTTTTTAATGGGCATTTTTCGCCTACGGAAGCAGATAAAATCAATAGAATTGGGCAATTGCGTCAAGGGGTGATAAAGGTTTTGGAAAACGTAAATTATTCTCCCGATGTTTCCCGGAAATATACCGTTGCCGATATGATTACTGGTTATGGGGTTGCAGAAGCTGTTCGCCATTATTACGATATTTACGGCGGAAGCGTAAAAGGGAAGCGTGCCATAATCCAAGGTTTTGGAAACGTAGGTGCTTCAGCTGCCTATTATCTTTCACAAATGGACGCCAAAATAGTTGGGATTATTGACCGCGAAGGAGGCATCATCAACAAGGATGGCTTTTCCTTTGAAGAAATAAAAAAACTGTTCCATCAGAAAAAAGGCCACACGCTTACAGCCAAAAAGATGATTCCTTTTGAAGAAATCAATGAGAAAATCTGGAAGCTCGAAACGGAGATTTTTGCGCCCTGTGCGGCTTCGCGATTGATTACCAAAAAACAGATTTCAGAAATGATTGAAACAGGCTTGGAAGTGATAAGTTGTGGTGCCAATGTACCTTTTGCCGATAAAGAGATTTTCTTCGGGCCCATTATGGAGTTCACCGACGAACGCGTTAGTTTGATACCCGATTTCATCAGCAACTGCGGAATGGCACGGGTTTTTGCCTATTTTATGGAGCACAAAGTACAAATGACCGATGAGGCCATTTTTAACGATACGTCCATTACTATCAAAAACGCGATCCAGAATACATTTGATCACAACGGAACCAAAACGAACATCAGCAAAACTGCTTTTGAAATAGCGCTTAAACAATTGTTATAATTCACAATAACCAATCTACAATGACATCAATAATCATTTTAATTTTCGTAATAGGCTATTTATCCATCACGCTGGAACATCCATTAAAACTGGATAAAACCGTACCGGCACTTATAATGGCATCATTGATTTGGGCTGTTTTGGCCATAGGTTTTACAAATGGTTGGTTTAATATAATCAACAGTGAAGGGCAGGCTTTCAACTTTCTTTCCGGCGGCGAAGCTGCGATGGAAGGCTTTGAAGGGACGCTGCTCCACCATTTAGGGAAAACTTCGGAAATACTTATTTTCCTAATAGGCGCAATGACCATTGTTGAAATAATAGACCTCCACCGTGGTTTTGAAGTATTGAAAAGTGCCGTACATACCAAAAGCAAAAGGAAACTGCTTTGGATAATTGGGATAATTGCTTTTTTCCTTTCAGCAATTATTGATAACCTTACAGCGACTATCGTTTTGATAACGCTTTTGCGAAAACTTATCCATAAAAAGGAAGACAGAATTTGGTATGCCTCATTGGTGGTTATAGCCGCAAATGCCGGTGGTGCTTGGTCTCCCATTGGGGACGTTACTACAACGATGCTTTGGATTGCCAAAAAAATAACTGCTGGGGGATTGATAGAGTTTGTGGTTTTGCCTTCCATAGTTTGTTTTGCCATTCCATTTTTGATTGCCAGTTATATGCCTGCTTTTCGGGGAACTATTGAGGTTGACGCCCGTGAGGACAAGGATGAAGAAAAACTTTTGAGCAGCAAGACAATGCTCTTTTTGGGACTGGGAATGATTGTTTCCGTGCCGGTTTTTAAAACTTTGACACATTTGCCACCTTATATGGGAATGATGCTGGCTTTGGGCGTGGTGTGGCTTGTTTCGGAATACATTCACCCTGAAGAAGATTTCAGCAAGGAAAGAAGGCATTTATATTCGGCGCATAAAGCTTTGTCGCGTATTGAAATTTCAAGTATTCTTTTCTTCCTCGGTATCTTAATGGCAGTTGCAGGATTGGAAGCATTGGTATATGGAGTTATGAACGGCGAAGAGTTGGGAACACTTCGTTATGTGGCGGAAGTTTTGCAGCGCGCAATACCTAACCAAGATATTGTTATTTTATTATTGGGTGTGCTCTCTGCAGTTATAGACAACGTGCCCTTGGTTGCTGCATCCATGGGAATGTATGATATGCCAATAGATTCAGTGCTTTGGCACTTTATTGCGTATTCCGCCGGAACGGGTGGAAGCATGCTCATCATTGGTTCTGCCGCTGGTGTGGCCGCAATGGGAATGGAACGTATAGATTTTATCTGGTATCTTAAGAAGATTACTTGGCTTGCCTTTTTGGGCTTCATTGCCGGGGCGGGAGTCTTCCTTTTGTTCGAAAGAGTCTTATTTCATCATACCTAACAATTTCTGAAACCTAATTTCGTTATTCACTAAAACAAAACCTTTTTTATGTTAAACTTCTTTATTCAAGAGGGCTCCGAAGTTGCGCAAGATATTGAACCGGTTGCCCAAGAGAAAACACTGTCCATAATGGACCTTTTGCTAACAGGCGGCACTGCCGGACAAATCATAATAGCAGTACTTTTTGTGCTTCTCTTTGTGGCGGTCTATATTTATTTTGAAAGACTTTTCGCCATAAAAGCTGCCACTAAAATGGACGGTAATTTTATGAACCAAATCCGAGACCATGTGGCCAAAGGAAACATTCAAGCCGCAAAAGTACTTTGCGCACAGAATAACACGCCCGTTTCACATTTAACAGAAAAGGGAATTTCCAGAATAGGAAGTCCTTTGGAAGACATCAACACCGCCATAGAAAACGCGGGTCGCCTCGAAGTTTATAAACTTGAAAAAAACGTAAGTGTCTTGGCTACGATCGCCGGAGCGGCGCCTATGATTGGTTTCTTGGGAACTGTAATCGGAATGGTTTTGGCGTTTCACGAACTTGCAACCAGTAGCGGCCAAGCCGAAATGGGAAGTCTTGCCGAAGGTATTTACATGGCAATGACCACAACCGTTGCAGGATTGATTGTTGGTATTATCGCCTATATGGGCTACAACCATTTGGTAGTGCGCACCGATAAAGTGGTGCACCAAATGGAAGCCACAGCAGTAGATTTCCTTGACATGTTAAACGAGCCAGCTTAATGAACCTAAGAGGAAGAAATAAAGTTAGTGCCGAATTCAGCATGAGTTCCATGACAGATATAGTGTTTCTGTTGTTGGTGTTTTTCTTGCTCACTTCGCCTGCAATAACGCCCGATGCTTTGGATTTAATACTTCCGAAGGCAAAAGGCAAAACGTCGAACGTGCAGAAAGCATCCGTTAGTATCACAAAGGATGGAGCTTATTATGTGGACAAAGAACGCGTGAGCGAATACAACATTGAAAGCGAACTGAAAAAGGCACTCGCCGGACAGAAAGAGCCCACGGTAATCCTCCGTGCCGAAGAAGGCGTGCCCATTGAAGATGCGGTTTTCGTGATGGATATTGCAAATAGAAATAACTTCAAAGTCGTTCTCGCAGTCAGGCCAAATTAATCAGTATTCAGTAGTCAGTACGCAGTAATCAGTTGGCTTTTGAAGGGAAAAGTTATTATATAAACTTCACAATTTTGAATCTTAAATTTTTAAACCTTGAATCTCTTAGATACAGAACATAAACGAAAAAGTATGATCATCACGGTAATAGTGCATGTTATCATTCTTATTTTGTTGTTTTATGTGGGGATGAAATATCTGGATCCACCATTGGAGCAGGGCATCGCGATCAATTTTGGCACAACCGATACTGGCAGCGGCAATATTCAACCAACTGAAAAAATACAATCCGCACCACAAAAAGCCACACCTGAACAAGTATCTCAGCCAAAAGCCGAAATTAAGGAAGATGTGGTTACACAAGAGAACGAAGAAGCACCAGTAATTAAGAAGGAAAAACCCAAAAAAGAACAAACGGAAACTCCCGTAAAAGAGCAACTCAAAAAGGAAGTCAAAAAACCAGACCCAAAACCCGATAAATCTACTACCGATGCACTTTCCAGCATTTTGAACGGTCCAAAAAGTGACGGCACTGCTAAAGGTGGCGAAGGCAACGATGGCAAACCAGGCGACAAAGGTAGTCCCGACGGCGACCCAAATGCCAGTGCCTATTACGGAACCGGAAAAGGTTTGGACGGCGATGGCAACTACATGCTTGGCGGAAGAAAAGCGCTGAACAAAGAAAAATTTCAGCAAGATTGTAATGAAGCTGGAACTGTCGTGGTAAGCATTGAAGTGGACAAAAAAGGAAACGTAATAAGTGCAACTCCAGGAGTAAAAGGAACAACAAACAATTCCAGATGCCTTTTTGAACCAGCAAAACGAGCAGCTTTGGCAACAAAATTCAATGCAGATGACAACGCACCAGTCAAACAGATTGGGAAGATAATCTATAAGTTCAGCATTTCACAATAACAACTTCGGCTAAGAATTCACATAAATTTTTCAGTATCTTTAAACTTCAAAATAAAGATACTATGCTTCGTATTTCTACCTTTCTTCTTGTCTTTATCTGCTTTCTTGGTTGTAAAAATTCTTCAGAAAAAGATGATGATTCTTCATCCGAAAATTCAATTTCAAAAATATCCGAAGCAGAAAAAAGCGCCGTGCCTGCCGGCAAGCAAGAAAAATATCCGTTTGACCTTATGTTTATGCAGCGCGCCTACCCAAGTGGCGAAATAAATACTTCGGCCTATTCCGAAGCAATCCAATGGAAAAGACAGACCGCAAATAGAAATACCACTACCGAAATATGGCAATTCAGCGGCCCGTTGAATATTGGAGGGCGTATTACCGATATTGAAATTCCTTCCACCCAGCCCGATGTGTATTACGTGGGCGCAGCTTCCGGTGGTATTTTTAAAACCGTAAATGGCGGAAATGATTGGATACCCATTTTTGACGAACAACAAATGCTTTCCATAGGCGATATTGAAATTTCAAAAAACAACAACAATTTAATTTATGTGGGAACAGGCGAAGTGAACGCCGGCGGAGGTTCCTTGGTTTACGATGGCGATGGAATCCACAAAAGCACGGACGGGGGAACTACGTGGCAATCCAAAGGTTTGCCGGATATTGGCAGCGTTGGAAAAATTGTTTTGGACCCAAATAATGATAATACAGCCTTTGTTGGCGCAATGGGACCTTTGTTCAAAAATAGCAGCAATCGCGGTGTATATAAAACCACAAATGGTGGCGATAGCTGGCAGCAGGTTTTGTTTGTTAGCGATTCAACCGGTGTTGTGGATATGGCCATTCACCCAAGCAATGGCAATATTGTTTACGCGGCGAGTTGGGAGCGCATTCGAAGACCGAACCGCAGGCAGTATGGCGGAATAACTTCAAGAATTTACAGAACTACTGATGGTGGCGCCAACTGGACTGAGCTTACAAATGGTTTGCCCAGTGTCGCTTCACAAAAAGGAAGGATTGGTATTGATATTTCCCAATCAAACCCTAATGTACTCTATGCGCGCTACGCCAACGCCAATGGGAATATTCAAGGAGTTTATAAAACTGTAAATGGAGGTGATTCGTGGGCTGCCGTTAATTCCAGTCAGTTGACGGACGTAGGTTTTCACTGGTGGTTTGGTGGAATTTTTATTGACCCAACGGATGAAAACGTACTTTATAATGTGGATTTTGAAGTGCAGAAATCCACAAATGGCGGTAACAGTTGGAGCAGCGTTTTTACGAATGCCCACGTGGACCAACACGCAATGGCTTTCAATGCTTCTGCTTCCAATGAAGTTTTATTGGGAAATGACGGAGGACTTTATTACAGCACCAACGGTGGTGCTTCCGCAACGAAAGATTTAAAACTTCCCATAACCCAATTCAACAGAATGTATGTGGATGCTCAAAACGCAAATAAAATTTACGGTGGCGCCCAGGATAATAGCACGAGCCGCACTCAGAGCGGTGGTTTGAGCGATTGGAGCATAATTTATGGTGGCGATGGCTTTCAACCGTTGGTGGACCCCACAAATACCAACGTTATTTATGCGCTTTATCAGTACGGTTCCTTGGGGAAATCAACCAACAATGGCGGCTCATTTTCTAGTGCCACAAACGGGATATCCGGCGGCGATAGAATAAATTGGGACACCCCAATTACCTTCGATCCAGCCAATTCACAAATACTTTATTTTGGCACGAACAGATTGTACAAAACCACAAACGCTGCGGGCAATTGGAGCGCTATTAGCCCCGATTTGACCAACGGGCCGCACACTGGAAACCTCACTTTTGGGACCCTAACAAGCATCAGCGTTTCACCGTTTAACAGTCAAGTAATTTTTGTGGGAACGGATGATGGAAAAGCTTCGGTAACGCAAGATGGCGGCGGCACTTGGACTGATATTTCTTCGGGAATCCCCAACCGTTGGGTTACGAAAGTTTTGGCTTCCAAAGAAAATCCGAATACGGTTTATTTAACGCTTTCGGGCTATCGTTTTGGCGAAAATATTGGCCACGTATATAAAAGTATCGATTTCGGAAATAGTTGGGTTGATATTTCAACCAGTTTGCCAGACATTCCCGTGAATGATATTGAGCAAGACAGCTTTGGAAATCTTTTTATTGGGACCGATGTTGGGGTTTTGGCTTCCAAAGATGAAGGTGTAAATTGGAACGTTTTGGGCGAAAATATGCCTTCTGCAGTGGTTTCAGATTTATTTATTCATGAAGGGTCGCAGTTTTTGTATGCCGCTACTTTTGGTCGTTCCAGTTACAAAATTGATATTTCCGGAGATATTTTGAATGCTGATGAAAATAATTTCGCATCGGAAGTGAAAGTATTTCCAAATCCCGCTTCGGAAATAGTAACGGTTTCCTTAAAAGATACTTCTGAAAAGACTTCGTTATTGATGTATGACATTATGGGAAGATTGGTAAAACAAGTGAATTCTGAAAATAAAAAGGAGATCCGTTTTTCTGTGGAAAACTTGCAAGTGGGCGTTTATTATTTAAAAATTTCACAATCGGGGAGGCAGACAACTAAAAAATTGATTGTTAATTAACGTACTGTAAGAAACAATAAACTTTTCAACAAACAACAAACTTTTTACACCATCAATTATTCCGAAACCATAGCGTGGCTTTTTGCGCAACTGCCAATGTACCAAAGGGTGGGGCAATCCGCATATAAAGCCGATTTGGCTGCAACAATCCATCTTGCCAGTCATTTAAAAAACCCTGAAAAGAGTTTTAAAAGCGTGCACGTTGCCGGCACAAATGGCAAAGGCAGCACCAGCCATATGCTTGCTTCGGTTTTTCAGGAGGCGGATTATAAAACGGGCCTTTACACTTCGCCGCATTTAAAGGATTTTCGGGAACGCATAAAGATCAATGGAGAAATGATTCCGAAGAAAAATGTTTCGGAATTCGTGGAAAAACACAAACATTTTTTTGAGAGCAACCAATTGTCTTTTTTTGAAATGACCGTGGGGCTGGCGTTCGATTATTTCAGAAAGGAAAAAGTGGACATCGCCATTGTTGAAGTGGGAATGGGCGGAAGGTTGGACAGCACGAATATTGTTTTGCCCGAAGTATCCGTAATCACAAATATCGGGTTGGATCACACACAGTTTTTGGGAAGCACTTTAGAAAAAATTGCTGCAGAGAAAGGCGGAATCATAAAAAACGGAATTCCAGTTGTTATTGGCGAAACGCTGCCCGAAACAAAACGAGTTTTTGAAAAGATTGCTTTGGAGAGAAATGCTGAAATTACTTTTGCAGAAACGATTGATATTTCGGGATATACTTCAGATTTAAAAGGGAACTATCAGCAAAAAAACAAAAAAACTGTTTTGGCGACCCTGCGTGTTTTGCAGAAAAAAGGATGGAACATTTCCGAAGAAAACATAAAAAACGGTTTGTTGAACACTATTAAAAATACAGGATTAATGGGCCGTTGGCAAGTTTTAAAGGAAACCCCAAAAGTGATTTGCGATACTGCACACAATAAAGATGGTTTGCAGTTGGTAATGGAACAGTTGACTGCGGAAAACTATTATAATTTGCATATCGTTATGGGTGTTGTCAACGATAAGGATCTGGTTTCGATATTGCCCCTATTCCCGAAAAAAGCTACCTATTATTTCTGCAAACCAAAGATTCCACGTGGGTTGGACGCTTCGCTTTTATTATCGCAGGCAAGAGGATTTGAATTGGTTGGAGAAGACTATATTTCTGTGAAAGAAGCATATAAGGCCGCTCTTAAAGCTGCTTCTTCGGGTGATTTGGTTTTTGTGGGCGGAAGTACTTTTGTGGTGGCTGAAGTTTTGTGATATTTTACAAATAAATGTTTGCGGGAATTAAAAACTAACTTATATTTGCAACCTCAAAACAATGAGGGCGATTAGCTCAGCTGGTTCAGAGCACCTCGTTTACACCGAGGGGGTCGGGGGTTCGAACCCCTCATCGCCCACCAGATTTAAAAGGCCGAAGTGAAAGCTTCGGTTTTTTTATTGGGTTTTTCCGCATTTTCGAAAAAATCAACGTAATAAGTTTAACTTTGACTTTCTTCATTTAAACATAACAATCCTTGAATCCAATCTTCAAAAATATAATAGTAAATGTTGTAAAGAATCGCGAAAGGAAAAAAGCGGGGGCAAAACCTCTGGAATCTTTTGACAAAAGCGTTACCAATTTGGAAATAGAGATAGCGCACGAGCTTTCGGACTTTTTCTATCTTTTGCTGGGCGTGTTGTCCGCTTCCTTTGGCCTGAAAGGATTTTTGATGCCCAGTTCTTTTATAGACGGCGGTGTTACTGGAATTTCATTGATGATAAATGGCTTGACGGGTATAAGTCTTTCGCTTTTATTGGTGTGTTTTAACTTGCCATTTTTAATGCTCGCCTATTTCTCCATCGGTAAACGATTCGCCATAAAAAGTGTGATGGGAATCGTTTTTTTGGCCATTGCCGTGGCATTAATTCCTTACCCACAAATCACGGACGATAAGATATTAATTGCTGCCTTTGGCGGACTGTTTTTGGGATTGGGAATAGGACTGGCAATCCGCGGAGGCGCCATCATTGATGGCACAGAGGTTTTGGCAATTTACATTAGCCGCAAAACGAGCCTTACCGTGGGTAACGTGATTTTGATATTCAATGTTATCATTTTTATGACTGCGGCCTATTTTCTTTCCACGGAAATCGCGCTTTATGCGATACTGACCTATTTCGCGGCTTCAAAAACGGTGGATTTTGTAATTGATGGTATTGAGGAATTTATGGGAATTACCATAATCTCTGAAAATAGCGAAGAAATACGTCTTGCAATCGTCGAGAAAATGGGACGCGGCTGCACCATTTTTAAAGCTGAAAACGGCTTCTCTAAAAACGGCGAAACCCGTAGGCCCGTGGATGTGGTTTATACCGTAATCACCCGATTGGAAATGAGTAAACTCAAAACAGAAGTAGACAAAATTGACAATCAAGCTTTTATAATTATGACTTCCGTAAAAGATGCCAAAGGCGGAATGATTAAAAAGAAGCCCATCAAAAAATTTGACAAATAACTTTTCTGTTTGTTATTTGTTTTGGCACTTTGACTGCGCTCAGTGTGACATTTTTTGTATTTTGGTGTTTTATTTGAAAAGGGCCATTAACTCAGTTGGTTTAGAGTGTCACGTCGACAACGTGGAAGTCGTTGGTTCGAATCCAACATGGCCCACAACTGGCAGCCATTATATTAATGAAGTCTTGTTGGTTCCCCCGAAGCCTCGGGGCAACATGGCCCACTTTTATAATTCTGAATTCTGAATTATAAGATTTCTAAAATCCGTTCCAAAGCCATTCCGCGGGAAGCTTTAATCAAGATGGTTGCATTTTTTGGAGGATGATCTTCAATATCTTTTTTCAGTTCATCAAAAGTTTCAAATTGATTGATATGTGAAGCATTCTTTTTTGTTTTAAAAAAATTGCTACCCACTAAAAAAACCTTTCCAAAAGGGTTTTCTATTAAAAAATCAACGATGTTTTGATGCTCTACTTCGGCTTCTTTTCCCAATTCAAACATATCGCCAAGAAACATAATTTTGTTTTCGCCCTTTGCCTGTTTAAAGTTTTCCAAAGCTGCCATCATGCTCGTTGGGTTGGCATTATAGGCATCCATCAAAATGGTGTTTGTGCTTTTGGTCATCAACTGCGAACGGTTGTTGGAAGGAACGTATCCTTCAATTCCTTTCTTTATTTCTTCTGAAGAAACCTTAAAATAGGCGCCAATTGCAATTGCAGCGGAAAGGTTTGCAAAATTATAAGCACCCACCAAATTACTTTGGATTTTAGATCCTTTAAATTCCACCAAAAGGTGATGTGTGCTGTCCAGTAATTTTATATCAAAATCACTTTCGGGTGTTCCAAAAGTTATTCGATCAATCCCTTCTGAATTGGCCATTTGCTCTGGGTCGCGTGCATTCACAAACAGTATCTTGTTGTGTTTTTTCAGAAATTGATAGAGTTCGGTTTTACCTTTTACTACGCCTTCAATGCTGCCAAAACCTTCCAAATGAGCCTTTCCGAAGTTTGTAATGTAGCCATAATCCGGTTCGGCTATTTCGCTAAGCATTTTAATTTCGCCCAAATGGTTGGCGCCCATTTCCACAATGCCCATTTCCGTTTCTTTGTTCATCGCAAGCAGGGTCAAAGGAACACCGATGTGGTTGTTTAAATTTCCGTGTGTGGCAATGGTGTTGAATTTTTGCGAAAGCACCGCATTTATAAGTTCTTTGGAAGTGGTTTTTCCATTACTGCCCGTGAGTGAAATTATTGGGAGGCCAAGGAATTCTCTGTGAAACTTTGCCAATTCCTGTAGCGTGAGCAAAACATTTTCCACTAAAATAGTTTCGCCGGTATTTTTATGAAAGGCTTTTTCGTCCACGATTACTTTGTGTGCTCCTTTGTCCAAAGCTTCCTGTGCAAAGAGATTTCCGTTAAAGCTTTCGCCTTTTAGCGCAAAAAAAATACAGTTTTTGAAGATTTTACGAGTGTCGGTACAAAGGCCGCTGCTTTTCAAAAAAAGTTGGTGTATCGATTTTAAATCCATAAAATAAATATACTAAAAAACCCTCCGAAGCTGTATGCTAAGGAGGGCTGTTTTTTATAATTTTTGAATTTTTAGTTTCTTGGGCGTTTCCCTTTTTTGGATTTTGATCCCACGCGGCTCATGGCACATCTAAACCCGATATAGTCTGTTGCCATATCCTGCGGGAAGTAGCGTCTTTGTGCAGGGTCCAGCCAGTAATCCCGGTCTCTCCACGAACCACCTTTGTAAACCCGAACTTCGTTATCAATCAACGTTGTACGGCTTGAAGATTTGTCGTATTCCCGGTCCATTGCACCTGTGCTGTCTGTATACACTTTTTGGATTGGTGCATTGTACATCCGTTTTGCGCTTCCACCACCTTCGTCTACGTCTTCAGAAAAGGATTGATAGTAACGGGAAGATACCTTGTCACCATCTCTGTAATCGCGGTTATCACTTTGGGAGAAATTGGTTCGTAAATACGTTTCGTTTTCGTCCACGGGTACTTGAAGTATTTCGCCGGGCAAGTTGCGCGCAACTATTTTACCGTTGCTCAAAGTGTCATAGATTATGGAGTCCATGGTGACTACTTTCACTTTTCCGTCTTTTCCTATAGCGTTTTTGGTGTACACATTTCCGCGGTAATAATTGAAGTCGTTAAATTCATCATCCACAATTGGGCGATAAATATCGGCAACCCATTCTGCCACGTTTCCGGCCATATCATAAAGACCGTAATCATTTGGCTCGTATGATTTAACTTGAGCAGTAATATCGGCTCCGTCATCGCTCCATCCGGCTATTCCACCGTAATCGCCATCACCTTGTTTAAAGTTTGCCAATTGGTCGCCACGAGATCTTCTTTTATCGGAACGGGTGTATTGCCCTTCCCAAGGATATTTTTTCTTACCTCTATAAACGTTGTAGTTTCGAATCCCCACCAATCCAAGTGCTGCGTATTCCCACTCCGTTTCGGTAGGAAGACGGTATGCGGGTAGTAGCAATCCATCTTTGCGCTGGATGTAAAGATTTGTGCTGTCCTTGCTTCTTTTGGCTATGGATTCTGACTTTTTCCCACCACGGGTAATGGAGTCATTTCCGCCGTAAGTAAGTGTTGGAGCGTTTAAATAAGTTTCGGTGTTGAAAGTTGCGCCTGGTTCCACATCATAACGAGCGTTGCGCGCCGTAATGCCATTTTGTTCCAAAACCATTTCGTTAACACGGTCTGTTCTCCAATTGCTGAATTCCACGGCTTGTAGCCAGCTAACTCCCACAACAGGGTATTCCGAATATGCAGGGTGGCGAAGGTAGTTGTTGGTCATTACTTCGTTAAAGCCCAAACGGTTTCTCCAAACCAAGGTGTCTGGAACGGCACCTTCATATATTCTGCGGAAATTTTCATTGGAAGGAGGGAAAACTTTTTTCAACCAGTCCAAATATTCGAGGTACATAAGGTTGGTCACCTCGGTTTCGTCCATATAGAAGGATTGAACGTGCTGCTGGGTGGGGGAGTTGTTCCAATCGTGCATTGGGTCATCCTGAACCCTTCCTTTTGTGAACGTCCCGCCCTCAACAAATACAAGGCCTGGCCCTGTTTCCTGTTCTTTAGATTTGGGATTGTACTGGAAGCCGCCTTCTTTCGCGTTCATCTTCCAACCCGTGGCCCGGGAACTGTTTTTATAGTCTCTGGTTTTGTTGCAGCCTACAAAAAGTGAGGCAATCAGAACTGTAACAAATAGCTTTAACGCTAGGTTTTTTCTTAACATCATAAATTCAAATATGATAAAATTGGGTTCGCAATATAGTAATTAACGACAAAAACACAATAATATTTTGCTATTATTGCGTTGTGGGGTTTTTAAAAGGTTTTAAGACCAAATCCCGTATGCAAACGTATTAGTTTTAAAATTATTATCCTAATTTCAATTTGTAGAAAAAGTTTAAAATGTTGCCCTATACTAAGTGTATATTTGAAGCGTTAATGGTACTAATGAGAAAAGCGATACTTCTTTTTGTTGTAATGGCGATGCCTTTTTTGGGTATAGCACAGTCAAAAAGCATAACTATTTATTGGGGCGATGCCGATTCTCCTGCCAAGAGTTTTGGGGAAGGGAAACCTGCTTTGACCTCCTCTGAAATGGCTTTGGAAAGGCTTAGGCTTCAAATGAACAAAGAATCGGTGCGCTACGGCACACAGTGGAAGGACGCCGCTTTTGCAGACCCAAATTCCGTGGTTGTCAGCAATGTCCGTTTTGGTGCGGTTTCTTCCGAAGAACTTAAAAAAATAATCCCCGAAAACTTACCAAGCAAACTGGAATACTACATTGCGAGCACTATGGCGAGGGAGGTGCTATACACTATTTTTAGTATTTCGCCCATCATTAAAAATAACGGCAGTTACCAAAAGGTGCTTTCTTTTGATATAAATTATAAATACGGACCCCAAAAACGTAATAACCCGCCAACTTTGGCCAATTCAGTCCTTGCCACTGGGCAGTGGTTCAAATTTAAGATTGAAAAGACTGGCGTTTATAAAATGGACAAGACATTCCTGAACAATTTAGGGATGAACACAGACGGCATTGACCCAAGAAGCCTAAAAGTATATGGCAATGGCGGAAAATCCTTGCCACTTCTAAATAGGAAAACGCAGTTTTTTGACCTTCCCGAAAATGCTATTCAAGTATCTGGTGAAGAGGACGGCAGCTTTGACGGGGGCGACTACATATTGTTTTATGGTACAAATACCGAAGGGTATGTAAGGGAAAACGATTCGAACCTAAACCCTTATAGTGACGATTCCTATTATTACGTAACTGCTGGCGGTGTATCGGGAAAACGCGTAACGCCAATGATGGAACCTTCTGGAAATGTTGATTTGGCCATTAACGAATTTGATGAATACCAATTTCACGAAAAAGATGAATTCAGCCCTACCAAATTGGGGAGAAAGTGGTTCGGTGACCGTTTTGATATTGAAAATGAACAGAGCTACAGTTTTGAATTTCCCAATATAGTGGCCAGCAAGTCCATGAGGCTAATAGTAAAAGCAGCAGGGGCCTCCGAAATAACAACTTCGATGGCAGTTTCCATAAACAGTACCAGTTTGGATCCACTTATTTTTACAGGGCTGGGAGATGGTGGTTTGCTGAGTATGGCGGACATCGATGTACAAGTTCCTGCGAGCAGCGCAACCGTTACCGTAGATTTGGCTTACAACAATAATGGCAATCCATCCAGTATAGCCTATTTAGACTATATTGGTATATGGGCGGTGCGGCAGTTAATGGGCGCGGGAGGACAGCTCGCTTTTCGTTACAATGCTGCGGCAACAACTTCAGGTGTGGGGGAATATCAAATAAGCAATGCAACAGAATTTTCGCAGGTTTGGGATGTAACCGATTTTCAATTTATCACTTCAAAACAAAATGAAGGCAACGCTTCCACTTTCAGTTTTAAACAGACTCTTGGAGAAGTGCGAAACTATGTGGCGCTGAACCCCAATAATTATTATGTACCCACAAAAATTGCCCAATCCGCGGTTCAAAATCAAAACCTGAAAGGGACTATTTTTAACGATGAATCTGGAAATTTCAAGGATGTGGATTACATTATTATTGCACCACCGTTCCTTATTCAGCCTGCATTGCGTTTGGCGCAGCACAATAAAGAACTGTATGGCCTCAATGTAAAAGTGGTAACAACCGATAAGATTTATGAGGAATTCAGCTCTGGCCGACAGGAAATAAGTGCCATCCGGAATTTTATTAGATACGTTTACTACAATGCTTCCTCCCCTTCAAAAAGCTTAGAATATTTGGGGATAATGGGAGATACTTCCATAGATTATAAAAACCGTCTTGCCAACAATAACAACGATGTTCCCAGCTATCACACACAAGGGGGAACCAGTAGTAGCAATTCTTTTATGTCTGATGATTTTTTCGGCAATATGGATGAAAATGAGGGAACCATTGGGGGATATACCTATGAAAATGATGGAGATCCGAACCCCCTCGGTGATATAGACATGTTAGACATCGCAGTAGGTAGAATTGTTGTTGACAATGTTTCCCTGGCAAACGCAATGGTGGACAAGATTATTCGGTACAACGAAAAAGTTTCCTATGGCAATTGGAGGAACAATTTTGTACTTATATCTGATGACATCAATAAAGGTAAGCCAAATGAAGCCATTTTAGAGATAGAGTTGGATAAGCTTGGAGATGTCATTGAATTGAACAAGCCCTTTGTAAACGTAAAAAAAATACATACGGATGCCTACCAGCAACAAGCCTCCGCGGGCGGTAACCGGTATCCGGAAGTTAATGACGCCATTAAAAGTGCCATTGAGGTTGGGTCAATAATAATGGATTATTTTGGCCATGGAGGGGAAGATGGTTTGGCGCACGAAGCCATTTATACCAAAGAAACGGCGCAGGAACTAAAAAACAAGGACAACCTCCCTTGTTTTATTACTGTTACTTGCGAGTTTACAAAATTTGACAATCCGTTGCGCATTACTGCCGGAGAACTTACCTACCAAAACAAGGAAGGGGGTGCTATTTCATTGGTTACCACTACCAGGTCGGTTTATATCGATGATGGTGTAGATTTCAATAAAAAGTTAGCCGACCAGCTTTTCGGGTTTGGCACAGACAAGCCAAATACCCCGGCTGTGGGATTGCAATTATCCAAGAACATTATAGGCCCCGGCGATCCGCTTAGACGCGTGGTGTTCTATATTGGCGATCCCGCAATGCACCTCGCTTTTCCAAAAAAGAGCATCCGTTTAACAAAGTTGAATGATATTCCCATAGATCAAGCCACCGACACCCTGAAGGCATTGAGCAAAATAAAACTGGAAGGCGAAGTGGTAAATGCAGCTGGGACATTGATGACAGATTATAATGGGGTTTTGGAAGCCAAGATTTACGACAAAAAAGTGCAGCGACAAACCTTGGATAACAATGGAAATGGCATAATAATGAATTTTACAACTCTGGGCGAAGGGCTTTTTAACGGGCAGGCTACTATTTCCAACGGTGTTTTTCAATTTGAATTCGTGGTGCCACGCGATATACAAATACCCGTAGGCAAAGGAAGGGTAAGTCTGTACGCAAAAAGGAATAACGTTTTGGAAGACCAAACCGGTGTAAATTTAGACCTGAACGTAGGCGGCCTCAATGAAAATGCACCCGTAGATAACGAAGGTCCATTAATTAAGCTTTATATGAACGATGAAAGTTTCGTTTCTGGCGGAATCACTGACGATTCCCCTATTCTAATCGCAAAACTTGAAGACCCAAATGGAATAAACACTGCCAGCGGAATTGGCCACGATATTGTTGCTACTCTGGACGGTGATGAATCCAACCCTTTTCTTTTGAATGAATTTTACCAAGCAGATGTGGATGATTACACAAAAGGGAAAACCCATTATAAATTCCGCAATCTCGAAGACGGTCTGCACACACTTACATTGAAAGCTTGGGACGTTTACAACAATTCCTCCACCGCCGATATACAATTTATTGTTGCGGGCAATGATAAATTGGAGATTACCCGCGTGCTCAATTATCCAAATCCATTCGTGAATTACACCGAATTTTGGTTCAACCATAACCGCCCTTTTGAACCGTTGGAAGTTCAGGTGCAGGTTTTTACTGTAACAGGAAAAGTGGTGTGGACCAAAAACCAAATTATCAATACCGAGGGATTTTTATCACGGGAAATTACTTGGGATGGCCGCGATGATTTTGGCGACCGCATTGGAAAAGGGGTTTATGTATATAAGATAACTGTAAGATCTACGTTAACAAATCAGCGGGTTGAAAAATTCGAGAAACTTGTTATCCTTTAAAAATTAAAATTATATTTGTCCAAAATTAATTAATATGAAGAAAATATTTATTCCAATTATAATAGGTTTAGTTGCCTTTAAGGGTATAGCGCAAGACAATATTGAAGATTTAAACCCTATTACCACAGGTGTTCCGTTTATATTGATAGGTGCCGATCCACGTTCAGGAGGTATGGGCGATATTGGGGTTGTCACTTCCGCTGATGCTTTTTCGCAACAATGGAACCCAGCAAAATATGCCTTTTCACTTTCAAAACAGGGTGTTGGCGTAACCTACACCCCATATTTGAACAAATTGGTAAACGATATGTTTTTAGGAAACCTTACCTATTACAACCGGTTAAACGAACGTAGTGCTGTTGCGGCAAGCTTACGTTATTTCAGTGCTGGTAAAATAACACTTCGGCAAACTCCGGAAGAAGTTGGGCTGGATGTAAAACCAAACGAACTTCTTTTTGATGTATCGTATTCCCTTCGTCTTAGTGATCGTTTTGCGATGGCTGTTGCTGGTAGATATATCCGTTCAGATTTGCAAATTATAGGTGTTGAAGGAGATGCTACTGCTGCAAACACATTTGCTGTGGATGTTGCAGGGTATTATCAGAGTGAGGAAATACCTTTTAACGATTTTGACGGTCGTTGGAGATTGGGTTTCAATTTTTCAAACATTGGCCCAAAATTAAAATATGACCAAGGAGGTTCAGAAAGCAGCCTTCCAACAAATATGGCTCTAGGTGGTGGTTTCGACTTTATTCTTGATGAATACAACAAAATAGGTGTTTCAGCACAAGTAAATAAATTGTTGGTGCCAACGCGACAGGATCCGGATATAGATGGCGATGGTACTATTACTTCTGAAGAAAGAGCCCAGACGAATCAAGACTACGATGATATAAGTTTCTTTTCAGGAATATTTAAATCTTTCGGCGATGCTCCAGGTGGTTTCAGTGAAGAGTTAAAAGAATATACATGGGCTTTGGGTGCAGAATATTGGTACCAAGATGTTTTCGCTTTAAGAGGTGGCTACTTCAATGAAAGCGATATGAAAGGAGGAAGAAAATTTGCAACTTTTGGAGCAGGCTTTCGTTATACTGCCATCAATATTGACATTTCGTATTTGTTCTCTACGTCTAAATTGGCAAACAGTCCCTTGGACGGCACGCTTCGTTTTGGCTTGACCTTCAACTTTGGCGATACGTACGATGAGTATTAAGATGGTTTAAAGGTTGAGGAGTTGAGAAGTTGAGGAGTTGAGGAGTTGAGAGAAGTATAAAGGTTAATTTATTGATTTTACATTTAAACTCATAAACTCATAAACTCATAGACTCATCGACTAAAATTAAATGAAAAAACAAAAAATTGAAATTCAGTTAGAAGTTTTTGAAACCATTTCAGAACTTCCAAAAGACATTCAAAAACTGATGAATAAGGCGCAGCAAGCACGTGAAAATGCTTATGCGCCTTATTCGCGTTTTAGGGTGGGGGCGGCACTCTGGCTTTCCTCTGGCGAAATAGTTATGGGAAACAATCAAGAAAATGCGGCTTTCCCATCAGGTCTTTGTGCTGAAAGAGTTGCAGTTTTTAATGCGGGTGCCAATTTTCCAAATGAAACAATTACCGCCATGGCCATAACTGTCCGTGCTGAAAGCCACGAAGTTTCGGAAGCCATTGCGCCCTGCGGTGCCTGCCGCCAATCATTGGCTGAGTATGAGCAAAAACAAAACAGCCCAATCGCAATCTACTTTATGGGTGAAACGGGAGAAATCATTAAAGTTGCTTCCGTAATGGATTTACTGCCCCTGGGGTTTGATGCAAAATACCTATAAAAGGGGAAGCACCAAATTTCAAGCACCATCCCGATAGCTGTCGAGACCAAATAAAAAAACAAATTCCAAATTCCAAATCCCAAATAAAAAACAAGTTTCAAATTCCAAAACCTAAATAAAACGCAATCATCAAAATTTAAAATTTCATTATTAGTGTTTCCTGTCTTGTGACTCGTAATTAATTACCAATCTGACAGACTGGTTTTTCATTTTTTTTATTTTTTTTGTCTTTTGGAATTTCTTTGGAATTTGTCATTTATTTTTTGGAGTTTATTTGTGTTTTGTTTTTTTGGGATTTGGTATTTCTTTGAAGTTTGTCATTTGTTTTTTTGGAATTTATTTCTCCTTTGGTTTTTGGGATTTGGAATTTGTATTTTCTACTTATAAAGTGCTACTTTTGTTGTCCGTTTAATAAATTTTCCTAAAGGAAAACCTTATAGCCGATAGATGAAGAAAATCACAAAAAAAACATACCTGGATTGGTATGAGAACATGCTATTTTGGCGCAAGTTTGAAGATAAACTGGCGCAAGTATATATCAATCAAAAAGTAAGGGGCTTTCTGCATCTTTACAACGGTCAAGAAGCAGTTTTGGCGGGTGCATTGCACGCAATGGATCTTACAAAAGACCGAATGATAACCGCTTACCGAAACCACGTGCAACCCATCGGGATGGGTGAGGATCCTAAAAGAGTAATGGCCGAACTTTATGGAAAAGCAACCGGAACCTCACAGGGTTTGGGCGGATCTATGCACATTTTTTCCAAAGAACACCGTTTTTACGGAGGTCACGGTATTGTGGGTGGGCAAATTCCACTCGGCGCAGGCTTGGCCTTTGCCGATAAATATTTTGAAAGGGATTCTGTAACACTAACCTATATGGGCGATGGTGCCGTACGCCAAGGCTCTTTGCACGAAACTTTCAACCTTGCCATGCTTTGGAAATTACCCGTGGTTTTTTGTTGTGAAAACAATGGTTACGCAATGGGAACTTCCGTAGCGCGAACTGCAAACCACACAGATATTTGGAAACTCGGTTTGGGTTATGAAATGCCCTGCAAGCCAGTTGACGCAATGAAACCCGAAGTGGTCGCAAAGGAAATGGATGAAGCTATTAAACGTGCCCGTCGAGGTGATGGCCCAACATTTTTGGAATTGCGGACTTACCGTTACCGAGGCCACTCGATGAGTGATGCGCAACATTACCGAACCAAGCAAGAAGTTGCCAAAAAGCAGGAAGAGGACCCGATACTTTATGTACTTCACCAGATTTACAAAAATAAATGGGCAACCGAGGCCGAAATAAAAAAGATTGACAAAAAGGTGAAGGCTATGGTGGACGAATGTGAAAAATTTGCAGAAGAATCTCCCTATCCAGAGAAAAATGTAATGTTCGATGTGGTTTACGAACAGGAAGACTACCCGTTTTTATCAGATAAATTATAATTGAATGGACGTAAGACGATAAGACGTAGGATTTAAGACAAATTATAATACAACAACAAACCATCCTATGTACTAAGTCCTTTAGTCTTAAGTCTTTTACCCTTAGATCTTTTGATAAAAAAAATAAAATAGAAACTAAAAGATACCCGCATTCGCGGGCAATATTATGGCAGAAGTAATAAACATGCCGCGATTGAGCGACACGATGGAAGAAGGAACTGTAGCAACCTGGCTAAAAAAGGTGGGAGATACCGTAAAGGAAGGCGACATTCTTGCCGAGATTGAAACCGATAAAGCCACGATGGAGTTTGAATCTTTTTATGAAGGAACGTTGCTTTACATAGGAATTAAAGAAGGCGAAACGGCTCCTGTGGATTCACTATTGGCAATTCTTGGAAAAAAAGGTGAAGATATTTCAGATTTGATCGGTGGAAAATCCTCCGATAAATCTACCTCCTCTAAAGCATCAGAGGACGAGGGAAAAACTAAAGAAAAAGATTTAAAAAAAGAGGAGTCAAAAGATAAAGCTGAGGAATCCTCCTCCGATAAACCTGCCCGTCCGACAGGCGGGGCATCGGAGGAAGCAGGAAAATCTAAAAGTGCTTCCAGTTCTGCCGAATTACCCAAAGGCGTTGAGGTTATCACAATGCCACGTTTAAGCGATACAATGACCGAAGGCACAGTGGCCACTTGGCTTAAAAAAGAAGGCGACAAAGTGGAAGAAGGCGATATCCTTGCCGAAATAGAAACCGACAAAGCCACCATGGAATTTGAATCATTCTATTCGGGAACGCTTTTAAAAATAGGTATCGGCGAAGGCGAATCTGCACCCGTTGATGAAGTTTTGGCAATCATTGGCCCGAAAGGGACAGATGTTTCTGGGATTATGGAAAACTTCAAAAAGGGTTCCTCTTCCACTAAAGCTTCGGAGGATAGGCCCTCCTCCTCCGTTAAAGTATCGGCATCGGAGGAAAAGCTCTCCTCCACAAATGCTACGGCGAGCGATGTAAATTCTGATCGCAGAATATTCATTTCGCCTTTGGCAAAAAAAATGGCTGAGGAAAAGGGTATTAATCTGCATCAAGTTCGCGGAAGTGGAGAAAACGGCCGTATCGTTAAAAGCGATATTGAAAACTATCAACCTGCTGCTAGCGGTGGGCAAGCATACACTCCTGTTGGAACCGAAAGTTTTGAGGAAGTGAAAAACTCCCAAATGCGCAAGACCATTGCCAAACGTTTGGCTGAGTCTAAGTTCACTGCACCAGAATTTTATTTGACCGTTGAGTTGGATATGGATCACGCAATCGCTTCGCGCGAAGCAATAAACGCCGATCCGGACGTAAAGATTTCGTTCAACGATATGATTATAAAAGCGTGTGCTATGGCACTTCGCAAACATCCGCAGGTAAATAGCCAGTGGACTCCGGAAGTCACCAGAATAGCAAAACATATCCACATTGGGGTTGCTGTTGCGGTTGATGAAGGTTTGTTGGTTCCAGTTGTGAAATTTGCAGACCAAATGACTTTTTCACAAATAGGCGCACAAGTAAAAGAACTTGCTGGAAAAGCGAGAAACAAAAAAATTACTCCTCAGGAAATGGAGGGCAGTACGTTTACGGTTTCAAACCTCGGAATGTTTGGAATAACTGAATTTACTTCCATCATAAACCAGCCAAATTCCGCAATTTTATCCGTAGGGACTATCGTTCAAAAACCGGTTGTGAAAAACGGACAGATTGTTGTTGGTAATACAATGAAAGTAACTCTGGCCTGCGATCACAGAACTGTAGACGGGGCAGCAGGAGCTAAATTTTTGCAAACATTGCGGCAGTTTATTGAGAATCCTGTGACGATGTTTGTTTAAAATAATTAAACCTAACAGGTCTTGAAGACCTGTTAGGTTTTTAGTTGATTAGACCCCAGAGGTTTTCCTTCGTCATTCGTAGCTTTATGCGAAGAATGAAAGACCTTTGGGGTCTTTCCCAAATTTTCGATCCATGAAAAACATAATAATTACAGGTACTTCCCGTGGCATCGGTTTTGAAATGGTAAAGCTTTTTTCCGAAGCGGGTCACAATGTTTTGGCACTTTCACGGAATTCAAAACCTATTTCAGAATTAAAACTGAAGAATGTTACCGCGTTGGAATTCGATATTGCCGATGCATCCGAAATCGTAAAACTTTCAGCCTATTTGCAAACAACTATGAAAACCGTAGATGTTTTAATAAACAACGCTGGATTTTTGGTAAACAAACCTTTTGCTGAAATTACGGACGAAGAGTTCAAAAGATGTTATGACGTCAATGTTTTTGGAGTTGCTTCATTGATACGAACGGTACTTCCGTTTATGAAAAAAGAAGGACACGTAGTAAACATCAGCAGTATGGGTGGCGTGCAGGGCAGCGTTAAATTTCCAGGCCTTAGCGCGTATAGTAGCAGCAAAGGAGCAATCATTTCTTTAACCGAACTGCTTGCCGAAGAATACAAAGAAACCGGTCCATCCTTCAATGTTTTGGCTTTGGGTTCTGTACAAACTGAAATGTTGGCAGAAGCTTTCCCTGGTTTTGTAGCACCGCTTTCCGCTACGCAAATGGCGCAATACATAATGGATTTTTCCCTTACAGGGAATAAATTTTACAACGGGAAAATACTACAAGTTTCAAGTACTACGCCTTGATTTATGACAGAAATCCTCGAAAAATACATTCCCCAAGCTTCCGTGGTTTCAGCTTTTGAATTGATAAAAACCCACAAAGTCCATCTTAAAATTGTAAACGAACGCGTTACAAGGCACGGCGATTACCGGAAAATGGCCAGCGGTCAACATCAGATTACGGTGAACGCTACCTTAAATAAATACCGTTTTTTGATAACATTGGTTCATGAAATAGCACATTTGGAAGCTTTTACAAAACACGGTCGCTCCATAAAACCCCATGGATCGGAGTGGAAGCGCACTTTTCAGTTATTGATGCTGCCCTTTTTGCGGCCCGAGGTTTTTCCGAATCAACTGCTGCCGTTGTTGGCGCGCCATTTTAAAAACCCAAAAGCTTCCAGCGATACCGATGCCGCTTTTGCTTTGGCACTAAAGCAGTTTGACCCAGAGAACGATAAAAACTATATCTTTGAAATACCCTTTGGCGGGCACTTTAGATTGTATAATGGCAAAATCTTCAAACGCGGGAAACAACGCGTAAAACGCTTTGAATGTTTGGAAGTTGCCACGGGAAGAACGTATCTTTTCAATCCAAATGCAGAAGTGGAGTTTTTGAAGTGAAATGAATCACGACTACAAGGAACCACGAACCACGACTGAAAAGAACCACGACTAAAGAGTCAGCACTAAAAAGGAACAGGACTATAGGGATACAAGAAAGAGTGATAAATTTGACAAAAGATGAATATTAAATTTACGAAATAGACATTCTGGCAATCCGAAACTGTCGTGGGTCGTGCATCGCTTAAGTCGTGGATCAAAAAATGAATTATGAACAGTAACTACTACGCAGTAATTATGGCCGGCGGCATTGGGTCGCGGTTTTGGCCTGTGAGCACCGAGGCGTTCCCAAAGCAGTTTCACGATATGCTGGGAATGGGACAAACCATGTTGCAAAAAACTTTTTCGAGGCTCAACAAAATAATCCCTTCCGAAAATATTTACATTCTGACCAATGAAATATATCTAGAAATTACACTGAAGCAACTGCCAGAAATTTCAGAAAAACGGGTGGTTTTGGAACCCGCAATGCGCAATACCGCACCGTGTATTCTGCTTTCCGCCTTAAAAATAAAAAAGGAAAACCCCAATGCCCTAATGCTCGTTGCGCCAAGCGACCATTGGATTGAAGACGAAAACGCTTTTGCCAAAGATGTGCAAGCCTGTTTTGACGCCGCCCAACGCGAGGATGTATTGTTGACTTTGGGTATTGAACCTACTTTTCCAAATACGGGTTACGGTTATATTGAAAGTGATAAAAACGAGGTTTCGGAAATACGGAAAGTGAAACAGTTTCGCGAAAAACCTGATTATGAAACCGCAAAGCAATTTCTCGCTGCGGGCAATTTTCTTTGGAATGCAGGAATTTTTATATGGAGCGCAAAAAGTATTGTCGCTTCGTTTGAAAAATATTTAGGCGAAATGAATTCACTGTTTTCAAAAGTGACGGCTGTTTTGAATACTTCGGGAGAAAAACGATTTATAGAAAAGCATTATGCTGAAGCCGAAAATATCTCGATAGACTACGGAATTTTGGAAAGGGCGGACAATGTGTTCGTAAAAAAAGCCACTTTTGATTGGAACGACTTGGGCACTTGGGGCGCACTTTACGATAAATTGGATAAGGATGAACAAGACAATTCCGTTGTAAATGCCGAAACAATTTTAAAAGATGCCAAGAATAACATGATATTTACCGAAAAGAAAAAACTGGTTGTTTTGGACGGAATTGAAGACTATATTGTGATTGACAAAGAAGATGTGCTGCTACTGTTTCCGAAGAAAAAGGAACAAGAAATAAAGGAATTATTGAAAGAAGTTTCAACTAAATTTGGGAAAAAATATCTGTAGATGGAAAATTCAGGAATCAATAACGATATAAAGAAAACCCCGAACGATGAGGAGTTTGAAAGGGTAAAACTCAATACTTGGGAAAGTATCAAAAAATTCTTGATAGAACTTTTTGATATCCAAACTGATTCAGACCGTGATGCTACCATTGAAGCGGTTAAAAAAGATATTCCTTTTAAGGGCCATACCGCTTGGATCCTTATTTTTTCCATCTTCGTCGCGTCTATCGGATTGAACGTTAGCAGTACAGCTGTGGTAATTGGCGCGATGCTTATTTCGCCATTAATGGGACCAATCGTGGGTATTGGTCTTTCCGTGGCCATCAACGATGTTGAAACTTTGCGGCGCTCTCTCATAAACCTTGGTGTAATGGTATTTTTGAGCGTGCTCACCGCGTTTCTTTACTTTAAACTTTCGCCATTAACCGAAGAAACACCGGAACTTTTGGCAAGAACCTATCCAACAATTTTGGATGTTTTGATAGCTATTTTCGGTGGGTTGGGGTTGATTGTTGCAAAGACCAAAAGCGGGACCATTGCCAGTGTTATTTTTGGGGTGGCAATCGCCACTGCCTTGATGCCGCCACTGTGCACGGTGGGTTACGGTTTGGCAGTCGGTAATGCTACTTACGCAGTCGGTGCTTTGTATCTTTTTTCAATTAACGCTGTGTTTATTGCACTTTCCACGTTTATTGTTTCAAAAGTTTTGCGCTTTCCTTTGGTGCGCTATGCAGATAGCAAAAAGCGGAGGAGAACCGCGCAGATTGCTTCCCTAATAGCTATTGCGGTTATGGTGCCCAGTGTTTGGTTGTTTGTTAAATTATTAGACCAACAGGTTTTTGAGAATAAAACGAAGGAATTTGTAAAAAACACCATTAGATATGAAGGGGCCGAAGTGGTGAAATTCACTCAGGATTATAAATCAAAAAAAATAGATGTTTACTTGATTGGCCTTCCCGTTCCGCAGAACAAGATAAACGAGTGGTTAGCAAAACTGAAAAAAACAGAGAGTTTGGAAGAAACCCATCTGCGCATTTACCAAGGTGCCGATCAAAGTGGCGAAATGGCAGCGAAACTTTCAGGCGCGATAAAAGCTGGAATACTTGAGGATTTATATGTTAAGAATGAGCAACTGATTCAAGGCAAAGATGAAAAAATACGCTTTTTGGAAAACCAGATTGCGCTGATAAAGTTTCAAAATGTTCCTTTCAAGGAATTGAGCGAGGAGCTGAAAATCAATTATGAGGGTGTTGAAACCTTTAGCTATTCAAATAAAATTACCACGAACTTTCAAAAGACGGATACGCTTCCAGTTATCAATATCCGTTGGAAAAAGGATGTTTCTTCCAAAGAGAGAAAAGCCAATTTGAAAAAAATACAGGAATGGATTAAATTTAAAT
The DNA here is from genome assembly GCA_016649715.1 of Flavobacteriaceae bacterium. Classification (GTDB taxonomy): domain Bacteria; phylum Bacteroidota; class Bacteroidia; order Flavobacteriales; family Flavobacteriaceae; genus Aequorivita. The sequence continues at coordinate 150,101 of JAENXC010000005.1, read as the reverse complement.
TGAAGCTGGACACCCTTCAAGTTTCGGAATATCCATAAAAAGAAGATTGTCTAAAAAATTAAATTCCGCGATAATAGTACAAGCATTTCGGTGAAGTTCATAGTGAACTTCACCGAAATGCTCAAAATAGGCTAAAGCCGAGAACTATCCACACTTTGAAGACCCACAATCCTTGCAGGTCAAACATCCTTCTTGGTAAATTAGTGAAGTGCTATTACAGTTTTCACACTTCTGTTTGCGGGCTTCGGTTCCATCGGCAACGTAGCGTTTCAAGGCACGGGCAACGCCGTTTTTCCAAGTGTTGATGCTTTCACTGTCCAACTGCAAACTGTTTATTAATTCCACCGCTTTTTCAATCGGCATTCCGTGGCGAAGGGTGCTGGAAATCAATTTTGCATAGTTCCAAAACTCAGGGTTGAATTTATGTGAAAGCCCTTCAATAGTGGTTTTGTAACCTCTTTTATTTTTGTACTGAAAATCGTAGCGCGATGTTCCGTCCTCGTTTCTGTTTTTGATGATTACTCCGTCATTTACCCAACGCGGTATTAAAATTCCATCCTCATCATCACTAAAACCTGTGAAGATTTCATACGGTTTTTCATCAATCAAACCAATAAAGGCAATCCATTTGTCTTTGCTGTTTTGGAAACGGACCACGTCTGCATCCAAAATTTCCGGACGTTTTGTTGGGAAAGGGGTAAGGGTGGTTTCCTGTTCTTCTTCCTTTTCTTCGTTTGAAATTAAAACGCCAGAACGTGAACCATCTCGATAAACAGTAACGCCTTTACAACCTTCCTTCCACGCTTCCAAATACAGTTTGCCCACCAATTCCTCAGTGGCATCGTTCGGTAAATTAATGGTCACGGAAATGGAATGGTCCACCCATTTCTGCACAGCGCCCTGCATCCGCACTTTGCTCATCCAATCCACATCGTTGGAGGTTGCTTTGTAATAGGGCGATTTTTTCACAAATTTGTTCAGTTCTTCCTGACTGTAATTTTTATCGGTGTTGATGCCGTTGGCTTCCATCCACTCCTTAAAACGGTGGTGGAAAACCACATATTCTTCCCAACTGTCGCCTACTTCGTCCACAAAATCCACACGCACATTTTTGTCGTTTGGGTTCACTTTTCTTCTTCGTTTGTAAACGGGAAGGAAAACAGGCTCTATGCCCGAAGTGGTCTGTGTCATTAAACTGGTGGTTCCTGTTGGGGCAATTGTCAACAGCGCGATATTTCTTCGGCCGTATTCCAACATATCGTAATACAATTTTTCATCGGCATCTTTTAGGCGAAGGATAAAGGGGTTGTTTTTTTCCCTTTCAGAATCGAAAATTTTGAAAGCACCTCGCTCTTTGGCCATGTAAACCGAAGCGCGATAGGCTTCCAAAGCAACTGTTTTATGGATTTCAACTGAAAAATCAATCCCTTCCTCACTGCCGTATTTTATGCCCAAAGCGGCAAGCATATCGCCCTCCGCAGTGATGCCTATTCCCGTTCTGCGGCCTTCTTCGGCTTTTGTTTTTATGTTTTTCCAAAGATTTCGCTCCACAGCTTTTATTTCATCCCCTTGGGGATCGGCGTCAATTTTTGCGATGATGCCATCCACTTTTTCGAGCTCCAAATCGATGATGTCGTCCATAACGCGTTGGGCGATGGCGATGTGTTTTTTGAAAAGATCAAAGTTGAAGGAAGCTTTTTTAGTGAATGGGTTTTCAACATAAGAGAATAAATTGATTGCTAGCAAACGGCAGGAATCATACGGACAGAGCGGAATTTCGCCACATGGATTTGTGGAAACGGTTTTGTAGCCCAAATCTGCATAACAGTCCGGAACGCTTTCTCTAATGATATTATCCCAAAAAAGAATGCCCGGTTCGGCAGATTTCCACGCGTTGTGCACTATTTTTTTCCACAGTTTTCCGGCCTCTATTTCTTTAGTGTTTTTTGGATTTTCACTGAAGATTGGATATTTCTGTGTGTACTTTGTTCCGTCTTTCACAGCTTGCATAAAAGCATCGTCCATCCGCACGGAAACGTTGGCGCCAGTTACTTTTCCCTGCTCCATTTTCGCATCAATAAAATCTTCGGAATCTGGATGGTTAATAGAAACAGAAAGCATCAATGCGCCGCGACGCCCATCCTGTGCCACTTCGCGGGTTGAGTTTGAATAACGTTCCATAAAAGGGACAATGCCCGTTGAGGTCAAAGCCGAATTTTTAACGGGCGACCCTTTTGGGCGGATGTGTGAAAGGTCGTGGCCCACCCCGCCGCGACGTTTCATAAGCTGAACTTGTTCTTGGTCTATTTTCATAATGCCGCCGTATGAATCGGAATCGCCGTCGTTGCCTATCACGAAACAATTGGAAAGCGATGCAATTTGGTACGGATTGCCAATGCCGGCCATTGGGCTGCCCTGTGGTACGATGTATTTAAAATTCTTGATGACATCAAAGACCTCTTCCTCGCTCATTGGGTTGGCGTAGCGCTGCTCAATTCTTGCAATTTCCTTGGCAATGCGACGGTGCATATCGTTCGGTGTTTTTTCGTATAAATTGCCATCAGAATCTTTCAGGGCATACTTGTTTACCCAAACGCGGGCTGCAAGATCGTCGCCTTTGAAATATTCAACAGAAGCGTTGAAAGCTTCATCTTGTGTGTAGGTTTGCGGAGTGGGGATGGCGGTTTTTAATGACATATCTATAAATGATTTGGATTGTTTTGAATTCTAAATTTAAGGTAGGTAAATATAGCAAAATAGTAATGCCATTATAATATTAAAATTTTAAAGTTGTCAAGAATGTATTGTTAATAAGCTTTAAATCAGTAATATAAAAATTTATCAACATCAAAAAGTTGACAAATTTTGAAAATCTTTATTGAGTTTGGCACATTAATTCAAAATACAGCTATTAAGGTAGATGGTAGATTTTTTTTCCAATTTTGAAAAGATTGACAAAAATCATTTTTTCGATAATTATTCAACAGTATCTTCGCGAAGTGAAAAACGCAATCCTAATAATTACCGCTTTTGTTATGCTCACAAAGCCCTTATGGCCTATTGTGGATTATGTGGTGAATTATGATTACATCGCGAATGTGCTTTGCGAAAACAAAGACAAACCTGAGATGCACTGTAACGGAAAATGCCACTTGACCAAAGAGTTGGCGAAGGAAGCTGGTGCAGAGGATAAAAATCCATTGAACAGCAATATTTCAAAAACTGAAATTCCTCAGTTTATTATTTCTGAAAACATACACGAATATATTTTTACTTCGGAAACTGAGATTACTTCCGTCGAAAATATTGGCTACAGGCCAAATTTGAATTCTTCTCTTTTCACTCCAAAAATTCTTCATCCGCCACAGTTGGGATAGTTTTTTGTAACAGTTCTTCCTGAAATTTCTACGGAATATTTTAGGTTAAATTATCAAAACTATCGTAAAATGAAATCAACTATAAATGTATTTCCCTTGCGGGCAATACGTGTGGGTTTTCTTTGGTTCGCGATGCTTTGCGGTGCTTTTATGTCCGCACTTTACGCACAGGAAAATCCCGCCGATAGCCTGAAATTGATTAACCTCAGTGAAGTGGTTGTCATTTCAACGGGCAGGCAACTGGACCATCAAAAACAGCGCAAACCCTTGTCCACTTTGGACGAATTTTTGGAATCCTCCCGCAGCATCAATATGGTGAAACGCGGCGCCTACGCATGGGAGCCAACGATGAACGATATGGCTTCGGAACGTTTGGCAATAACCATTGACGGCATGCAGATTTTCGGGGCGTGTACCGACAAAATGGATCCGATAACTTCGTATGTTGACGTATCAAATCTCTCGGAAGCACAGATTGGCTCGGGTCAGCAGGGCGCGGCTTTTGGCAACACGATTGGCGGCGGCATCAACCTGAAACTGGACAAAAGCAATTTTAAACCAACTGGTTGTAATGGCTCCTTGGAAAGTGCTTTTGAGAGCAACAACAAGATGCGCGTTTTTGGCGGCGAACTGAATTATTCCGATGAAAAATTCTATCTGAATACGGACGGGATTTACCGAAAGGCCGATAATTACAAAACTGGCGGGGATGAAGAAGTGAAATTTTCGCAATTTGAAAAATATAACTTTTCTGTCAATTCGGGCTATAAATTGGCTGAAGGCAAATCTGTTTCTGCTACCTTAATATACGATGAAGCAAACAATGTGGGTTATCCCGCTTTAACAATGGATGTTTCGTTGGTTCGCGCCGTGATTGGTTCGGTGAGTTTCAATCAGGATACGTTGTTTGGGAATTTCAGCAACTGGGAATCCAAGGTGTATTACAATACTATTAAACACGTGATGGACGACACCAAACGTCCGGATGTGCTGATACATATGGATATGCCGGGCTGGAGCGAGACTGCTGGGTTTTATACGCAAGCTAATTTCAACAAGGAAAAAAATCATTTCTTTTTCAAGCTGGATGGGTTTTACAATAAATCTTATGCTGAAATGACGATGTATCCCACCAACAGCAATGAACCGTTGATGTTTATGCTTACCTGGCCCGATGTGCGAACCAAAGACTTAGGGTTTTATGCCAAAGACCATATTACTTTTGAAAAAGCTTCTTTAAAACTTTCCACACGTTTGGCGTACCATTCCAACACGGTGGCAGATGATTTTGGGCTGAACAGCTTAAAAATTTTCTATCCCGAAATGGAAAAGACAAATACTCGCTTTCTGAAAAGCTTTTCGGCACAGTATCACAAAATGTTGAATGATTTTCACTTTAACGGCGGTTTATCTTACGGTGAACGAGCGCCTTCAGTTTCAGAAGGGTATGGGTTTTATTTGTTCAACAGTTTTGATAACCACGATTATATTGGCGATCCAAATTTGAAAACGGAAAGTTCTGCGGAGGCAAATGTTTCAATTACTTACAAAAAATCAATTTTTGAAATTACTGCGACTGCGAATTATTTCCGTGTTTTCAATTATATAATCGGTGTGGTAGATCCTTCGTTAAGCACGATGACCATTGGTGCGCGGGGTGTTAAGATTTATAACAACTTGGAGTATACGCAGCTTTTCAATGCTTCGCTTTCGGGACGGTACAACATTTCAAACGCCTTTAAATTAACTGGGAATGTTTCCTATCACCGCGGGGTTGACAATGACGGTGAAAACTTGCCACTCATCAGTCCAATTTCATACCGAAGCGCATTGGATTTTTATAAAAACCAATTTTCGGCATCGTTTTCTGTGGAAGGTGCGGGAACACAAACCAATTACAATCCAGCTTACGGAGAAACAAAAACCGCTGCCTATGCCACCCTTTCGGCGAGTATTGGGAAGCGTTTCTTCATCAACGAAAATAATCTTTTTGTGAAAGCTGGAATTGAAAACATTCTTGACACTTATTATTCGTCCTATACCGATTGGAACAACATTCCGCGGATGGGCAGAAATTTTTATTTAACCATTTCTTATTCAATCAATTAATTATTCAAAATAAATATTATAAAGATGAAAACACTAAAATATATTTTCGCAATTGCAATTCTTTCCATTTCATTCGTTAGCTGTTCCAGCGACAAAGATGATGATCCTATAATTTCAAACCCAGTGGAAGGTTTGAACAAAATCTATGAATTTACTGAAGCGGACCATTCCGTGGAAATCTATACAGAAAAGACTTCTTTGGAAGTGGGTTACAACGAAATTTCCATCCGGATAAAAGATATGACAAGTGACAAATACATTACAAACGCCGAAGCTACTTGGATGCCGATGATGCATATGGAAACGATGAGCCATTCTGCGCCGCACAGTATGTTGAGCAATGCCGAACACAATACGGTTTACAAAGGACATATTGTTTTTCAAATGGCGAGCAATGCTACTGAATATTGGGATGTTACGTTGAATTACAATCTAAACGGTCAAGCAGTAACCGAAACCCATGAAGTTTCTGTGATACAACCTGCCGATGGTTTGAAAAAAGTACAGGTTTTTTTGGGAAGTGATGCTGTTAAATACGTTTTGGCGTATGTAAACCCTAAAAAACCACAGGTTGCGATCAACGATTTTCAGGCTGTGCTTTACAAAATGGAGGATATGATGACCTATCCGGTGGTTGAAAATTACAAAGTTACCGTTGACCCAAGAATGCCCGGAATGGGCAACCACAGTTCGCCAAACAATCAAGATTTGACCTATAATGCCGCAACCAAAATGTACAACGGGAAGCTGTCTTTGACGATGACAGGGTATTGGAAAATCAATTTAAAATTGCTGAACGAAAGTGGCGATGTTTTAAAAGGAGAAGACGTTACGGAGTCCAACCCGGAGAGCAGCCTCTATTTTGAGTTGGAGTTTTAAAAAAGGACATAGGATGGTAGGACCCTCCTTCGGCGGACAGGCGTAGGACATAAGACTAATAAGTTGTTATAAAAATGGTGCAACTTAAATTGTAGATATTTTGTCCTACGTCTTATGTCTTAAAGTCCTATGTCATTTTTAAAGTTATTTATTTATATTTGGCGCGTGAACTGGAGATGGTACTTTACTGGATTAATCATTGCCCTTGCTTTTTTTGGAATAAGCAGGGAGCAATCTGCCGTACCCAATCAGGAAATTGTTATTCAGTTTGATGCCCATTCCGTCAGTACTGATGAGGCACAGCGCGCTATTTCCGAAATAACGGCCCAATTAAAATCCATTGGCGTTGCGGATGTTCAGATCTCTGAAATACTCGATGGAAAGTTAAAAGTTACTTATTACAGTACGATTGACGTTGCTGTAATAAAGAATTTATTTCAAAAGCAGGACAAACTTCAACTGGGTGATACTGCCTTTAATGAAAAGGATGATTCTTCTAAAATTCCTTTCAGCAACAATTCCAATACCTATAAACTGGATGTAATCAAAATTCAAAAGGATTACGGTTCAGATATTGCCCTTCGTGGCTTGCTTGTGGAAGTGAAGTCTGTAAAGGACCAGTATTTAATCACTTTTTCGCCTTTAAACTCTTCCGAAAATAATTTCGATTTTCAACGTTGCATTGTAAACGTAGTATGTAAAAACTACCAAAATGTAATTCTACTTTCCGATAAAACTTCACATAAAATTCCGGAGGTACGGGCAGGGCCTTTGTCTTAAAGAACTCTTCATAAAATGGCTTCCGTTTTCGTTATTCCGAAGCCTTCAAAAATTAATTTTAAATAGCAATCATAATTGTCAGATTTAACAGCAAATCATATCTTTGCGCGTTTTAAAAAATCTGACCAAAAAACATACACATGCAAAACAAAGGACTAATTACCGTATTTGCCATTCTTTTCGGATTGGTAAGTATTTATCAGCTCTCTTTTACGTTCGTTGCGAACAAGGTGGAAGACAGCGCAAAGGAGTTTGCCAACAGCAAATTTACTGAAGATCAGCCACACGAGAGGGACAACGCAGAAGCCCGCTACTTGGATTCTGTAGCAACCAACCCAATATTTTTAGGGATAGACTACAAAACCGCCAAGGAAAAGGAACTTAACAAAGGGCTTGACCTTAAAGGTGGTATAAACGTGATTCTTGAAGTTTCCGTGAAGGACATCTTAAAAGGTCTTGCGAACAATACCAAGGACCCAGCCTTCAACCAAGCGTTGGACAAGGCTACCGAACTTCAGAAAGACAGTCAGGATACCTATCTTGAATCTTTCTTTAAAGCTTTTGAAGCACTTCCGGGCGAAAACAATCTTGCCTCGCCAGATATTTTCTTCAACAAAAACCTTGAGGATGTTATTAATGTTGGAATGACCAATGCGCAGGTAAAACCTGTTATTGAGAAAAAAATTGATGAATCCATCACTTCTGCTTTTGAAGTGTTAAGAAAACGTATCGATAAATTTGGGGTTACACAGCCAAACATTCAACGACTTGGGAAATCTGCGAGAATTCTTGTGGAACTTCCGGGAGCGAAAGATGTGGACAGGGTAAGGAAATTACTTCAAAGTACCGCCCAGCTTGAATTTTGGGATGTTTATAAATTTGATGAAATGGCAGGGTTCCTTCAAGCTGCCGATACCAAAGCTGGTGAAATTGCAATGGCGAAAGCTTCAACCGAAACTGTAAAAGCTGTAGATACATCAAAGGCTGTTGCTGATTCAACCAAAACAGAAGAGGATGACGTTAGCAAACTTTTGGGTGGTAAAGACGTAAAAGATTCACTTGCTGAAGATAACAAAGCAAACCCAATTCTTTCAAAAATGGTTTCCTTGGGAAGCCAGGGAAGTCCAGTGATTGCTACTTTTAGATTGAAAGATACGGCGGCTATTGACGGCTATTTGCGCAATCCTCAAATAAAGTCATTATTGCCGAATGAAATGCGTTATGCAAAATTTGTTTGGGGCCTTCAAGAAGCCAATGTACAATTGAAAGGTGAAGAAACCACAGCATTATACGCCCTAAAAGGAAACCGCGATAACGTTCCGCCACTTGGGGGAAGCGTGGTTGTGGATGCGCGTCAGGAATATGACAATTTGAGCCGCGTAGTAGTTTCTATGCAAATGAACGGCCAAGGCGCCAAGGTTTGGGAGCAAATGACAGGCAATGCATACCAAAACCAAAGCCAGATTGCTATTGTATTGGACAACATTGTTTATTCTGCACCGGGTGTAACTTCGGGCCCTATAGCAGGTGGCCGTAGTCAGATTTCTGGAAACTTTACCGTACCACAGGGGCAGGATTTGGCCAACGTGTTGCGTGCGGGTAAACTTCCGGCTTCCGCAGAGATTATTCAAGGGGAAGTTGTTGGGCCAACACTTGGGCATGAAGCCATTAATAGTGGGGTAATGTCTTTCGTTCTTGCACTTATAATCGTGCTTTTGTGGATGATAGGGTATTACGGAAAAGCCGGTGCTTTTGCCGATATAGCCTTGATGGTAAACATACTGTTTATCTTCGGGATATTAGCAGGGTTGGGTGCTGTGCTTACGCTACCTGGTATTGCAGGTATCGTGTTGACGGTAGGTATGTCCGTGGATGCGAACGTACTTATCTTTGAAAGGATTAAAGAGGAACTTGCAAAAGGCAAGGCGCAGAAAGACGCTATTAAAGATGGTTTTAACAATGCGTTGTCTTCCATTCTTGATGCGAACATCACTACTGCTCTTACTGGTTTGATTCTTTTGGTTTTTGGAACTGGTCCGATCCAAGGTTTCGCTACTACCTTATTGATAGGTATTGCAACTTCGTTATTTACCGCGATTTTCATCACGAGATTGTTCATTGATAGCTATTCCAAAAATGGCAAACCGTTGCCTTGCTCGACATCTGTGACCAAAAACCTTTTCAAAAATGTGAATATTCAGTTCTTGAGAAAACGTAAAATTGCTTATGTAATTTCTGGAATTTTGCTTTTGGTAAGCATTACATCTTTGTTCACTAATGGCCTTAACCAAGGTGTTGATTTTGTGGGAGGACGAACTTATACCGTCCGTTTTGCAAAGGATGTAAATTCACAGGAAATCCAGAATGACCTTATAAAGACTTTCGGAAGTGCTGAGGCCAAAACCTACGGCGGAGACAATCAGCTGAAGATTACTACCAAATATAAAGTAGAAGAAACGGGCACTGATGTAGATGAAGAAATAGAGCATATGCTTTTTGAAACCGTTAAAAAGGATATGCCGGCAGATATGACTTATGATAAATTTGTGGGCGACCAAACCGGAAAAACCATTGGTAGAATGGAGTACTACAAAGTGAGCCCTACCATTGCAGATGATATTAAGAAAGACTCTTTCTGGGCCGTATTTGGCTCGCTCGTAGTGGTTTTTCTATATATATTATTGCGTTTTAGAAGATGGCAGTTCAGCTTAGGTGCTGTGTTAGCGGTATTTCACGACGTTTTGATTGTGCTTGGGGTTTTCTCATTGACCTATAAGTTTATGCCTTTCAGTATGGAGATTGACCAAGCCTTTATCGCGGCGATTCTGACGGTAATTGGTTACTCGCTGAACGATACGGTTATTGTTTTTGACCGTATCCGTGAATACTTTGGCGAACATCCGGGCTGGAAAATGAGTAGGATTATTGATGTAGCATTGAACAGTACCCTGGGTAGAACTTTGAACACCTCTTTCACTACACTTATCGTGTTGTTGTGTATGTTCTTCCTGGGCGCAGAATCCATCCGCGGATTGTTGTTTGCGATTATAGTTGGTATCGTTGTGGGTACCTATTCGTCATTGTTCATCGCAACGCCAATTATGTACGATACCGTAAAACATAAAAAAGTAGATGATTTAATCGATAAAAAAGTAGAAGAAGGTACTCCTGCACTGGAAGCATAATTGCTTTTTTCTTCGGAATAAATAAAGAAGGCCTTTCCGCATTGGAAAGGCCTTTTTGTTTGTAGAATAAATAGTATGAATTGTAGATGCACGATTTCGCGCGCCTACAATTTTATCAATTCAATTTTTAGTGAACTGAATTTTATCTCCCTTTTCAAGCTTCCATAGGTCGGAAAGCCCAGCATTTACTTCCAAAACATATTCAGAAGCTGCATCCGAAGGAAGTGAAGTTTCATCAAAAGGTTTGGCGTTTTTCTGGATGCTCACAATTTCTTTTTTAGCATTCAAGAAAATTATATCCAGCGGAATTACAGTGTTCTTCATATAAAAAGAGCGTACTTGTGAATCGTTGAACACAAAAAGCATCCCTTGGTTCTGGGCCATGGAGTGGCGGTACATCAGCCCAGTTTGGGTTTGGTATTCGTCATCGGCAATTTCAATATCGAGCCTTGCAATGATGGAATCGTTTTTGGCTTTCATTAAAGTAAGCTCTCCTTCTTTGGTAAAAGTGATTTCTTTGGTGAGATTTTTCTTTTCAGAATTTGAAGAGTCTTTGCAGTTATAAAGGGAAAGAACTGAAAAGGCAAGTGCCGCAGAAATAAGTATTTTTTTCATTTTAAATTGAATAAAATTGCGAGACATTAAATTCCCCCTTCGGGGGTTAGGGGGCTTTTTTTTGAAGCTTTCCACATAATATAAATCCCTGCAATTATGAAAGGAACACTAAGCCACTGCCCCGTGGAAAGCAAGCCCAATGCAGATTCAAACCCACCTTGGCTTTCTTTTACAAATTCCACTAAGAAACGGACCATAAACAGCAATATCAAAAACACTCCGAAAATATAACCGATCTGTTTTCTGCGTTCGGTTTTCCAGTACAGATACCAACATACCAGAAATACAATTACGTAGCCCGCCGCCTCATAGAGTTGCGCCGGATGGCGAAAGGGAACAGAATTCAACAATTCAGAAAACTGTGGATTGTGCACAATGGCATCATACGCCTTGCTCGGTACTTTGATTCCTGTTGCGTTCACAGCATCCTGTTTGCGAATGCCTTCGTGCACAAAACGCACGCCCAGCGGAAAGTTTCCCGAAAGTTTTCCTATGATTTCAGAATTCATAAAATTGCCGATTCGCACAAAAATACCCCCGCAGGCCACGGCAATAACCACGCGGTCCATTATCCACAGGAATGGTTTTTTGATAACGTTTTTCGAATAAAAATACATCGCAATTAAAATAGCAATGGCTGCTCCGTGGCTAGCCAAACCTTGAAAGCCCGTAAATTCAAATTCGGGAACGGTACTGATTGGTAAAAAAACCGAAAGTGGATCTTCCACAAAAAGTTCGGGCTGGTAAAAAATAACGTGTCCCAATCGAGCGCCAATCAAAGTTGCGACTACCATATAAATAAAAAGACTATCCAGCTTTTCCTGCGGTTGGCCTTCTCTTTCATAAATCTTTTTTGTGATAATCCAACCCAGTGTGAACGCTACAACGAACATCAAACTGTAATAACGAATCATAAAAAAGCCAAGATCGATCCCTTCCGAAGGGTTCCAAGTAAAACTTAAATAGTGCATAGTGGAGATTTAATTGTGCCGCGTAAAGATAATAAAAGCGAAAAGTATTGCGGAATATATATTATTTCTTTTTTGGAGGAACGGGGTCATAGCCCGAACCGCCCCAAGGGTTACAACTGGCTATGCGTTTTAAGGCAAGCCAACCGCCTTTCAGCAAACCGTGCGTTTGCAGCGCTTCAACGGAGTAATGTGAACATGTGGGAGTGTAGCGACAACTGGAAGGCAACAAAGGCGAAATAAAATTTTGATACCCTTTTATCAATAAAACGAAGGGATATATGAGTATTTTTTTCACTCCAAATATTAATTTAAAGAAAAAGTAGTCCCATCCTTCCCGTCTTTCAGTTGAATTCCTTTTGCCGAAAGTTCATCACGAATTTTATCACTCATCGTAAAATCTTTATTGGCACGGGCTTGGTTGCGCAATTGAATAAGTAATTCCACGGCGGCCGCAAGTTTTTCACCATCCTGCGATGTTTCGGAAACACTGTCTTCCAATCCCAAAACATCGAAAAGGAAATCGTCCAAGGTTTGCTTTAGCAAATCTAAATCTTTTGCAGAAATGGTTTCCTTTTCTTCCTTTATGGAATTTGCAAATTTCACAGCTTCAAAAAGATTGGCAATCAAAATCGGGCTGTTGAAATCGTCATTCATTGCGTCATAGCAGGCTTTCCGCCAGCTTTCAACATCAATACTACTTTTTTCCGTCCTGGCGGACAGGTCCGAAGTGGAAATTTCGCCTAACATTTTGTAAGCATCCATCAATCTGTTAAACCCTTTTTCCGAGGCTTCCAAAGCATCGTTACTGAAATCGAGAATACTTCGGTAATGCGCTTGAAACATAAAAAATTTGGTGACCGTTGGGGAGAATGGCTTGCTCAAAATATCGTTTTCGCCCGTAAACATTTCATTCGGAAGAATATAGTTGCCTGTGGATTTCGACATTTTTTTACCGTTCAGCGTAAGCATATTGGCGTGCATCCAATAGTTTACGGGCGAGATGTGGTTGCAAGCTTCGGCCTGTGCAATCTCACATTCGTGGTGTGGAAATTTTAGGTCCATTCCGCCACCGTGTATGTCAAAATTATTGCCTAAATATTTGGTGCTCATTGCAGTACATTCCAAATGCCAGCCGGGGAAACCTTCGCTCCAAGGCGAGGACCAGCGCATAATGTGCTGCGGTTCGGCTTTTTTCCAAAGCGCAAAATCCTGTGGGTTTTTCTTATCCGTTTGTGCGGAAAGCTCGCGGGTGTTCGCAATCATATCTTCCAATTGCCTGCCGCTGAGTTTTCCGTAGTTGTGGGTTTCGTTGAATTTAAGAACATCAAAATAGACCGACCCGTTTTTTTCGTACGCAAAACCTTCTTTGATTATTTTTTCAATTATATGAATTTGTTCGTAAATATGTCCCGTTGCAGTAGGTTCAATACTCGGTGGCAGGGCGTTGAATTTTGCCATGGTGGTGTGAAAATCTACGGTGTATTTTTGGACCACTTCCATAGGTTCCAATTGCTCAAGTCGTGCTTTTTTCAGAATAGGATCGTCGCCGCTTTCGCCGTCGTTTTCCAAATGGCCAGCGTCGGTAATGTTTCGCACATACCGGACTTTATAGCCCAAATGCTTCAAATAGCGAAAAACCAAATCAAATGAAAGAAAGGTTCGGCAGTTGCCCAAATGCACATTGCTGTAAACCGTGGGGCCACAAACGTACATTCCCACAGCGCCTTCGTGGATGGGCGTGAATTTTTCTTTGCTTTTTGAAAGGGAGTTGTAAATATATAGATCTTGCTGTTTCAAAGTTTTGGATTCAAGGTTCAAAATTCAAGATTCAAAGTTGGAATTTTGGAATTTGGTTTTCTTTGGAATTTATTATTGTGGAATTAAAATTCAGTCTCCAGCTTTATATAATCCAAAAACTCTCTTCGTGTTTCAGCATTTTTGAATGCCCCTCCGAATTCGCAGGTTACGGTGCTGCTATCAATATCTCGTATTCCGCGGGAATTTACGCAGAGGTGTTTCGCATCAATTACGCAGGCTACGTCTTCGGTATTCAGAACCTGTTGAAGCTCTTTCACAATTTGCAACGTTAAGCGTTCCTGAACCTGTGGGCGTTTTGAGTAATAGTCAACAATCCGGTTCATTTTTGATAAACCAACCACCGTGCCGTTGGAGATATAAGCAATATGTGCTTTCCCAACAATGGGCAGCAAATGGTGCTCGCAAGTAGAGTAGAGAGTAATGTTCTTTTCTACCAGCATTTCCTGATACTTGTATTTATTTTCAAAAGTGGAAGCTTTCGGTTTTCTATCTGGGTGAAGCCCGCTAAAAATCTCTTGCACAAACATTTTTGCAACCCGCGTTGGGGTGCCTTTTAGGCTGTCGTCAGTGAGATCGAGGCCTAAAGTGTGCAAAATATTCTGGACATCTTTTTTGATGCTCGCAATCTTTTCAATATCGCTAAGCTCAAAGGCATCAGGCCGCATGGGAGTTTCAGAGGAACTGCCAATATGGTCGTTGCCCATTGCTTCAATCTCTTTTAGGTGTTTTTCTAAATTCATTTAATATAATATCTAATAGGCCTGCAAAGATACACATTAGCATTTTGGTTTTGAAAAGAGGAAGTTCTTATTTTTAGACTTTAAATGGTTTCGCTGCTAAATAAAGTGAAGTGATTACAGCAAACAATTGGGGCATTCTAAAAGTTGAAACCCAAGGAAAGCACAAAGTTGCTGTAAACGGAGTTTATTTTAGCAGTATCAGTCAGCCCAACGGAATACAGTTGTTGGTTGCGTTCTTGTTCCGATCTTGAATAGGCAAGATCGAAATTGTAGTGCCCAAAATTATAACCGGCTCCCAACGAGAACCCAATAAGATCGCCAACAACGGTTGTGTCTTTATAAGGGCTTTCTTCGTAATGGAAACCACCCCGAAAGCTCAGTTGGTTAAGACGATATTCAGCTCCAGCTTTTAAAGAGGAAGCGCCTTTTAAAGTGTTTTCGATGGTGTTGTTCAAGCCGTTGAAAAAGGGATCATTAGCATCATTTGTATAGCTGAAATCTACAGAAGAATAATCTTTATAGGAATAATCAAAACTTATCAATCCGTCCTGTCCAAAAATGTATGCGGTACTCGCAGTAACTTTTGCAGGCGTTCTAAGAGTGTAATCATCATAAATATTTATTACACCGGGATTAATAAATTCGTTTATAGTTTGACCTTCAAAAACGCGGCGACTTCCAAGGGATTGAGTGGTTTCTTCGGAAATTTGATACCAAGTTGGGGAGTCCAGACTCAGTCCAAGACGAAAATCTGAAGCAATTTTTGCAATAACCCCAATTTGTGCTGAAATGCCCGCTCCATTTACGGAGAGGTTGTTCTCAAAACCTATCCTGTTTACCTTGGAGCCAGGGTTGCTGTTCGTTTCAAGCAAAAACGAGCTTTGATCGAAACTAATGCTATGTGTGTTTATATTAATTCCGAAGAAATAATTATCGGTAACCTGAGTGGCGAGATTTATTGAAAATTTACTGTTGTAGCCTTGGGAAAGATAGGAGTATTCTTGGTTGAAACTTCCGTTTGCTATATTTGAATTATAGGAAGTATTGGAAGGGTCGTTTGGGTCAACGGGATCAAAAAGATAGGCTTGATAGCCCAAAAAAGCGTTCTGCGCCACATCTCCTTCAGATTCACCTAGATATTGATATAAACTGGAAATGGATTCTCCAGATTGCAGTTGAAGCAAATTCAAAGGAATTCCCTGCGCTTGTTCGAGGAAGAAATTTCCGATGGAAGTATTTCCCCTTCCAGCAATATACATTTCATTATTGAAGTTTTTGGTTGTATCAAAATTCACCCCGATTGTAAATTTTTTAAATGAAGCGTCTACATTGCTATTGTTCATCACAAAAACTGCCCCTAATTGATTCAGCGCAACATCATCGGAGATACTCTTTTCCGTATGGTTGAAATAATTCGCCTTGTTTTCCACATCATGCAAAGAAGCGGAAAGCAATAGTCCTGATTTCAAAAAAACTGCGCCGCCGGCCGGATTGACACTAACGGCCGAAAAATCGCCGCCAAGTGCGCCCATTGCACCGCTGAGAGCGGTAAAACGTGCGGTCCCTATATTTTCACTGGTACTGTAGCGCAAACCATCGGTTGTATTTTGGGCTTGGGAATTTGCCGCAATAAAGACAAGTATTATAAAGAGTGGTATTCTTTTCATTTGAATAAATATTTTGAAAATATAAATGCTTTGACTTTAGTTTTTCTTGAGTGATGCTGAAGAGCTTTACCCAGAAAAATAATGCCCAAAGCAATCATTTCGGTTTAAGCTGAAATGTTAATTGGGCATTTAATGATAGTATCTTAAGAATGTGAGTTCAAAATTATTTTTTAACCACGACCTCTTCCTCCTCTGCTGCCTCCGCTGCTTCTTACGCCTCCACTATTGGAACTGCTGCTACCTGAACTTCTAATACTGCCAGAATTACTGCTTGGTGAAGGGGAAGAAGTATTGCTTCTAATGTTGCTGTTGCTTCTTGTTGGCTGTGAGGTATTACCGCTTCGGATTGTACCGGAATTCGTATTTCTTATTACCTCATTTGAGCCTGAATTATTGGAACGAATATTACTGTTACGAACATTCCCACTGCGAATAGTGCCACTTCGGGGTGTGCGGATAGTATTATCGTTTGCCCGAACGTTGTTTCTGTTTATACGCCGCGAAACTTCAGAACGGCTATAAGAAGAGTTTCGCGTTGAAACGTTGTTTGACCTTCCGCGGTCTTGGCTCCTGTTATAATCTGTGTTTCGTCTTCCTCTATTGTAGGATACGCCGTTGTAATAGGGATTATTATAGTAATAAGGATAATAATTGCCATACCCATAATATGGATAACCGTAACCGTAACCGTAATATGGATAACCCCATCCGTAGCTTATGCCCCAATAAGGAGTATAGTAACCAAAATAAGAATAGCCCCCCCAATAACCTCCGTACCAATAGGGTCTGTTGTAAAATCCATAGCCATAACCACCGTAATTATAAATATTTACAGTAACCTCATCGGAATTGCTTCCCCAAGGACCATAACCATCTTCGCTATAATTGTCTTCAATAACTATATTTCCGTCTTCGTCCAAACTCTCGGTGGTTGAATATGCATCAATGTCGGTAAAAATTGCCCCATCTTCCGGAAGATCGGAATAGGCATTGGATTTCGATTCGAAGTATTGTTTGTAATAATTGGATTTTTCACTGGAAGTATCTTCATTGCCAGTCCCTTCTTCCGCAGTTGTATTATTGTTGGATGCGTATATACCGTCGTTTTGGTTATAACCTTTGTTGTAGGTTCCACAAGATGTAAGCAAAAGTGTGAGAATACCCACGAATGCTAATGGAATGAAACGTTTTATATTAAAAATTAGAGTGTTCATATCTGTGGTAATTTTATTGTTGGACATCATAAAAATAAGTAGTTTTGCGGACAATAACTAATCATTTAACAAAGACACAACATTTGTGCCAAAACTCGGACTATGGCAAAGAATTTAACAACCAGAGCAGAAGATTACTCCAAATGGTATAACGAACTGGTAATCAAAGCAGACCTTGCGGAAAATTCCGGTGTTCGTGGATGTATGGTCATCAAGCCATACGGATATGCAATTTGGGAACGCATGCAGGCCGAATTGGACCGAATGTTCAAGGAAACGGGACACCAAAACGCATATTTTCCGTTGTTCATTCCAAAGTCATATTTCAGTAAAGAAGCGAGCCACGTTGACGGGTTTGCCAAGGAATGTGCCGTTGTGACGCATTACAGATTGAAAAATGCCGAAGATGGCAGCGGGATTATTGTAGATCCAGATGCAAAATTGGAGGAGGAATTGATTGTTCGGCCAACTTCTGAAACTATTATTTGGGATACTTATAGAAAATGGATTCAATCCTATCGCGATCTGCCGCTGTTGATAAACCAATGGGCAAATGTGGTTCGTTGGGAAATGCGCACCCGTTTGTTTTTGCGCACTACGGAGTTTCTTTGGCAAGAAGGCCACACCGCCCACGCCACTAAAGATGAAGCCATAGCAGAAGCAGAACAGATGATGAACGTGTATGCAGATTTTGCGGAAAACTATATGGCCATTCCAGTTATAAAAGGAACAAAAACCGCTAGCGAGCGCTTTGCCGGAGCGTTGGAAACCTACTGTATTGAGGCATTGATGCAGGACGGAAAAGCACTTCAGGCAGGAACATCCCACTTTTTGGGACAGAATTTCGCAAAAGCTTTTGATGTGAAATTTGCGGACAGAGACGGCACGCTTGATTATGTTTGGGCAACCTCTTGGGGCGTTTCCACTCGATTGATGGGTGCTTTGGTAATGACCCATAGTGACGATAATGGTTTGGTGCTACCTCCAAATTTGGCACCCGACCAAGTGGTGATTGTACCAATTTATAGGAACGAAGAAGAATTTGCATCGGTGAGCAATGTTGCCAAAGATTTGATGAAGCAATTGCGTTCCAGAGGAATCCGAGTGAAATTTGACGACCGCGATACACAAAAACCAGGCTGGAAGTTTAATGAATACGAATTGAAGGGTGTTCCCGTACGTATTGCCATTGGCCCAAAAGATGTAGAAAAGGGTACCGTGGAATTGGCCCGAAGAGATACTTTCCAAAAGGAATTTATCAGCAATGAAAATGCGGTTGAGAGAGTAGTTTCATTGATGGAGGAAATTCAGGATAATTTATATAAAAAGGCTGTTTCGCACAGGACCGAAAACACTACGGAGGTTTCTTCCTATGACGAATTTAAAAACGTTTTGGACTCCAAAGGCGGGTTTATTTTGGCTCATTGGGACGGAACTCCAGAGACTGAGGAAAAAATAAAAAACGAAACAAAAGCGACAATTAGATGCATTCCTTTGGATGCAGACAATGCGGCTGGAAAGTGCATGGTTACTGGAAAACCATCATTGCGAAAAGTGCTTTTTGCGAGAGCGTACTGATTTTTTTGGAAAAAAGTAATTTAGGATTTGCGGCATTCGAAAATAGTTGTATTTTTGCATCCGCATTAAAAAATAAGAATGGTCCGTTCGTCTAGGGGTTAGGACGCCAGGTTTTCATCCTGGTAACAGGGGTTCGATTCCCCTACGGACTACAATAAATTGAATTTAATAAACACAAAATGGCAAATCACAAGTCAGCATTAAAGAGAATAAGAAGCAACGAGGCAAAGCGCTTGCGTAACCGTTATCAGCACAAAACCGCCCGTAGCGCCATGAAAAAATTTCAGGATCTTACTGATAAGAAAGAGGCAGAAACTATGTTTCCAACTGTTGTTTCTATGATTGACAAATTGGCGAAGAAAAATATTATTCACAGTAATAAAGCTTCCAATTTAAAATCGAATATGGCCAAGCATATAGCTGCGCTGTAATTCTTCCAAATAAAATTTTGAAAGCCCTTTCAGGAAACTGGGAGGGTTTTTTTGTGAATCAATTTTTACAAAGTTCTAAACTTTGTCAAAGTTTTCTTGTTACAGACGAAGGCACCAAACAAGAAAAATCGCCATCATTCCGCATCACATCCCGAACAATGGTGGAAGATATATTTGAAACTTCGGGAGAGCAGATTAAAAAAATACTTTCAACTTTCGCCATTTTAAAATTGGTTTGGGCTATGGGCTGTTCATAATTCAAATCTGTGGAATTCCGAAGACCACGCACTATATACTGCGCTTTTTCAGAAATACAAAATTTTGCTGTCAGTCCAGAATAGCTTTTCACTTTTATTTTATTTTCCCCTTCAAAAGTCTTTTCAATAAATTGAATTCGTTCTTCCATAGAGAACATCGTCTTTTTGTCTGCATTTACGCCAATGGCAATAATGAGTTCGTCAAAAAGTGGGAGCGCTCGGGTTATAATATCAACGTGCCCAAGGGTAACGGGGTCAAAGGTTCCGGGAAAAACTGCGCGTCTCATAAAAGTTGGTAGTTTGTAGTTAATAGTCTTCCCAAACCCTCAAAGTTGTTTTTAAGGATAGAAAAATTGTTTATAAGCTACTAAGGTAACGACTTTTTTAATAAAATTTCGAAATCAAAATTGCCAAAGCGGCAATTACGGTTGCCAAAACCACCCCTCGTGCACGATAGTATTGATTCTTTTTTAAAAAGATAAAGAATACGATTAGGTTTAAAATTGCGCCTAAAGCAATCAAACTTCCTATAAAACCATTTTCCAAAGCCGCTTGCAGCGTTGATTCCAAACTGAGTTTTGAAAAAAAGAAAATGTATATATAAGTACCGGCCATATTTGCCGCCAACCCTATTGCCAATCCAATCAATATTTCTTTTACGTGTGGTTTCATTTTATCAGTTATCGGTTTTCAGTTATCTGTTATTGGCTTCAATTTTTTTCAATTTTAGCACCCGTCACCAGTCATCCAGCACCCGTCATCTACAAATCCCAAGTATTAAGTTCCTTTATTGCGTGGTGGGCGGTAAGGTCAAACTGTACCGGGACCACAGAAACAAAACCGTTGTGCAGCGCCCATTCGTCAGTGTCTTCGCCTTTGTCTTCGTTCACGAATTCGCCAGTGAGCCAGTAGTAATCGCGTCCCAGCGGATTGGTGCGCTTGTCGAATTTTTCTTCCCAATGTGCATTGGCCTGTCGGCACACTTTTATTCCTTTTATTTCCGAAGCAATTAATTTTGGAATATTTACATTTAAAACTACTCCTTTTGGCAATTCGTTTTTAAGAACTTGCTGTGCGATGGATTTTACAAATTTTTTGGATGGTGAGAAATCTGCTTCCAATGAATAGTCCAAAAGTGAAAACCCAATGGAGGGGATACCCAGCGTTCCTGCTTCTACGGCAGCACTCATCGTTCCACTGTAAATTACGTTTATGGAGGAGTTGCTACCGTGGTTTATGCCACTCACACAAAGGTCCGGTTTGCGTTTTAATATCTCGTTTACAGCTATTTTTACACAGTCAACCGGTGTTCCGCTGCAACTGAATTCTCGGTGCGGGTCGCCGTTGATCACTTTTATACCATTGCAATACAAGGCATCGTTTATAGTTATTGCGTGGCCCATCCCGCTTTGTGGCGAGTCTGGAGCCACCACGCAAACGTCGCCCAAAGTATTCATTACTTCAATTAAAGTGCGAATGCCGGGTGCATTGATGCCATCATCATTGGTAACTAAAATGAGCGGTCGATTTTTGGACATTGTTTTTTTTTGAATTTGAAAAAACAAAAGTACATGTATTAATTATGTCCCGATAGCCATCGGGATAAGAATTCTGAATTCAGAATTGAAAAAGCTGTTTAACAAAAAATTAGTACCCAAATCCTTCATTGGCACGGTTTTTTATATAATTTAGGCACTCTTAAAAACAACACGATCACTATGCGTATTATGAAAAATAATTTTAAAGTTTTGTTCCTTGCAGTATTTGTATCGGTGGCTTCTTGTAGCTTCACGACCAAGGAATTTAACGATCCCGATAAAGACAAAGTCCTTTTGGACCTTATTACGTATGTGCTTCAAAAAGGACATTATGACCCCAAAGATATAAACGATCAATTTTCGGCAGATGTTTATGAAAATTTCATAAAAGGCCTCGATCCTTTGAAACGTTATTTTTTGGCTTCGGATATTGCTGAATTCAGCAAATACAAAACCGAAATTGACGACCAAATAAAAAACAAAGACCTTACTTTTTTTGATTTGGTTTACAACCGTTTCCAAGAACGGATGGAAGATGTGAAGAAAATTTACCCCGAAGTTCTCAGCAAACCATTCAATTTTAATGAGAAGGAGATTATTGATATAGATTATGACAATCTTGCTTATACAGCTTCATTAAAGGATTTACAAGCGCGTTGGAAACAACAATTGAAATTCACTACACTTTCCGGATATTATGATTTGGTGGAAGATCAAAAAAATAAGGAGAAGGGAATAACCGCTTCCGAAGAAAGTAGTGTTGATGACAATTTGGATGATCCTTCTGAAATTGAAAAAAAGAAAACTATCAAAGAAGAAGAACCTTTCAAGCCAAAATCCTTAACCGAATTGGAACAGAAGGCCCGCGAAACCACAAAAAATTCCTTGGACGAATATTTTAATTTCACCAAGGATTTGGAGCGCAATGATTATTTCGCAATTTATCTAAACACTATTGTTGAAGAGTTCGATCCGCACAGCAACTATTTTGCGCCACCCGAAAAAGACAGGTTTGATCTGCAAATGTCTGGAAAACTGGAAGGAATAGGGGCAAGGCTTCAAAAAAAGAACGATTACATCACGGTCATTGAAGTTATCAGTGGCGGCCCAGCGTGGCGAAGTGAAAAAATTGAAGTGGGCGATGCCATTTTAAAAGTAAAACAAGAAAATGAAAAAGACGCCGTAAGTATTGTGGGAATGCGCATAGACGACGCCGTGAAACTCATAAAAGGGCCAAAAGGAACCAAAGTTACCTTGACCATTAAAAATGTGGACGGAACCATTTCAGACAAAACCCTTACCCGCGATGTGGTGGAACTGGAAGAAACTTATGCGAAATCTTCTTTTATTGAAAAGGACGGCCGCAAATTTGGATTGATAAACCTTCCCCAGTTTTATTTTGACATGGACAATTACAAAGAACGCAACGCTGCGACTGATGTTAAAAAGGAAATTATCCGTCTAAAAGAAGAAGGAATGGAAGGTCTGGTTTTGGACCTTCGCGACAATGGCGGCGGCTCTTTGCGCACAGCTGTTGATATTGCTGGGCTTTTCATTAAAAAAGGACCCGTTGTGCAGGTTGCATCCACAGGGAATAAAGAGGTGCTGGAGGACAAGGACAGTGAAATAGTTTGGGACGGTCCCTTGGTTATTTTGGTGAACGAGCTTTCCGCTTCGGCATCCGAGATTTTGGCAGCCGCAATGCAGGATTACAAACGCGCAATCATCATTGGTAGCAAGCAGACTTACGGTAAGGGAACCGTACAAAATGTGATAGATTTAAACCAATGGCTCCGCAAAAATGATTTGGGCGATTTGGGTGCTTTGAAAATGACCACTCAAAAATTTTATCGTGTCAACGGTGGTTCCACCCAGCTGGAAGGCGTGAAAAGTGATGTGGTGATGCCAGACCGCTACAGTTACATTGATGTTGGCGAAAAGGATAATCCAAACCCCTTGCCCTATGATAAAATTGATGCCGCGAACTATGATGTTTGGGACGGTTATATTGATTATGATGAAACCATTCAAAAAAGCAAAGAACGAATGGCACAAAACGAGCAATTGAAGTTGATTGACGATAACGCAAAATGGATAAAAACACAAAGGGACGAAAAAGAAGTAAACCTCAATTTCAAAGATTACAGTGCCGAAATTGAACAGCGCAAAAAAGAGACCAAGCGTTTTGAAGCCATTGACAAATATGATAATCACTTGACTTTTGAATCATTGCCCTACGAAACCGAATTGATGAAGCAGGACACCACACTCACAGACAAACGCAAAAGATGGCACAAAAACTTGAGCAAGGATATATATGTTGAAGAGGCTGTGCACGTGCTTGAGGATTTGAAGCTGAACAACATTAAGGCAAAAAAGGTGGCAGATATTAAAAACTAGTTTCTACCAACTTCTTCAAAAAGGAGTAGATAGAAGGAAAACCAGACCTGCAATGTTTCAAAAACCTTGTAGGTTTTTTATACGGGGAAACTGTATTTTTCAGTAAATTTGAAATGTGAAAAACTCCACTTCATTAACCCGGATAGCGCTCCAAAAGTTCAAAAAAAACTTTTGGGGCGTTTTTAGTTTAGGTTTTTTGACCTTCTGTGTTTTGGTTGCTGTTTTTGCGTATGCCTTGGCTCCAGACAATTCACAGAACGCAAACCAAATGCACCTTTCCATCCATTCTAAAAATCCTGGGTTTTCGGTAAAAATGTTGACCATTCCCATGGCGGTTGAAACACAAAATCCACTGTCGGCATTTTTCTTCGGAAAAAAGAATGCGGACACGGAAATTCCTGTTTCAAAATTTTCCTTGACTGAAAGTTCCATCGAAATTACCGAATACACTGTCGATGGCGCGGACGGACTTCAAAAGGAATATCCGCTTTCCCTTTTCCCCGAAGCAACTTCGGTAAGTGAAATCCCAAATAAATACATTTCCGAAAAGACCTTTCTTTTGGGAACTGACAAATACGGCCGCGACCTGCTAAGCCGGATGTTGATTGGTATCCGAATTTCATTGGCCATCGGTTTTGTGGCTGTTTTTATTTCATTGATTATAGGGATATCGATGGGAGCCATTGCGGGTTATTTTGGCGGAAAAGTGGATGCTGCAATAATGTGGCTCATCAATGTTACTTGGTCCATCCCAACCTTGCTTTTGGTAATAGCTATCACCTTGGCACTTGGCAAAGGTTTTTGGCAAGTTTTTATAGCCGTTGGGCTCACAATGTGGGTAGAAGTAGCGCGCGTAGTCCGCGGGCAGGTTATGGGCGTAAAACAGATGCAATACGTAACCGCTGCCCGTGCGTTGGGATTTAATGATTTCAGAATAATCGTAAAACATATTTTGCCAAACAGTATGGCACCAGTAATTATTATTTCTGCCGCCAATTTTGCAGGAGCCATTCTTATTGAAAGCGGGCTCTCGTTTTTAGGAATCGGTGCCCAACCGCCAATGCCCAGTTGGGGTGGAATCATCAAAGACCATTACGCCTATATTATTTTAGGGAAACCGTATCTCGCCCTTATTCCCGGATTGGCCATTATGAGTTTGGTTACCGCGTTTATGTTGATAGGAAATGCATTGCGCGACGCGATGGATGTGCGGAATTAATTGGTAGAATAATTACGGCGAACTATTTGTATATTTGATAGATAATTAACTATGTGCACAGATGGACATTACAGAAAGAAAATACAAGTTGATTGAAAAATGTATGGAAATTTCAACTGTTGAAGAAATAGAAAGAGCTGAATATTTTTTTAATCACGAAATTGAAACAACTGATTTTTGGGACGATTTGCCCGAACAGGTTAAAAAATTGATCGAAAAAAGCAAAGAGCAAAGCAATAAAGATTTGGTAATTTCTCACGATACAGTAATGGGCAAGGCTCGAAAGAAAATTGAGGATACCCGATGACTGTTTTTTGGACACCATTGGCCGATATAACTTTCGAGGAAGAAATTGATTTTATTCTGCGAAAGTGGAACACTAAGGAAGCCGAAAAGTTTATCGATTTGGTGGATGAATTTAAAAAAGTACTTTCCTCTAATCCATATATGGGCAAAATTTCTGAAAAAGGACAAGTTAGAATGTTTGTCCTTTCAAAACAGACTACGGTTTTCTATGAAGTTTTTGAGGATAAAAAACGGATAGACCTTCAATTATTTTGGAATAACTCCAAAGGCCCAAAGGAGCTTGAGAAATATTTATAAGAATGCTCTTTTAAAATATTTTATGAACCGAAAATACATATACCCTTTAGTAATTATTATAGTAACAGTTGCGTTGTATTATGCCGATGATTTCTTAGATACTGATAAAAAATCAGCTACGAAAACTTCAAATACAACACAGCGCATTTCCGAAGAATTTAATGATTCATTTCTGCCAACTTCAACCACGGGTGTAATTGCAAAACACAATGCTTTCACACTTTCATATTCCGAAAAAGACGAACAGGCAGAATGGGTAGCTTATGAATTGAAAAGAAAAGATCTTTCAAAAAATGAATTCGAACGCCCCTATTTTATTGAAGATAAAAAAGTAAAAACCAAATCCGCCGATTGGCGAAACTATAAAAACTCAGGCTATGATCGCGGGCATCTTTGCCCTGCCGGTGACCGAAATATTTCTTTTGAAGCTTACAACGAAACTTTTTTGACCAGTAACATCAGCCCGCAGGATCACGATTTTAATGCCGGAATCTGGAACCGTTTGGAACAAAAAGTGCGCTTTTGGGCCGAAAAATACGATGGGGTTTATGTAGTTACTGGCGGCGTTTTAAAAGGAAATATGAAAACTATCGGCGATGAAAATGTTTCAGTCCCCAACGAATTTTATAAAATAATTGTGGATGCTTCCGATGCCGTGCCAGCAGGCAGGCAGGGAAATTATAAAGCCATCGCTTTTGTAATTCCGAATAAACCTTCCAGTGAATCTTTTTACGAATACGCAGTCTCCATCGACGAGATTGAAGCCAAAACAGGAATTGATTTTTTCCCTAATTTGCCAGATTCCATAGAAAATAAAATGGAACAAATGATTGATTTAAAGGCTTGGGGAAGGAAATAAGTTGCAGTTTTCAGTAGCAGTTTTCAGTAAAAAATCACAACTTCAAACTTCATTTTCAATTCATCTTCATCTTCAACTTCAATTTCAATTTCAATTCCCCCTTTGGGGGCTAGGTGGCTTATGCGTAGTGATAATTCGCCCCGTCCAATTTCACAAAAATAAAGAGCAAAATAGTAAAGCCCCAAAGAGCTGAACCGCCGTAGCTAAAGAAGGGAAGCGGAATTCCCACTGTTGGGAAAATGCCGGTAACCATCCCGATGTTCACAAAAAAGTGGAAAAAGAGAATTGCCGCAACGCTGTAGCCATAAACCCTTCCGAATTGGTTTTTCTGTTTTTCCGCACGAAAAATGATTCTTGTAATTAGTGCAACAAACAATAACACTACAATCATACTTCCCACAAAACCCCATTCTTCGCCCACGGTACTGAAAATATAATCGGTGTGCTGTTCGGGCACAAAATTTCCTTTGGTCTGTGTTCCCTGCGTCCAACCTTTACCCAGCCAACCGCCGTTGCTAATGGCAATCTCGCTTTGGTGAGTGTTGTAACCAATGCCGCGCGCATCAACCTCTTTCCCCAAAACAATGTTGAAACGGTCGCGGTGGTGCTGTTTAAAAACGTTGTTGAAAATGTAGCTTACGGAAAACGCGAAAACAATTGCACCCATTACAATCAAAACATATTTTATGATATTCGGTCGTTTTTTTCTATTCCTATAAAAAAGAATCCCAGCTAAAATCACTACCCCAACGGCAACCCAAACCGCCCCGAAAGCGAGTGTGGAAACGAAAAGCATAACCGTAAAAAGGCCCAGTAAAAGATAAACCCCGTGAAGCCCTTCCCTATAAAGCGGAAAAACAAAAGCGGCATAGATCAGCGCGCTCCCAGGGTCAGGCTGAAGAATAATCAAAATTGCGGGCAAAACGAGAATAATAAAAGCACCTATTTGATATGTAAAATCCTTCATATCCGTTTGAATATCACTCACATATTTTGCGAGCGCCAGAGCGGTAGTGGCTTTTACAAATTCACTGGGCTGGATGCTAATCCCTCCGAAATCATACCACGAAGTAGCTCCTGCAATGGTTTTTCCAAAAACGAAAAGCCCCACAAGTGATACCAATGAAACGATGTAAATGACACTTGCAAAACGTTCATAAAATTTGGATTCAATGGCGAGAACAAAAATAATTATGACAATACTTAAACCTATCCAGATCATCTGCTTGCCGTAAATTTGGTCGAAATCGAAAAAACCTTTGGCCGCGTCACTAAGTGATGCCGAATAGATATTTATCCATCCCATGGCCACCAAGGCGATGTACATAAAAATCATTAACCAGTCAAAACGCACGTAACTTTTGGTAGCTGCCATTAGTGGTTTATTGAAAAAGGTTGACCGCTGTATGGTTTGGCGTATTCTGCTTCCAAGCTTCCTTCCAGCACATATTTTTCCATATCGGTCCGGGTTATTTCGCCTTTTAGATATTTTTCAATCATAAGCCCAGCAATGCGTCCTGCCCAACGTGAGCCCCAATAACCGTTTTCAACAAACACGGCGATAGCTATTTTTGGGTTGTCCTTTGGTGCAAAAGCAATAAAAATGGAATGGTCCGTAAGTTGAACCCGCTTGCCGTTTATTTTAGTGAAATTTTCGGCAGTTCCAGTTTTTCCACACATTTCTATTCCAGGAATTTGTATTGAGTGAGCAGTTCCGCGCTGATACACTTGGTACATACCTTCCACAACGGGCTTAAAATCTTCCTGTTCAACGGTGGTGTAATGTTTTTCCTTGAATTTCTGCGGAATGGTGTCTGGCCCAATAATGTTTTTGATAATATGGGGCGTGTAATAATAGCCACGGTTCGCTATTGCGGCAGTAAAATTGGCCATTTGCATTGGGGTAAGCAAAACTTCGCCCTGTCCAATAGCGTTTGAAATTGTGGCCAAAGATGACCAGTTATGCGCTGGGAAATCGTGTATTTTGTTATAATATTTGGAAGTAGGAATGTTACCTTTTTTGCCGCTGGGAAGATCGTAGCCCAAAAAGTCGCCTAGACCGAAACTCATAAGATCACTTCTCCAGGCGTCAATTCCTTCCTGTGGAGTTGGGTATTTATCAATAATTCTTTTATATACATTACAGAAATAAGCGTTACAGCTGTTGGCAATTCCACCAACCATTGCAAGTGGGGTTGGATGGGAGTGGCAGCCCAATAGTCTATTTCCGTAACGGAAACCACGATAGCAATAGAACTTATCAAGTGTATCCACAACTTGTTCGTGAAGACCGACCAGAGCAATTAAAGTTTTAAAAGGTGAACCCGGCGGATATTCCCCCATTAAAACCCTGTCATAAAGCGGTTTGCCAATGGTGTCATACCACAATTTAGTAAAGTTTTTGGAGCGGTCGCGGCCCACTAATAGCGAAGGGTCGTAGCTGGGTGCCGTGATAAGTGCAAGAATTTCTCCTGTGGAAGGTTCAATAGCCACAATACCACCGCGTTTGTGTATCATCAATTCCTGTCCGTATTTTTGGAGGGCGGCATCAATGGTTAATTGAACATCGTTTCCACGTTCTGGCAAGGTGTCATAAAGACCTTCTTTGTAGGGTCCAATGTCTCTGTTGAAGCGATCCTTCTGAATGTATTTTACACCTTTAACACCGCGCAGTACATCTTCATATTCCTTTTCAACGCCAGCGGTACCAATGAGTTCCCCCATTTGGTAATACGGGTTTTCATCGATGATGGCGTTGTTCACCTCCGCAATGTAGCCCATCACGTTGGCTGAGTGGTTTACTTGATATTCACGAAGGGAACGTCTTTGAATGTAGAACCCTTCATATTTGTACATTTTTTCTGAAAGGGAAGCATAATCTGCCTTGTTCAACTGTGGAAGCACCACCGAAGGAAGTCGTGGTGAATAAACCCGCGCCTTGTGAAGTATTTCCTTGAATTCTTCCTTTGTAATTTTTAATAACCCGCAAAATTCCAAAGTGTCCAATGGCTTCACATCTTTTGGAATCACCATCACATCATAAGACGGTTGGTTTGATACCAAAAGCTTTCCGTTTCTGTCAAACATATAGCCTCGCTGAGGATAATCGTACATTACTTTAATGGCACTGTTTTGCGAAAGTGAATCCCCAGAGGCGTCATAAACCTGCAAATAGAAAAGCCGGGCGGTAAACAATACCCCACTGATCAAAACCAATGCTATAAGTACAATTTTTCTCATGAAGCCTTTTTATTGAACAAAATCATGGTGAAGACAATCAAAATTATGGTGAATATTCCTGAAAAGAACGTAGATTTCAATAGCAACAGTATATGATTAATACTAAATATTTCCAAAGAAAACATCACAAAATGGTGCATAAAAACCATAGATGCAATGTAAGTGAGCCTTTCCATTGGATCTGCTTTTTTAATTTTTACGCTGTTGTATTCATAGCTTACGCCAAAGGAATATTTTAAAACAACGGGACGTATATAGGCTATAAATGCACAGGCAGCGGCATGCACCCCGCCCGAATCTTCAAAAATATCAATGGAAAGCCCCAAAAGGAAACTTAGAAAAATCAATAGTCCTTTGTTGCCGTCCAAGGGAAACATTAAAATGAAGTATATATAAAGATACGGATTGATATATCCTCCGAGATTAATGTTGTTCAGCAACAGTACTTGAAGAAACACAAGCACCACAAACCGGACGATATTTATAACTATATCATTGCTCTTCATCTTCCACTCCTTTCTCCAATTCTTTTATTTCTTGGGCATCGTTGTTTTCAATTAAATAAACGTGTTCCAAACTGGTCATATCGTTAAAAAGGTCAACGTTCACGTAATAATAATTGTCGTCATTGTCCAAATGAAAATCCTTTACGGCCCCAATAGGAATGCCCTCTGGAAAAATAGTGGAGCGACCGCCAGTAACAATGGTGTCTCCTTTTTCCAAGGATGCGAGCCTCGGAATATCCACCAACTGCACTACGTTTGGATCTTTGGTATTCCAAATAAGGGAGCCGAAATGGCTCGATTTTTTTAGCTTGGCGTTTATCCTACTTTTTGTATTCAGAATAGATTGTACGGTGGAATAGTTTTCTGAAACGTCGCTCACAATACCCACAATTCCTTTGGAAGAAATTACACCCAAATCTATTTTGAGGCTGTCCTTTCGGCCTTTATCGAGTGTGAGTTGGTTTTTAGTCTTTGTATAGTTGTTGTTGATTATCCGTGCGGTGAAATATTTGTATTTATTGGGAAGCACAGTGCTGTCCAACTTTTCAAAAACTACCGTTTCCTTAAATTGGTCCAATTTTTTTCGAAGCACCAAATTCTCTTCGAGCAGTTGTTGGTTTTCTTTTCCGAGGGAAAGATAATCTGTGATGTTATTTCTGAAAGTATAAACGCCACCGGTAACAAAATTGGCGGAACTTATAAATTTATTGTTGTGGTAATTGTGCGTTTGGACAGTAAGCGCAACCGAAATTATAAAAAGCACGGCAAACAACAGGAAATTTTTATTCCGAATGAAGAAATATATAATCTGCTGCATTGCTTTGTGGGGTTAAAATAATCTGCTTTCTCTTGGGAGCAACGCCATAAAATGGGTAACGGTTCTCTTTTAATTTTTTCTGAAATTACTTTTCAGAAATCTATTTTATCAATATATTTTTGTATTTGCTGAGGTTTTTCAAGCAAATTCCCGTACCGCGAACCACGGCTCTCAGAGGATCTTCAGCAATATAAACGGGAAGATCGGTTTTTTGCGAAAGTCTTTTGTCCAATCCGCGGAGCATCGAGCCACCACCTGCAAGATATATCCCAGTGTTGTAGATATCTGCTGCAAGTTCGGGCGGTGTTTGAGAAAGTGTTTCCATCACTGCATCTTCAATGCGAAGGATGGATTTGTCCAAAGCTTTTGCAATTTCTCTGTATGAAGTTTGTACCTGTTTCGGTTTTCCGGTTAGCAAATCGCGGCCTTGCACATCCATTTCATCTGGTGGAAGCTCTAGGTCTTCAGTTGCCGCACCAATCTGGATTTTTATTTTTTCAGCAGTTCTTTCTCCCACATAAAGGTTGTGTTGGGTACGCATATAATAAACAATATCATTCGTGAAAACGTCGCCTGCAATTTTTATGGATTTGTCGCAAACAATCCCGCCGAGGGCTATTACGGCAATTTCAGTAGTTCCGCCTCCTATGTCAACCACCATATTTCCTTTGGGTTGCATAATGTCCACCCCAATACCAATTGCGGCTGCCATTGGTTCGTGGATCAAATAGACTTCTTTTCCGTTAACGCGTTCGGCACTTTCCTTAACAGCACGCATTTCCACTTCGGTAATGCCACTTGGGATGCAGATAACCATTCGCAATGAAGGTTTTAACCATTTCTTTTTCAAGGCAGGAATATCGTTGATGAACATGTTTATCATCTTTTCACTTGCATCAAAATCTGCAATAACACCATCCTTCAACGGACGGATAGTTTTGATGTTTTCATGTGTTTTTCCCTGCATCATTGCAGCTTCGCGGCCCACGGCTATAATTTTTCCGGTAGTTCGGTCGCGCGCCACAATGGACGGTGCGTCCACAACAACTTTGTCGTTGTGAATAATTAGGGTATTTGCGGTACCCAAGTCAATGGCTATTTCTTCAGTGAGGAAGTCAAAAAATCCCATAGTTTAAGTCGGTGGTATTGAAAGTTAACGTGTTAAGTTTGGTTTTAACAAATGTAATAAAATTTAATGCTTAAAATGACGCGTACCGGTAAATACCATTGCCATTTTGTGTGCGTTGCAATAATCGATGCTCAATTGGTCCTTAATGGAACCTCCGGGTTGGATTACGGCGGTTATTCCTGCATTGTCCGCGATTTCAACACAGTCGGGAAACGGGAAAAAAGCATCGCTTGCCATCACGGCACCTTCAAGGTTAAAATTAAAGGCTTTTGCTTTTTCAATTGCTTGCCGTAACGCATCAACGCGGCTGGTTTGGCCGGTTCCGCTGGCGCAAAGTTGTTTTCTCTTTGCCAAAACAATGGTGTTGCTTTTTGTGTGCTTGCAAATTTTTGAAGCGAACAACAAGTCTTCTAACTCTGCCGAATTGGGTTTATTGTTCGTGGCGTGCGTTAAAATTTCGACGCTGTCCGTGATATTATCTTTTTCTTGAACCAAAACACCGTTTAAACAAGTTCGTACCGTTGCTGAAGGTAGTGCAAATTCTTTCTGAATCAATAAAATTCGGTTCTTTTTTCCTACTAAAATTTCCTGCGCTTTAACTGAAAAGGAAGGCGCGATCACCACTTCGCAGAAAAGGTCGTTGATTTCAGTTGCGGTAGCTTCGTCAATTTCAACATTGCTTATCAAAATTCCGCCGAAAGCTGAGACGGGATCACCCGCCAATGCTGCCATATAAGCTTGCTGCACGGTTTCGCGTTGTGCGATTCCGCAGGCGTTGTTGTGTTTCAAAATTGCGAAAGTTGGAACTTCGCCTTTAAATTCATTCATTAAATTTACCGCGGCGTCAACGTCTAAAAGGTTGTTATAGCTCAATTCCTTTCCGTGAAGTTTTGTGAACATTTCATCAAAATTTCCAAAGAAAAAACCTTTTTGGTGCGGGTTTTCGCCGTAGCGAAGTTCCTGTCCGTTGGTTTCACTTATTTTGAAAGCTGGCAATTTTTCCTCGGAATTGAAATAATTAAAAATCGCAGTATCGTAATTTGAGGAAACGTTGAATGATTTTGCGGCAAAACGCTTGCGGTCTTTTAACGAAATTTCACCGTTGTTTGCTGATATCAACTCTAAAAATTCAGAATATTCATCAACCGAAGAAACGCAAATAGTGTCCTTAAAATTCTTCGCCGCAGCGCGAATCAAGGAAATTCCACCGATGTCAATTTTTTCAATAATTTCTTCTTCCGAAGCGCCAGAAGCAACAGTTTTTTCAAAAGGGTACAAATCCACAATCACGGCGTCAAGCTGCGGAATATTGTACTGCGCCATTTCGGCAACATCACTTTCGTTATCTTGACGGTTCAAAATTCCGCCAAAAACTTTTGGGTGAAGGGTTTTCACGCGGCCGCCCAAAATGGAGGGATAATCAGTAATATTTTCCACGGCAATTACTTCAATTCCAAGATCGTTTATGAATTTTTCGGTGCCTCCGGTAGAGTATATTTTTACGTGCTGTTCGTGCAGTTTTTTAACGATTGGGGCGAGCCCTTCTTTACTAAAAACGGAAATTAAAGCGGACGTAATTTTTGGAATTGTTCATTATTGGAAATTAAGGCCTACCTTTTGGGCAGGCAGGTGCAAAAGTACATAATTGCAGAGTAAATTTGTAACATAGAGAAAGAGAAAACGTCTTACTTTTGATAATTTTATCAACCTTTTGGAAATCGTCCTTCGGGCTTCGCTCAGGAACCGAAAATCGGAATCTAAAATTTAAAATCGTTAATTTATAATCATCAATGCTAATCTATCTTCGCGTTTTAAAGGAAAGTTTCAATTTTGCGCTCAATGCGTTGCGAAACAATAAATTGCGAACCTTCCTTTCTTTGGTTGGGGTAACGATTGGCATCTTTTCTATCATTGCTGTTTTAGCGGCGGTGGATTCACTGAAAAAAGAAATTGAAGGCAGCATAAGCGGTTTGGACAACAGCACAATTATTATTATGCGTTTCAATTTTGGACCCACAGAAATTCCGCGTTGGAAATGGCAGCAGTTCCCAGATGTTACCTATGACGAATACCAGTATATTGAGCGAAATACCCCAAATATCGAAGCTGCAACTTTTACGCTGAATGTTCCCGATGAAAGTGTAAAATATGAAGACAGACAAGTTGACAATGTGCCTATTGGCGCAGTAACAGATAGTTATTACAACATTGAAGCATTGAAACTTTCGGAGGGACGGTTTTTTAACGGTTCCGAATCCAACAGCGGCTCAATGGTCGTGGTTTTGGGAGATGAAATTGCCAAACAGTTGTTTGGGGATGCAGCAGCTGCCATTGGGAAAGAAGTGCGGATTTACGGAAGAAAATTCAACGTAATTGGGGTTTTGAAGAAAGAAGGTGCGGGTCTTTTTGGAAATTCAAAGGACACTTCCGTTTGGATGCCAGTAAATGTGGTTCGGCGGATTTATGGCGACAACAATAAAACCACCTTTCCTCAAATTGTTGTTAAACCTGAAAAAGGAGTAGACGAGGCCGAATTTAAGGCCGTATTGGAGCAAAAACTTCGAATGAAGCGAGGCTTGAAACCGGATGAAATAAGCAACTTTTTCATTAACCAAATGCAGGGTTTTGCAGATTTTATCGATAATATCACGGGAAGTATGAATATAATCGGGCTCATAATCAGTGGTTTTTCACTGCTGGTTGGAGGATTCGGAATTGCTAATATTATGTTCGTGAGTGTGAAGGAACGCACCAATTTAATAGGAATTCAAAAATCATTGGGCGCAAAAAATAAATTCATTCTTTTCCAATTTTTGTTTGAAGCAATAATTCTTGCTGTAATTGGAGGTTTGATTGGGTTGTTTTTAGTGTTCATAGTTTCCATACTTGCATCACAATTTACGGGCGATTTTGAATTCGTTCTCTCGCCGTGGAATATGTTTATCGGCACGGCAATCAGTGCAGCAATCGGCTTGATTTCAGGAATTCTTCCGGCCATTTCGGCTTCAAAACTTGATCCAGTGGAGGCGATAAGGACTGGGATGTAAGCTGCGCAAATTCCAAATCTCAAATTCCAAAAAACAAATAAATTCTCAAATTTTAAACTTCAATTTCAAGGGCATAATCAATGGGATTTGGAATTTGTAATTTTCGAAGAAGTTGTGCTTAAATTTTTATTATAAAAGACTAAAGTATATCCGCAACTTCTTCGTTCACCCATTCCAAAAATCGTTCATCTTCCTCGGAAAATGGATCTTCTACGTGCGAATCGATATCTATCTGCCCAATGTTCTTGCCGTCTTTAAAAAGTGGAACAACAATTTCAGCTTTTACATACATACTGCACGCAATGTAATTGTTCTGCGCTTTCACGTCTGGCACCACAAAATTTGTGTTGGAAATCGCCACTTGGCCACAAATTCCTTTTCCGAAAGGGATAACCGTATGGTCCGTGGGTTCGCCTGCAAAAGCTTTTAGGTGAAGTGTTTTTTCAACCTCGTTTGCAAAATAAAAGCCCACCCAGTCATAATAGCCAATCTGCGATTGCAGCAGTTCGCAAACTTCCGTTAAGCGCTGAAGCTGGCTTTCGCGGTCGTTTGCCAAAATGGTTTTTATTTTCGGTTTTAAATGTGAAAAGGACATAGGTTTTTTTCAGTTCTTGATTACTTAGGTAAAAGTATTTCAAAACGTTTATATACACCAAAAACAAATACTGTATTTTTGTTAAAAAGCAACTAGTGCAATTGAGAAAACTCTTCAGAAAATATAAATCCGTTATCCGTTTTGTAACCCTGTTTATAGGAACCTATTTAGTTCTTGGAATTCTTTATTCGGTTTACTTGAAAGTTTCAGAAAATGGAACTTATTTCCCAGATTACGTTACGAATCTTGTTGCAAAACAAAGCGCCGCGGTGCTTAATGGGTTTGGTTATAGCACTGTTTTAATGCCCGACGCAATAGATCACGGAATGTTGATAACCATCAATAATGAATACACGGTGAATATTGTTGAAGGCTGCAATTCCGTAAGCGTCATTATTTTATTTGTGGCTTTTATCATCGCTTTCGCGGGAAATTTCAAAAAAACATTGTTGTTTCTTTTTGCTGGTGCCGTATTGATTTATATCGTGAATATCATTAGAATCGTGATTCTTACTATTGCACTCTATAAATACTCGGAGTATGAAAATATATTGCATTCCGTAGTCTTTCCGGGCATAATTTATAGCATGGTCTTTATTCTTTGGATGGTTTGGGTGCGTATGCTGAAACCAACTTCAGCTAAATGAAAAAGTCATTAAAAATAGTATCTATTGTTATTCTTGCCTGTTTTTTAGTGCTCATCAGGGTTTATGAAGACACATTATTTTACGATCCTCTTTTGGAGTTTTTCAAAATGGATTACAAAACCTTACCACTTCCAAAGATGGATATGCTGGCACTTTTAATAGGTTTATCATTTCGTTTTTTTATGAATACTATCATTTCCCTTGCAATACTTTGGATAGTTTTTAAGGATAGAGAAATCATTAATCTTTCATCAATTCTTTACGGATTCTTGTTTGTTGGGCTTTTCGTGGCTTTTAGTTTCATTGTTTTTACTTCGGAAGGAACTGGCAGCCATTTGGTTTTATTCTATGTGCGCAGGTTTCTTATCCAACCCTTGTTTTTGTTAATCTTACTGCCTGCTTTTTATTTTCAGAAGTACAAATCCCGATGAAATTTTGATACCTTTGCAACTCTAAATTTATATTTATAATGAGAAAATCAGCACTTATTTTCTTCGCAATTACAGCCTTCGTCGTTTCATCGTGCAAGGACAAAGCGAAACAAACCGAGCCAGAAGTGGTAACGGTTGATAATACAGTACAAAAAACATACGAAGTAGCTAAAACAGAGGCCGAATTTAACGACCCAAAAGTGAAAGCCATTTTTGAACAATATTTGCAAGTGGAAGCAGGTTTGGTAAATACCGATGCCATCAAAACTGCAACTGAAGCTTCAAAACTCGGACTTTTATTAAAAGAGCAGAACGCCGATGAAGCTACCCAAACCGCAATAACTGCAATGGCAAATTCTGAAGATATAAAAGTTCAGCGCGAAAATTTTGAAGCCCTTAGTAACGGTATTGAAG
Source organism: Flavobacteriaceae bacterium (assembly GCA_016649715.1). GTDB lineage: Bacteria > Bacteroidota > Bacteroidia > Flavobacteriales > Flavobacteriaceae > Aequorivita. Next base: position 113,035 of record JAENXC010000005.1, on the reverse strand, counting down.
CTATGCTAAAAGATTCTTTAAAATCTGGCACACTTTACAAACAATATTGCCCAATGGCTTTCAACAACAAAGGAGCCTATTGGATTAGCAGCAGTAAAGATATTTTAAATCCATATTTTGGCGATAAAATGCTGAAATGTGGCAGGGTTGACGCGGAAATCAGTACGCAGTAGTCAGCGTTCAGTGCCAGTAGTTAGGAGGTTTTGGAGTTTTTTGTTTTTTTTCATAAAAACATCTAACATCTAACATCTACCATCTACCATCTACCATCTACCATCTAACGTCTAACAAAAATGACACATACATATAAAATACACGGAATGACCTGCAACGGCTGCCGAGGCCATGTGGAAAAAACTTTAAGCGAAATTGAAGGCGTTTCAAAAGCATCGGTAAACCTCGAAAAAGCAGAGGCGGTTATTGAAATGGAAAAACATATTCCATTGAATGTTTTTCAAAAAGCTTTGGAAGAAGACGGTGGCAAATACAGTATTTCCCTTCCCGACGACGCCGAAGCAGCGCAGCAACACCAAATGAAAAAGGAAGAAAAAAGAGCGAAGCAAAATAGCTCAGGCACCTTCTATTGCCCAATGCACTGCGAAGGTGAAAAAACCTACGACAAACCTGGCGATTGTCCCGTCTGCGGAATGGATTTGGTGGAAGAGGCGAAAACTTCAAACAGCTCTCCAACCCAATATACCTGCCCAATGCACCCCGAAATAGTTCGGGATAAGCCTGGTTCCTGCCCAATTTGTGGGATGGATTTGGTGCCAATGGAAGTGGACGAATCTGCTGAAAACAAAACCTACAAAAAATTGCTGAACAAGTTTTGGATCGCAGTGGCTTTCACTTTTCCCATCTTTATAATCGCGATGTCTGAAATGATTCCAAACAATCCACTGTACGATTGGATGCCGATAAAATATTGGAACTGGATACAATTCGGTTTATCAATTCCAGTGGTTTTTTACGCCACGTGGATGTTTTTTGAACGCGCCTATAAATCCATAAAAACTTGGAACTTGAATATGTTCACCCTTATCGGAATTGGTGCGGGTGTGGCTTGGATTTTCAGTGTTTTTGGGATGTTGTTTCCAGATTTTTTCCCCCCGCAGTTCAAAACCGAATCGGGCACCGTGCATGTTTATTTTGAAGCAGCTACGGTAATCCTCACCTTGGTTTTAATGGGGCAGGTTTTGGAAGCCAGAGCGCACAACCGGACAAATTCCGCAGTAAAGGAATTGTTGAAACTGGCTCCAAACAAAGCGGTGCGGATTGTGGACGGAAAAGAAGAAACAATAGCGATTGATAAAATAGAAGTAGGTGACAAACTCCGTGTAAAACCGGGCGAGAAAATCCCTGTGGACGGAAGCATACTCGAAGGCGAAAGCTCCATTGACGAATCGATGATTACCGGCGAACCCGTTCCCGTCACAAAAAGGGAAGGCGATAAAGTAAGCTCCGGTACCATAAACGGGAAACAGACTTTTGTGATGAAAGCCGAAAAGATAGGTAGCGATACCCTGCTTTCGCAAATTATCGAAATGGTAAACAAAGCCAGCCGTAGTCGCGCACCAATCCAAAAATTGGCAGATAAAATCTCGGGCTGGTTTGTGCCAATTGTTGTTTTAATTTCGGTGGTTACCTTTATTGTGTGGGCTGTTTTCGGTCCTGAGCCAAAATATGTATTTGCCTTGGTAAACGCCATTGCGGTTTTGATAATTGCCTGTCCGTGCGCACTTGGTCTTGCAACGCCAATGTCAGTAATGGTTGGAGTAGGGAAAGGCGCCCAAAATGGCGTACTCATCAAAAACGCCGAAGCGCTGGAAACTTTGAACAAAATCGATGTATTGATAATTGACAAAACTGGGACTATCACAGAAGGAAAACCTTCAGTAGAAAAAGTTGGTTCCTCAGAAGATTTTTCAGATGAAAAAGTACTTCAATATATAGTTTCCCTCAACCAGAACAGCGAACATCCTTTAGCCGATGCTACCTTAAAATATGGAAAGAAACAGAATACTGACCCCGAAGCTTCGGGGTTGAAAACAACAGATTTCAATTCAGTTACTGGTAAAGGCGTTACTGGAATTATCAACGGAAAGAAAGCAGCACTCGGGAACGAAAAGATGATGGGAGAAGCAGGAGCGGACATTTCCCAAGAACTTCAAAAAGAAATTTCAGAAGAACAGAAAAAGGGTAAAACCGTACCGATGCTTTCCGTGGATGGAAAGGTTGTGGGTTATATTGTGATTGCTGATAAAATAAAGGAGAACAGTAAAGCAGCCATTGCCGAACTTCAGAAAAAAGGGATACAGGTTATAATGCTCACTGGCGATAATCACGACACTGCAAAAGCTGTTGCTTCAGAATTAAACCTTGCAGATTTTAAAGCTGAAATGCTTCCGCAGGACAAACTGGAAGTAGTTGAAAAACTGCAAGCTGAAGGTAAAAAAGTAGCTATGGCCGGCGACGGAATAAACGATGCACCCGCTTTAGCAAAAAGTGATGTGGGCATTGCGATGGGTACTGGAACTGATGTTGCCATTGAAAGTGCTGGTGTAACCTTGGTAAAAGGTGATCTGCACGGCATTGTGAAAGCTTTTCATTTAAGTGAAAAAGTAATGGGCAACATAAAACAAAACCTATTTTTCGCATTGATTTACAACACACTTGGCGTGCCAATTGCCGCTGGAGTTCTCTTTCCGTTTTTCGGGATATTGTTGTCGCCCATGATAGCGGCCTTGGCTATGAGCTTTAGCTCCGTATCGGTCATTACTAATGCCCTGCGGTTGCGGACGGCAAAAATTGATTGATATGAAAAATACACTATAATGTACTTTTAAATTTTTCGGCAAGAATGCTATTGTTAAAATTTAGCTAAGAAGAGAATAATTTAACAGGGGTGCTTTTTACCTTTATGGTGTTAATTAAAAAAATAATTGTTATGTCACAAAAACAGCAAGACAAAAAGCCGCAACCTGCAAAAGCTCAAGCTAAAAAACAGGACAGCAAAAAGGCTCCGCAAACTGCTCCTAAGAAGAAGTAGTTTTCGGTTGGTCCATTTAAAGGATCCAGAAACCATCCAAGTTTATAATTTGGATGGTTTTTTTTTGAAAAAAATCGAAGTTTTATAAGCAATGTGGCAATTCCATTTTTTATTTTTACTCGCTAAACAGATATACGTATGAAACAAATTTTAGGAATAGGCTCGCGAATTGATCATCCAAAACACGGAAAAGGGGTAGTTACCAATGTTACAGCAAAAATGTACTGGGTAACCTTTATTGAAAATGGTCTGGAAACAATACCCACGGACGATGATTTCGAAATTATTGAAGCCGCCGAAGATGAAGTGGACACTGTAAGCTTTTACGAAGTTGAAAAAAGCCTGCGCGATATTCTTAAAAAATGGAATGGCTTCAGCGAAATTGTTCCCATTGCCGATAAATGGAAAGGAGGCACCATGGTTTTGCAGCCAGTGGATAAAAATCTGACTTCAAAAGAAATTCCTATCGATACTTTTTTCCATAAAATAGTGATGCTTCGCGACCGGCTTCGGGTGATGGAACAAAAAATAAACGCCAGTAAGGAACTTGCGGAGCAGGACAAGATAGATTTGCAACAATACGTAACGCGATGCTATGGCAGTTTGACTACCTTCAATGTGCTTTTCAAAAGCAATTCGCAGCAATTTAAAGGGGAAAGTTCCTCCAAGTAAGATTTTGAATATATATTAAGGAGTGATTTTTTGCTTCGTACCTTCGAGTACATTTTCATTTTTAATAATTCGTTAACCGATTTACAGGAATTCTCCTACTTCTGAAAAAATTCCTCCAAAACGCCAAAAACTGCATTATTTGTGTCTTTCGACGAATTGTTGATAAAGTGTTTGAAAATATTTTGATTTTTTTTTGAACACTTTGTTTTTAGTTTCAGGCCATGCCCCTCTCTCGAAAACATAAGAAAACCAAGGCTTTGCAAAATATTAATCCAAAATTTCCGTCCAAAGGGGAATTTTAAAATAACTTTTTGATAAAATTTTCATAATCTACTTTCATTAAAAGTTGGAATTGTAAGATTTTATTGGCACTTTTGGGGTGCTAATTCAAACAAACAAAAAAATGAAAACAAAGTTTAGTGGAATTTTAACACTTTTGTTAGTGTTGATTGTGCAGCTCGCTTTTGCACAGGAGAAAACAATTTCCGGAATGGTAGCCGATGACACGGGCTTGCCGCTTCCAGGAGTTAACATAATTATAAAAGGTACAAGTACCGGAACGCAGTCTGATTTTGATGGAAATTATTCCATTACTGCTGCTACAGGACAAACACTTGTTTATAGTTATGTAGGTTTTGAGACCCAAGAGATTGCTGTTGGGGCCTCAAATAAGATGAACGTAACCATGAAAGCCGGTGCATTACTGGACGAGGTAGTGGTAACTGCACTTGGTATTTCCCGTGAAAAACAATCACTGGGTTATTCCACACAGCAGGTAACAGGAGAGGATATTGCTACTGTAAAGACCAACAACTTTACAAACGCCCTTTCTGGAAAAGTATCTGGTCTTCAAATTAGAAGAAACAACAACTTTGGGGGTTCTACCAACGTGGTTATTAGGGGTAATACCTCTATTACCGGTAACAACCAAGCATTGTTTGTTGTAGATGGGGTACCTATTAGTAATGAAAACACAAACTCAAGCGCTCAAGGTCAGGCTGCGGGTAACTATTATGACTATGGAAATGCCGCGATGGACATTAACCCAGACGACATAGAGTCTATAAACGTGCTGAAAGGTGCTGCTGCATCTGCGCTTTACGGTTCCCGAGCTGCAAACGGGGTTATAATGATCACTACCAAAAAAGGTAGTAAGGCCAAAGGTCTTGGGGTTACTCTTAACTCCAATGCACAAGTTGGTTTTGTTGACAAAAGCACTTTTGCTGATTACCAAACAGGATACGGTGCAGGTTATGGCCAGTATTGGACTTTTGAGGATATAGATGGTGACGGTGTTGATGATCAAGTTTCCAACTATTTGGATGATGCTTCCTATGGTCCTGCTTTTGATCCAAATCTATATGTTTTCCAATGGGATTCATTTGATCCGGCTTCTCCAAACTATAAAAAGAGAACACCTTGGATTAATTCTAAGCATGGTGCTATTACTTTCTTTGAAACTCCCGTAACACTTACAAACTCGATTTCGCTTTCCAATGGTTTTGACAAAGGTTCATACCGTATGTCTTACACCAAACTGGATCAGTCTGGTTTAATGCCAAACAGCCAAATAGACAGACACAACTTTATCTTTAGTGGTACTTTTGATGTTTCTGATAAAATGACTGTTAGTGGTTTTGCCAATTATATCAAAACTGCTGCCTTAGGCCGTAACTCTACAGGATACAATGACAACATTGTGGGGAACATGAAACAATGGTGGGAAACCAACGTTGACCTTAAAGATCAAAGAGATATTTATTTTGCTACCAAAAGAAACGTGGGATGGAACCCAGGTTCTTCAGTAGCTGGTACTGCTCCTATATATTGGGATAACCCTTACTGGACACGTTATGAAAACTTCCAAAACGATTCAAGAAATCGTTTCATAGGAAACTTTGACCTTAACTATGAAATTACAGATTGGTTTAACGTTACCGGTCGTGTTGCAACAGATACTTATAATGAGCGCCAAGAAGAGCGCAGAGCAGTAGGTTCTGTTCCTGCTGACTTCGGCGTAACAAGAGGATCTGTGGATTCTGGTTATATGAGAAGAGAAATTTCAAATACAGAAACCAATTATGATTTAATGTTGAATTTTGATGGCAACATCACAGAGAACATTAGTATCGCGAGTGTATTGGGTGCCAACGTTAGAAGATCAGAATATAATTCCTTAACATCTTCTACTTCTGGTGGACTTTTGATCCCAGGATTGTTTTCATTGCAAAATGGTGTTAACTCCCCTCCAAATCCTTCGGAAGTGGCTGCTAAAACAGGAACTGACGGTATGTACGCTAGTGTATCTCTTGGTTTCGCAAATATTTTTTACTTAGATGGTACTTATAGAATAGATAGATTCTCTACACTGCCTAAAGAAAATGCTGTTTACAAATATCCTTCTGTATCTGGAAGTTTTGTGTTTAGCAAATTGTTAAATGTGAATGCCATTACTTTTGGTAAGTTGCGAGCCAACTATGCAAAAGTGGGTAATGGAGGACAATTTGATAACTTAATAGATACTTATGATATAAATTCGGATATAGGAACTTCTGTTAACAGTATTGCAAAAAACAAAGATTTGAAGCCTGAAGAGACCAAAAGTTATGAAGTAGGTCTTGAAATGAGATTTGCTAACAACCGTCTTGGTTTTGATGTTTCTTATTACAACGCCAACTCTTACAACCAAATTATTCGAACCCCACTTACTGCAGCAACCGGTTTTACTACAAAAGTTATCAACGCCGGTGAAATTGAAAACAAAGGTATTGAGGTTTCCTTAACTGCTACTCCATTTAAAACTGATAATTTTAGCTGGAACTTGATGGCAAACTGGAGCCAAAACAAGAGTAAAGTATTGGATCTACCTAAAGGTATAGACGCACTACAGTTAGGTTCTTTCCAAGGAGGTGTAACCATTAACGCTGTGGAAGGACAACCTTTTGGAGTGATATACGGAACTGATTACAAAACCGATGAAAATGGAAATCACATCATTAACCCAGCAACTGGAAAACCATTAAAAACTCCATCAAATACAATTCTTGGAGACGTAAACCCAGAATGGTTGGCAGGTATTACAAATACATTTACCTACAAGAGTGTTTCCTTTAGTTTCTTAATTGATATACAAAAAGGAGGAAGTCTTTTCTCACTTGACCAATATTATGGACAAGCAACAGGTCTTTATGTAGACTCAGATTATATCAACGATCTTGGAAACCCTGTTAGAAATACGCTTGAAGACGGTGGTGGATTTATTAATCCTGGTGTTTTGCCAGACGGTACCGTAAACACTATAAGAGTGGATGCTTCAGAATTTGGCCAGTTTGGTTATGCAGCATATCCAAACTCTGAGTTTGTTTACGATGCAAGTTATGTAAAACTACGTCAAGTATCTTTGACCTATACTTTACCATCAAGATATCTTGACAACACCTTTATGACTGGGCTTCAGTTCAGTGCAACAGGATCAAACCTTTGGATAATTGACAAGAATTTACCTTATGCAGATCCTGAAGCAGGACTTACCTCTGGTAACCTTCAAGGATATGTTACTGGTTCATTGCCAACTACCCAAGATTACGGGTTTAACATTAAAGCACAATTTTAAAACATAGAAAAATGAAGAAACTAATTTTAATTTTAACTGCGGCAGTTATGGCCGTATCGTGTTCAGACCACTTAGAGGACCTGAACAAAAATATAAAGGATCCTACTGCAGTAAGTGGTGAAAGTCTTTTTGCTTCTGCTCAAAAACAATTGGCAGATCAAATTTCTACGCCCAATGTTAACCTGAATAACTTAAGACTTTGGGTTCAATATTGGCAAGAAACCACTTATCCAGATGAAAGTAGATATGATCAAACAACCCGTCCTATTCCAGCTAACCACTGGAGAGAGATGTACAGGGATGTATTGAAAGATCTTGACGAAGCTACGAAAGTTATTACTGCTACCGATAATGATCTAACCAATGAGTTGAAAGCTAATAAACTTGCTATTATTGAAGTGCTTAATGTGTATGCATATAGCAATTTGGTTGAAACTTTTGGTCCAATACCTTACAGTCAAGCATTGGATATTGATAATCCAACTCCTGCTTATGACGATCCATTGGTTGTCTATAAGGATTTAGTAGCACGTTTGACTGCTGCATCAAATTCAATGAATACTGGTTTGGGAAGCTTTAGTGCATCCGAAGATCTTGTGTACTCTGGAGACGTTGCAAGCTGGAAAAAGTTTGCGAATACACTTTTGCTTAGAATGGGACTTACCTTGGCCGATGTAGATGCTGGATTGTCACAATCTACTGCTCAAGCTGCTGTTTCAGGAGGTGTTTTTAGTAGCAATGCAGATAGTGGAGCCTATCATTATTCCGGTGCTGCGCCAAACAATAACCCTGTAAACGACAACTTGGTTCTTAGTGGACGTAAAGATTATGTTGCAGGTAAAACACTTGTTGACGCTATGAACGGTCTTAATGACCCAAGAAGAGCTTCATATTTTACACTAAAAGATGGCGTGTATGTCGGCGGACCTATTGGTGAGCAAACGGTTTATTCAAACTACTCTCACCCATCTGATGCCCTTCAGGCTGGAGATTTCCCAGGGATGCTACTTTCGTATGTTGAAGCTGAGTTTTTACTTTCTGAAGCTGCTGCTCGTGGATATTCTGTGGGTGGAGATGCTGAAAGCCATTACAAAGCAGGTATTACTGCCTCATTTGATTATTGGGGAGCTGGTGATGCTACTGCATATCTTGGAACAGGAGCTGTGGACTATACCACTGCTTTAGGAGCTAGTACTTCTACTCCTGCTTGGAAAGAAGTTATTGGTACCCAAGCTTGGATTGCACTTTATAACAGAACATTTGCAGCCTATCTTTCTGTACGTCGTTTGGACTATCCTCTTTTGGTTAAGCCAGACCAACCAGATAGTGGTTATCCTGTACGTTATACTTTCCCTGTAACCGAACAAACTTTGAATGCTGGAAGCTATGCTGATGCCGTTACTTTGTTAGGTGCTGGAGGAGACGCTCCCGAAACCAAATTATTTTGGGATAAGTTCTATACTTTTGATTTCTAATAAATAGAAATAATAATTATTTAAAAATCCCCAACAGAAATGTCGGGGATTTTTTTTGTCTAAGATTTTTGAAAATAACGAATGATACGGCGGGATATTATGGGCAGATTATATTTTTCGAGATGGTTCGGAATATAAATTGTATTGAAGAAAAGCTTACGGTTGAATTTTTCCTGAAATATGTGCTGCAATGATTTTGGAATGCACCCGAGAATTTTCAATAAACCATTTGTAAGTTTCCATTCCACCGCAAATAACTCCGGCCAAGTAAAGCCCTTTAACATTCGTTTCCATTGTTTCTGGATTGTATGCAGGAAATTGTTTCCCGTCTTCGGAAAGATGAACGCCCATTTTTTTTAGAAAATCAAAATCGGGTCTATAACCTGTTAATGCAATAACGAAGTCGTTTTTCAAAACCTTCTTCCCATTTGGGGTATATATAAAAACCTCTGTTTCAGTGATTTTCTCTATTTCGGCGTTAAAATAGGCTTTTATGCTTCCCTCTTTAATTCGGTTTTCAATATCTGGTTTTACCCAGTATTTAACGCGTTCACCAATTTGCGGGCCGCGGACAATCACAGTTACCTCGCCACCTTTTCGCCATATTTCAAGCGCGGCATCAACTGCGGAATTGCTGGCGCCAACCACAACAACTTTTTGCATCACAAAAGGGTGGGCTTCTTTGTAATAATGCATCACTTTTGGCAATGCTTCCCCAGTAATGTCCAGCATTTTCGGGATGTCATAAAAACCGGTACTAACAATAATATTCTTTGCGCGGTACTTATTTTTTTCTGAAATTATGTTGAAATGGTTTTCAATCTTTTCAACCGAAAGAATTTTTTCGTATAAATTTATGTGAAGTTTATTTGAAGTAGCAACGCGCCGATAATATTCCAAAGCCTCATTTCTCGTGGGTTTGGGATTGTTGCTAATAAAAGGAATTTCATCAATCTCCAATTTTTCCGAAGTGGAAAAAAAAGTCATATTCAATGGATAGTTGTAAATGGAGTTTGTAAGTGTGCCTTTTTCAATCACTATGTAATTAAGGCCTTTCTTTTTGCACTCCAAAGCACAGGCAATGCCTATGGGGCCGGCACCAATAATCAATACATCAAATGAATTTTCAATTGGGGGAAAAGTTGGCATTGTTTGGGTGCTATTGTACAATTTTTTTAAGATATTGAATTGTTTGTGAAGGATCGCTCGCCCCAAAAACATAGCTGCCAGCAACTAAAACATCTGCGCCAGCTTCCACCAATTGTTTGGCGTTTTTGTTGGTAACCCCACCATCAATTTCAATTTTAGTGGAAGCGCCGTTCACTTCAATTATTTTTCGAAGTTGTTTTATCTTTTTATAAGTATTCTCAATAAAGCTCTGCCCGCCAAACCCTGGGTTCACACTCATCATACATACCAAATCAATATCGTTGATGGTGTCTTCAAGCAAAGAAACATTAGTGTGGGGGTTTATGGCGACACCTGCTTGCATTCCTTCAGCCTTTATTCCTTGAAGGGTGCGGTGAAGATGTTTGCAAGCCTCAAAATGAACTGAAAGGATGTTCGCTCCCAAATCCGCAAACGCTTTAATGTATCGGTCCGGGTCAATGATCATCAAATGGACATCCAAAGGTTTTTTTGCGTGTGCAGCAATGCTTTTAATAACTGGCATTCCGAAAGAAATATTCGGCACAAAAACGCCGTCCATAACGTCAAGGTGGAACCAATCGGCCTCGCTGTTGTTTACCATTTCAATATCGCGCTGAAGGTTTGCGAAATCTGCTGCAAGGATGGAAGGTGCTAATATTGTGTGGCTCATTTTTAAATGTTTTTGCAAAGGTAACGATATATCCAAAAGATGCCGGATAAATTTCCTGTGGAAATTTTCCGGCATGAAAAAACCTCCGGTAATCAGCCGGAGGTCATTCATCAATCAAAAAACGAACGGTTAAGGCATTGAATTCAATGCCTGTATACGTCCGATATGCATATATTATCCTAAATATGTCATTAATATTTTGCTTCGCGAAGTGTGCTTCAATCTTCGGATTGCTTTTTCCTTAATTTGACGAACGCGTTCTCGGGTAAGATCAAAGGTTTCGCCTATTTCTTCCAAAGTCATTGGGTGCTGGTCGCCAAGACCGAAGTACAAACGAATAACGTCAGCTTCTCTTGGGGTCAAGGTTTCCAAAGCACGCTCAATTTCAGTGCGCAATGATTCGTGCAACAAAGCGCGGTCGGGGTTTGGACTTTCTCCACTTCGCAAAACGTCGTAAAGGTTACTGTCCTCTCCTTCAACCAAAGGTGCATCCATCGATACGTGACGGCCAGAATTCTTCATCGATTCCTTAACGTCATTGATTGTCATGTCAAGTTCTTTCGCAATTTCTTCTGCGGAAGGCGGACGCTCGTTGGCTTGTTCCAAATAAGCGTACATTTTGTTGATCTTGTTGATGCTCCCAATCTTGTTCAACGGCAGGCGTACAATACGTGATTGTTCGGCCAAAGCTTGTAGAATGGATTGGCGAATCCACCAAACGGCGTACGAAATAAATTTAAAACCGCGGGTTTCGTCAAATCGTTGTGCGGCTTTAATAAGGCCAAGGTTTCCTTCATTGATAAGGTCTGGAAGGGTAAGACCTTGGTTTTGGTATTGCTTTGCCACCGAAACAACGAAACGGAGGTTGGCTTTGGTCAGTTTTTCCAATGCACTCTGGTCACCCGCTTTTATGCGCTGTGCCAATTCTACTTCTTCGTCTGCGGTGATTAAGTCAACTTTTCCAATTTCTTGTAGGTACTTGTCCAATGAAGCAGTTTCCCTGTTGGTAACCTGCTTGGTGATTTTGAGTTGTCTCATTTAAGGTTTGTCCTGTAGATTATAGGTTAAAACTTGTGTATTGGGTTATACGTAAGAAACACCAGAAAGGTTACAAAAGTTTAAAATCTTTTTAAAAATACTCCCAATTCAGACCGCAGAAAATGATTGTTAATGTTCAAGACTATCAATTTTTTTAATGTTTACCGAATCCAGAGACTTGTCTAAAAGCAAACTGTCAATTACCTTTTTATCTGAAGTTACCAATCGTTTGCCATCACGGCTGTTGTAGTAATAATAATTTTTGGAAACGGAATAATTTTCGTTTTTACTTTTATTTTTTGAAAGGATCTTTTCCGTTTTGGTTTCAGGAATTAGTTTTGAAGTATTTTCATTCTTCATTAATACTGAATCTTCTTGAACATATTTAATTTTAGAAAGTTTTTCCTCGGTATAGGTTTGATGGCTTAATGAATCTTTTGTCGAATTTTCTAATGAAGTCTCATTGCTAATTTTTTCTAAAGTAGAAATGGATTGATTTGGTGAAGAAGTATTGTTTTCAGGCAAATTGTAATTGGAAGGTGAAAAAATCCCGTTGCCTAAGAGTAGAAACAATCCCAATAAAACTGAAAGCCCCGCACCCACAAACCAATAATAGAGTATTCTTTTTTTACGGCGTTTTTCTTCGTCAAGCGTAGTATTTATCTTTTCCCAAAGACTTTTGTTTGGAATTTTTTTTCCGTCATTCAGCCCTTTTTCAAAGAGTGCTCCTATGTCTTTCTTTTGTTCCATTTTTAATTCGCTTTAAGGTTTCTGGTTGTGCTGAGTGTTTGAATTTTATCGCGCAATATCAATTTTGCACGATGGTAGTTGGATTTTGAGGTGCTTTCCGAAATGTTCAAAAGTGTAGCAATTTCCTTATGCGAAAATCCATCGAGCTGGTAGAGGTTAAATACAAGTCTGTACTGGTCCGGGAGTTGCTGAACAATTTCCAATAGTTGGTCCAGATTTACTGCGGGGTTTTCCTCAATTTCAACCTTTTCGTCTAAAATATCATCCTTAATTTCAATGTTTATGAATTTGTTGTTTTTGTATTTATCAATTGCCTTATAAATGGTTATCCGTTTCATCCAACCTTCAAAGGAACCTTTGTTTTTAAAAGTTTTTATCTTTTGAAGAATGGTTATAAAGGCATCGTGCAGGTTGTCTTCGGCATCGGCTTCATTTCTGGAATATTTCAAAGAGGTGAAAAATAGGGTGTCTTTATACTGCCGGAACAATTCGTTTTGAGCTGTCCGGTTGTTTTTTATGCAAGCTTTTATGAGTTCGGTTTCTTTCAAATAAACATCAAAGGTTTCAAGAACATTGGATCGCTTTTAAAATTATGGGTAAATAAGCAAGTAGATCGCCAGTATTTACATCTTCAAATCTAACATAAATAACTTGGGGATTTATAGTGTTTTCATATAGTAAATTAACAATGGGATTTGTACCCGCCAGCATATCCTCATAGGTTTCATAATAGCTCACTTCAACAGTTGCGGGATCAGGAATTCCAGTTAGTGGGAAGAAACATTCAAAATAGCTTTCCAAATCAAACACTGCTTTATGCGAACCAGGCTCGGTTTCGCACTCTTCAAACAGAAATTTTCTGCAGGGTTCATAACAGTCTTTTGTTAGTAAAAAGCGGTCGATTCCGTTCTCTATTTCCATTTGGGAATTGTCAAAACTGATAACTTTCCAATCAAAATTCCAATCGTTGCTTATGCTTTCATCGCCTGTGATGAAAATATTAAGATGCAATTCATCTTCAATAAAATAGGTGATCCAAGTTCCGCCGAAGGCATTCTCTTCAAAATGCAAGCCTACGTTACCATAATTGCTCACTTCAAAATAGGCGCCATCATATTCGCTATTTGGACCGTCCAAATGATTAACCGTCCAAATACAGGTAGTTTCGGTTAAAATATTGTTGCAAGTGGTAACGGTATCTGCCTTTAAGCATTTGTCTATGGCTGCTTTCAGTTCGTCGTTATTATTGATTACATAGGGCTGTCCGTTATTCAAAACACTGGTTATAGGGAAGCTTAGGCTGATGGATTTTCCTTCCTCCAGCGATCCCAAAAAGTCGCTGAATTCATTATCGCTATTTACAACTTGATAGCCGAAGATGTCCATGTTTTCGTCATAAATAACGAGCGTAAAGGCATAGTTGAAATCGATACAGGTAATTTCATTTTCAAAGTCGTTTCCAGCGGCTTTCTGAATAAGGTTGTACAATTCAGAATTCACTTGGATTACTTTTGAGGGGTCTGCTTTACTTATGGGCTCGTCTTCGCAAGAATTGAAAAATGTGAGCAACAGAATAAGTGGGATGTACCAAAGATTTTTCATAATTATTTCGTTAGTGTTACCCTATAGTCTGGAAAGTCTTAAAAGGTTGCGTGATAATTTAAAATACCCTCTATTAATATTATGTATCTTACAATTTCCCAAAATAAGAAAATGACAATTATGTACAAACTAAATATTTATGGTTTATTGTTTTTACTGGTGCCATTTAGTTCCTCAGCGCAAGAAGGGTCAATTTCAAATAAATTTTCCTTGCATTCCGTTTCAATTTTACCCGTTGGGCTATTCTATGCCGAAGTGGGCGATAAAAATGATAACTCCATTTCTGCAGGCCCAGCTTTTGCAGGTCAGGCGAATTTTAAATACAAAAAAAATTTATTTGGAATCTCAGCAACGGTTGGTACTGAAGTAGACATTATTTGGAGCGATGGTGTAAATGACTGGTTTTATGAGTTCGATTTGCTCTATGGAAGAGAATTTAAACTGGCCAAACGTTTTTATTTTGATGTTTTTGGAGGGATTGGTATGTTGCACAAACAATTTGATGAATCAATTCGCGATAACGGAGGCATTGGTGGCGCCACGTATTTTGCCGTGCCGTTACAGGTTAAATTGAAGCCTCTGGTAACTGGAAGGTTTGCCATTGGTTTTCAGCTTCAAGCTACCATAAGCGGTGAAAAGCCATTGTTTACTGGCGGACTCTTATTGCAATATCATCGTGAGTCAAAATTCTAGCCCGCTTTGCGAATGCAACTGCGCTATAAAATTAATTTTCCTGAACACAGAATTTTTTCAATGAAGCAAGATGCCCCATTTAAAGGAGATATTTTTTGAAATTATAATCCCACAAAATTAAAAGACCTTATGAATGAAAAAAGTCCTCTCTCCAAGCATTCCGGGATAGATGACTTTTTTATACTCAGTATATTTACTGGTGGTCGGAGATTTCGGCAACAATGAATGAACCATTTTCTTCGTACCCAATGGCACGATATTTCTTGTTGATTTTGAAATAAAAAATGTTGGCGGTCTTAGGTTTTCTTTTCCGTAAATCCACTACTTCATAGAACCCCATTTCCATATATTTTTTGGCTTTTAAATATGGTTTTTCAAGATTTCTCTTTTTAATAAATTCAACTATGCCGTCCTCTTCCAGAACTTTCATCCCTGAAAATCGGTTAGTATTTTGTGGGAATTGTTTTTTGAGTGTTTAATCTTTTTTAAGGATTCATCTGAAATTGATTCGTCATCAACTAAATATAGCTTTAAAGGGGAAAGCTTCTCTTTTAAATAGATATACAATTCTTGGGTTGAATTGAACTCAGTTTTTGAGAGTTTGCCTTTTTTAATTGTGATATTTGTCATCGGATTTTTTTATTTAAAGATACAGAAAATTTTATTTCGGATGATTAAATGTGAAGGCACTGTTCGTTTCTATAAAAAAACGCCCTTCATTGCTGAAAGACGTTTTTTCAAGTTCAGAGTTATGAGTCCGGAGTTATGAGTTCAGAGTTATAAGTGATCTTAACTCTGCACTCATAACTCCTAACTTTAATTTAATCTCTCTTTCTATCTCTATCGCGGCTATTGCGATCGTCACGGCCACGGTTGTCGCGTCCACGACTATCACGGCTATCTCTTCCTCCGTTTCGGCTATCGTCGCGTGGCGGGCGTTCCTTATAACCTTCCGGTTTTGGCAATAAAGCTTTTCTAGAAACTTTATCTTTCTTCGTTCTAGGATCAAAACCTATGAATTTCACATCAAAAACATCACCCATATTTACAACATCGGTAACGTTCTCTGTTCTTTCCCAAGCAAGTTCACTAACGTGAAGTAATGTTTCGTTTCCGGGAGCGTCTGTGTATTCCACAACCGCACCGAAATCTAACATTTTAATTACTTTCACTTCGTAAACGCTACCCACTTCAGGTTTGAAGGTAAGCGAATCTATCTTCGCCAATACGGCATCAATCCCTTCTTGGTTTGTACCAAGAATTTCCACGATACCTTCTTCGGTTATAGGGTCTTCATTAATAACAATTGTTGTTTTTGTATCTTTCTGAAGTTGTTGGATTACTTTTCCACCTGGTCCAATCAAAGCACCGATAAATTCGTTTGGAATAGTAACGGTAACCATTTTTGGAGCGTGTGGTTTTACATCTGCATTTGGCTGGGCAATAGTGTCAACCAATATTTTAAGAATGTGAAGTCGTCCAGCACCAGCTTGTTTCAATGCATTCACCAAAATTTCATATGAAAGACCTTTCACTTTAATGTCCATTTGGCAAGCGGTAATTCCGTCTGCGGTTCCGGTTACTTTAAAGTCCATATCGCCCAAGTGATCTTCATCACCCAGAATGTCTGAAAGCACTGCATATTTTCCAGAATCTCCGTCAGAAATTAATCCCATTGCTATTCCCGAAACTGGTTTTTTAAGTTGGACCCCCGCGTCCATTAGAGCCATTGTTCCAGCACAAACTGTGGCCATAGATGAAGAACCGTTAGATTCCAATACTTCTGAAACAACACGAACGGTGTAAGGGCAATCTTTAGGAATCATACCTTTTAACGCGCGTTGCGCCAAGTTTCCGTGACCAACTTCTCTTCGGGAAGTACCGCGGATTGGGCGGGCTTCACCTGTTGAAAAAGGAGGGAAGTTGTAGTGAAGGTAGAAAGTTTCTTCCCCTTCAAAGGACGGCATATCTATTTGGTTTGCTTCGCGAGAAGTTCCCAAAGTAACGGTTGCCAAAGCTTGGGTTTCCCCACGGGTAAAAATTGCGGAACCGTGAACGGAAGGCAAATAATCAACCTCGCACCAAATTGGTCGGATCTCGTCAGTTTTTCTTCCATCCAAACGCAAACCTTCATTTAAAGTAAGGTCACGAACGGCAGCTTTTTCAGCTTTGTTGTAATATTTTGAAATCATATCGCCGAAATCTGCCAATTCTTCTTCAGAAAAAGTAGCTTTGATTTCTTCTTTAATAGCAGCGAAAGCGTCGGTTCTTTCGTGTTTTGCAGAAGCGGAGTGTGCAACGGCATATACTTTATCATAAGCCATAGCGTGGATTTTCTTTTTCAAATCCTCGTCTTCGCGTTCTGTTTGATATTCACGAACTTCTTTTCTGCCGAAAGCTTCGGCCAATCTAAGTTGAGCCTCACATTGTTTTTTAATGTGTTCGTGAGCGAATTTAATGGCATCAACCATTTCTTCTTCTGAAATTTCTTTCATTTCACCTTCAACCATCATCACCGAATCCATAGAAGCTCCAATCACCATATCGATGTCAGATTCTTCCAATTGAGCTCTTGAAGGGTTGATAATGAATTCGCCATTGATCCGTCCCACACGTGCTTCAGAAATGGCACATTCAAAAGGAAAATCTGAAAGCTGAATAGCTGCAGAAGCTGCCAAACCTGCCATTGCATCTGGCATTACGTTTTCATCGTGGCTCATCAACTGGATCATCACCTGAGTTTCAGAGTGATAATCTTTTGGGAAAAGTGGGCGCAGTACGCGGTCCACCAAACGCATGGTCAATACTTCGCCATCGCTCGGTCTTGCTTCTCTTTTGAAGAAACCGCCTGGATAACGACCTGAAGCGGCAAATTTTTCGCGATAATCTACTGTTAAAGGTAGAAAATCTAAGTCTTTTTGTTCGTAGTTTGAAACTACGGTACAAAGCAACATACATTTTCCGGATTGCACAACCACAGAGCCATGGGCCTGTTTTGCCAATTTTCCGGTTTCGATGGAAATCTCTCTTCCATCACCAAGGTCAATGACCTCTCTAAATACTTTAGGTATCATTTGTTTTTCATTTTGTCCGTAAAACGGACGGTTAAAAATGGTCAACGACTGTTTATCAGTCGAGTGTTGTTGTGTTGTTGTGGTTGACCAATGAAAAACTTAAGGGTAGCTTTTCTATGTGTTTCAGAAATTTATTCTGAAAATTAAAAAATAAAGGGCCCGTAAAGAGCCCTTTAAAATATTACTTACGTAATCCTAATTCTTTAACGATTGCACGATAACGAAGAACGTCTTTTTTGGTTAAATAATCCAAAAGCGCTCTCCTTTTTCCTACCAGCATTACCAAAGAACGCTCTGTGTTGTAGTCCTTGTGGTTTGCTTTAAGGTGCTTGGTTAAATGCTCGATTCGGTGTGTGAACAAAGCGATCTGTCCTTCTGCAGAACCAGTATCGGTTTTTGACTTACCGTGTTTTTCAAAAATTTTTTCTTTTACTTCTTGTGATTGATACATGCCAATATTATTAAAATGATTTTTATGTACTGACTACCGTTTTGATAATCAAGGGCGCAAAAATACAAAAACCGATTTGAAATTGACCCACTTCAAATAAAAAATTAATTCAAAATATACCGAATCTGTTTTTTTCGGCGTTATAAATGTCTAAACCCCTAAACCTTAATTTATGAAAAGTATCCCGTTTAAAATTTTTGGCATGTTTTTTACGATGGCCATTCTCCTGTTTACAAGTTGTATTAAGGAAGAAAACAATACTTCGGAAGGAGTAAATTTTACGTCTGATAACTCTACAAGAGCTGCAAAAATGGACAATGTTGCTGAAGGAACCTTTAATATTATGGAACAGGCCTTTGTGGAAAACGAAACAGGTGGCCGAGGCATTACTCAGCTTTCACTTTTTCCCCAATGCACCACAATCACCATCGGGACTCAAGGAAATGTAGTTACGATATTGTTGGATTTTGGCGATTCCTGTACCCTGAATAATGGAAACGTGGTTTCCGGAAGTATTTTCTTGGAATACGGGCCGCTCATTTCAGGGACATATACGGTTAATTATACCTTTCAGAATTTTGTTTTCAACGGAAATAACGTTGGCGGCGGCGGAACAATTTTATATGAAATTGCAAATCAAAACGGAAATCCACAATCTACGGTTAATGAAAGCCTAACGATCAGTTTTCCAAACAATGCCGTAACTGGCACCCGCAACGGAACCCGTATATCAGAGTGGGTTGAAGGCGTTGGCTCTGGCACTTGGCTGGACAATGTGTATCACGTAACCGGAAATTGGCAGACCCAATTTAGCAATGGATTTGAACGCAGCGGTAAAGTGACCGAGGCTCTTGTTTATAAAACTGCTTGCCCTTACTTGGTTGCAGGCCGTTTTGAAGTAACCCAGGACGGTTTGACCGCTACCATTGATTTTGGCGATGGTGAATGTGATAACAAGGCCGTATTTATCTATAATGGCCAAGAATATCCTTTTATAATGAATTGATTAAATGTGAAATAAAAAAAAGCTGCCCGTTAGTTTGGGCAGCTTTTTTTATGCAGTTTTTTCGCGAAGTGGTCTATTCAAAACCAAATCGAGGTAGAGATTTATTTTTCGTTTTAGGTCTCGGCGATGGGTTATAAAATCTAAAAAGCCGTGCTCCAAAACAAATTCAGCAGTTTGGAAACCTTCGGGAAGTTCTTTCCCTGTGGTATCGCGAACTACGCGCGGTCCAGCAAAACCGATCAATGCGCCGGGCTCGCTAATATTTATATCTCCAAGCATTGCAAAGGAAGCGGTTGTTCCACCCGTTGTTGGGTCTGTGCACAAAGAAATATAAGGTATTCCAGCATCGCTCAGCTGAGCGAGTTTCACACTGGTTTTTGCAAGCTGCATTAAGGAAAGTGCGGCTTCCATCATTCGGGCACCGCCACTTTTTGAGATTATCAAAAGCGGAATTTTTTTCTTTAAGGAATAATCTGCGGCACGGACAATTTTTTCGCCCACAACACTTCCCATAGAACCGCCAATAAAACTGAAATCCATACAGGCAATTACCAAATCTGCACCATTGGATTTTCCAACGGCACAACGAATTGCGTCTTTAAGGCCGGTTTTTTCTTGAGCTTCTTTCAGCCTGTCAGTATATTTCTTTTTATCCTCAAACTTTAAAGTATCTTGAGAAGTAAGGTTTTTATCGAGCTCCTTGAATTTGTTGTCGTCAAAAAGGATTTCAAAATACTCTTTGCTGCCTATCCGCACGTGGTAGCCGTCTTCGGGGCTTACGTAAAAATTCTTTTCCAGTTCTTCACTGTCCACAATTTTTCCGGTGGGCGATTTGTACCACAACCCTTTCGGGACGTCCTTTTTTTCTTCCGTTGGGGTTTGGATCCCTTTTTTTGTTCTTTTAAACCAAGGCATAATAAGATTTTAGATTTTAGACGTTAGATTTTAGATTCGCATAGGTCTATTATTATACTGCCTACTGCTACTGCTACTGCTTACTGTTACTTCCTTCGGAAAGTGTATTCACATTATTCAAATCTTTAAAAGCCTGTTCAAGTCTTTTCTTAAAAGTGATTTCGCCTTCGCGAAGCCATTTTCGTGGGTCGTAATATTTTTTATTTGGGAGTTCATCGCCTTCGGGGTTTCCAATTTGGGTTTTCAGATATTCCAGATTGTTTACCATATAATCCCGCACGCCTTCCGTAAAAGCGAATTGCATATCGGTGTCAATATTCATCTTTATCACCCCATAGCCAATTGCTTCACGAATTTCTTCCAAAGTGGAACCGCTTCCACCGTGAAAAACAAAATCTATTGGGTTAGGGCCTGTGTTGTATTTTTTCTGAACATATTCCTGAGAGTTTTTCAGAATTACGGGTGTCAATTTTACATTTCCCGGTTTGTAAACGCCGTGCACGTTTCCAAAGGCAGCGGCAATGGTAAACTGGTCGCTTATTTTTGAGAGTTCTTCGTAAGCGTAAGCCACCTCTTCGGGTTGGGTGTATAATTTTGACGAATCCACGCCAGTGTTGTCAACGCCATCTTCTTCGCCACCGGTGATGCCCAATTCAATTTCGAGGGTCATCCCCATTTTGCTCATGCGCTCCAAATAGCGTTTGCAGATTTCAATATTCTCTTTAATAGGTTCTTCGGAAAGGTCAATCATGTGTGAGCTATAGAGCGGCGTCCCAGTTTCTTTATAGAATTTTTCACCTGCGTCAAGCAAGCCGTCAATCCAAGGAAGTAATTTTTTTGCGCAATGGTCTGTGTGCAAAATTATGGTTGCGCCGTAAACTTTCGCAAGTTCGTGGATGTGTTTAGCACCCGCAATGCCACCCGCTATTGCGGCTTTTTCGTTTTCATTGGAAAGGCCTTTCCCAGCGTTAAAATGTGCCCCGCCATTTGAAAATTGTATGATTACCGGAGCGTTTAATGCGGCAGCGGTTTCCATAACGGCATTCACGCTGTCTGAGCCCACAACATTCACGGCTGGCATTGCGAAACCTTTCGCTTTTGCGTATTGATGTATTTTTTGAACTTCTTTTCCCGTGGCTACTCCGGGCTTAATTCCATGGCTCATATCCAAATGTATTTAGCAAACAAAAATAACAAATTTTACTGGTTTAGAAGGGATAGTTGATGCCTATGTTGTAAACCGCTTTGGAGAAATTATAGTCTTTGAACCAACGTTCGCCCACCAATCGTGCAGGGTTGTGTGTTTTGAAACCAACATCGAACCGGAACACAAAAAAACCAAAATCATACCGCAGACCGAAACCGGAAGCAACGGCCATTTCTTTAATATCCGCTATTCCGTTGAATACCGATTGTTCGTCCTTAATGTTGTCCAAAACGTTCCAAATATTTCCGGAGTCCACAAAGAGCGCACCTTTGAACGCTCCCAAAATAGTGAACCTATATTCCGCGTTAAGTGCTATTTTAAAATTTGCTTCATTGAATTCGTCTAAACTCCCGCTGCTTCCAGGACCTAGGGCATAAGCCCGCCAACCTCGGTTGTCGTTAGCGCCGCCCGCAAAGTAACTTCGCGTAAAAGGGATGCTGTTGCTGTTGCCATAAGGAATTGCAATCCCGCCAAAAGCACGGAACGCTAAAACATTGTTGTCATTCAGTTCCCAATGTTTAATATATTCCGCCTCTCCCTTCACATATTGTGAAAATACAACACCCACAGCCGTATAGTTGCCGTCATCGTTTTTTTGTGCCCCGGCAAGACTGGAAATGCCCGAAAGAAGATTTCCTGCAACTTCCAATTTATATCGGGTCCTTGAAAAGTTATTGTCCTGTATGTTTTCGCGCGTATCGCGTGTGCGGGTCACATTTGTTGCATAAATTAAATTGTCCTCGGTGAGCCGTTTTTTGCGTTCGTCAATATTGTTTACTGACGTAAAACTATCGCCCTCCAAAAAGATAGGGTTGATGGTGCCGTTTTTTACGTCTGATATAAAACCATTGGCTCCATCGGGTACCAGCAATTGAAGGTTGTTGTTTACATCGTAACTGTAAAAATCGGGATTGATGGCTCCCGGATTGTTGCTCTCGGTTACTTGCGCAATGGAATTCAGCTGGTCGTAGGAGTTTTTGTAAACGTTGAAATAATTGCCAATATTCAGGTTTTTTACATATTGCAGATTTAGCAGATCCAACTGATAGGTCAGGATTTTTGAAGGTTTCCAACGGTAATTATATATTCCATTGAAGGTCTGCCGATCCAAACCAATATTGTTTTGTGCACTCGCCCCCAAACTGAAACTCGTTGTGGGGGACATATATTTTGGGATGAGTTTTTCGGTGTTTATGGGAAAAATGATCCGGGGAAACGTGAGTTTTATGTCGTTGCCAAATTCTGAAATGTTGAAAAACTTGCTTTCGCTATCGGCCGCATCTTTGGAAGAACCAAGACTTCCGCGGCCTGAAATTTCTAAAATTTCAGCTCCACGGAAGATATTCCGAAAAATCATATTTCCACTAAAACTGATTCCAAATTGCTGAATAGTAGAGGTATAAGCATCAAAATCTACCCCAAGTGTAAAACGATCTTGCGGACTGAGCAAAATCGTGGAATTTAGTAATCTTCCTGTGGAATCCTTTTCAACTTCAGCATAGCTAATGTTCGGATATTTAAAAATCTTCAAATCACTAATTTGGTTATAGGTCAAGGTGCGGTCAATATCCTTATAAATTTTTCCGGGCGTGATGGAAACGGCATCGGCAATGGACTTGGGCCGATAACGCATTTTGCCATAACTATAGATCTTGTATCCTTTATAGCTTAAAGAATCCTGAAAACTTTTGTTGCGGTTTTCATAAGTAAAATCGGTCACGATTCTAACTTCGTTAATTGTGTGGACTTTAAAAGGAACGGTATAGGTACTGTCTCCGTTGGTGATTTTTCTGTCGGGGATGATATAGGTAATATTCGCTTTGTGTTCCGTATTTATTGTGTCTGCCTCAAAACCCACATAATCCTGCTCAAAATGAAAAAGTCCAGAATTCCTGAATTGAATGGTGAGCCGGTCCCGTTCATTTACAAAATCATTGGCGGCATATTGTTTCCCAGGAACAATAAACGTTTTGCTTTTTGTAAGTTGAAAAAGTGAATCAACCACAGGCGAACTTATTTTTTCAATGATGGAATCGCCCACAAAATAGGGTTGGTGTCTTTTAACCGAATAGGTTATTGCAGCTCTCTTTTTCTTCTTCTCGCCGGGTGTTATTTTATAATCCACTTCGTCGTTAAAGTAACCGTAACTGGCGTACCAGCGTTTTAATCTATCTACCGATTTTTCAATTTTTTTATCGGTAATAATTACCGGAGCATCACCAGATTTTAGCAACCATTTGTTAAGACCCACATAGCTGCTATCTATTTGGTCCACCTGTTTTTTTGAAAGAAAACGAATGAGCCTTTCCTCCCTCTTTGGGTTTTTATGAAGCCATCTGTAATAGGTGGAATCTGGCTGCGGATCTGCAAGGTTATATATATGAAGTCCAAAAGGAATCCCAATGAGCGGAATGGATGTGTTGGGTTTTTGGGCCAACTGACTGTAAACCCCAGCGTCCTTAATTTTCACACTGTCAACGAGTATGGTATTTTCTGTGAGCAAAAATTTTCCATCGGGAACGCGCTTTACTGCATTACAGGAAAAAAACAGGCCAATCATTACTATAAATAGTGATATTTTTGTGAGGTCGTGCTTCAAGTGTTCAATTTTATTCAAATTCAAAAATACTATATTTTGGTCAGCAAAAGTCAAACAAAATTAATAACGAGCCTGCAACAAAAAAAGTACCGTGAACAAACGGGTCTTTTTGTGGGTGAAGGACCAAAAGTAATTGCTGAATTGCTTCGCGAAGGCTTGAAACTTCACTGGCTTTTTACCACTGATGCTTCACAAATTGTTGCAGAAAATCATTTTCACATCACCGAAGCCGAACTTAGAAAAATGAGTTCCCTAAAAACGGCAAATACTTCTTTGGCCGTTTTTGAAATACCAAAACCAAAACCATTGCAGGATTTAGGGTTGATTGTTGCTTTGGACGCCGTGCGCGATCCGGGAAATCTGGGAACCATTATCAGGCTTTGCGATTGGTTTGGAGTGCAACAATTAATTTGTTCGGAAGACACTACGGATTGTTACAACCCAAAAGTGGTGCAGGCTACCATGGGTTCTTTGGCGCGGGTGCCAGTGCATTATCTTTCGCTTTTGGAATATTTCGAAAAAACGAAATTGCCCATTTATGGCGGCTTTATGGATGGAAAAAGTGTTTATTCAGAAAAACTTCCGAAGGATGGAATAATTGTGATGGGCAACGAGGCCAATGGCATTTCAGAAGAAATAATCCAGAAAATAACACACCGGATAACCATTCCCCGTTTCGGAAAAATCCAGAAAACCGAAAGCCTAAATGTGGCAACGGCAACAGCAATTCTTTTAAGCGAATTTAGAAGGTCTATTGAAAAGTAAAGTTCACGAAAAAGCCGCGAGAGGAGAGTTTTTCAATGTTTCCGGTCCACGGGCTATTGGGGTCATCATCGGGGACCAATTCATTGCTCATCGAAAAAACACCGCGGATAGAAGGCGTGAATTTGAAATAATACAAGTAGAAGTCAATCCCAAAACCAAGTTCGTAAAAATTGGTTCCCTTGGTCATCCGGAATTTTCCCTGTTCGTTGTCTTCGGGGTTATTTTCTTCACTGGAAAGGTTGAGAGCGGTAGAAACCCCGCCTACAACAAAAGGTTTAATGTTGTTCAGCCGCTTTGTTGAAACTTTAAGCAATAACGGCACGTGAATATAGGTGGATTTTACTTCGCGCAGGTAATCCCGTTTCTCTTCAAAACCTGGAAAAATGAGGTTTCGCTGCATAAAATAAAGCCCCGGTTCCAAACGTACGTTGAGATAGTCATTGATGCGCACATCGCCCACCAGACCTACATTGAAACCCGAAGAGCGCTCCACTTGAATCTCGGTTTTGTTATCGCCAAATTCTTGTTTATAGTCAAATTTAAAATCGTAACTGTTGAAGCCCAGAAAATAACCCCAAGAGAGCCGTTTCTTATCAAAATTTTCCAAATTGGCAAGTCGCTCTTTGTTGAAAAACCACTGCGCATTGGCGCTGTTTGCAATACATAAAACGGCAAGCACAAAAAATAGCTTCTTCATAAATTATTTTGTAGCGTTATAGATGGTTGCCACTCCGAAAGTTTGTGGTTTATTTTTCACTTCTTTAAACCCAATTTTGCGCAAAATATTGTTGAGCTTTTCGCCGTGGGGAAATGCCGAGGCACTTTCACTTAAATATTTATAGGCCACTTTGTCTTTTGAAAACACCCTGCCCACGAGAGGCAAAATGGTTTTTGAATACAAATGATAGCCTTGTTTAAAAGGAAATTTCGCTGGCACCGAAGTTTCCAAAATTACAAAAAAACCTCCTTTTTTCAGCACGCGAAGAATTTCGGAAAGTCCTTTTTCGAGGTTTTCAAAATTGCGGATGCCGAAGGAAACCGTGATTGCATCAAAGGCATTATCCCCAAAAGGCAATGCTTCGGAATCTGCTTGCACGAATTCAATTTTTTCTGAGATCTTCTTTCCCAAAACTTTTTTACGGGCCACGGAAAGCATGCCTTCGGAAAGGTCCAAGCCCACAATTTTTTCTGCGGAAGTTTTTTCGGCAAACTGAATGGCAAGATCGCCCGTGCCGGTGGCGATGTCGAGAATGGTTTTTGGATTTTTTTCTGCGACCATTTTTATGACTTTTTTTCGCCATTTAATATCGGAACCGAGGGAAATTACACGGTTTAGGTCGTCATAATTTTCAGAAATAGTATCGAACATTTGTTCAACCTGTTTCTTTTTCCCTTCCGAAGAATCTTTATAAGGTGTTATTTTCTTTTCCATAAAATTGCGCTTGCAAAACTACTGTTTTTTAATGAAATCTAAATTGAAATTGAAACCGAAATCGAAATTGAAACCGAAATCAAAATCAAAATCGAAATCGAAAAAACGCACAGTCGTGAATCACATTATCAAAAAACCAACTCAAAGCAACAGTTAAATAATGGGGCACACGATAAATCGCGAAACTACCATACTGGTTACTGTGTACTGACCACTGACTACTGAATACTGAATACTGAAAACTGCTTTTTATTTATATATATTTGTCAAAGTTTAATAGAAAGCAAAAAATTAAAGTTCGATGAAAATTATCATTGCTGGTGCTGGGGAAGTGGGTTTCCACCTTGCGAAATTGCTGTCCTTTGAGTCGCAGAACATAACCCTTATCGATACCAACCGCGAAGCTTTGGCCCACGCCGATACACATTTGGACATTCGGGTGGTGCGCGGCGACTCTACTTCTATAGCTGTTTTGAAGGATTCGCGGGTAGATGAGACCGATCTGGTTATTGCGGTTACTTCCAGTGAAACTACCAATATTACCGTTTGTGTGCTTGCCAAACAACTGGGTGCCAAACGGACCATTGCACGTATTTCCAACACTGAATTTATTGACCGAAAAGATGAAGTGAGGTTCACAAAATTTGGAATTGATGAACTTATTTCGCCAGAATCACTGGCTTCCGATGAAATTGAATTGTTGCTTAGCCAAAGTGCTTTCAACGAAAGTTATGAATTTGAGGATGGGGCGCTGACCATGGTTGGGCTGAACCTTTCCCGCACTTCGGCTTTTGTGGGCAAATCTGTAAAGGAAGTGGCAAAAATCTATCCGGATTTAAAATATGTTCCCATCGCGATGCAACGTTTCGGAACACAATACACGATCATTCCCCGTGGCGATACCCAGTTTAAGGAAGGTGATCAGGTTTACTTTACCACGGTCAAAAAAGGGGATGACCAAATTTTCAAACTTTCCGGGAAAAGCAAACAGGAAATTAAAAATGTGATGATTCTCGGCGGAAGCAAAATTGGCTACAAAACTGCGAAAGATCTGTGCAAAAACCGTTTCAATGTTAAACTTATTGAAACTAACAAAGAAAAGGCTTTTGAAATTGCTGATGATATTCCAGGTTGCTTAGTGATAAACGGCGATGGCAGAAATGTGGATTTGTTATTGGAAGAATCCATCGAGGATATGGATGCCTTCATTTCCGTTACCGGAAACAGTGAAACCAATATAATGTCTTGTTTGGTTGCAAAATCTAAAGGTGTAAAAAAAACCATCGCTTTGGTGGAAAATATGGATTATTTTCAGCTTTCACATTCCATCGGTATTGATACGCTTATCAACAAGAAATTGTTGGCGGCAAACAATATTTTCCGCTATGTCCGCAAAGGCGAAGTTGTGGCAATGACCAAGCTTAACAATATGAATGCTGAACTTTTGGAATTCGTTGTTTCTTCACATTCCAAAGTGTGCAACAAAAAAATAAAAGACCTCGATTTTCCGATTTCGGCAATCATTGGTGGGGTTGTCAGAAATGGGGAAGGCATCATTGCTTTGGGCGATTTCGAAATAAAAAACGGCGATAGGGTGGTGGTCTGCTGCCTTCTGCAATCTATCGCGAAAGTGGAAAAACTATTTTTATAATGAGTTCACTGACCAAGCTTAACTATAAAATCATTTCGCATTTAATGGGCCTTTTGCTGATGGTGAACGGTGGTTTTATGCTTCTGTCCGCCATTGTAAGTTGGTATTATAAAGACGGTGTGCTGCAAGAAATAATAATGGCGGGCACTGTTGCCTTGGGAGTTGGCGGGATTATAATGTTGCTGACCAAAAACCATCGAAAGGAAATCCAAAAACGGGAAGGGTATATTATAGTCACCTTCGGCTGGATTTTTATGGCTCTCATTGGTACGTTGCCCTATATTTTCACCCATGCTATCCCAAGTTTTACCGATGCTTTTTTTGAAACGATGAGCGGCTATACCACTACGGGAGCTTCCATTTTAACTGATATTGAAAGTGTTCCGCGGGGCGTACTTTTTTGGCGAAGCATTACACATTGGATAGGCGGGATGGGTATTATTGTTTTGGCCATTGCAATTTTACCATTACTGGGTATTGGGGGTATGCAGCTCTTCGCAGCCGAAGTTCCAGGCCCTGGTGGAGACAAACTGCACCCAAGGATTACTGATACCGCAAAACGGTTGTGGCTTATATATGTGGGCTATACTTTGGCGGAAACAATTTTGCTGAAAGTGGCCGGAATGAGTTTTTTCGATGCCATCAATCATTCGTTGGCAACACTCAGTACGGGTGGTTTTTCAACCAAAAACGCCAGTGTTGCCTATTGGAACAATAAACCAATGGTGCAGTACATTATCATTGTTTTTATGTTTTTGGCGGGGAGCAATTTTGTGTTGAGCTATTTTGCTTTCAAACGGAAATTTCAGAAAATATTTCAGGATGAAGAGTTTAGATTATATACTGTTTTTATCGTTGGCCTTACCATTGTTGGAGCATTGTTGATTTATTTTGAAGCTGATGTTACACTTTCCAGCATTGCGCATCCTATGGTTTGGGGTCCTTTTGAAAGTGCTGTCCGCCATTCGCTTTTCCAAGTGCTTACCATTATTACCACCACCGGTTTTGTGAGTGCCGATTATACATTGTGGACGCCCTTTTTGACCATTTTCTTTTTTGGAATGATGTTTTTGGGCGGTTGTGCGGGTTCCACGGCTGGAGGAATAAAAGTAATGCGCCATATAATTATGATAAAAAATGGGGTGTTGGAATTTAAACGAACCCTTCATCCGCACGCTATCTTGCCAGTTCGTTACAATAAAAAGGCCGTGCCGCAGCCTATTGTTTTCAATATACTTGGGTTTTTTATTCTTTATATGCTTTCATTCATTATAGGTACTTTGGTTTTTTCTTGGTTGGGACTGGATTTTAAAACGGCGCTTGGCGGAGCAGCTTCAACTTTAGGAAATATTGGCCCGGCTTTAGGAGATTTGGGACCTGTGAACAATTATGCCTATCTGCCCGATGCCGCAAAATGGTGGTCCAGTTTCTTGATGCTTATTGGTAGGTTGGAATTGTTTACGGTGCTTATTCTGCTTACGCCGTTTTTCTGGAGGAATCGGTAGGTTTCACGATTCAATATTCAAGATTTGAGGTAACAGGTTTCGTATACTATTTAAACGAAACCAATATTTTGGGCATTGAGTATTTCAAATTTTAATCATGCTTTGTTTTGTGGAAAGAATACGGCAATGGAATTCATAAAAAAACCCAAAGCACATTTTGTGCTTTGGGTTTTTTAAATTGAAAGAATTTCTTAATTATTTCACGATAATTCGTTTAACTCTTCCGTCTTTCTTGTTGCCAACGCGAACCAAATAAACTCCTTTGGCCACATAATCCATGTCCAATTTATAGTTGTATCCGTTTCCGTTGTTTTCCAATTTTCTGAACAACAATCTTTGTCCCAAAGTATTGTAAACCGAAAGGTTCATAGCTTCGGAATAGTTTACGGTTTTTAGGGTTACGTCAAAATTATTATTGTCAAGTGATAAAATAACTAAACCATTTTCGTCAAAGATATTTTCACCAATACCCACTGTTCCAATTTGTGCAGAATAGTCTTCAGTTTCACCGAAGGTCGATTCCTCACAAGCATCATCGGGTACAGGTCCGTTCCAGTTGGTTTTGGCGCGCATTAAGTGCTGGCCAAGTGCCGCACCTGCAGGGATTGCCAAATCGGTTGTGATTGTGTATGTTCCACTTCCCTGACCGGATGCAACTTCAACGTTGTTTACCACGGTTTCATCATTTGTGAAAACAAAATCGTCGTTAAAATCAATCCACACACGTATAAACTGATCGCCATAGCCAGTAGTTATAGTAAGGTCGTTAGTGGAATCCGGTTCCATTCCCGCAATAAGATTTGTGAAATCTGCATACCCTTCGCAACCAGACGGATTGTTTATATCCGTAACACTGAACAGTTGAAAACCATCCCCGTAAGAACAATCGCCCACAGGCTGACAGTTTTGTTTGATTATCACCACGGATGTAGCATCGTTTGAAGTGTCGCTGTCACCAGGCAATGAAGTGGTGGAACTTAAGTTGTAAGTTCCCAAAGCGGAAAAATCACCAGTTTGAGTAAAGGTGTAAGACATTGATGAATTCGCGGCCAAAGGTCCGGCAACTACTTCGTTAACTACTGTTCCTTCCAAATCATAAGAAACATCAAAATTTGATTGTGGCGCTCCTCCAAAATTGTTGATGGTAACTTTAATGGGTTCAGCTGCAGTTAAACCAGTTCCAGAAACTGGGGAAGTGATGGCAATTACGCCAATGTCATTTGGTTGCAGATAGGTAACAGATTTGGTACGGGCATCGTTTGTGGTATCTTCATCGCCAGTTAAATTAGTTTCTGAGGTTATTGAATACGTTTGTCCCACGGTACCCATATTGGCGGTAGCCGTAAATGTGTATTGGCCAGTAGCTGCAGAAGCGATTGTTCCAGTAAAAGTTTCAGAAATAACTGCTCCGCCATCTACCTGAAAAGTTACAGGAATGTTAGAAGCACTATTTTGTCCGTAGTTGAAAATGGTTATTGTTACCGTTTCACTATTGGAAAGTGTTCCTGTAACGGGTGAGTCTATACTTACCACCCCAACATCATTGGTGAAATTCGGAGCAATCTGGAACACACCAACCACGTTTTTTCGTCCGTTGTTCATATATTCATTGTCGAACCAAAATTGTTTGTCATTTGAAGGGTCAATGTCAATTTTGCTATAATCGCCGTATCGCAAACCGGGAATGTTGGCATTACCAGCAGCTATTAATTCTTCGCCAATAGTCATTGTGTTTAAAGGGTCGTTAGCGTAACGCCCGGTATAATAAGAGCTTACTCTTTTTGTAGTTGGATCAGGAGTTGTGGGGCCTGCCATAGAAGTATAGCCCATCCCGATGTTTCCTTGCACATCCATCATCATACTGGCGTGCCAAGCGTGTTTTCCGTCTGGAGCGGTATAGGTTCCTTCTTGGTAAACGGACCAAGGTTGCCCATCGGCAGTTTGGCGAAGCTCGAACCAACGTACGCCCGCAAGTTCACCACTTGAAGCATCTGTATCTACAACAAAGTTGAATACTGCAGAGTTATGGTCCCCAAATCTTCTAAATTGTGCCTGGTTCATCATAGTAGCTTGTAGTGCGTCAATATCGGCACCACCACCGGGCTGAGACAGGTTTGAGAAACTTCCACCATCAAAAACTGAAATGAATGGCGCAGTGGGCAATTCAATAGGAGCAGAAATGGTGGAACTTCCAGGACTTGCCCAGTTAACGTCAACTGTCCAAAGCTTTACGTGGTCTTGTGAAACACCGGACCAAGCGTCATCCTGTAAATATACAATAGGTAAACCACCGGCTGCGGGAAGGTTGTTGTTTGAAACATTCAAAGCTTGTGGGCTGTAAAATCCACTGGTTACAATGCCAGGAAGTGGAAAACCAATGATTTGTGCTGTTGGATCACCCGCAAGCATTTTGGTTCTTTCCATTGCATAAATTTTATTGGTAGCACCAGTGTTGTCTGTAATGTAATAACCATCACTCCAAACAGAAAGTTTTTGATAGTCATTGATTTGTGGAATGTTATAAACATACCAACCATCATTCACGGGGTCTGGTCCATCAGAAACGGCAACCTGCGCACCACTGCCCAAAAAGGTCATCACAAATCTGTCAGCGGCATTGTCGTAGGAAATGGTAAGGTCGCAGCATCCTCCGTTTGGAAAAATGGTTGGGTTTGGGCTAATCTGTCCAGTTAACGGGTTTCCACTTTTGTCGAAAATACGGAAGCCGGTGTTAAAAACCACGACAGCATGATTTGGTCCAACACCGATGGAGGGATCTGTTGGTTGTGAGCTTGAAGAAGCAGCGTCAAAAACCAAGGTAGGAGCTTTTCCGCTAAGGATCTGTTCCATTTTATTGGGGTTTCTTTTGAAATAGTCATCTTCTGTTTGCGGATCTTTTCCGGGAACAATCAAGTTTCTGGAAGCTCTTCCGTCTTGCATGATTTCTTCTTTAACCCTCGCTGGGACCAAATTAGTCTGAGAGGCTATGGACGGTACATGGACCATCGAGCCTATTTTGCCCACATAGGTGGCTTTTGTTTTTTCCTGCGCTTGTACTTGGAAGACGAAAGCGAGGAAAAATAGCAGTAAAGTAAATTTAGTTTTCATTAATAAAGATTTATTTAGGGATTAAAAAAAAATTTCAAAGCGCAAATTACAGATAATAAATAAAATAGAAATAGGAATACCCAATTTTAACCCATCAAATTCATCAAAATTTGTTTCGGGTTATTTTTCATTATTCCAGTGCTTTTTTGATTCGTTGAATTGCCTCTTTTATGTCCTTTTCGGAAGCGGCATACGAAAGACGGATACAGTTTGGGCCGCCAAAGGCTTCACCTGTAACGGTGGCCACTTTGGCTTCTTCCAAAAGGTACAATGAAAAATCGGAAGCGGTATTAATGTTTTTTCCGCGAAGGGTTTTTCCAAAGAAATAAGAAATATCGGGGAATACATAAAAAGCACCTTCGGGCTTGTTGGTTTTGAAACCTTCAATTTCGGAAAGTAAACTCAAAATCAATGTTCTTCTTTCCTTAAAAGCATCCACCATAAATTTTATTTTGCTCGGTGGATTTTCCAAAGCGGTAATCGTAGCTCGTTGTGCAATGCAGTTTGCGCCACTGGTTACCTGGCCCTGCATTTTATCGCAGGCACGGGCAATCCATTCCGGACCGCCAATATAACCAATGCGCCATCCCGTCATTGAGAAAGCTTTTGAAACTCCGTTCACAACCACGGTGCGGTCGTACATATCATCAAATTCGGCCATTGAGGTATGGTTTCCAGTGAAATTGATGTGCTCGTAAATTTCGTCACTAATAACTATTATGTTGGGATATTTCACTAGAACATCGGCCAATTTTCGGAGCTCTTTTTTGCTGTAAACGGATCCACTCGGGTTGCAAGGGGAACTGTAGATTATCAGTTTTGTTTTCGGCGTAATTGCGGCTTCAAGTGCTTCAGCAGTTACTTTGAAATCGGTTTCAATGGAAGATGGAATTTCTTTCGGAATACCACCAGCAACTTTACATTGGTCTGCGTAGCTAACCCAGTAAGGTGCAGGCAGCAAAACTTCATCACCTTCGTTTAAAAGTACCATCGTAAGGTTTGCCAAAGACTGCTTGGCACCTGTGGATACAACTATCTGCGAAGGTTTATATGTTAAGTTATTGTCTCTTTTGAATTTTGTGATAATGGCTTTTTTTAAGTCACCATAACCGTCCACGGGAGTGTAGGAATGATAGTTGTCTTTTATTGCCTGAATTGCGGCTTGTTTCACAAATTCGGGAACTGGAAAATCTGGCTCTCCAAGGCTGAGGCCAATAATGTCAATTCCCTGTTCTTTTAATTCTCTTGTTTTGGCAGCCATTGCCAGAGTGGCCGAGGTTGCCATCTCGTTCACTCGTTTTGAAAGTCTGTTGTCCATAATGATTAAGCGGGTAGGGCAGGCTTGAGTCCCATTTCGCGTAAATGATGGAAATGTGCTATGATCGCCTTGCGGGTAGTTTTATATTCTTTATAAGGTAGGTTGAATTCTTTGGTAGTGCTTTTTACGATTTTTGAAATGTTTTTATAGTGAATGTGGCTGATGTTCGGAAAAATATGGTGTTCCACTTGATGGTTTAGGCCGCCAGTGTACCAGTTTATAATTTTATTGTCAGTATCAAAATTTACGGTCGTGAACAATTGGTGTATTGCCCAAGTATTTTTCATCGTGCCACTTTCGTCCGGTAGCATAATGTCAGTATCTTCAACCACATGAGCAAGTTGAAAAACTACGCTCAATATAAGTCCTGCAACATAGTGCATTACGAAGAAACCAATTAAAATCTTCCACCAAACGATGTTGAAAAACAGTATGGGGATCACGATCCAAAGCGATAAATAAATCATTTTCGTTATTGCCAAAATACTCCATTGTGTGATAGGTTTTGGCATCTTTCCGTATGAAAGTTTGCGTTTCAAGTACCTTTTGGTCTGAAAAAAGTCTGTGGTAAGCACCCAGTTGAACGTCAACAATCCATAAAAGAAAAGACTGTAAATGTGCTGAAACCTATGGAATCTGCTCCATTTTGAGTATTTTGAAAAACGGAGGATCCTTCCTGCTTCCAAATCTTCATCGTAGCCTTGGATATTGGTATAAGTGTGGTGCAAAACATTGTGTTGCACCTGCCAGTTGTAAACATTTCCGGCAAGGATATACATGCTACTTCCCATAACTTTATTGATCCATTTTTTGGAGGAATAGGAGCCGTGATTGGCGTCGTGCATCACGTTCATGCCCACACCGGCCATGCCCACGCCCATAACAATAGTGAAAAGTAATTGTGCCCAGCCAGGAAAATCAAGTGTTAGTAAAAGAAAATAGGGGGTAAGGTACAGTGAAAACATAATAATCGTTTTCAAGTGCAGTTTCCAGTTGCCTGTTCGGGCTATGTTGTTATCCTTGAAATATTCATTTACGCGTTTGTTCAATGTTCTAAAGAATTTGGCACTGTCAACTCGGGAAAAATTTAAATTTTTGTATGTCAAAATTAATTGTTTAATAGGGGATTGTTACGGTGTAAACCACAAAAATAGTTATCTTTTGCGGAAATCCTTCAGTTCAAAATCATAAATTTCGCAAAGATGCCATACTTTTGCCTCTTAAATAATTTTATGGAACTCATATTGAAATATTTTACACAATTAACTGATATTCAGAAAGTTCAGTTTATTAAATTGCAGGAGCTTTACGAAGATTGGAATTTAAAAATAAATGTCGTTTCCAGAAAGGACATTGATGAACTTTATCTTCGGCATGTATTGCATTCGCTGGGAATTGCAAAGGTGCAGCCGTTTCTTCCGGGTTCAAAAATTTTGGATGTGGGAACTGGGGGCGGGTTTCCGGGCATTCCGCTGGCCATTCTATTTCCCGAAACGCAGTTTCATTTGGTTGACAGTATTGGAAAAAAAATTAAAGTGGTGGAAGAGGTTATTGAAGGACTTCAGCTAAAAAATGTGAAAGCCACCAATGCCCGCGTTGAGAGTGTTTCGGGGAAATATGATTTTGTAGTGAGCCGCGCCGTGGCACAGATGGAAACTTTCGTACATTGGGTGAACGGCAAGATTGCAAAAAAAAGCCTCCACGAACGAAAAAATGGAATCCTATATTTAAAAGGAGGCGATCTGGCTGAAGAATTGAAATTTTATCCAAAGGCCACAGTTTTTCCTTTAAATGATTATTTTGAGGAGGATTTTTTTGAAACCAAAAGTGTGGTACACCTGCCGTTAAAATTCAAGGTTTGAAAATTCAAGATTCAAGGTTTGGAGATTTTACCAATTTTACATTTTTTGACTACCCACTACCCACTACCCACTACCCACTACCCTCTAAAAGAAACCATTGGATTGCGAGAATCGTTTTTGCATCCTTCAATTCCCCCATTTTCATTTTGATTTTTGAAACGGGGATTTTCACCAATTGTATGTCTTCATTTTCACTTTCGTTACCACCACCTTTTTCGGTTTTGTCTTTTTGGGAAACTTCAGAAAAAAATAAAAATACACGTTCTGTTGAAGCTCCGGGTGAAGTATAAAAGGTGCTGATATGCTTTGGCTTTTTTATTTTGTAACCCAATTCTTCCATCACTTCGCGGACAATGCAATCTTCGGGTTTTTCGTTTTTTTCCACGGAACCTGCGGGAATTTCCAACATCCAACCGTCGTTGTTCTTGCAGCTTGGGTAGCGGAATTGGTTCGTCAATAAAATGCTCTGAGTTTCTTTTTCAAGCAATAGAATGGCAACAGAATCGCCCCTTTCAAAAGCAAGCCGTTTGGTGGTTATTTGTTTTCCTTCAAAAGTGTCATAAGTTACGTTCGCTTTTACTATTTTGTAGTGGTCATTGAAAACTACTTCTTCATTCTTAATTGAATACTTCATAATAGCGCAATTTAAAAATCGAAAATAAAACTCTTCCGCCGTTTTAAAACGCTGGAAGGGTTAAGATAAAAAAAACCCCGAAAAGATCGGGGTTTTGGAAAAATATTTAAGAAAGTGTTTTACTGGGAAATCAAGAACCGCTTGGTGGTTACAAGGTTGTCTTTTGAAATTTTCATAAAATAAGTTCCAGTTTGAAACTGAGATACATTTATTTGAGCATCCATAGAAATATTTTCCTGTGAAAGGATCAATTTTCCAAGAATATCAAATACTTGAACGTTTGCATTTTCAGCGCCGTTAATATTTAAGGTTGTGCTTGCTGGGTTTGGATATAGACTGATGTTGTCAAGTTGGTTTTGGGTTACACCTAACAAACCGTTACTTGAAAATGGTGATCTTTCGCCGTTGCCATAATTGCCGTTTGTATGATACAATTGGGTTCCTTGGTTATCGGTAAGGGTTATTTCGCCACCGCCATTGCTCGCAGTGTCTAAAATACGGAATTCATAACAATCTGCTGGTAGGTCAAAAACTTCGGTAATAATTTGCGGACTGTTGTTTGGATAGGGTCCCCCGTGGTATATCGCGGTTCCGTTTGAGTCATACACATACCATCTGGTTTGGGCACCGTTATTATCAATATGTAATTCCATAGTAACCATACTAGTACCGCGAGGAGCCTGGGCAAATGTTGTGGTAGCACTGTTATTGGAGTTATTGTCATCATTTGGAAGAGTTACAACCACTGTATTGGTTCCTTGGATGGTATAAGGCACTTCTGGAAGCTCAACTGTTTCGCTATGAAGTGATAAAATAGTTCCGCTCCAATTATAAGTGTGATCCTCTCCATTAATGGTATAATCTATAGCCAAAGAAGTTAGCGGGTTTTGACCTAAATTTTGAATGTTTATTTCTGGGGCAAGATTAGTTTTACAAGTTGTTGGAATTTCTGTGATGGATCTTACGTTTGCATCATTGGCATTTGTAAGTCCTGTATAACTAGGGTATGCTCTGTTTCCACTAGGAGTTTCTTGATGAGTGTTGGTGATGTAAGCTACAACTTCCATATCAGCAAGTTCGGTAGGTACTCCGTTGTAATCTGCTGGAATAGGATAAGTATAAGTACGGTCAACAAAAGTATTTGCAGTAGTTGTGTTAATAACCTCGCCCCACTGGCCAGTAATCATTTCAACCAAACGGTGCATGTGATTGTAGTTATTTCCTGCTCCACCACCTGTTTGTGGGCCTTTGGTGTTATTTTGTAACAATGCAACATTTAATAAATTAGTCGATTGGGGGCTGTTACTTGTGTAATATCCTTCTACGTGGACAGTTAGTACATTTGTCGTCACTTCAATAGAAGCTTCAACAGCAACATTTACGGCAGAGCCAATCGCCATTGTCTCGTTTGATGATTGAGCCCAAAAATTTCTGTATATCGCAGTTCCACCTGGTGTGTTTTCTCTGCCTGGAAAAACATGTCTGTTAATAGTTCCAGAAGGATAACCAGTTAAACCTGTTTGACCTACAATGGCACTTCCATAAGGTGTTCTGAAATCAGGTTCACCAGAACTAGGTACTGCATAACCACCAACATGGATATTAATTAAGGAAACTCGGTCTGGATGAGCATCTTGAATGCTTTTGGCAATTGCGTGGCCGTCAGGACAATATGGACAATGAATTCCAGTGAATTCCTCAAGAACTACGTTTTGGTCTTGTGGGGAGGTTGATACAATTGTTTGCGCATATGTGGCACATGCAAACAATGCAAAAAATAAACTGAGGGATAGTTTTTTAAACATGATTTTTGTAGAATTTAGATTAAGAAATGATTGTTTAAATTAAATTAAGCCACAAATCTACCAGTTTAAAATTTATTAGAATCAGTTGAGCAGCAATTTTTTAGGGCAAAAATGTTAAAATGACATGCGAATAGTTTGGAATTTAACATTTAAAGTTAATTTATTCGATTTCTTCAAAAATTGGAATTACCCAAAATGCCAAAAAACCTTAAAAAAATCATTCACATTTTATTTTTTTTGAGACATCTTTTTTTCAAAATAAATCTTCCCAAATGTTAAATAACTGAAATTGAAAGGTTAAAGAAGTGAGGGTTTTTAAATTTTATCTTTACTTTTGTAAAAATTTTATAAAATACTAATTCTAAAAAACAAAGAGAAATGAAACTTAAATTACTTTTTTTAACAATTGTGGGTTCGGTTGCCATAGCCAATGCTCAATATACAGTAAGAGACATAAATGGGAACCAACTTAACAATGGAGAGGTTTTGGAATTTGGAGTTTACGGATATGGAACTGCAGCTAATTATGTGTTTTTTGTTACCAATGATAATCCAACAGACGTAATTTATACAAGAATTGAATTTGTGAGCGCAGTAAATGCCACTGGTGAATTCTTTGAATTGTGTTATGCACTTCAGTGCTATACTAATCTTGCAGTGGGTTTCACTGTTCCTGACGCACCCCAAGTTTTCCCTATTGCAGTTGGAGAAACAACCGGAGAGGGCAATCACTTTTTAAATGCTGATCCAGGAAACGGAACTGATATTTTGGAATATGTTTTTGCTTTCCACCAATATGAGGCTGATGGGGTTACTGAAATAGGCACACCGTTGACATTTACCTATCGTTACAACCCAAATGTTTTGGGCGTAAACGAAAACAGCAAAGTAAATTTGACCATCCAATCTACTGTTGTTTCAAATGAATTGGTACTGAACGTAAACGAACCAGTAAGTATGAAGGTTTATGATTTGCAAGGGCGTGTTGTAAAACAAGCTCGTTTTGAAACAGGCCTTCAGACCGTTAATATGTCTGACCTAAGCTCTCAGATTTATATCCTTCAATTCAGCAATGAAAGAGGAGCTACACAAACCACAAAGATTGTTGTTCAATAAAAATTGAATTACTCTTGAATAAAAAAGTGCCCCGAAGTTTTCTTCGGGGCACTTTTTGTTTTGTTGAAAAATAGCTTTTAGAAAGTAACCACCAGATTGGCTGTAACACCGGTGTTTTCAGGAACGTATCTACAAACACCGCCCACACAAATCAAGCCTCCGCGTTGGCGGCCGTAATTTAATGCGAAACGAGCAGGACCTTTGGAGTAACTTCCTCCGAAGCTGTAATAGTGAATTTTTCCTTCGCCTTCATAATTCCAAGCATCTGCTGCATAAAGTGTAAATGCAGAACTAAAGTTGTATTCCAACACGGCAGCTGCCCAGTTCTTTCTATCCAACTTTCTATCTGCTACTTTTCCTCTTTTATCAACCCAAAGATGTTGCAATTCCATACGCAATGCTTTACCTCCTTCAAAACGTCGGGTTGCTTCAATTACTCCAATTTGGGCTCTAATATCGCCTTGGGTTCCCAATGGGCCACCTTCAGCAACGCCTTTGTCAATAATTACATCCTGAAAAGTGGCGACAGAACTCCATTTTGAATTCCAACGGTTTTTCAACTCAATATTTAAATCACGGAAATAACGGTCGCCCTTACCAATGAATTTGGGGTCGTACGTTTGTTCAGCATCATTATATGTAGCTTCCAAACCTGCCCAATATGAAAAGTTTCCAGCCAATTTGGTTCCCAATTTCCCCAGAAATGATTCTTTATCGAAGGAATAGTAAACATCCACTTGTGTGCCTACTTCTCCAGCTCTTTTTTCAGTATCGCTGAAAAGCAAACGTGGCTGTGCAGTATAAACATATATATTGGACAATAAATAGTCGTGTTGTTTTGTAAGACCGGGAACGTAGTTTACAATTTGCTCATTGTATACATTTCCTTCCGCATAACGGTCTGCGTAAAAACTAAAATTTTCCAGTCTTCTGAATGTGGAACTAATTCCCAATCCTTTTTGGGCATATCCTAAGTTCACTTGAAGTGCTGTGCCATCAAAAAGTTGTGGGGAGGCAACTGCACCCTCAGTAACAACTACGTCTGGATCTTTGGTGATTGCTTCAACGCCACCATAGAAATTTTTGACAACGAAATCCAATCTTCCTCCATAAGCATTAATGTTTGCTGGAATTGAATCATTCGCGCCGTTTGATTGGTAACGTCCCACATAGCTAGCTCCTAATTTTACATCAAAGTCATCCACTTTTAAAAGTCCGGTTAAATCAACATTGGCGTCAAGACCTTGCATAACCCCTTCGGAAACGTCAAATCCGTTTCTGATCTGACCGTAAACGCCAGTTAATTGTAGATCGGCAGTAGGTGTAAATTTAACGCGAAGTCCTTTCAGAGCATTGTTTATGCCCAATTGACGATCTTCCCAGGTTCGAAGAATAAGACCATTACCAAATTGCTCATAAAAATAACCTCCCGTAATATCCAGGGTTTCATTCTTATAATTCAAATAATAGGTGCCAATTCCGTTCTGGTTTTCCCACGTGGGGGAATATCCAAGTAGTACGGTAGGGAGATATGCTTCATATTGAACCCCTGCTGTAAATTTTCCCAGTGAATAATTAAATTGCACATAATTGTTGGCCCTAAATCGATCTTCTGGAGCATCGAAACCAATTTTTTCATCTGGCACGAGCCATTGTGAGTTAGATTCAAGGCCACCAAAAAAGTAGCCATTGTCTTGCGAAAAGGAAAGGAAGCCCATAAACATAAAGCTCCCAAGGATAAGTTTTTTCATTGTATAGGTTTGGTTGGTAAATTTTTTAATTAGCAGCGGAAAACTCCTTTATTTTTTCATAAAGTTCTATCTCTGAACCTGGGCTGTAGCCGGAATGTCTGTAAACAATCTGATTGTTTTTCACCAAAAGGGTCAGTGGTACAGTGGCGGCACCCACGGCGCGTTTAAAATCATTGTTAGTGTCCAAGAGAACGGTATAGTCCCAACCTTTTCCGTTTACCAAAGGTTTTACGCGTTTCACGCCACGGCTATCGTCAATGGAAACTGCGTAAAGCTTTACATTTGTTTCTGCCTGCCAATCTGCATATATTTCACTGATGGCATCCAGTTCCTTTATGCACGGAACGCACCACGTGGCCCAAAGAGAGACTACAATTACATTGTTGTCTGTAGATAAATCGTTTGAGTTGATTGGTTTGCCATCTAAGGTGGTCATATCAATTTTTGGCAAATCATTTTGTGCAATGGCACTGAAAGTAACCAAAGCGAGTAGAAGGGGGAGTAATTTTTTCATCCAATAAATATTAATAATTAATTAAAGTGAAGCAATATTAAGTCATTTTTAATAAAAACTTAAATTTGTATTGCTGAAAGTTATGGATTTAACATTCCAAAACCGTGCCTTTTTTATAAATGCGTTATATTAGCCCACTATTTATTAAATTATTCTTTATGAAAACCTATCCCTACTTTAAAATTTTGTTTCTTTTTGCATTTTTAGCTATCGTTGGATGCAGCAAAAAAGAAGACCCGCTTGGCGCCCCTTCTCAAAATCTTTCTATTACCCTAAAAAGTGATACTGGCGATAACGAACCGGAAGTAATACCTTTAGATAGAATGGTAACTTTTACCATTACTGGCAGTAATGGCGAAGATTATACTTCTACTTCAAAATTATACGTGAACGATTCTGAAATTCCGGGCAATTCATATACCTTTTCAGCTACGGGAGCATTTGCCGTAAAAGCTGTTTACGGAAGCGCTGTTAGCAACATTCTTAATTTTGAAGTGATTTCCGAGACTGAACGCGCATTAACTTTGGATGTTACCAGAGCAATGAACAACCAGACCATTACTTTTGGGTTGCTTGATTCATTTGGAAACAACACTGCAGCAGATGCTACTTTTTATGTGAATAACGCCGCAATTACCGGATTTACCTATTCCTCTTCCACCGAAGGAGTTTTTGAAGTTTATGCCGAATATTTGGTAAATGGTGCAACATACACAACTGCAAAAAAGAACTTTTCGGTTTATATTCCTAAAAGAAATGTAGTGTTGGAAGATTACACAGGTACGTGGTGCGGCTATTGCTTAAAAGCTTTAGCAGCCATTGATTCTATCAGGAAACTGACTCCTCACGTTTCGGTAGTTGCCATCCATGAAAGTTCAATTGGCCCACCAGATCCTATGGATTTTCCACAAGTTGATGATCTACAGGCTGAATTTGGAGTGCCCGATAGTTTCCCACAAACACAGTTAAACAGAACCGTTACATGGAATTCCATTCCTAATTCTCTTTTATATGATTATGACATCGTTACAAGTATTGCTGGTTTAGAGACAGATCTTTCCGTAGCTATCAGTTCACAAATTAGTGGTTCTACACTTTCTGTAGATGCAAAAGTGGTTTACAGAAATGGTTCCGCGCCAGGCGATAAACTGGTAGTATATTTAATTGAAAGTGGCATTGTTGCAGATCAGGTCAATTATTTTAATAGTAATCCGAACAGTCCTTATTACGGAATGGGCAATCCAATTGTTGGGTTTATACACAACGATGCAATACGCAATTCACTTTCAGGTCTTTTTGGAGATAATATTCCAGATACACCTGCTTACCAAGAATATAAAAAGACTTATACCTTTACGGTTCCCTCTAATTATAATGCTCAAAATTTAAGCTTTGTAGTAATGGTTGTGAAGGCTGATAATAATGCCAAAAATTCGCAACACGCTGCCTTGGGCGAAACAAAAATTTACTATTAAACAGAGTTTTCAAAAAATTGAAAAACCCGTTCCAGATTATCTTGGAACGGGTTTTTTTATGAAATGAATTGAAGGCTTATCCTAAGAAAGGATATCTATAATCCGTAGGTGAAACAAAGGTTTCCTTCACCATTCTTGGAGAAATCCATCGGTATAGGTTTTGTTTGCTTCCAGCTTTGTCATTGGTTCCACTGGCACGCGCGCCACCAAAAGGTTGTTGACCCACAACGGCTCCCGTAGGTTTGTCGTTGATGTAGAAGTTACCGGCAGCATTTTCAAGAATCTTAACAGCTTCTTCCAAAGCATATCTATCTTCACTGAAAACGGCTCCTGTTAAGGCATACTCACTGGTTTCGTCAACCAAGTGCAAGGTTTCTTCCCATTTCTTGTCGTCATAAACATACACTGTAAGAACAGGACCGAAAAGCTCGGTACACATTGTTGTGTATTTTGGATCTTTTACGACAATTACGGTAGGTTCAATAAAGTAACCTTTGCTCTTGTCATAATTTCCACCTGCAATAACTTCAACACTTTTGTCTTTTTTGGCTGCATCAATATATTTTGCAAGTTTATCAAAAGAACTTTCGCTAATAACGGCGTTTATAAAGTTGCCCATATCTTCTGGAGTTCCCATTTTAAAGGAACGGATATCGTCAATCAAATATTTTTCAACGTCTTTCCAAATACTCTTAGCAATATAGCAACGGCTCGCGGCACTACATTTCTGGCCTTGATATTCAAAAGCGCCACGACTCATTGCGGTTGCAACTTGTTTAGGGTTTGAAGATTTATGGGCAACAATAAAATCCTTTCCACCCGTTTCGCCCACAATGCGTGGATAGGTTTTGTAGGTTTTTATGTTGTCGCCAATCTTTTTCCAAATTCCTTGAAAAACTCCAGTAGAACCCGTAAAGTGAACCCCGCAGAAATCTGGGCTCGCCATAAGTGTGTCCGAAATCATAGCGGCATCACCCATAACCATATTGATTACGCCAGCAGGAACTCCTGCTTCACGGAAAACATCCATAATAACTTTTGCGGAATATACTTGGGTGTTGCTCGGTTTCCAAACCACCACATTGCCCATTAATGCGGCACTTGCAGGAAGGTTTCCGGCAATAGCTGTAAAGTTGAAAGGCGTAATTGCATATACAAAACCTTCCAAAGGTCGGTACTCAATACGGTTCCATGCTGCAGAAGTAGATTCGGGTTGTTCAGCATAGATTTCGGTCATATATTGAACGTTATATCTAAGGAAATCTATAAGCTCACAGGCTGAATCAATTTCGGCTTGGTATATGTTTTTGGATTGCCCAAGCATGGTTGCGGCATTTATTCGGGCCCGATAAGGTCCGGCAAGTAATTCGGCGGCTCGTAGAAAAATACCTGCGCGCTGTTC
The DNA here is from genome assembly GCA_016649715.1 of Flavobacteriaceae bacterium. Lineage (GTDB taxonomy): Bacteria > Bacteroidota > Bacteroidia > Flavobacteriales > Flavobacteriaceae > Aequorivita. The sequence goes on along the minus strand of JAENXC010000005.1, from coordinate 68,734 downwards.
CCAAGGCATTACTGCCCATTTTTTTCTAGCTTCCAAAGCAGTGGCAATTGCTTCCTCCACATTTTTTTTGGTTGCTTTGTGATAGATCCCCAACACGTGTTTATGGTCGTGCGGAGGAGACATAGTAGCGGTTTCTTTGGTTTTAACCTCTTTTCCATTGATAAATAAAGGCACTTCTATTTTTGCCTTGTACATTTTTCTGTAAGTTTCAAGTACTTCATCTCGTTCTGCTGAACCTGGCGCATAGCTTTTTATAGGCTCATTTACGGCGATTGGTACTTCAAAAAATCCATTTCCCATAACTATTTTGTTTTTCTGTTTATAAAGATTGCAAAGGTACGATTTTTTTGGTGTTCAGTTGGCAGTTGCAGTAGGCAGTTTTGGTCGTATAAAAGAATAAACATTTACATATTTAAGGTCAAAATTTATATTATTTAGTAGCTTTACTGAAAACTGCCGCTGAACACTGAATACTCTTTTAGAATGTGTACTATAACTTTCATTCCAAAATCCAACAACGATTTTATACTGACTTCTAACCGCGATGAAACTCCGGGCCGGGAAACATTTCCGCCAAAAATATATGAAGAGGAAGGTGTGCAATTGCTTTATCCGAAAGATGGCGTTGCGGGAGGAACTTGGATTGGGATAAGCGAAAAGAAAAGAGCAGTAACTTTAATGAACGGTGGGTTTGTTGCCCACAAGCGCAAACCTTTTTACCGAAAGAGTAGAGGTTTGGTTGTAAAAGATTTGCTGAAAAGTGATGATTTGAAAACGGAAATTGAAAAGTACGATTTCAACGAAATAGAGCCATTTACCGCAATTATAGTTGAATGGAAAACCGAAGTTCAATTGTTTCAATTGGTTTGGGATGGCTTGGATTATCATTTTTCCGAAGAACCTTTGGCCACGCAAATATGGTCTTCTTCGCCATTATACCCAGAAAATCTGAAAAAAAAGCGAGAACAGTGGTTTTCAGAATTTTTGTTTAAAACGGTAAAACCTTCCGAAGAAGAAATTCTTAAATTCCATAAAACCGCAGGCGAAGGAGATTTAAACAGTAACCTAATTATGGACCGTGGTTTCATAAAAACAAAAAGTATTACCCAAATTGTGAAGAATAAAGAAACCGTAGAAATGCGTTATGAAGATTTGCAAAAAGGAAGGGTCAGTAATTCAGTATTCAGTACGCAGTAGTCAGTATATCAGTACGCAGTAATTCAGTAAATCAGTACGCAGTAATCAGTATTTAGTAAATCATTACGCAGTAATTCAGTATTTAGTAAGACAATACGCTGGACTTCGATTTTATTCAGCAAATTTGATTCGTATTTATTAGTTGATAGAGCGTACTGAGTGTTCCCCCTTTGGGGGCTAGGGGGCTTCTAATTCATAGAGAAAGGTGCGCTCAAATTAAAAAGCGGAATGGAAACCCGGAACTTTCGGGTGGTTGTAAAGTTAACCATATTATAATGACCTTTCATGGCGCCAAAAGGTGAGTATAAAAGACATCCGCTGGTATAACTGTGTTTTCCGCCTGGGAGCAATATCGGTTTTTGGCCGATTACTCCTTCGCCTTCCACGACTTCTGTATTATTGAGGGAATCCTTGATTTTCCAGCTGCGAGCAGTGAGCTGCACAGTGTCTTTGCTTTGGTTTTCAATAGTAACGGTATAGGCAAAGGCGTACTGCATTTTACGGTTTTTGTAAAACGTGCCGTCAAACTCGGTTTTTACCGAAATCTTAATCCCTTGTGTTACTTGTTGTACCATGTTTTATTAATAAATCGCTGCGCTTGCTGTGACAAACAAAATGGTGGCAATAAAAAAGCCAATAATAAATACAATGTTTAAAAATACAAATTTTAGCAACGTTATCAACCTGCCTTGGTCATAAAAATTGCGCAACGCCAAATAAAAATATAAGGGTCCCAGAAACAGGAAAAGCAATGATATGAAAAAATTAATGCCCCAAATTAAATCCGGAATGGTAAAAATCAGCATTGTCAAAAATATATAGCTGAAAATATGGAAGATAAAAACCACGTGTTCAATATAAGTATATTTCTTTTTTGAGTACACTAGCCAAAAAAACAACGCATAGAAGGGAGTGAAAAAGAAAAGAAAAAAAGGAATCTTAGAGGTTATGTAATTAATGAATGCATTCGGATTGTGAGTTATTTTGTGCCAGGTTATTGCACGCGAGTATAGCCAGCGGTTGTTGAACGTATTTGTATGATCCAAACTATCCAAAGCCTCTGTTGGATTTTCAGTTTTGGTTCGGTAATAATAGGCCATATATAATGAGCCTCTTTTTCTGTAATTTTCGAAAAACGGCATCGTGTCAAGGCTTTTTTCAGAAAAATAGAGCGGTATCCCAAGCTGTTTGGCTTTTAGGGTATCTCCACGTGATTTCGAAAAGAAGATTTCGGGCGATTGATTCGCAAAAAGAGAATCCAGAGATCCTTCATTGGCAGGCTTGACGTTTAGGTTCAATAAGTTGTCATTTTCAGATGGTTGAAACGTACCAATGAAGCCTTGCAGTAAAAAATAAATAATGGAAACACTCAGGAAAAATCGGAATGGATTGGCGTATTTCAATCTTTGTCCTTTCACATAATTCCTTGTTATAACGCCCGGGCGGAATAAAAGATCTTTAAGCGTATTGCGCAAACGCGAATCATAAACCAGGATGCTGCTGATAAATTCAGAAAAGAAATCTTTTATGGAAAGTTGCTTGTTGCTGTTCAGTTGTGAACAATAGGAGCAATACACATCGCTAACGTCAAGTGGGTGGCCGCAATTCAAACATTTAGTACCTCGGTACTGAACCGATTTTCTTCCGCTGGAGGCTTTGTCTTTTTTGCGTTTCATCACCAATTAAATTATGGGATGGGGTGTTATTTATTTTTTAAAATGTGCCAATGGGCTTTCTTAATTGCTTGTTATATTTGTTGAATTTGCAGAACCTGTTCCTATAATCCGATCATATCTCGCTCCAAGATCACGGAAATAGACCACCACAGTATAATCGTTTTCGGTCTGCCAAAAATCACCGCTCACGGCACCTTCGTTTATGCTTCCATCGCGGTTTACAACTACGTATTTATAGTTGTAAAATCCTTGTTTGAAGAGGCGGCTGTTTTTATAGCTATCAGTTTTAGGATCGTATTTCATATAGGTGCTGCCATCAATAGTCCAGTTGTTGAAATTGCCATATATGTGAAGTTCCTTGTCGCCCAAATCTTCATAATATTGTAAGTTGAAGTGCATCCGCACATATTCTGCCTCCAAGTCCTGGTTTCGGGCATCTATATTGCGGACCACAAAATTTCCGTTTATGTCTGGGTTGTACGTGTAGGGTCTGTTGTATCGCGGAATGTTTGTGTAAAGGTAATTTTCGTAAACATCCGTTAGTTCTATGGAGCGGACCCCATTGGTGGCGGAGCGTTCGTCCTTATTGTCAAAAGCCAGAAATTCATTGCCGCCGCCGAAGGAAGCTTCTTTGTCGTATCTGTAAATAAGCTCGTTGCCCATGGTGTATTGTGGCACCAAATCTGTGATTGCGGTTTTTAGATTGCTGTTTTGAAGTACAAGTGTTTTCACAGTCTGTTTTGGGTTTACCAACAATAAACTGGGAGAGTTTATGCTGAACTGAACCACTTGTTTTTCATTGATTACCTTAAGGTCGCGAGCGCGTTTTATTTCTACGTCCACACTTGCAATGTTTTCCGCCACCAGAAATTTACGTGTAAAAACAAGTTCGCCCTCGCCATTGAAGATGCTCAGCAGATAGTTGCCGCTTTTTTCTATTGCACGGGTATCTCGGTTTGGAACGGTAAGTTCGTAATGCGAAAATATTTGAAGGGTGTTCAGTGAGTTTTGGTAATCCTGAATGCGGACATCGTCAAAACCGTCCAAGTATTCGCTCTTGGAAAGATCACTGGGCGACCAGTCAAAATTGTAGTGGGTAATGGTGTAATAATAATCTTCTTCCTCGCCATTGAGCGCATCAAAAGAAAGCTGGAGCCGGCTCCCCAAGTTTATAATGGGCAGTTGGCTTTGGTCCGTTGCGCCGCGAAACTGGATAGTGCTAATGTATTGGGGTTCTACTTTTTCTATGATTTGGGAGAAAGCGGGAAAGGCTGTAAACACTAAAAGAAGGGCAGCAGTAAATGTTTTTGACATGATATTGGTTTAAAAAGCTAAGATAAACAAATTTTGTGCCTGTTGAAAACTCTGTTTCGTTTCAGCAGAAAAATCTGTGCTTAATTTTCCTTTTTTTTTCAATTCAGAATTTTTCTCTTTCAATAATTCACATAGACCCACCCAATAAAAGCATCGGGATATTTGGGGTCGTTCAAGACCAAAACGTAATAGTAGGTGCCAACGGGAACGGTATTCCCAGTAAAAAGCAGACCTTGTGTAGCTATGCCATTCCAAAAGCCGTCGGCGTTATGGGAGGTGTGTATCAAGTTGCCGTTGCGGGTGAAGATTTTCAGTTCAAAGTTTTCATAAATATTCAGCAGGTTGCTTATTTCAAAAGTATCATTGATTCCATCATTGTTGGGCGAAAAACCTTGGGGAATAAACGGCGCACATTTTTCCGTGGCCACTGAAAAGGACGCGGTGACAAAACAGATTTCGTTTTCCAAACGGACATAAATAATTTGTGGGTCGGTATTGTTTTGGTATTCAGAAGGATTGCTGATGGGATTTGTGTTTTCCAAAGCATTTTCCAAAGTGGTAAAATACCGAATCACATCATCGGGCCCAGTTCGAATTAAAACATCTTGAACCGTTAAGTTGAAAATAGCCGTTTCAAAACCTGTGTCGCATTCCAAAAGATTTGGCAAATAGGGGATGGGAGGGATGCTTTCAAAAGAAATGGACTGCGTAAAAGTATTGTTGTCTTCACGCAGTTCTTCCACTGAGCCATTGCCGTTTCCGTCATCATCAACCACGGCGGTTATTGTAAAAGTATCGGGCAGACTGTCGGGCAAAAGCAGTTCCACTTCGCTAGTTTCGCTGCTACCAATAGGGATAATCTGTTGCGTTTGCGAAAGCCCCAACAAAACCCCTTCGGCATAAAAAGCTATTGAAACATTGGCAGGCAAGGGCGCTGTGGCTTCCAGATTGTAAACCGTAAACGGAAGCAATAAAACTCGATCGCGGCATGCAGAGATTTCAGGAAGCACAATCGTGGCATCGGGCAGAGGACAGAGAATTACTTCCACCGTAAAACTGTCTATCAAAAAACAATCGGGGTTTGAAACACGAATGAAAATGGTCTGCGGGTTTTCAGTATTCTGAAAGTTTTCTGGGTTGGGAATTGGGTTGCTGTTGTTCTGAGCATCCGCTTCCGAAAGGAAAAAACCTAATGCATAAATCGGGTCTATTTGTGAAGTGGCCTCCGTTAAATCGAAAAATTCTTCCCCAATAACATCGCAGGTTTCCAAATTGTGAAGCCCTGTGATTACTGGGTATATGAGTAAATGGATAGGGGTTTCGGCTTCGTTGTTTTCTTCGTTCGTTTCATTAACAATCCCCGTTCCGTTGCCGGTGTCGTCCACAACGGTTTTTAGAATAAAATCTGCTTCAATAGTGTTCGGAACTGTGAAAGTAATGCTTCCACTTTCTTGTCCGTCAATAGGAATAACGGCAATGGTTGCGCTTTGTGCTACCAAAATTTCGTCTGCGTAGAATGCGATTGGCGTTCCAGCGGGTAAAACATCGGTACTGTTGAGGTTGTAAACTGTGTAGTCTACTGTGAGTTCCCGATTGCCGCATTCCGTGCCGCCAATTATTTCATCTATGGAAATGGTAGCATCGGGCAATTCGGTATTTAGCACGGTAATTATGTTGTTCACCATCACAAAATCCTGCCCGCTGGTAAGTTGGATAGTTGCCGAAGTATCGCCCGGATTTATATAATTTGAAATAGGGTAAAAGTCAATATCCATATTGTAAAGCACATCGCTGCCCGTAAAACTGTTGGTGCCGTTGAAAGCATTATCGGCAGGGTTTAGCGGTGGATTGCTGAGAATATTTCCGTTTATGCGAAGGGTTTCATTCACGGCCAATGCTTTGTCGCCTTCCCACGCCAGAAATCCGATTTTTGCGCCTTGGGTGTCTAAAACCAATAAATTGTCCAAGGTTATATTCAACGTTTGGTTATTTTGCGAAACGCTTTCCAAACCGTCAAAAATATTCACTTGGTTGTTGGACAGCGCAGCATCTTCATAAACCACCGTCACTGCCCAGCCGCCAAAGTTTGTGCCAGAGCCCGGCGGAATGCAATAAGCAGGGATTACGAGGGTAAGGTCTAAATCGGAAAGCGTGTAGTTGCCGTTGCCCGTGGTTTTTAGTTGTTCGGTAACATCGGCAAAGGCTGAAAAATAGATATAGTCCTGACCGCCGCTGCTAAAGATAAAATTGAAAGTGCGTTCGGCAACAATGGGAACTTGATTAAATGTAACGTTGAAATCCCCTGGGCCGGAGCCAGCCCAATAAAGATAGGCAGCAACCACTTCTTGATTTGTTTGCAGCTGAAAATCGGCGCTGCTGCTGGTAAGTATAAAACATTGTGTGCCCTGGCCGTTTTCTTCAACATTTAAAGTATTTCCAAAAGCAGTGTAATCATAATGGCCGTTAAACTGTTTGTACAAAGCAATATCCTGTGAAATAACCACGGAGGAAAGCAACAGAAAAAGTATGAAAAGATAACGCTTCAAAAGAAAAATAAATAGTTGATTGTTCGCTAAATATAGACAAAAAATCAACGGGAAAAGGTGTTTTTTAAAGGTCTCTTTTCTTCAGAATAACGTAGGAGCCATAGATAAAAATAGCAGTCCAAGCTATTGTAATAATTACGGAATACCAAGGAACATCGTAATTCTGCTGGATTTTCTCTCCAATTTGGTTAGCAGCTGTTTGAACAAAGCCCATGCGTGAAAAAGGTTCCACAATCAGGTCCCACATTGCGTTTAGGGGCAAAAAATTATAAACAGTTTCAAATAAATTAACACCTGTTTTCACTTTTATATATTGAAAAAGAATAGCGATAAGCCCTTCCACCACTTGCCAAAGCCCCAAAAAACCGAGAGCAAAAGCCGATCTTTTTACCCAGAAAGCCAAAAACATACAAAAGCTAAAGAAAGCAACGAGTTTTAAAAAATAAGCGAAGAGGTATTGCATATCGCTGAAGATTATGGAAAACTCGGTATAGTCTGAGAATATCAACCCTAAAATTAAGGACACAACAAACAGAAATAGGGTTGAAACTGCTGAAAAAAGTATTACTACAAGCACTTTGGAAAGAAGGAATTCCTTTTTGCTAAGTCCATCAATCAGGTTTTGTTTTAGGGTGCGATAACTGTATTCGTTGGCCACAATGGAAACAATCACAATGGCCAAGAAAATTTTCAGCCAAGCAGCAACCCAAGCATTGAAATGCCATATATAGGGAAAATTGAAGATCCCTTGGTCTGCTGCACGTACGTGAAGATCGCCAATATTGAATTCAATAGAAGCGATAAAAGCCATAAAACAAATCAAGGAAAAATATACTATTGATATAACCTTAACGGATTTATTATAGCGCAGTTTTTGGAGTTCAATATTTAACAATCGTAGCATCGTGCTTAGTTTTGTTTGGTGAGTTCGAGGAATTGTTCTTCGAGGCTTTCTTTTCGTTTCACGAGATGAGAAAGGGTGATGCCTTTTTCAAAAAGGAGTTTATTAACTTCCGCAGCATCCATCGGTTGGTTGAGGTAAGCTATCAAATAATCGCCTTCGCGTTTCACGATGCCAAAGGCGGGATTTCCTTCCAAAGCATTTTGAAGCAGTTCCATATCGTTGCTCTGCATCGTCAAAAAACCGTGGCTGGCATTCATCCCATCCACGCTGCCTGAATAGAGGCTAACTCCTTTCCGAAGAATAACCACGTGGGTACAAACTTTTTCCACTTCATCCAGCAAATGCGAAGCCAACAATATGGTTGTTCCCTTTGAAGCAATAGACTTGATGATTTCCCGAATTTGATGGATTCCCTGTGGATCCAATCCGTTGGTGGGTTCATCGAGTATCAATATTTCCGGATCATTCAGTAATGCCGAAGCGATTGCCAAACGTTGTTTCATTCCTAAAGAAAAAGTACTGAATTTGCTGTCTTTCCGATCCAATAGCCCAACGAGTTGCAATTTTTCTGAAATCTTTTCTTCGGAAACCTCTTTTATTTTACAAACCAGTTGTAGGTTTTGCACCGCCGTCACATAGGGGTAAAAGTTGGGGCGTTCAATGATAGCGCCCACTTTTTTCAAAGCGTTATGTGTGGAAACGTTGCCGTTAAACCATTTAAAGTCGCCCGAAGTTTTATTGACTACATTCAGCACAATGCCCAGCGTGGTGCTTTTTCCGCTACCGTTGGGTCCGAGGATGCCGTAAACGTTGCCTTTTTCAATAGAAAAGGAAAGGTTATTCACGGCTGTGAGCGAGCCAAATTTCTTGGTAAGATTGTTTATTGAAAGGATAGTATCCACAGAATTGATTTTGAAAGTAGTTGGTTGTATGTCGAGTGGGTTGTGGTTTTGTTACAGATTTGTGCTTTGGGATTCGTGGAGTGAGTAGCGGTGTGGAAATTATTTACGGTGAAAAAATATATGTCTTATTTATTGTTTAAGTTGTTTTTAATATTTTAGTTCAATAATATTTAAAATCCCACAAATACTTTGACTCCTTTTCTTCTATTACATTTCCAACACAATGTTTGTAAGTTCTCATAGGTAGTTAGGCCTCCTTTTGAAACGGGTCGGATATGGTCAATTTCCAACAGTAAATTTGGTTCATCTTCTATTCCTAAACTACATGAACAACATGTGTAATTATCTCTTTTTTTGATTTGATTTCTCAGTTGGGATGTCATAAGTGCTCTTTGACCAATTACACTTTTTCTCCATTTAATTTCGTCATTTAAATAATTGATTAAATTGTTCAGATTTTCAATACTCAATTTAATGTCGCAATTTGTTGAACTATATCCTCCAGCGGAGACGTATTGGAATGAGAAAGTAGGAATATAGGAGTCGCTTATGTCAACAGTTTCAAATCCTAGTTTTTTAGACAATTGTTTCTCATGATATTTTTTTATTAGGAAAGGAACAGATTTAGAAATACTTTGGAGAATAGATATTTTTTCTTTCTGTAATAATTCTTTTCCTTGTTCTACAGAGATAAAATCATTCAAAACTTTCTCGAACTTTATTAGCGAATTTTCATTTTTCTTAATATCAAAGTATTTGCATAAATACTTCATTGGTTGATTGCTTGCATTCATACAAACAGATGCAGAGCAGTCATGAACATTATAGCTTTTATCTTGGTTTTTCCATTCGCTTCTTTGATAATTGTGTAAGCTATTGTCTGTCATTTCTCCCATTCCATAATTATACGATGACATTTTTAAATAGGAGTTTTTCAGTTCTTCTATGTATTGGTTCAATTCATTACAATTGTTAATATGGTCACTTATTGTTTCCTTAAGTTTTTTGAATTTTTTACTTTGAAAGTAAATTATAGGGTATAATTTATTTGAAAAGTAAATTAAAATTGACAGAACTATTACTGTGATTATTATATTGAGATTGTTAACTATTGCTTTGGCTAAATTTTGAAGAATTGCAATAATGTTTTCTAATATCTTATAAAGAATAAAAAGTGGAATTCCAATTATTATAATTGCTACTATAAGTTTTTCATCAGATTTTTTCGACATATTAATAATTGGTCTTTAATTTTTTTAAATCTATTTAATTTCGATTTTATAGCGTTAGGTTCTTCAGTAAAATGTTTTGTAATCCGATGTTGCCTACCATGAGGATAAATAAAACAGTTGAATTTATTCCCATTGTATCTTTAATTCCAAATATACAAATTTACCCCTTTCCAACCCCTTCTATACGTTCCGAACCCCGCCGGACACGTCCACCAACCCCGCTGGATATGTTCAGAACCCTAACGGATAGTTTCCAAACCCCTAATCGCTCATTCCTCATCGCTCGTCGCGGGTAATTCTTTCTTCCTATTTCATTACCTTTGCCTTTCAATTTTAAAAAAAAAGCAATGCAAGACGGAATTTACGCAAAAATAACGACTGAAAAAGGAGAAATCCTTATAAAACTAACTCACGACAAAACCCCGGGAACGGTTGGAAACTTTGTGGCTTTGGCGGAAGGCAATTTGGAAAACGCAGCAAAACCACAGGGAACACCCTATTACGACGGATTGAAATTTCACAGAGTACTCCCAGATTTTATGATACAGGGCGGCGACCCAAAAGGAACCGGTTCTGGTGGACCAGGTTATGATTTTGAGGATGAGTTCCATCCAGACCTTCGCCACGATACTCCGGGCGTGCTTTCTATGGCCAACTCTGGTCCGGCGAGCAACGGTAGCCAATTTTTTATCACCCACGTTGCCACCCCTTGGTTAGACAACAAACACACCGTTTTTGGAAATGTTGTAGAGGGGCAGGATGTTGTTGATAGCGTCGCTCAAGGCGATACGATGAAGAAAGTTGAAATAATCCGCGTAGGCGAAGAAGCCGAAAAATGGAACGCTGTAGAAGCTTTCAGAAGTTTTACGGGCGAAAGGGAAGCGCGAATTGCAAATATTAAAGCAAAAGAGGAAGCAGAACTAAAGAAATTTTCAGAAGGTTTTGATAGAACCGAGAGTGGACTTCTCTATAAGATAATTCAAAAGGGAAGCGGTAAAAAAGCCGAAAAAGGCAAGACTGTTTCCGTGCACTACAAAGGTATGTTGACCGATGGAACCGATTTTGATTCTTCCTATAAAAGAAAACAACCAATCGATTTTCCCTTGGGAATGGGCAACGTAATTGAAGGCTGGGATGAAGGCATCCAACTTTTGCAAGTGGGCGACAAAGCTCGTTTTGTGATTCCATCAAACCTTGCCTATGGCGAGCGCGGAGCTGGTGGGGTAATTCCTCCAGGTGCAACCTTGATTTTTGATGTGGAATTGATGGATGTGAAATAGTGCTTCGGGATTCGTTAATTCGAATCCCGAATTAACGAATCTCGAATCCCCCAAAATAAAATGGATATAAAAAAACTGAAATACCCTATTGGCACCTTTGACTGCCCTTCAAACATCACTGCTGAAATTCAGCAAGCTTGGATTTCGATTTTGGAACATTTTCCGAATAGATTGAACAATTTGGTAGGCAATCTTTCCGAAAATCAATTGAACACTCCATACAGACCAGAGGGTTGGACTGTGCGCCAAACAATCCATCACGTTTACGACAGTCATCACAACGCTTATACGCGTTTTAAGTGGGCCTTAACAGAAGCTACTCCAACCATAAAAGCGTATGATGAAAAAGCGTGGGCAGAAACTGCTGATGCCAAAAATGCGCCAATTGAATTGTCTTTATCAGCAATAAGCGCTTTGCATGCGAAATGGGTTTATTTGGTAAAAGGATTATCGCAAGAGCAATTGCTAAAAGAATTTCATCATCCAGAACACAATCGTAATTTTACACTTGCAGAAACTGTTGGCATTTATGCTTGGCATAGCAATCACCACTATACTCATATTGAAAATTTGTTAAAAAGAGAGGGGTGGAAGTAGCTTATTTTTTCCACTTAATATTACACCCCATACTCGGCTTTTGGTCTTTCCGCTGTGGATTGTTATTTAAAACATTATCAATAGCTTCCCGAAGATCTCGACCATTTACGGGAATTCCGTTTCCGGGGCGGCTATTATCAAGTTGACCACGGTAAACTAGTTTCAAATAGGCATCAAAAAGATAGAAGTCTGGAGTACAAGCGGCATCGTAAGCCTTTGCCACTTCCTGTGTTTCATCGTATAGATAGGGGAAAGGATAACTTTCTTTTTGAGCTGTTCGCCACATTTCTGCTGGCGAATCCTCGGGATATTTAATTACATCGTTACTATTGATAGCCACAAAACCAAATCCAGTAACACGATAATCATTGCTTAGCCGTACAATTTCGTCATTAACATGTTTTACGTAAGGGCAATGGTTGCAGATAAACATAACCACTGTCCCTTTTTTGCCACGGACATCCTTTAAGGAAACCGGATTATTGGACACTGCGTCAATTAGTGTAAAATCGGGTGCTTTGGTTCCTAAAGGGAGCATTTTGGATTCTGTGTTGGCCATTTCTTCTCATCTAAATTGGTTGCAAACTATGGTTTAAAGTTACGGCTTTTGAATGGTTTTTGAAATATTGATATATAGGCTTCTAAACTTTTTAGTGCCTCAACTCTTAAACTTTTTTCTAAAATCATTGCAGTTCATTAATATCTCCATTAACTTTAAATATCTAAGATAACTATTATGAAAAATTCATATTCATCACTCTCTGTGGCAATTGAAGATTTACAAAATCACGGATTTACTGAAGATTTTAATCTTGTTGGCGAAGGCATACAGTCAAAAACGCTTAAAAAAGAATGGAAAGCTGGTCACTTGGAAGTCATTAAGTTTTACCGTTTTGAAGGTATGACTGATCCGGGCGACAATACGATTCTTTATTTGATAGAAACCCACGACGGAAGAAAGGGATTGCTTGTTGATGTTTACGGCGCAGATCAAGGCGAGATTTCTCCAGAAATGATTAAAAAACTTACCATCCATCATGACGAATAATCTTTCGTGGACCGATTTTGAAAAGGTTGAAATACGGGTCGGGACCATTATTGAAGCCAACGACTTTCCCGAATCCCGAAATCCTTCCTATCAACTTTTGATAGATTTTGGCAGTGAAATTGGCAATTTAAAATCTTCGGCGCAGATCACTTCGCTTTATTCCAAAGAAGAATTGATTGGTAAGCAGGTGGTTGCCGTGGTCAATTTTCCGAAAAAACAAATAGCCAATTTTATGAGCGAATGTTTGGTTTTGGGTGCTGTGGAAGGGAAAAACGTAACGCTTTTACAGCCAGGTAAATCTGTTGAAAATGGATTGCGAATTTTATAATATACAATCTACTAAAACAGATTTTCAAATATTTCAAACTTTTCAAAATCACGGAATTTCATATCCCAAGACATGGCTCTTCAGTTCTCCATCCTTCGGTTTTAAAGTGAAAATAACCCATCCATTTCCGGATGATTTCCCAGGCAAATAAGTGAAAGTAATCTGAGCTTTTTCTTCTGATTCTACGCTTTGAAGAACTATTTCGATAATCACATTTTCAGCAGTTTCAGATCCTTTATTTTTGGCAGTAATAGCCACTGCGTACCCATTGTCCTTTTGGGTAACTTCTCCTAGAACAACTTCTATATCTGCTGGGGTATTTTCTACAAAAATCAATTGATAAACCAAAAAACCGAATGTAAAAAACACCAATATTGCTGAAACAATAGTTACCAACCATTCTAGCCAATTTTTTTCTTCCTTATTTTTTTTCATATTAAGATTGAATTAGCAATCGTCCGGCAGAGGCGCCCAATGCTGCAGGAAACCCTAAAACCACCGTTTCTGCCACCATACCATAAAGTGACAATCCATTAAAACGCCCAAAAAACCACAACATAAAAGCTGAAGATACAAGAGCAACCGCATACATTATTAAAGTTCCCACCAAGGCATTCCAAGTGGTACTATGGACCACTGTTGTTTTAGCACCTTTAAAATTAATATAATACAACACAGCTCCACCAATGCTTATGGAAAGTAAGGCTATAATTAAAAGTTTGAATATTTCCGATTCAAGAGCAATTACTATTACTTCCTCAGTGGGTGCCACGTTTGATGCAATAAGTATTGCACCACAAAGGGCAATGTTTACGGTGCGGAGAACATGTGGTTTTGAAGTTATCTTTTGGCTGATTTTGCTCTCTTTATCTTCGTCTGTATTTCCACCCAATTGCGATTTACCCACCGAAATTCCGATGGCCACGGTAACTGCCTCCACTATTATTTTTCCACTTATTTCACTGAAAGACATACTTGGGGCAATACGTCCCGTAACCCAAAGAATAAAGGCTGTAAGCAAAATCCCTACTCCCATTTCTTCTATAGATTCCTCTAAGCCTTCCAAAAGGGAATGTTCTTCACGAATACCAACATAGTGATTGTAAACCATGAGCAAAAACATCCCTACAATAAAATATAGTAGCAGCGGAAGTGGGTCTGCAATAAATCCCGTCCACCACAATTCCATAGTGTATAGCATCGGTAAACTGAATAACAAGCCGCCTGTTATGCCACGTGCATATTCTTTGAGCGATTCATTGATAGGTTTTTCGGAAGTCCCCATTTTTTAGTCACTTATAACTATTAAAGATAAATAAAATGTTTTCTTTTAAAATGTGTACTAACTGCAATAATATTGTTAAACTTCTAGAAATCGTTTTTGGAATACCAACAAAGTTTCTCGCCATACTATTTAATGGATGTAATATTTATTCCTTCTGGGGTTTTGGATAGAAAAACTAGAAAAAATCAATATTTCACATTATTCTGAAATACTGCATATCTTTAACAGCATAAAAAAAACTTCCATGAAAAAATATCTTTTGTTGATTTTTATGTTGCAATTAGTTATTTCCTGTAATAACAAGAAAGAAATTGAATCTTCCGAAGCTACGGTTAGCAATGATAAATATGAAGAAATAAGTAACTTACAATGGCTTTTGGGAACGTGGACCAACGAAACTGGTGAGGGATTTTCACAAGAAAGTTGGTCAAAAGAAAACGATAGCACCTACACGGCCTATAGTTTTGTGGAGGTAAAAGGCGAAGTTGTTTTTGCGGAAACCATGGCGTTGGAACAAAAAGCTGGGGATTTATTATTGACCGTCGCAACCGCAAACCAAAACGATCAAAAACCCATTACATTTAAAATGATTTCTTCGGAAAAAGGACAAGTAACTTTTGAAAACAAAAACCACGACTTTCCCGAAAGAATAATCTATTCAAATCCCGCAAAAGATTCCCTCCACGCTTGGATTGAGGGAAAGGAAAAAGGTGAAGCCAAAAAAGTTGATTTCTACTTTTCGCGGAAAAATTAATTACGGAACCTCTGCATCCAAAGTATCGGTAACCACATAATAGCGCGGATCTTCAACAGAATCTTTAATAATAGTTTCAAACTCCGGGTTCCATTTTAGAAGAAGTGCTTTACAGTCTGGGCTGAGGTGCGTTAACTTGATTTTCTTTCCTGTGTCGAGATATTTGTTGGCAATATTCCGAACTGCTTCAACTCCCGAATGGTCTGAAATTTTAGATTCTATAAAATCAATTTCTATTGAATTTGGATCGGTTGAAACATCAAATTTACTGTTGAAAGCGGTTGTAGAACCGAAAAATAATGGCCCCCAAATCTCGTAAACTTTCGTGCCGTCTTCTTTAATCCTTTTTCTTGCTCGAATCCTTGTGGCGCTTTTCCACGCAAAAACTAGGGCGCTCATAATCACGCCCACGAGTACCGCAATAGCCAGATCCTGCCAAACCGTTACCGCTGAAACCGTAATCAAAACAATGGCGTCTGCCACAGGTATTTTATGAAGGATCCTAAAACTGCTCCAAGCAAAAGTGCCGATTACCACCATAAACATTACGCCCACCAAAGCTGCAATAGGAATTTGTTCAATCAACGGTGCGCCGAAAAGCACAAAACACAATAGTGCAATCGCCGCCGTTGCGCCCGAAAGCCTACCCCGACCGCCAGAACTCACGTTGATGATAGATTGCCCGATCATTGCGCAGCCGCCCATTCCACCGAAAAGTCCGTTCAATATATTCGCGCCGCCTTGCGCCACACATTCACGGTTGCCGCTGCCTCGGGTTTCGGTCATTTCGTCTATTAAATTCAGCGTCATCAAAGATTCAATCAAACCGACTGCGGCCAATAGAAATGCTGTTGAAATGATTAAACCCCAATGCCCGTTCAATGTATCTAAAAACCCAAAAATCTGGGTTTGGAAAACGGGGAGAGAACCTTTTAAACCACTTCCGCCGCCATCGCGGATGAAGGAGCCAACAGTGCTAACATCAAGATTTCCAAAAATTGTAATACAAGCAACCAGGACAATAGCAATTAATGCCGCAGGAATTTTTTTGGTAAGTTTTGGCAACCCAAACATGATACCCATTGTTAAGGCCACTAATGCCAGCATAATCCAAAGATCCAGCCCATTGAGCCATTGCGGAACGGTACCGCGACTTTCCTTAAAAAGCCCTAATTGCGAAAGAAATATTACGATTGCCAAACCGTTCACAAATCCCATCATTACTGGATGGGGGATAAGCCTCACAAATTTTCCCAACTTAAAAACCCCTGCCAAAATTTGGAATGTCCCCACAAAAAGCAGCGTAATGAAAAGCCACTACAGGCCAAGATATTCAATGGGTTCGGCTAATGTTAATCCAACTTCGTTTCCCTTTTGAATCAAATGGACCATCACTACCGCCATCGCGCCAGTTGCACCGGAAATCATTCCGGGACGGCCACCAAAAAGAGCGGTTACAATACCCATCATAAACGCACCGTACAATCCAACCAACGGGTCAATGCCCGCTACAAAAGCAAACGCAACGGCTTCGGGCACCAAAGCCAAAGCTACGGTAAGGCCCGAAAGTATGTCGTTTTTAGGGTTTTGGGTAAAATTCTTGATTGTCTTTGCTAACATGCTGTTGATTTAAAAAGGCGGCAAAGATAGGGTTTTCTATTTTGGACGCTATAAGCAGTTTTATTCGTTTCATCAACAAGACTCACGAGTATTTAGAAGCTCGAATTTCCTTAAAAATTTTCCACGAGCCTATTTTCAAAATAGCAGTCGCGCATAATAAACCTGAAAGCATAGCGCCTGCAACGCCCACAAGTGTGATATCCTGTCCCGTTAAAAACAACCCTCTTATTTTCGTTTTTGGCCTTAAAAAAGAAAGTGTAAACCGTTTTGGGGAATGTGCCAAACCATAGATTTCACCACTTTTATAATTGGTAAAGTTTTCGGTTGAAAGTGGTGTTGAAACTTCAGAAGCTACAACGGTTCCTTCAATCTGCGGGAAAAATTTGAAAAGAACGCTGAGCATTTCAGTTTCAAACTTCAATTTAAGCTTTAAATATTCTTCGCCGCGCTTCATCCAATTGGTGTTTTTATAGTTTTCAAACCATTCCATATTTCCCACGGAAATGGCTTGAATGGTTGCAGTCCCCGGATTTTTTATTTCCCAATTTGGATCTTTGGCGGAAGGGAAGGAGATGTACGCAAAATTTTCAGGAGCGTTTTCCAAAGTAGCTTCATCAAAAATTTTGTCAATGTCATGGTGTTTGTAGTACCAAAGATTGTGTTTCGGTAGATTTAAAGCTTCACTGGATTGGTTCAGCCCAAGATATAAACAGATATGCGCACTGGCAGGTTGCACATTTTTTAAACTGAAGTTACATTTATTTTTATCTGCTTCCGAAAGCAAATGATTGAAGGTATTATTCACGCCCACATTGCTTATCACACTTTTGCAGGCTATGAATTTTTCATCGATATTTATTCCTTTTACGCGATTGTTTTCGGTTATAATTTTTGTAACATCAGCATTTATAAAAACTTTTCCGCCATGTGCGGTAAAGACTTCCAGCGTTTTTTCGCAAATCTGGTCTGCGCCGCCAATGGGGTAGAAACCACCTTCCAAAAAATGGCCAATCACCATTGCGTGTGCTCCAAAACTGCTGTTTTTTGGCGAAAGCCCATAATTGCCACATTGTGCACAAAGCACGGCGATCAACCGTTCGTTTTTGGTTATTCCTTTTAAAACTTCCCAGGTGGTTTTTTTTGAAAATTTTGAATATCTTTTTCTGAAAATCCACCCCACAGTTTTACTTAGCCAAGGCTCGAATATTTTTTCAAAGTAGAAAGCACTAGCGCGTTTGTTTGTTTTTTCAATGATTTTTAAGTAGGAATCAATCGTTTTTTCTTCTTCGGGAAAATAACTGATGAGCTGTTTTCTGAAATTTTCCTTTCCAGCTTTGAATTGATATTCGGAACCATCAATATTTGCTACATCGTAAACCTCGCCCATGGATTCCCATTCCAGTTTTCCATCGGTCAAAAAGTCGAAAAAACTGCGGAGCGAAGAATCTTCGTCCATATTGCCCACATAGTGTACGCCCACATCCCACTGAAAACCGTCTTTCCGTTTAAAGCTGTGCGTAAAACCTCCGGGAACATAATGGCGTTCAAAAATGGCGACTTTTTTTCCGGCTTTCGCGAGCCAGGTGGCTACGGTAATTCCGCCCATTCCACTGCCAACCACTATATGGTCCAGCCCCGAAAAATCGAGATTTGGTTTATAGGGTTGGTACAGTTTGTTTACCATTTAAAGGTTTTGTGGTTGTTGATTTTAAGTATGAAAAGTAAGTAAAGTAATCGAACTTGCGTTTTTGCCGAAAATAAAAAAACCGGCAGCGGTTTTGCCCGTGCCGGTTTTGTGTTTTAATACTTGAGTTTATATATCGTCAAATTCTATATCAGTGAAATTGCTTGAATCTGTTTCGTCATTTTCTGAAGCTGGTTCCGCAGCAATTGGCATTTCGTCTGTTTCTTTCTCGCCTATCGGCTGGGCAGGTTTATAATCCTTTTGATGGCGTTCGCTGATTACTTCTTCGCCTTTTTCATCGATTACGTAGTTTATCATTTCATCCAATGTATCCTTAAATTCACTGAAATCTTCTTTGTAAAGATAGATTTTGTGTTTTTTGTAATGGTAGGAACCATCGTCGTTTGTAAACTTTTTGCTCTCGGTAACGGTCAGGTAAAAATCGCCTGCCTTTGTGGACCTTACATCAAAAAAGTAGGTGCGTCTTCCGGCGCGCATTACTTTTGAAAAAATTTCTTCTTGCTCCATCGTATATTGGTCGCTCATAATTTCTGTTTTTTTTGGTATGTTTTGCCAAAAATCCAAAAAAAATCCAAACCAGCCAAAGTAAATTTACATTTCTTTTTCCAAAAGTTGTTTTGCGTACAATTCTTTGTAATAACCTTCAGTGTTTACCAGTTGATTGTGGGTTCCGTGTTGAATGATTTCTCCTTCTTCCAACACAATTATTTTAGAGGCATTCTTTGCGGAAGAAATGCGGTGGCTCACAATGATAGTGGTTTTTGCTTTGGAAATTTTCTGTAAATTTTGAAGTATTTCTTCTTCGGTTTCGGTGTCAACGGCTGAAAGACAGTCGTCGAAAAGCAAAATTTGTGGGTCTTTAATAATGGCCCGCGCAATGGAAACCCGCTGTTTTTGCCCACCGCTCAAGGTAATGCCGCGTTCGCCCAAAATGGTGTCATAACCTTTCGAAAAACCGATAATATTATCGTGAACCGCGGCGTTTTTTGCGGCTTCAATCACTTCTTCATCGGAAGCGTTTTCCTTTCCAAAACGGATATTGTTCCGAAGCGTATCACTGAAAAGAAACGCATCCTGCGGCACATAACCAACGCTGTCGCGCAAGTCGTTGAGGTTTAGGTTTCTGATTGGCGTGCCGTCCATTTTCAACATTCCTTCTTCCACATCATACAGCCTTCCTATTAATTCAAAAATGGTTGATTTTCCCGAGCCTGTATTTCCAATAATCGCTAAAGTTTCGCCAGGTTTTACTGAAAATGAA
The DNA here is from genome assembly GCA_016649715.1 of Flavobacteriaceae bacterium. GTDB lineage: Bacteria > Bacteroidota > Bacteroidia > Flavobacteriales > Flavobacteriaceae > Aequorivita. The sequence goes on along the minus strand of JAENXC010000005.1, from coordinate 49,085 downwards.
ACGTTTTTCAATGCTGTAATCCCAGTATCGGGGTAGGTAAAAGTGAGGTTGTTGAATTCAATATTTCCCGAAACAGGTGTGTTTTCTTCCACCAAATTTTGGATGGTAGGCTCGGTCTCCAAAAACTCGTTGATTCGTTTCTGCGAAGCTTCCGCCTGCTGTACCATGGAGGTAACCCAGCCAACCACGGCAACGGGCCAGGTGAGCATATTCACATAAATCAAAAATTCAACAATGGTCCCGAATTCAATAATCTGGCCGTTTATGTATCGCGTTCCGCCAATGTAAATTACCAAAATGTTGCTAACGCCAATAAGCAGCATCATCAACGGGAAAAAGAGGGCCTGCACTTTCGCGAGGTCTATGTTTTTTATTTTGCTTCCTTCGGCGAGTTCTTCAAAACTTGTATTGGTTCGTGGCTCTATTCCGTACGCTTTTATCACAGCAATCCCGCTAAAACTTTCCTGTGTAAAAGTGGTTAATTTTGAAAGATATTGCTGCACGATAGTGCTGCGGTGGTTGATGATGACGCTCAATTTATAAATAGCAATGGAAAGGATGGGCAATGGCGCAATTGCGTATAGCGTTAATGTTGGTGCTTTGTAAAACATATAACTTACCACCACTATAAAAAGTGTAACTGTCGTGATGCTGTACATCAATGCCGGACCAACATACATCCTCACTTTGGAAACGTCTTCGCTAATGCGGTTCATCAAATCGCCCGTGCGGTTCTGTTTGTAAAAGCCGAGGGATAGTTTTTCGTAATGTTGAAAAATCTCGTTTTTAAGGTCGTATTCCACATAGCGGGAAACCACAATAAAGGTTTGCCGCATCATAAATGTGAACAATCCTGAAAGCACTGCCGCACCCAAAAGCAAGAGAATGTTGATGAGCAGTTCGTGTTTTACAAAGGCAAGGTCTGTAATTTCGCCATTCAAGTATTGTTTCACGGCAGTAATGGAATCGCCCACTTTCATGGGCACTACCAGTTTAAAGACCGTTGCGATAATGGTAATGAAAACGCCCAAAAGCAAGCGTCCTTTGTATTTCAGAAAATATTTGTTGAGATATTTTAAATCTTTCATTTTTCAGTAATCAGTAATCAGTAATCAGTAAGTAGTAGGCTTGTTATTTATTGCGTGTCCTTCATCATAAAACAATCGGAACCCCATATATGTTCAAAAGTCTTTATCCGTGCAACGGTTGGTGGTTATTCACGAAATGCGTAATTTTTTAAGAATTCTTGAATTAACACCAGTTGTATTGCAAAATCAATAACAATCAATTACTTTTGCACCGCCTTTTTAGAGGATGAACAAAATAAATAAAAAAGCTATGGCAATTGAGGTAATCAATACAAACGAACTTCGCAAAATGGACCCGGTTTTCGGGCAACTATCCTTTGACAATCACGAGCAAATCGTTTTTTGCAACGACAAAGATACTGGTTTAAAAGCAATAATCGGTATCCACAATACCGTTTTGGGACCTGCCTTGGGAGGTACTCGGATGTGGAACTACGCCAGCGAATGGGAAGCGTTGAATGACGTACTTCGTCTGTCGCGCGGGATGACCTATAAAAGCGCAATCACAGGTTTGAACCTTGGCGGCGGAAAAGCAGTTTTGATAGGTGATGCCAAAACCCAAAAAACGCCTGAGTTGATGTTGAAGTTTGGTGAATTCGTTAATTCGCTTGGCGGAAAATACATTACTGCCGAAGACGTAGGGATGGCAACTTCCGATATGGATTTGGTGCGCACAGTAACTCCTTACGTTACCGGAATTTCAGAATCAAACGGTGGTTCGGGAAATCCTTCCCCAATTACTGCCTACGGGGTTTTTATGGGAATGAAAGCTGCCGCAAAATATACCTTCGGAAGTGATGTTTTGGAAGATAAAGTAATTTATGTACAGGGAATCGGACACGTTGGCGAGGCTTTGGTTGAAAACCTTACCAACGAAGGCGCCAAAGTATATATTGCAGACATTAACCAAGAGCGTTTGGAAGAAGTGCGCGACAAATACAGTGTTGAAATTTACGGCGGAAGCAATCTCTACGCTGAAAAAATGGACATCTATGCGCCGTGTGCCTTAGGTGCAACGGTGAATGATTTCACAATAAGTCAATTGAACACAAAAATAATTGCCGGTGCTGCAAACAATCAATTGGCCGATGAGCAGAAACACGGAAAGATGCTCCGCGAAAAAGGAATTGTGTACGCTCCCGATTTTTTGATTAACGCCGGTGGAATCATAAATGTATACGCAGAACTTGAAAATTATGACCGAAAGGAAATAATTCGCAAGACAGAAAACATTTACAACACCACGCTTGAGATATTGAAAAAAGCTGATGCGGAAAACATCACTACCTATCAGGCGGCATTCAACGTAGCACAAGCCAGAATTGATGCAAGAAAAAATGAAAAATAGTTTTTCTTTTTCTTAAAATACTATCTTTGCAACGCACAGGAAATTTCCTGTGCGTTGTTTCTTTAAAACAGTTCTTTCAAAAAAATATGCTTACAAGAAGACATATCCGGGTAAAAGTTTTGCAGTCCATTTACGCACATAACCAGCGTGAAAACCCAAATATAGACTCGCAGGAAAAATTTTTGCACCACAGCATAGACCAGATGCAGGACCTCTATTTATTGTTGTTGCAATTGCTGGTTTCACTTCAGCAACAAGCCGAAAGTTTTCTTGTTAAATCTCAAAAAAAACATCTTGCCACGGCCTTGGAAAAAGATCCAAGCCGCACTTTTATTGACAATAAGCTTATCCGCATAATTACCTCCAACACTACTTTTTCTGAAATAATAAAGAGGAAAAAACTCAATTATTGGGCTTTGGATAGTGAATATGTAAACATCATTTTCAACGAACTTCGAGAATGGGACTGGTATGATGTTTACCTTTCAAAAAACGAAACCACATTTAAAGAAGACCAAGATTTTGTGCTGAAGGTTTACAAAGAAGTCATTGCTCCAAACGATAAGTTATATGAATATTTAGAGGACAAGCGCCTCACTTGGATAGATGATTTTCCGATTGTGAATACAGCCATTGTTAAAATGTTGGGCAAGCTTTCTGAAAAAAATGCTTCTTCGCTTTTGGTTCCGAACCTTTATAAAAACGAGGAAGACAGGGAATATGCGCTGCAACTTTTCAGAAAAGTAATACTGAATGAGGACAAACTGAATGCGCAAATAGAAGGCAAAACCCCAAACTGGGACCAAGACCGCATCGCCGATGTGGATTTAATAATCCTGAAAATGGGCATTGCCGAGTTTTTGTATTTTCCCTCTATTCCTGTTAGGGCTACAATAAACGAATATTTGGAAGTTTCCAAAGAATATTCAACCCCAAAAAGCAGCATCTTCGTAAATGGTATTTTGGATAAAATAGTGAAAGAATTTTCAGAAAATGGCAAATTGAATAAAATTGGACGGGGGCTTCAATAAAAGCAAAATAATCCCTATTTTTGCCCTGCTAAAAACATAAAAATTTTAATTATCATGAAAAAATCAATTTTAATAGTAGCAATACTATCTGTTTTTGCCTTTTCTTCTTGTAAAGACAATGCAGCAGACAAAGTGAATGAAGACAACGTTGCCACTGCAGAAGCTCGCGATGCGGATTCTGGAAAGTTTCCAACAATTGTTTTTGAAGAAAACGAATTCGATTTTGGAACTATCGACCAAGGTACTCCTGTTGAACACGTTTTTAAATTCAAGAACACCGGAGAGGCTCCATTGATGATCGTGAACGCTAAAAGTAGCTGCGGTTGTACCATTCCCGAATACACTAAAGATCCTGTTGCTCCTGGAGCAGAAGGTCAATTGTTAGTAAAATTCAACGGAAGCGGCCAAAACCAAGTGAGCAAAACCGTAACCCTTACCACCAATACAAAAGCGGGAACCGAAGCCTTGACTATTAAAGCTTTCGTAACTCCTAAAGCAGGTGGTGCCGCTCCAATAAAAACCCCAACATCCAAATAATTAATTTTTGGATTACTAAAAATTACTATGGAACAAATAAAAAGTTTTTTACCTATTATATTATTGTTTGTGGTGATGTATCTTTTTTTGATACGTCCCCAAATGAAAAAAGCCAAACAGGAAAAACAGTTTGCCGCCCAACTTAAAAAAGGCGACAAGGTGATAACCACTGGCGGCCTGCACGGTAAAGTACTGGAGCTTAACGATGATGGCACCTGCATTATTGAATGTGGCGCCGGAAAAATAAAGTTTGAAAGATCGGCCATTTCAATGGAAAGAACCGCAAAACTGAATGCTCCCGTAATAGAAAAGAAATAAGCAAACTGTTCCTTTTTTAAATAAAAACTCCCTCGCTATGTTTAAGTAGTTGAGGGAGTTTTTTTTGGAGTTTGAAAATCTATTACTTTTCCATTTTAAATTGCGAAAGATCCTGCGCCGTCAACTGTGCAATGTTCACAATTACCTCCACAGCCTTTTGCATACTTTCCACAGGAACATATTCATATCTTCCGTGAAAATTGTGGCCGCCAGCAAAAATGTTTGGGCACGGAAGCCCCATAAAACTTAGCTGAGAACCATCGGTCCCACCGCGGATTGGTTTTATGATGGGCTCAATGCCAGCCTGCTCCATTGCTTGTTTTGCAATTTCCACAATGTGCATCACGGGTTCAATCTTTTCACGCATGTTATAATATTGGTCTTTTATTTCAACATTCACCACTTCCATTTCAAACTGGTCGTTCAGGTCGTCCGCAAGTTTTTGGACCATTTCCTTTCTTGCCTCAAAATGTTTTTTGTTGTGGTCGCGGATTATGTACTGAATTTTGGTTTCATCCACAGTACCGTGTATGTTGTGAAGGTGAAAAAAGCCTTCACGGCCTTCGGTGTGTTCGGGGGTTTCAAGCCGTGGTAAGGAATTGATGTAGTCTGTGGCAATGTACATACTGTTTACCATTTTTCCTTTGGCATAACCTGGATGCACTATTTTTCCTTTCACCGTAACGACTGCTCCAGCAGCGTTGAAATTCTCGTATTCCAGTTCGCCCACTTGGCTGCCGTCCATAGTGTAGGCCCATTCAGCGCCAAATTTCTTTACGTCAAACTTATGGGCACCGCGGCCAATTTCCTCATCGGGAGTGAAACCTACGCGAATTTTTCCGTGTTTAATTTCTGGATGGTTTATTAGGTATTCCATTGCGGAAACAATTTCAGTAATACCCGCTTTATCGTCTGCGCCCAAAAGGGTGGTTCCATCGGTTGTTATCAATGTTTGTCCTTTGTAAAGCAGCAAATCCTCAAAATAATCTGGAGAAAGAATGATGTTCTGTTCTTTATTTAGAACAATATCTTTTCCGTTGTAGTTTTCAATAATTTGCGGTTTCACGTTCGCACCCGTAAAATCTGGGGAGGTATCAAAATGTGAAACAAAACCGATAACGGGAACGGAATGCGAAACGTTGGAAGGCAACGTGGCCATTATGTAAGCGTTTTCATCAATGGTAACGTCTTCCATCCCTATCTGTTTCAGCTCTTCGGCCAGTTTGTTGGCAAGGTCCCATTGTTTTTTGGTGCTTGGGGTGGTATCGCTGTTTGGATCGCTTTCGGTATCTATGGTTATATAGCTTATGAAGCGGTCAATAATGTGTTGTTTTTCAATCATAACTTTTCTTTTACACTGCAAAATAAAGCATATTCAAAATAACAAATACATAGTTTAGTGTATTTTTGTACCACATTTTTCAACTATGTACAAAACCGTCATCCGTCCCCTCTTTTTCAGCTTCGACCCCGAAAAAATCCATCATTTTACATTTTCACTGATTAATTTTTTTCATAAGATTGGCTTTGGAAGTATTTTCCGATGTATGTATAAAGTGAATGACCCAAAATTGGAACGGGAACTTTTTGGGTTGAAATTTCCAAATCCCGTGGGACTTGCGGCGGGTTTCGATAAAGATGCAAAACTGTACAAAGAACTTTCAAATTTCGGTTTCGGCTTTATTGAAATAGGCACCGTAACTCCAAAAGCGCAACCCGGAAATGATAAACCGCGTTTGTTTCGTTTAAAGGAAGATTCAGCCATCATAAACCGAATGGGTTTTAATAACGGAGGAGTGGAAGAGGCTGTTGAAAGGTTGAAGGAAAACCCCTCGACAAAGCCTGTCCTGAGCGAAGCCGAAGGGCTCGGGGAGACAAAACACGTTTTAATTGGTGGAAATATTGGCAAAAATAAAATCACGCCTAACGAGGAAGCGGTGAACGATTACATAATCTGTTTTGAAGCCCTTTTTGATTGTGTAGATTATTTTGTGGTAAACGTAAGTTCTCCCAACACGCCAAATCTTCGCGCTTTACAGGAGAAGAAACCGCTGATGGATTTATTGCAAACGCTTCAAAACCGAAATAATTCAAAAGAAAAACGCAAACCAATTCTTCTAAAAATTGCTCCAGATTTGACCGATGAACAACTTTTAGATATTATTGAAATAGTTGGAACAACAAAAATTGACGGCGTTATTGCAACGAATACCACAATTTCGCGCGAAGGAATATCTTCAGAAAATAAAAAAGAAATGGGAGGTTTAAGCGGAAAACCTTTAAGCGAAAGAGCTACCGAAGTAATTCGTTTTCTTTCGGAAAAAAGCAACAAAGCATTTCCAATTATTGGCGTTGGTGGAATCCATTCCGCAGAAGATGCTATGGAAAAACTGGATGCCGGCGCAAGTTTGGTGCAACTTTACACAGGTTTTATTTACGAAGGCCCAGGCTTGATAAAACAAATAAACAAAGCGATTTTAAAAGAGACGGAAGACAGAAGACAGAAGACGGATGAATTTAGAACTAAAGATTGATGTCTGTTTTCAAATTACTCAAGGAAAGGGCGTTTGGTGATTTTTTTTAAATAGTCGTGCCTCAAAACGTCGTGATTCAAACCGTCCTGTTTCAAACCGTCCTGTTTCATAAAGTCATTTATGCTAGAAACCTTACTTTCTTTTACAATCGCAACCCTCGCCCTCGCCATTTCCCCGGGACCCGATAATATTTATGTGCTTACCCAATCCTTGGTCAACGGCACCAAAAGCGGCATTGCAACAACCGCCGGACTTATAAGTGGTTGTATTGTCCACACCACTCTTTTAGCATTTGGAGTTTCGGCTATCATCACCGCTTCGGAAGAAATATTTTACGGAATAAAAGTTTTGGGAGCATGCTATTTACTTTACTTAGCTTACAAAGTCTATAATAGTGATGAGCACATTTCGCTGGCTGAAAATGCTCCAAAAAAATCATATGCCCAACTTTTCAAAACTGGTGTTATCATGAATTTGGTAAACCCAAAAGTGATGATTTTCTTTTTGGCATTTTTCCCCGGCTTTCTTTGGGACAAGGAAGGGAACACTGTTGTACAGTTTTATATTCTGGGAATTACTTTTATGCTGATTTCGTTTATAACATTCAGCGTTATCGCTATGGCGGCGGGACGCATTTCTACTTTACTTTTGGAATGGAAAAGCATGGGATTTGTTTTGAAATGGTTGCAGATTTTGGTTTTTGTGGGGATTGCGGTTTTTATTTTATTTTAAAATGAAAAACCACCGAATATTTTAAGATATTAAGTGGTTTTTCAAATATGTTTTTACTGTTATTATTTTCAGGGATCGGGTACGCAGGTACAAGTGAAATTACAACATGCATAAAAACCTGCTCCACAGGAAACTGAACAACCTCCACCACCATCTGGTGCTATTGAACAAGATGTTGCTCCAGGGCCTCCATTTGCACAACCACTTCGATTATCCAAAACAGAAGATAGATAGAGCGTAAGGGAATTTTGTTTCTTCAAAGTTTCCAATGATAATTGATTATTATTTTTTTAATCAATATAAGCCAGTATTAATCCAAAACCCTCAATTTGGGTATCAAAATCAATATTTTGTTTGGTAATTTTATCAGTAATGATACTTTCTTCTGTTTTAGGAACCTTTAAATAACTCATAGAACCAGTAGTAAGATTGTGCGCCAAAAAAGAATGTTTTAAGTACACTATCTCATAATTTCCATCCTTCAATGGAGTTTGCCTGTCAGCTCCTTGAAGTATCAATAGATTTCTATTAGTGTTATTCTTACTTAAAAAGATAATTTCATTTTCCTTATTTTGCCATACATAGAATTGATCTTTTATAGTTAAAAAATCTTTATCGTATTCTAATTTATTTAGAATTTTGTTTCCAATCAAAGAAGTTCCCTCAACATTCTTTGCGTTTTCTTCGGACGAAGAAGAATCATTGTCCGTACAGCTAACAATAAGTACTGACAACACGAAAAGCCAAAGTAAATTAATTTTTTTCATGACTTCAAAATTTAATTGTTGAACTTAAGTGGAATATAGATTTTAAAAATCTATAATAAATTTAATAAAATTATAAATAGCTCTTATTTTTTTCGTGTTATTTTTTTTTAAAAAGGCTCATAAATTTATTTTTTCTTCCATAAAAGAAATCCTCCTTTATATTTCTTAAGCAAATATTTCCCAAATCTAATTTCGTATTTCTTCTTTCAAAAACTATCTTTGGAGCAATGCAGCAAGTAAAAATCATAGAATGTCCGCGAGATGCCATGCAAGGCATTAAAGACTGGATTCCCACAGTGGAAAAAGTGAAATACATCCAATCACTTTTGCGCTGCGGGTTTGATACCATTGATTTTGGGAGTTTCGTTTCGCCTAAGGCAATCCCGCAAATGCAGGATACGGCCGAGGTGCTTTCAAAACTGGACCTTTCTACAACCAAAAGTAAATTGCTTGCAATTATCGCCAACCTTCGCGGGGCGGAAGATGCAGTGAAACATCCCGAAATTGATTATTTGGGCTACCCTTTTTCCATTTCGGAAAACTTTCAAATGCGGAACACGCACAAAACCATTGCGGAGTCTTTGGTGATACTTCAAGAAATATTGAATCTTGCCCATAAAAATAATAAAGAAGTGGTTGCCTATCTTTCTATGGGCTTCGGAAACCCGTATGGTGACCCCTGGAATGTAGCGATAGTGGGTGAATGGACAGAGCGACTTTCAGCTATGGGTGTGAAGATTCTTTCCCTTAGTGATACCGTTGGTTCATCTACTCCTGCTATTATTTCATATTTATTTAGTAATTTAATCCCCAAATATCCCCACATAGAATTTGGTGCGCATTTGCACACCACTCCAAACGCTTGGCACGAAAAAGTTGATGCAGCCTACAAAGCGGGCTGCCGAAGGTTTGACGGCGCAATACAAGGTTTTGGAGGCTGCCCAATGGCAAAAGATGAACTTACGGGGAATATGCCTACCGAGAAAATGCTCAGTTATTTTACAGCTGAAAAAATTTCGAGCAACATTAACCCGATGTCTTTTGAAAGCGCGTACAATGAAGCAACGAAGATTTTCACTAAATATCATTAAAATGAGGAAAGCATTACTATTTTCAATTCTGGCGGTTTTTTTTACCATAAGTTGTTCGGTTTTAGATTTGCCAAAGGAGGATTCCATAGAGGGGGCTGGGGCCATTACCTTAAAATTCGTCCAAATGAATGACGTCTATGAGATTGCCCCTTTAAACGGTGGGGAATACGGTGGCCTGGCGCGTGTGGCCCACATTCGTGATTCCATTAAAGAAATATTTCCGAATACTTTCTTGTTTTTGGCGGGTGATTTTTTAAATCCTTCCCTGTTGGGCACTTTAAAGGTAGATGGTGAAAGGTTGAACGGAAAACAAATGATAGATGTGCTGAACGCAATGGATGTTGATTTGGTTACTTTCGGGAATCACGAGTTTGACCTTAGTGAAGAGGATCTACAAAAACGGCTGAATGAATCCACTTTTAAATGGACATCTGCCAATGTGCGCCATGCAACCGAAAAGAAACTTGTTCCATTCACCACAAAATGGGAATATACGAATGTTCCAATCTCTGACTTTTCTACTTTTGATGCTGTGGACGCAGACGGCAACAAAATCAGGTTTGGTGTTTTTGGCGTAACATTACCTTCAAACCCAAAAGAATTCGTTTCCTATGGCGATATATATGACAATGCAGTACGGGCCTATGATTTGGCAATTCAAAAATCAGATTTTGTTGTCGGTCTAACGCATGTTTCATTAGAAGAAGATAAAAAAATAGCTAGACGCTTCAAGAGTTCACTTCCTTTAATTATGGGTGGTCATGAACATTATAATATGTTGGAGAAAGAGGGCAGGACCATTATAGCCAAAGCAGACGCCAATGCAAAAAGTATATATGTGCATACCCTTAGATATAATTTGCGCACAAAATACCTTCATGTTAGTTCTGAATTGGTGATGGTTACAGATAAAATTGCCTCTTCAGCCAAAGTGGAGCGAGTGGTCAACAAATGGACAGATCTTTTGAACAAAAAGCTGAAGGAAGTAATTGAAAATCCGGGTGAAGTTATTTATAACGCCACTTCCCCATTAGACGGCACAGACACCTCCAACCGAAGTAAACAGACCAACTTGGGCGAGCTAATAGCCCGTTCCATGGCGTATGTTTACAAAAATAATGTGGATGGGGCAATGGTAAACGGCGGTTCCATAAGAATAGACGACAGATTGGTGGGAGACATAACCAGTACCGATATTTTCAGGGTGCTTCCTTTTGGCGGAAGTGTTTTGAAGGTTGATTTAAAAGGAAGTCTATTAAAGGAAATATTGGATTATGGCAAATTGCAAACTGGCGAAGGCGCATACTTACAGCGTTATAACTTTTCCCAAAATGGAAACGGGGAGTGGGAAATTGACGGAAAAACAATAAACGACCGAAAAACATACAGTATAGCAATCAGCGACTTTTTGCTAAAAGGTTTGGACATTCCATTTTTAACCCCTGAGAACAAAGACATTGTAAAAATCTATACCCCAAAGGAAACCGATGCTGCCGGGGATATTCGCAAAACAATTATTTCCTATTTGAATTCGTTAAAAAAGTAGTGTTTAAAAGAGTTATAAAAATCTTTTTGGTTTTGGCGCTGGTTGTGTTAGTATTAATCCAATTTATACGCCCCGAAAAAAATAATGGTGGTTATGAAAGTGTCGCATTTTTTGAAGCTGAAACCAAACCATCCGCAAAAGTAGCATCTATTTTAAATGAAAGATGTTATGATTGTCACAGCAACCAGACCGTGTATCCGTGGTATTCGGAAGCTGTCCCTTTTTCTCTATTTCTTAATGATCATATCTTGCAGGGGAAAAAGCATTTTAACGTTTCAGAATGGGGCAATTACACAGCTAAAAAGAAAGAACACAAGCTCGAAGAACTCGTAGAAATGGTTGAAAATGACGAAATGCCTTTATGGTCATACACTATAGTTCACGGCAATCTTTCCAAAGATGAAAAAAAGTTATTGCTCCAATGGGGCGGCTTGGCTAGGCTTCAATATAAACATCTCTTGGAGGTTTCTTCAAAATAATTTCAAATCTTACTTTCTAAATTTTATTTAAATTAATTCTAAATAAAATTTGCAGGTTTTCTTTTTCATATTATTTTTGCTTCTGAAAAATCAATCTATTTTAATTCAGTCTAAATAATATTTAATGAAAAAATACATTACTTTATCCGTTTTATTTTTTAGTGCTATTTCCTTTTCGCAAACCGTTTCTGATTCAATACCCACAACTCAACAAGAACAACAAAATTCAATCCAACGAATACTTACGGGTACTTTTGGGAAGGCAGTGACACTTGGTGGATACGGTGAAATGGTCTATAACCAGCCAGAGGGCGACAACGGTACCCTCGATGTGCACCGCTTGGTCCTTCTTTTGGGCTATAAATTTGATGAAAAAACACAGTTCATTACCGAGATTGAAGTGGAACATGTAGAAGAAATATACATAGAGCAAGCCTTTGTAAACTATGCTGTAAGCAATAATGTGAACCTCCGTGGGGGATTGATGTTGGTCCCAATGGGAATAATAAATGAATATCACGAACCCACCACTTTTAACGGTACAGACCGCCCTGCAGTGGACCACGATATAGTGCCAACCACTTGGCGCGAACTGGGCGTAGGGGTAACTGGGCGTTTTCCGGAAATCTCTTTAGGTTACCAAGCCTACGTTTTTAATGGCTTCAAATCCACTGCCCCAGACGATTTGGGAGGGGTAAATGGATTTTTAAAAGGCAAAGACGGTTTGAGAGGAGGACGTCAAAAAGGGATAGAATCTACCGTGGACAGCCCAACTTTTTCAATAAAACTGGATTACTATGGAGTCCCAGGCCTGCGTTTCGGATTAGCTGGATATTTTGGGAAAACACAAGCAGCAGATGAAGTAGAAGATTTGGATGGTGCAAATATTGGAATCTCCATGGTTGGTTTCGACGTACGTTACGCTTTCCGTAAATTTACTGCGCGTGGCGAATTTATTTATGCATCGCTTACGGACACGGACCAATACAACACCCTTACCGGAAAGGACTTGGGAAGTGCCCTTATGGGCTATTATGTAGAAGGTGCGTATAATTTGCTGCCACTTACCGCCAAACAAAAACTTTTTGCATTTGCCAGATATGAACAATATGACACACACGCCAGTACAGAAGGTGGTTTGGCGCGCAACGATGCTTATAACCGCCAAGATATAACCGCGGGTTTGTCTTACCACATTGCAAATGGAGTGGTAATAAAAGGCGATTATCAAATTAAAGACAATGCACTGGATGGAGCTGAGGTGAAGAACCAACTCAATTTTGGAATTGGCGTTTGGTTCTAATAAACCTTAGAGAACACTATTTTAGATATGGTTCAACATAATTTTTGAAATCAATACCTTTGTTTAATGAAAACAAGATTTTCTATTCTTTTAATTGTTGTTCTCGCTTTGGCAGCCTTTACCGTTCCAGATAACGTGGCCAAAAAAGCCCATAAGGAAATGGTGAAATTTTATGGAACCGAAAATTTCTCGAAGGAAATCATTTCAGTTCCTAAAGATTTGAATGATAAGACGATTTCGGAATTTGGGGATGAAAACCTATTTAAGATCCATTCGGGCGGTAAACTCCTAGGTTATGGATATATAGGGAATGCACCCAGCAAAACCGCAACTTTTGATTATTTGGTGTTGTTTGATAAAAACTTCGTCATTACTACGAGCAAAGTGCTGTTTTACCGCGAAGAATACGGTGGCGAAATAAGCAGCAAACGTTGGCTAAAACAGTTTGAAGGCGCATCCCCCACTTCCAAAGAACTTGTTTACAACCGTAATATCATTCCCATTAGCGGGGCTACAATTTCGGTAAGGTCCTTGACCACTGAAATGAACTCCCTTCTGAAGAGTATTGCAATCCTGCAGAAATCAAATATTTTATAAATGCAACTCCACGGCCGTATCCACAACCTTCCGCGTTATGCAAAACAATTTATTGTGGCATTTGTTATTGTTTTGAGTGTTGGATATTTCACGGGTCTGAACTTTGTTCGCGAAACGGGCTCAGTAAGCCCGCACGGGCTTCAGGAAAATTACCTTGGCAATGAGGAAGCTGAAAACCCTACAGTAATGATTTTCAAAAAAGGGGAGCGCGAGATGCTTACCATTTTGCATACCCATATTCTTTCCATTTCGTTTATTTTCTTTTTGTTGGGCGGCTTGGTGGCTATCACTTCCCTTCCGCCAAAATGGAAAGCTTTCTTAATGATTGAGCCTTTTGTTTCTATCCTTTTAACTTTCGGCGGAATCTATTTTATGTGGAAAGGTATGCTGTGGGTGAAATGGGTTGTCATTATTTCTGGGACCTTGATGACTGTGGTTTATGTGGTTGCTGCTGGGGCAGTGCTGGTTCAATTGTTTGCTTCGGAAAAGAAATAATATTTCCATACTTCTCAACTGTTGCACTTATTGTTTGAACTTAGTTTTCATATTTCTGGATTAAATACTGTACATTTGCACGCAATTAATCCATAATCACTTTCGCATCTTCGAAAGTTAATTTAATTGCAATGATCGCACACGACAACAAAATTCTTGGGGAAGGCCTTACTTACGACGACGTACTATTAGTGCCTGCCTATTCCGAAGTTTTACCCCGCGAAGTTTCCATCGCCACAAAATTTTCACGAAATATTACATTAAACGTACCTATTGTTTCCGCAGCTATGGATACCGTTACCGAAAGCGCAATGGCAATTGCCATGGCTCGCGAAGGAGGTATTGGGGTACTTCACAAAAACATGAGCATTGAGCAACAGGCTGCCGAAGTGCGAAAAGTGAAACGCGCTGAAAGTGGAATGATCATCGATCCAGTTACGCTTCATAAGGAAAACACGGTAGGCGATGCCCAAAAAACCATGCGCGAATACAGTATTGGCGGAATCCCGATTACGGATAATACCGGAAAATTGATTGGTATTGTCACCAACCGCGATCTTCGTTTTGAAAAAGATTTGAAACGCCCTTTGAGCGAAGTGATGACTACCGAAAATTTGGTTACCGTGGCTCAGGGCACATCTTTAAAGGAAGCTGAATTAATTCTTCAGAAAAACAAAATAGAAAAACTACCTGTCGTAAACGAGGTAGGAAAACTTTTGGGGCTTATCACTTTTAGGGACATTACCAAACTTACCCAAAAACCCATGGCCAACAAAGATAAATACGGAAGGCTTCGCGTTGCAGCCGCGCTTGGGGTAACCGCAGATGCCGTAGAAAGGGCAGAAGCATTGGTAAACGCACAGGTTGACGCAGTTATCATAGATACTGCCCACGGCCATACCAAAGGTGTTGTTGAGGTTTTGAAAAAAGTGAAACAAAGATTTCCAGACCTTGATGTAATTGTTGGAAATATAGCAACTGCCGATGCCGCGAAATATCTGGTTGCCGCTGGAGCTGACGCAGTGAAAGTAGGAATTGGTCCAGGCTCAATATGTACCACTCGCATAGTTGCCGGTGTTGGGTTTCCACAATTTTCCGCAGTGCTGGAAGTGGCTGCTGCAATTAAAGGCAGCGGTGTTCCCGTAATTGCCGATGGTGGAATTAGATACACCGGTGATATTCCAAAAGCGATTGCTGCCGGGGCTGATTGCGTGATGTTAGGTTCGTTATTGGCGGGTACTAAGGAATCTCCGGGTGAGACTATTATTTATGAAGGAAGGAAATATAAATCCTATCGAGGAATGGGGTCTGTGGAAGCAATGAAACAGGGTTCTAAAGACCGTTACTTTCAAGACGTTGAAGATGATATCAAAAAACTGGTTCCCGAAGGTATCGTTGGCCGCGTACCGTACAAAGGAGAGTTGGTGGAAAGTATGACCCAATTTATTGGAGGTCTCCGTGCCGGAATGGGTTATTGTGGTTCCAAGGATATTGAGACTTTAAAAGAAAACGGGCGGTTTATTAAAATTACCGCTTCGGGAATCAATGAGAGCCATCCGCATGATGTTACCATTACTAGCGAATCACCGAATTATAGTAGGTAGTTTTTAGAGAGTAGTCGGTAGTAACTTTGGCAAAGTTTTCGGGTTCTATTCTTGAAATTTCAGAATTTACAACACTATGGATGGTTCAATTTGAATTTGACAACTTTGTCAAAGTTGGATTTGTTAACCTTTAAGTTATCTTCCAATTCCTTATCTTTAAGCCAAATAATTTCAGAAAAAATGACCACCATTACCATAAAGAACGGCAAAAAACTACCCAGAACAGATTTTGAATCCTTGGAAGAACTTTTGGATTGGGCAGTGGATTATTTTCAAGGCGAAGTGCCGCTTTCCCCTGAAACTATCCAAAAAACTAAAGATGCCAAAAAAGAACTAGCTTCTCCCGACTCAACTTTTCGCCCGGCATCCTAATAGAGGTTTTTGACAATGACGGCACACGCAAGGATGTGCAGAAATACAACCTAAAAAAACAATATAAAAAGACGTGCAATTATATTAGGGAAGGACAATACCAAAAAGTGCAGCTAAAACTCAGAAAACCCAAAAAACTCGGTATTTACCAATTTAGAATTTCGAAAAAATATAGAGCATTTGCTATAAAGGAAAATAATTCGCTTTTCGTGTTCGAAATATCCGACCATCAATAATTGAGAAAAATTATTTCAAAGTAGCCAATAAAGCATCAAAATAACGGATTATTATTTCCAATTTCATTAAATGTTTTTTTCGAATCGTTGCTGCGTAAGATAATTGGTTGTTTTCACAAATTAACTTGGATACGGGAAAGTTTAATAGTACAGGAGTGTATTTGTTGGAAAGCAATTTTTCGGTGAGCTCAGTTCTTTTTCCCAGTAAATTGTAGTTGGGATAACGGGCAATAATGCTCATTAAGTGATTTCTACGAATTTCACAAACCTCCATATCTTGAAATAAATCTTGGGCTGGTTTGATTTTTATTTGAATCCGCCGTTTCCAATTATAGATAATTTCATAATTCTGACCATTAATAATAATCGTTTCGGTTTTTGTTCCAGAAGGATTTTGGAGAATATGTTCAATTATTTTTTCGGTCATTGGAAATGTTTATTTTTTCAATAGTAGATTTTGAAATCCTTTATTGAAATTTTAAAATTTAAAAATACAGTTATTGTTTAAAGAGGATAGTTTTCAATGCTCCCAATTTTAAAAAACAATTCAAAAACAATTTCCCAAATAAAAAAAACGTGAAGCCCAAAAGCTCCACGTTTTACGTTTTTTTTTAAAGAGAAATTGTATTATTTCCCTCCTTCTTCCGCAGTAATTGTAATGCCAAGTTCGTTTAGAATAGGTATGGTAAGGTCATAGTTCGGATCCAAATAAACTATATCCTGAGTAGCCTGCAACACTTGGGTGTAATTTTGGGCTTGTGCAATTTTTTCCAAAGCAACCCCAATTTTTTGATACAATGGTTTAAGGTACTCCTGTTGCTTAATTTCCATAAGTTTGGCTCCGTTCTGTTGAAATTTTTGGATGTCTGCATCCAGATTTAACAGTGCCTCCTGTTTTTCCTTTTTTTGCTCGGGCGTAAATGTGGGTTCCCCTTTTTTATAATCCTCGGCAAGAATTTTATAGGCATCAATTTTTTTGTTGAGATCCACGTCCAATTGTTTTCCGTAGGATCCCAATTGGGTTTGGACAATTGTCATTTCAGGCATTTTAGACATAATATAATCTATATCCACCGCGCCCACTTTGCCTTGGGCGAAAGTTGAAAGACCGATAAAGAATACCGCTATTTTTAGAAATTTCATTTTTTTCGTTTTAAATATTCAGAGCGCAATATTACTATAAATATTGCAAATAAACTGACGGTTGTTTTTATCGTTTGTAAAAAATGTAGTCCGTAACAATAGGTTCCACTCCTTTGGTTTTCAAAAGACTGATAAGCTGCCCACGATGATAAGTGCTGTGATTGATGATGTGGAAAAGAATTTCACCCACGGTGTTTGTGAAATTTTGACCCTTGCTATTGGTGTAGTTTATCGGTTTATTTAAATTATTTTTCTGAAGAACTTCTTTACTGTGCTCAAAATTTTCATTGTTTATTAACTGCAAATTGTCCATTTCCAAATGTTGCCAAACCGAAAGGGCAGGAGCCACGCCAAAAATTCTGTGGTTCCAAACGTGATGGGCGTTTAAAGTATGGCTGGCCAGAAGGCCTATCTTTTCTGAGTAAGTTTCAGGATTTTTAAGCAATTCCTCAATTAACCGCTGGTTGCAGTGGTATGTGTATTCAAATGTATCTTGAAAAAAGGCTTTCACGGTTCGTCATATATTTGCCCACGGGTGGGCTTCAAGGTTTCCCTTAAGGTATTCATCAGGTTTTTTTCAACCACTAAAAAAGCAATATGGTGCATCGGGGTGATTTCTTCTTGGCCGGTAAATGCATTTTGCAGTTTTTCCGTTTCGGCAAATTCAGCAAGATGCTTTGCGTGATGTTCGGCAATGGGCTTTGCACTGGGGCCACGGAAATCCCAGATAAGTTTTATTCTTTCAGTCATTTATGTTTTGTTGGTGCTACCGCTTCTATTTAAAAATGGCCACTTTCGCCCTTTTTATTTGTTGCTGCAAGTTACGGGATTTATAAATATTTTTAAATTACGGGAAACACTATAATTATATAAAATTCGTTTACTTTTCTGGCATAAGTTCCCGTAGCTTTTTGTTATTTTTGCACCTTTGTTCGCCGAAGCTTAAACTTAGGTGAATCACTTCATTAAAAAATTAATATTCAAACAGAGATGAAAAATTTTCTTACCGTATGTTTCTTGGCACTTTTGAGCGCCACCACTTTTTCACAAAATAAAAAGGAAGTATTGATGACCATAGACGGCAAGCCCGTGTATGCAAGCGAATTTGAGCGTGTTTACAAAAAAAACCTAGACTTAGTCCAGGACGAATCGCAAAAGGATATTGATGGTTATCTTCAACTTTTTATTGATTATAAACTGAAAATAGCCGAAGCCCAAGCACAGGGTTTGGATAAGGAAGAAGATTACAAAAAAGAATTTTCAAAATACCGCGACCAACTTTCAAGAAATTATCTTTTTGAAGACAAAGTTACCGAAGAACTCGCCAAGGAAGCATACGAGCGTGGAAAACAGGACGTTGACGCCTCCCATATTTTAATTAAGGTTGATTATGAAGCCGTGCCACAGGATACCTTGGCGGCCTACAATAAAATTAAGGCAATTCGCGAAAGGGCGCTGAAGGGCGAAGATTTCACGAAGTTGGCAAAAGCGTATTCCGAAGAACCAGGAGCGAAGGAAAGAGGCGGCGAGCTGGGCTATTTTACGGTTTTCTCTATGGTTTATCCGTTTGAAAATGCCGCTTACAATACGAAGGTTGGCGACATTTCGGATATTATTCGGACCAGTTTTGGCTATCACATTGTGAAGGTAAACGACAAAAGGGCGAGACTTCCGAAGATTTCTGTTTCGCACATAATGATTTCCGATAAAAAAGGCGCCCGCGATTTCAAACCCGAAGAACGCATCAATGAAATTTACAACATGTTGAAGCAGGGCCAGTCTTTTGAAAGTCTTGCAAAACAGTTTTCCGACGATAAAAACTCTGCCGTTATGGGTGGAAAACTGAAACCTTTCACAAAAGGCGACCTTCGTGCCCCAGAGTTTGAGGATGCAGCTTACACCCTTAAAAATATAGGCGACCTCAGCAAACCTGTAAAAACAGATTTTGGTTGGCACATTATCCGTTTGGATGAAAAACTGTCGATGGAAACTTTTGACCAACAAAAAGAAGAACTTGAGAAAAAAGTGAACGAAGGCGACCGCTCCAAAATTGTTACCAGTGCCATCAACAAAAAAATTATAGAGAAATACGGTTTCAAAAAGGGCGAAAGTTATTTGCCGTTTTTTGATACCTATCTGGGCGACGATATTTTAAGAAGAAAATGGGTAATGGAGCCAATACCGCCCGCTCAGGATAAAACACTTTTCACCATCAGCAACAAAAATGTAACTTATACAGACTTCGCAAAATATATTGAAGCCCGCCAAAGAACTGCTAAACCATACAAACAGAAGGAAACATTGCTAGTGGTTTTTTATGACGAATTTGAAACTGAAGCACTGAAAGATTATTTCAAGGAAAAACTTGAGGAAGAAAACGAAGATTATGCCGCCATCCTCAACGAATACCGTGATGGTCTTTTAATTTTTGACGTGATGGACAAAAATATTTGGCAAAAAGGGAAAAATGATTCTATCGGAATTCAGGAATATTACACTAAGACCAAACAGAACTACCAGTGGAAACAGCGTGTGGATGCTGATATCTATTCGGCCAATTCAGAAATCCTTGCACAGCAGGTTCAGAAAATGATAAGCGAAGGAAAAACTTCCGAAGAAATTAAAGCAGCTTTGAACACCGCCGATAAAGTAAATGTTTTGATCACCCCCGGAGTTTTTGAAGTAGGCCAACGTGAGCTTCCCCAAAACCTTGAAATAAAGAAAGGCACTTCCGCTATTTATCCAAGCAATGATTCATTCGTTGTCGTTAATATAAAGGAAGTTATTCCACCGGGCCCAAAATCGTTGGAAGATGTAAAAGGAAAGGTGCTGAGCAACTATCAAAACGACATAGAAGCGTCGTGGATGAAGAGTCTACATTCAAAATATAAGGTAGAAGTGAACAAAAAAACATTGAAGCACGTTAAGAAAGAACTGAAGTGATAAAGCATTTTCTTTATATAATTCTTTGCTGTACCGTTTTTGTTTCCTGTGATTATTTTAAAAAGGAACCCGAGCAAAACGCGGTGGCTCGGGTAAACGATAATTATTTATACAAGGCGGATATTGCAAAATTGATTTCTGAAAATACTTCGCCGGAAGACAGTACCCTCATTGTAAACAATTACATAAATCGTTGGGCAACCCAGCAATTGCTTATTGATCAAGCAAAAATAAATCTTACTCCAGAAAAGCTCGAAGAATTTGATAAGCTGGTTCAGGAATATAAAAACGACCTGCTTACCGAAGCCTATAAAAATGTAATTGTGGACAAGCAATTGGACAGCGTGATAACCGAACAGGAATATCAGAGTTTTTACGAGGAAAATAAAGAAAACTTCAAGCAGAGAAATCTGCTCGTAAAAATGCGTTATGTACAACTTCCTTTGAATTTTGAAGGATTGGCCGCTGTGAAGGAAAAACTGAATCGATATAATGAAAAGGACAGAAAGTCACTGAACAGTCAGAATTACAAATTTATTTCTTCAAATTTTAATGATTCAGTTTGGATAAAAAAAGATGTTTTGCTGAACGCTTTACCAGTGTTAAAGGACAATAGCGATCAAGTGTTAAAAAAATCCAATTTTGCACAGTTGCAAGATTCATTAGGAGTATATTTGATGAAAATTGAAAACGTGCTCAATCCCAATGATACAGCGCCAATTTCCTATATTAAGCCTACTTTGAAACAAATTATTTTGAACAAAAGGAAGCTTGAACTCATAAAAAAATTAGAAACAGATATTACAAAAGATGCTATTGAAACAAACAATTTTGAAATTTATAAAAATGAATAAGTTTTTATTGGTGTTGCTATTTTCTACCGCTGTGCTTCAAGCCCAGACCGTATTGGAGCCAGACAGCACTGGCGTTGTGAAAGACAACGATTCGCTGGTGGTGCAAAAAGTGGTTCAGCGCGACACTCTGAAAACTTTCAAAAGATATAAAGCCGAAGGCGTTAGCGCCGTGGTGGGCGAATACGTTATTCTGGACAGCGATATTGACAAGGCCTATGTTGAAATGCAGTCGCAGGGAATGTCTATTGAAGACGTGAGCCGTTGCCAATTGATGGGAAAACTGATGGAAGACAAACTCTACGCCCACCAAGCAAAACAGGACAGTTTAACCGTTCCCGATGCAGAAATCAATGGGATGATAGACCAGCAATTGCAATATATGGTCAGCGAGTTGGGCAGCGAGGAAAAAGTGGCGGCCTATTACCGAAAAGACAATATTGCACAACTCAGAACAGAACTTTTTGAGGCAAACAAAAACATAAAACTTGCCAGCTTGATGCAGCAAAAGGTAATTGAAAAAGTGGAAGTTACGCCGGAAGAGGTTAGAACATTTTTCTACTCAATTCCGGAAGCGGAACGGCCCGTTTTTAATGCCGAAATTGAAGTGGCCCAAATAGTGATAGACCCCGAAATAACCCAGCAAGCAAAAGATGAAGTTGTAGCAAAACTGAATGCAATTCGCGCAGATATTATAGACAATGGAGCCAGTTTTGCCACCAAAGCGGTGTTGTATTCCAAAGATCCCGGCTCGAATTCCAAAGGAGGGCTATATATTGGTGTGAAAAGAGATTCGCCTTGGGCAAAAGAATTTAAGGATCAAGCATTTTCGCTTTTGGAAGGCGAAATAAGCGAACCTTTTGAAACCGAATTTGGATACCATATTCTTTATGTCGAAAAAATCCGAGGGCAAGAAGTTGATGTAAGACATATTTTGATGTTTCCCGATGTTTCGCAGGAATCCATTGATGCGGCACAGAAGAAAATAGAAGATATAAAGGTGCAAATAGATTCGGGAGAAATTACTTTTGCGGATGCTGCACGAAAATATTCCGATGATAAAGAAACCCGCAACAACGGCGGCCAGCTTATAAACCCAGTTAATTTCGACACCAAATTTGACCTTACCAAAATGGACCCGACCCTAAGTGCACAGATATATAATTTGAAAGAGGGCGAAGTTTCAAAAGTTTTTACAGACCGTGATCGTACCGGAAAAAGCAGTTTAAAATTACTTACAGTTACCAAAAAATACGAAGAACACAAAGCAGATTACGCCAAGGATTACGAGCGCATAAAACAATTGGCATTGCGCGAAAAACAGATTAAGGTAATCAACAAGTGGCAGAACGAGAAAATAAAAGATACGTATATTAGCATCAATCAAGACTATCAAGATTGTGATTTTGCTGGAAATTGGTTGAAAAAATAATAGCGAAAAAAATATGTCAGACGTAGCAGCGGTAACGCAACTGGTTTCAAAATACAACGCCCTTCGGCAGGAAATAAAAAAAGTAATTGTGGGTCAGGATGAAGTGGTTGAGCAAGTGTTGCTCGCCATCTTTTCGGGCGGCCATGCGTTGCTCATCGGCGTTCCGGGGCTTGCAAAAACATTATTGGTTAATACCGTTGCGGAAGCTCTTGGGCTACAATTCAAAAGAATACAGTTTACGCCAGATCTGATGCCGAGTGACATTTTAGGTTCTGAAATCCTTGATCAAAACCGTGAGTTCAAATTCATAAAAGGCCCAATCTTCGCAAATATAATTCTTGCGGATGAGATTAACCGTACACCTCCAAAAACCCAAGCTGCTCTTTTGGAAGCAATGCAGGAACGCGCCGTTACAGTTGCTGGGCATCACTATAAACTGGATTTGCCCTATTTTGTACTCGCCACCCAAAACCCAATAGAACAGGAGGGGACTTATCCGTTGCCCGAAGCGCAATTGGACCGTTTTATGTTCGCCATAAATCTAGATTATCCTTCTTTTTCGGAAGAGGTGGAAGTGGTTAAGCAAACAACTTCTGGCGAAACCCAAAAAGTAAATCCACTATTTACTGCCCAAGAAATTATCGATTTCCAACAGTTAATTCGAAGAATCCCCGTGGCAGATAATGTTGTGGAATATGCGGTTACTTTAGTTGGGAAAACACGGCCCAATAATTCTACGGCCACAGAAATTATAAAAAATTATATAGATTGGGGCGCAGGTCCACGGGCTTCGCAAAACTTGATTTTGGCCGCAAAATCGCACGCGGCCCTTCACGGGAAATTTTCCCCAGACATTGAAGATGTCCAAAAAGCTGCAATTGGAATTTTAAGACACCGATTGATAAAAAACTACAAAGCTGAAGCCGAAGGGTTGAGCATTGAAGAGATTATCAAAAGCTTGTATTAAAATCCGTTTGGCTTTCCTTTAAAGTTTCAAAATCTTCCATATTAAATATTTTGAAATCCATAATTTTGGCTATCTAAAATTATTGATTTAATAATTATATGCAATATTATTTGATTTTTAATGAATTATATTCATTAAATGAGCATTTTCATTAAATATTTTTTAAATATTCTAATTTTTTTTGTACTTTCGCATCACAAAAAAATACGACTATGGCTTTTGATATTGATATGATTAAAAAGGTTTATGCCCAGATGGCAGAACGTGTAGACAAAGCACGTGAAATCACTGGAAAACCGCTTACCCTTTCTGAAAAAATACTATACTCCCACCTTTGGGACGGCAATCCAAACAAAGCTATTCAACGCGGAAAAGACTACGTTGATTTTGCCCCAGACCGGATTGCTTGCCAAGATGCTACCGCACAAATGGCACTTCTTCAATTTATGCAAGCCGGAAAGAAAACCGTTGCAGTGCCAACAACCGTACACTGTGATCACTTAATACAGGCCAAACAGGGTGCGGTGCCAGATTTGAGGCGCGCCAATGAAACCAGCAGCGAAGTTTTTGATTTTTTGGAATCTGTTTCAAACAAATACGGAATTGGCTTTTGGAAACCGGGAGCAGGAATAATCCATCAAGTTGTTCTTGAAAATTATGCATTCCCCGGCGGAATGATGATCGGGACCGACAGCCACACCGTAAATGCTGGTGGTTTGGGAATGGTCGCCATTGGCGTTGGTGGAGCAGATGCTGTGGACGTAATGGCAGGAATGCCGTGGGAATTGAAATTTCCAAAGCTAATCGGTGTTAAATTAACTGGAGAATTAAATGGCTGGACCGCATCAAAAGATGTTATTTTGAAAGTAGCCGGAATCCTTACTGTAAAAGGGGGAACTGGGGCTATTGTTGAATATTTTGGTCCAGGCGCAAAAAATCTTTCCTGTACTGGAAAAGGGACAATTTGCAATATGGGTGCCGAAATTGGAGCAACAACTTCGACTTTTGGTTATGATGACGCAATGGAGCGTTTCCTTCGAGCAACTGATCGTTCTGAGATTGCGGATGAAGCAAATAAAATTAGAGAGTATTTAACAGGTGATGATGAAGTATATGCAAATCCGGAAAAGTATTTCGATCAGGTTATTGAAATAGATTTAACAACCCTTCGCCCACATTTAAACGGACCTTTTACGCCAGATTTGGCAACTCCGGTTGGTCAATTAGGTGAAAAGGCGAAGAAAAATGATTGGCCCATAAAGGTAGATTGGGGCTTGATCGGTTCCTGCACAAACTCTTCTTATGAAGATTTAACGAGAGCAGCTTCTATCGCACAACAAGCCATCGACAAAAAAATAAAACCGAAAAGTGATTTAGGAATTAACCCAGGTTCTGAACAAATTCGTTTTACGGCGCAACGCGACGGACTATTGGAAGTTTTTGAAAATCTTGGAGCAACTATTTTTACAAATGCTTGCGGTCCCTGCATTGGTCAATGGGACCGAAGTGATAGAAAAGGTGACGAAAAGAACACCATCGTCCATTCCTTCAACCGTAACTTTTCAAAACGAGCTGATGGAAACCCAAACACCCACGCTTTTGTAGGCTCTCCGGAAATGGTAGCCGCTATCGCAATCTCGGGCCGTTTGGATTTTGACCCAATGAACGATACACTCATAAATGAAGATGGAAAGGAAGTAAAACTCGATGAACCCATTGGTTTGGAACTTCCCCCAAAAGGTTTTGAAGTGGATGACAACGGCTTTTTGGCACCAAAGGAAGACGGAAGCTCGGTTGACGTGAAAGTTGCTAAAGACAGTGAGAGGCTTCAATTGTTGGAGCCATTTGTTCCCATAAAAAATTCTGAATTGCAGGGTGTGAAATTGCTGATCAAAGCTTTTGGAAAATGTACCACCGACCATATTTCTATGGCTGGACCTTGGTTGCGCTACCGTGGGCATTTGGACAATATAGCTAACAATACCTTGATTGGCGCTGTAAATGCTTTCAACAAAAAAACGAATTTTGTAAAAAACCAATTCACTGGTGATTACGGGGGAGTGCCAGACGTTCAGCGTCAATACAAAGCCAAAGGAATAAAAACCATTGTTGTGGGTGACCATAATTACGGTGAAGGTTCCTCGCGTGAGCACGCAGCCATGCAGCCTCGCTTTCTGGGTGTTGCGGCGGTTTTAGTAAAATCATTCGCACGTATCCACGAAACGAATTTGAAGAAACAGGGAATGTTGGGACTGACGTTTGCCAATGAAGCAGATTACGATAAAATTCAGGAAGACGATACCTTCAACTTTGTGGACATTGCCGATTTTGCTGAAAACAAACCGTTGACCATTGAAATAGTTCATAAAGATGGCAATAAAGAAACCATAAAAGCGAACCACACTTACAACGATGCCCAAATAAAGTGGTATCACGAAGGATCAGCTTTAAATTTGATTAAAAAGCAGAACGCTTAAATTAAAATATCTAAAGTTTAAACCTCAAAGGTCTTCCTTCGTCATTCGTCCGCGTGTCGCTGAAGCTTTAGCGGAGGCACAAGCTTTAAGCGAAGAATGAAAGACCTTTGAGGTTTTTTATACAATAAAATTATGATTCCCTTTCTAAAAAAACACTGGAGCAACATCTTGTTTGTCGCATTTTTGGCCTTATTGATTATTCCTCAAACACGGATGCCAATTCAGGTTTTCGTGCAACGGCTCATATCTTTTTCGCCTTCTGAAAAATCTGGGAATGATCGTGAAACGCTTCAAGATTACAATTGGAATTTGCAGAAATTGGATGCTGAAGCCGTGCCTGCCGAAAGGCAGGAAGTAAATTTTTCGCAATCGAAAGGGAAAGTTGTAATAGTGAACTTCTGGGCTACTTGGTGCCCGCCCTGTGTTGCGGAAATGCCTTCGTTTCAAAAATTATATGACAGTTATAAAGACAAAGTGGATTTCTATTTTGTAACTTCGGAAAAGGCTGAAAAAGTGCAGCATTTTATGGAGAAAAACGGCTATACTTTACACATTTATCTTCAAACTTCAGAAGCTCCGAAACAGCTGGAATCAAATGTTCTTCCAACGAGTTATTTAATTTCGAAATCGGGTGAAATAGTTATTGATGAAGAAGGCGCAGCCGATTGGAACAGCGAAAAAATGCGAACGCTTTTGGATAATCTTCTCATTGAATGATTTTTTAAGAATTAACCCGCGAAATGATTTTTCAAAATAGATTCCATTTCTTTTTTTCCTTTGGAAATGTCAACGATTTCATCCCATACTTTTGGATCGATAAGTTGTTTTAAGGGCTGCTCTACTTTAATTATTTTTGAAAAATTTTTAATGAGTTGTTTGTCCCAAGTTTGATAATGGTTCAAAAGGTCATCGGGATAAACTGTTTTGCGCTTTGTTCCTTCGTCTATTCCCTTAAATGGTTCCGAAACGTTTAAATAGCCGTAGTCATCCGTCAGTTCCTCGCCTGACTGAATATCGCGGATCGCAATTTCAAAATCATACGCGGTGGAAAGGCAGTTGCTTTTAAAACTGTGGTTTACGAAGCGGCCATAATCCCAACAGAGCACCAAGTTTCCTTTGTTGTTTCTGTAGCAATAGGTATCGAGTATATTTTGATAGAGCGGATTCATTTTTCTGAATTGCGCTGGGGTAAATTCGCGGTCCAAATCGTCCAGAGTCCATGTAATTGTTCCTGCGGGTATAAATTCTTTGGCAACAACGCCGTAGCCAATTTCTTTGCTTATTAGTTTCAGTTCGGTTTTTGGATGTATCATAAACAATCGTGATTTTAGGTTTAAATGTAGTATAAAATCTGTATAGTTTTACATTGCCAACCTATTGCATATAAAATTTTAATACAGTTAATTTGCCGATTTTTTCAGAAACTCACTCTTGCATTTTTTTAATTTTTGAAGAGTATTTTTCCCTAAACTTTTCCATCAAAACAAAAACCGTTAGCAGCATTCCGAGGGCATAGATACTGTCTTCAATGGGCACGGTGCCAATTCGGATTCCAAGGGTTTCGGCATTGTTGTACCAAACCACTTCTTTGTGGATCCAGCTGCCGGTGAGGAATCCATTCACAATAAAAAAAGGAATTAAAAGAATGCTGAATACGGGGAAGAAAACATTCAAAGCTTCCCGTTTGTAATTATAGACCAAAGCCATTAATACTATTGAATAGCCAAAATTTATGGCTGTGTACCAACGGTTATAAAAGTATAAAAGCGCTACTAACAAAACGGTTTGCATAGAAAAGTAAACAACGGCCGTGGTTTTGTTAGAAAGGGAAAACTTCGGCAATAAATTCTTAAAAGCATAAATTGTGAAAAGGCAAGCGTAGGGAATGCAGATAAAAAAGAGCCATTCTTCCAAAGGTAAATCCGCAAATTTTATTCCCGAAAGATATTTTTCATTGAAGCCCCAGAAACCGTTTTGCGTAAAAATGATGTCCCACGGTATAAAAAACGCCATCATTATAAAAGTGGATGGGATAAAGTATTTCCAAAGCCTGTAAAACTTAAGTTTTGGGTGAAAGCTGAACACAAAAGGAACACTGAGCGAAGCAACGTCAAGCAATAGATAAAGGTGCCACATAACTTATTTTTTGAAATATTTTAACGGCGGAAGAAGCATTCCGAAACATTCACTTTCTCCTTTTCCCAAATGTTTGTGATGGATTTTGTGCGCTCTCCGGATTCCGCGAGCATACCAATTATTGCTATTTCGGAACATTTTAAAACGCTGGTGGATGAAAATGTCGTGTACTAAAAAATAGGTGAGTCCGTAGGCGAAAATCCCCAAACCAAGTGGCAGTCCGGCCCAAAAACTGAAATAACTCCAACCCACAAAACAACTGATGCTCACAAGCGCATAAAAGAGAAAAAAATAATCGTTGCGCTCCCACCAACTGCCGTGATCCTTGTGATGGTGGTCTTTGTGAAGTTTCCACAGGAAGCCGTGCATAATGTATTTATGCGTAAACCACGCCATAAATTCCATAAAGCAGAAAGTGGTTATGAATATTAATATCCAAAGAAGGATTGTCATTGTTGTTTGTTAATTCGTTAATTCGGGATTTGTTAATTTGTGATTTGTGTTTTGTTAATTTGTGATTTTTGCAGCATCCATCACCCATCATTTCACCAAATTTAATTGATATTTTACATAGCTGCGGGTCAATAGCCCGATTTTTTCAGAATTCGGCACGCGTATTCGTGCATTTTTAATTTCAGTTGCGGGAGTTTGTTGTAGTTTTTTCAGTAATCTTCTGTAATATCTATACGCTATATAAACGCCCAGTTTTGCATCGTGTGGCAAAAGTAGGATGCCTAAATATCCCTTGTTGAAATTTTCTTCAATTTCCTGGATTATCTTTTCTTTTGAAACTTCATCCAAAGCATTTAGATTGGTATTTGGGAAATAGTTTCGGTTCAAATTATCAAAATCTTCCTTTAAGTCGCGCAGAAAGTTCACTTTTTGGAATGCGGAACCCAGATTCATAGCGGATTCTTTCAATTCATTGTATTTTTTTGCATCTCCTTTCACAAAAACTTTTAGGCACATAAGCCCCACCACATCTGCCGAACCGTAGATATACTCATTGAATTCTTCCACAGAATAAGAGCTTTTTGTCAAATCCAACCGCATGCTGTCCATAAAAGTTTGGATCAATTCCTTTTCAATATTGTATTTATAAACTGTTTTTTGAAATGAATTCAAGATAGGGTTGAGGCTAATGCGATCCTGCATAGCTTCATTTAAAGCATTTTCGAAACGGTTGAAAAGCATTTCTTTTTCATAATCGTGAAAAGAATCCACAATTTCGTCTGCGAGGCGAACGAAACCATAAATATTGTAGATATCCTGCCGAATGGAAGGGCCCAACATTCGCGTGGCCAACGAAAAAGAAGTACTGTAAGTTTCAGTAACCTTTTTGCTGCATTTTTCAGATACTATGTCGAAGAGTTCTTTCAATTTTGGCTTTCTTTTTCTATAAGTCCCGCCACCAGTTTTCCTGAAATAAGGGCTGGGGGCACTCCCGGCCCTGGCACGGTTAGTTGCCCTGTAAAAAACAGGTTTTTCACTTTCCCACTTTTCAGTTTTGGTCTCAAAAAGGCCGTTTGCATTAGTGTATTTGCAAGTCCGTAAGCATTCCCTTTATAGCTGTTGTAATCTGAAATGAAATCGTTGATGCAAAAAGACTCTTTAAATATAACGTAATTTTTGACCTCTTGGTTGGTGGTTTTTTCAAATCTTTCTAAAATTTTATCGAAATATTCCTCGCGGATTTCGGGTATATCATCCAGTCCGGGTGCCAATGGAATCAGGAAAATACCCGCTTCTTTGCCTTCTGGTGAAACGGTTTCATCGGTTTTGGAAGGAAAGCTGGCATAAAAAAGTGGCTCGTCCGGCCATTGCGGCTTGTCATATATTTCTTCGGTATGTTTTTCAAAATCTACATCGAAAAATAAAGTATGATGGTCCACATTTTCTATTTTTTTGCTGAAACCCACGTAAAAAAGCAATGCTGAAGGGGCAAAGGTTTTCTTTTGCCAATAGTTTTCAGAATACTGCCGAAATTTTATATCGAGCAAGGTTTCCGTGTGGTGATAGTCTGCTCCGCTTAAAACTACATCCGCAATAATTTTTTCGCCATTTACTATGATTGAAGTGACCTTTCCTTTTTCGACTATAATTTTTTCGACCTTTTGTTTGGTTTTTATTGTTACACCCAATTCCTCGGCAAGCTCTTTCATTCCATTGACTACGGAATACATTCCTTTTTTTGGGTGAAAGGTGCCGAGTCCAAAATCTGCATAGTTCATAAAGTTGTAAAAAGCAGGGGTTTTAGAAGGTTTGGCACCTAAAAATAAAACAGGAAATTCTAAGATTGAAATAAGTTTTGGGTTTTTGAATTCGCTACGGACCTCTTTGCTGATGGTACTGAAAAATTGCCCAATTTTTTTCATTGTTATTGGGGTTACCAGCTCAATCGGGGAAATGCCGGGCCTATAAACCAAATCTTTAATGGCAATATTGTAATTGTCCATTGCTTGGGCCATAAATTCTTTAAGTTTTATGGAGCTTCCAGATTCTTCTTTTTCAAAAGCCGCGCAAATTTTTTCGATTGTGTCTTCAATAATTATATAATCATCCGTTCCAAAGAAAACACGGTAGGCTGGATTTAACTTTTCAAGTTCATAAAATTGGGATGGCTTTTTCCTGAAGTCATTGAAAAAATGCTCGAAGACATCGGGCATCCAGTACCAGGTTGGACCCATATCAAAGGTAAATCCAGCTTTTTTGAACTGTCGTGCACGACCGCCAATGGTTTCATTTTTCTCGTAAATAGTCACCTTATTTCCCGCTTGTGCCAGATAGCACGAAGCGGCGAGCGACGAAAAACCGGAACCAATAACTGCAATATTTTTTTCCATTCTGTTTAACAAAACTACATTTTATTTAAACAAAAATATAATTTATATAAATTTATTTGTTGGGGTTTTTTAAGAATTTGAGAATAATTTTTATTTGAAGCGTATTTATGGATTTTTAATTTTTGAAAAAACTGAGGAATTCAATTGTATTTAGGATTTTCGAGTTCTTTTGTAAACAGCTTCAAATCATTGAAGAAACGGATATTTTCGCCGTGCGGGGTATTCTTTTTTGCTTTACTCCCTAAAACCCACAATTCGCATGGATTGCTTGTACATACATCGCGCTGAAATTCGTTCAGATATTTTTCAATTTGGTCTTGCTCTGGACACACGGTAAAATAGGTGATGAAAATGACCTCATTTTTATTTTTGAGAACGTTGCTCAGACTTTCTAAAGGAATACTTGCACCCAAATAGATAGTTTTGAAACCTGCGGAAAGAAGCTCATAATTTGCATACAAAAGCCCTATTTCGTGGATTTCATCGTGTGGAAGATAAAGGACAAAAGTTTTTGAAGTTTCCCTTTCTGTTGTTTTTTGGAAGGTATCACTGTGCAGTATAATGGAATGCTTTATTTTTTCTGAAATAAAATGTTCGTGCGAAGGATCTATAGTCCCCGAATGCCACAATACGCCCGTTTCGTTGAGCAGCGGCACAAATACGAATGAAAAAACTTCGCGAAAGGTTTTGTGCTCCAATAATTTTTTAAGGGTTTCATCAAAAAGTTCCCCATCAAACTCCAGCATTATTGATTTGAAAATATTGCGTGTATATTCGGGATCCAGACCATTGATGTTGTTTTTAATCAATGCCTGGATCTGTGCTGAATCTATGCTTGCAAGTTTTGAAATTTTATGCCCCGCGTTGTATAGATAGGCAATGTTCAGTAATTTTTTAAGGTTTTCAAGGTTGTACTTTCTGATGTTGGTATCGGTACGGTCCGGTTCAAGAAGGTTGTAGCGTTTCTCCCAAATGCGTATGGTGTGGGCCTTAACGTTTGAAAGGTTTTCGAGATCCTTTATCCCAAATTGATTTTTAACCACAGAAGTGTACTTTAATATTACTGTGTGAAAATACTAAAAGGAAGTGAATTTGTTTAGATAAAATTGAAATTCTATAAACACAGTAGAAAAATTGTACCCGGAATGGGACTTGAACCCACACATCCTTAGGACACATGGCCCTCAACCATGCCTGTCTACCAATTCCAGCACCCGGGTAGATACTTAATTTTCAAAGCGGTTAAAGCAGTTTTAGAAGTGCTTTAAACACAAAAAGTTAAACGGGAAGTTTAACTTTTTGTGACTTAGCTGGATTTGGGTGAAATCTTTCCAGCCCAATCACAGCAAGTCATCTGTTAATTTATACAATCCACATTGACGAATTGCGAACTTGTTTTTTGATATCAATATGTCAAAAATATAATTTTCGAGGTGCAAATATAAAAATTTTATACCCTTAATTTTACTTATTGAAGTTTAATTTCAAGACCATTGAAAGTCATTTATGCGACAGTAGAAAAGTTGAAAAAATTAATTTTTCCACAGTAGGTTGTTGACATTTTTTAGTCCTGCGTTTTAAGTCTTTTAGCGAAGCGGTCTTACGTCTTATAGCGAAGCGGTCCTAAGTCTTTTTATAGCGTTTCCTTCAACCAACTATAAAACTCACGTTGCCAAACGAGCGCATTTTGCGGTTGAAGTACCCAGTGGTTTTCTTCGGGAAGATAGAGCAATTTGCTTTTTATTCCTTTTAATTGTGCAGCTTGAAAAGCCCCCAAACCTTGTTCAATGGGCACGCGGTAATCTTTTCCTCCCTGAACAATCATTATGGGTGTGTCCCATTTATCAACATAGTTTATTGGGTTGAATTCGTTAAAAGATTTTTGTGCGGTTGCATTGTTTTTATCCCAATAAGCGCCACCCAAATCGTGGTTTACGAAGAAAAGTTCCTCGGTGGTTCCATACATAGAACGCGTGTCAAAAACGCCATCGTGGGCGATGAATGTTTTAAAACGCCCATCGTGATTTCCAGCAAGCCAATACACAGAATAGCCACCAAAACTTGCGCCAATTGCGCCAAGACGATTTTTATCTACATACGGTTCTTTAGAAACATCGTCAATAGCATCCAAATAATCCTGCATGGCACCGCCACCCCAGTCACCGCTGATCTCGGCGTTCCAATCTACACCGTGACCGGGCATTCCGCGACGGTTTGGTGCTACGATAATATATCCTTCCGAAGCCATCAACTGAAAATTCCAACGAATGGAATAAAATTGCGACAAAGCAGATTGTGGCCCGCCCTGAGCATAGAGCAAGGTTGGATATTTTTTGTTTTTGTCAAAATTTGGAGGTAAAATTACCCAAACCAACATTTGTTTGCCGTCTTTAGTTGTAACCATTCTTTTTTCAACTGTTGGCAAATCTAGTTTTCCGTAGAATTCATTATTTACTTGGGTAAGTTGTCTAAAAGTTTTGTTCTTTAAGTCAAAAGAAAAAATTTCGGAAGCGTGGTTCATATCGGTACGCGTAACAATTAGTTGGCCGTTGTTTTCGGCAACAATGCCCGTAACGTCAAATTGACCTTGGGAAAGTTGTTCAACAACCGCCATTTTTTTTGTTTTTCCGGGATGATCCACTTTAAAAATCTGAATGGTTCCGTCAATAGGAGCGGTAAAGTAAATATCCTTATTGTTGCTTGCCCAAATAAACCCGTTCACCGTTCCATCCCATTGTGAGGTCAGGTTTTGTTTAACGCCGTCTTGAAGTACAATAATATCGTTTTTATCAGCTTCATAACCTGGGGTTTTCATTTGTAGCCAAGCCAAAGCCCCTTGTTTTGAAAACGCTGGTTGGGTGTCGTAGCCTTTGTTTTCTTCGGTAATATTTTCGGTTTGTTTACTGGCTAAGTTGTATTTATAGATATCAGTATTGGTGCTAATAGCATATTCAGTACCCGCCACTTTTTTACTGACGTAATAAATATTTTCGCTTTTTGGTCCCCAAACGTAATCCTCATCGCCCCCAAAAGGTGCTTGCGGTGTATAATAAGGTTGCTCTGGCGTAATGTCAGTTTCGGCTCCCGTTTTTACATCTTTATAAAAAACGTGGTTGTAGCTGCCGTCGTTCCAAGTGTCCCAATGGCGGTAGTCCAAAGAAGTGTAAACGTAGGCATCGCTTTTTGGTAAATCTTTGTAAATATCTTTCCCTGCCACATCTTTCACGTGAACGGCTTTGTTCATTAAAAGGTATTGTCCGTTTACGGAAAGGTTTTTGTCCGTAACCTTCGCTTCATCTTTAGAAATTTCGGCGAAATTGCCACCAGTAACCGGCATTGCGTAATATTTTGAATCAAAGCTATTCTCTTCCATATTTGGTGTGGAAACCTTGTAAAAAAGTTGCTTTCCGTCATTGGAAATGCCCATCGGGCTTACTTTTTTCACCTGCCATAAAAGTTCAGGTGTCATTGTTTTTTGGGCGAACAAAAAGCTGGCGCATAGAAAGGCCAGCAGGAAAGTTATTTTTTTCATCTTTAAATAATTATTGAATTTTTAAGAAGTGTAAAGTTACTTAAAAAAGTTGCGGTGTTCAGTTGCAGTTGGCAGTTTTCAGGGAAATAGGTAATAGATAAGCCTGAGATGAAGTTTTCTCAATAATTGAACAATTCTCCCAACTTCCCCCAAAGTTCATTGTCAAAACCCGAAGGGCCGGGAAGCGAATTTCCGGCATCATCACCCATACGGATTACTATTAGGTTTTGACTGGGAACGATGTATAATTTTTGGTCATTTTTCCCCAAGGCCGCGATGAGATCATCGGGTGCATTTGGGATTAATTTCCCTTGAAATTCAAGCGTGCTCTGCGGAAGCCGAAAGCTCTCCTTGCCGTTCAGCCACCATAAATAACCGTATGATTTGTTGAGCTGCTGAGAAGTATTCGTCATTGCTTGAAAATAGTTTTCGTTCAATAATTGTGTTCCGTCCCATTTCCCGCGGTTGAGGTTCAATATCCCAAAACGCGCCATTGAACGGGCATTGCTGAAAAACACACGTTGATAGCCGAATTGCAACCAAGCGCCCGACATCCCAATTGGGTTTTTTAGTTTTTCTTCAAAATAAGTATCAAAACCTTCAGGGATGGCCGCATCCAACACGGGTTGGAGCAAACTGTAAAAAGCATTGTGATAAAACCAAAAACTCCCAGCTTCGTTTAAATATTGCAAACACTCAGGGTCTGTGCAAGCTGTGTCGGGAACGTTGTAATCGCCACCGGAAGTCATAGTAAGCTGATGGCGGATTGTGATTGCCGCTTCCTGCTCAGGCGTCATTACCGTCCAACTCGGCCCCAGATATTTGGTGGTTGAATCGTCAAGATCCAAATAGCCATCCTGTTGCGCCATTCCAGTCGAAAAAGCGGTGAGTGTTTTTCCCGCAGAGTTCCAAGCGTGGGGTGTTGCGGAAGTAAAACCATTAAAATAATACTCCACAACAATGCGTCCATTCTTCAAAATAATGAAAGCATCGGTATGTTTTTCGTCTAAATAATTTTTAAGTTCGGGAAGAAATGCAGTGTTCCAGTTTAAGGATTCTGGGCTAATAGTTTCCCATACTTCAGAATTGACAGGTGGAAAATAGGGCGCTGTTGAAGTGGTTTCCGTAGTTTCATCAGCTTGTGAACAACCTGAGAAAAAGACCAATAGCAATAAAAGTATTGAAAAGAAAGGCTTCATAAGTTTGTGTTTCAGCTTTGACCATTCATTGTTGAAATGGTTTAAAATGGTTGTATCTTTGCACGCTTTTAAATATTAAATATATTCAATATTCAATGTTCAATATTTTGAATCTGTCAATCAATAATAATATGATTTGGCATTATATTAATTATAAATAACAAACAAATTCCCCCTTTGGGGGTTAGGGGGCTTATGCGTACCAAAACCATAAAGAAAAATAAAATAAACGTAGTAACCCTCGGTTGCTCCAAAAATGTGTATGACAGCGAGGTGTTGATGGGCCAACTGCGCGCCAGCAACAAAGAAGTGGTGCACGAAGAGGAAGGCAATATTGTGGTGATCAATACTTGTGGATTTATTAATAATGCGAAGGAGGAAAGCATCAATACAATTTTGGAATACGTTCAAAAAAAGGAAGAAGGCTTGGTGGACAAGGTTTTTGTTACAGGCTGTCTTTCCGAACGATATAAGCCGGAACTGCAAAAGGAAATCCCGAATGTGGATGAGTATTTTGGCACTACCGAACTTCCTGGTTTGTTGAAAGCTTTGGGTGCGGATTACAAACACGAATTGATTGGGGAACGAGTAACAACTACTCCTAAAAACTACGCCTACTTTAAAATTGCCGAAGGCTGTGACCGCCCGTGTTCGTTCTGCGCAATACCGATTATGCGTGGAAAACACCGAAGCACTCCAATGGAAGATTTGGTTATTGAAGCCGAAAAACTTGCAGCAAAAGGGGTGAAAGAATTGATTTTGATCGCACAGGATTTAACCTATTACGGACTTGATTTATACAAAAAACGAAACCTTGCAGAACTGCTCCAAAAACTCGCAAAGGTAGAAGGTATAGAATGGATCCGTCTTCACTACGCATTCCCAACGGGTTTCCCGATGGACGTTTTGGAAGTGATGCGCACTGAACCAAAAATCTGTAATTATTTGGATATTCCTTTACAGCATATTTCCGATTCAATTTTGAAGTCGATGCGCCGTGGAACTACTAAAGCCAAGACCACAAAATTGTTGGAAGAATTTAGGGCTGCCGTTCCCGAAATGGCAATAAGAACTACCTTAATAGTTGGCTATCCCGGCGAAACCGAAGAAGATTTCCAAACCCTAAAACAATGGGTAAAAGAGATGCGTTTTGAGCGTTTAGGATGTTTCACATACAGTCACGAAGAAAATACCCACGCCTACAATCTTGAAGACGATGTGCCGGAAGAGGTAAAGATGGATCGCGCCAATGAAATTATGGAAATTCAAAGCCAGATCTCATGGGAACTGAACCAGCAAAAAATAGGAAAAGAATTCCGAGTAGTAATCGACAGAAAAGAAGGAGGTTATTTTGTGGGCAGAACTGAATTTGACAGCCCGGATGTGGACAACGAAGTTTTGATAAATGCCGAATCAGACTACCTTCGCACCGGGGAATTCTTCACAGTAAAAATCACGGCGGCTGAAGATTTTGATCTTTATGCCGAGGTAGTTTAATTGTCACCCTGAGCCCTTCGACAAGCTCAGGATAAACTAAAGTCGAAGGGTCGATCTTTATGCCGAGGTAGTTTAATTGTCACCCTGAGCCCTTCGACAAGCTCAGGATAAACTAAAGTCGAAGGGTCGATCTTTATGCGGAAGTGGTCTAATTGTCACCCTGAGCCCTTCAACAAGCTCAGGATAAACTAAAGTCGAAGGGTTGATCTTTATGCGGAAGTGGTTAAATAATTTGTTATCTTAGTTTAATAATAGATTTACAAATGAACCTTGAAACAGAAAAAATTGAACTAATACAACTATTGTTGGATTCTGAAAGCGAAGAAGTCTTGAAAGAAATAAAACAATTGCTTAAACGTGAGCAAGAACGCGAACTTTCTGATTCTCAAAAAGCCGAACTTGACCGTCGTTTGAAAAAGCATTCAGAAGGGAAAATGAACTTTTATTCTTTGGAAGAATATGAAAATCGTTTAAACGAAGTTGAATAATTTACGGCTCATTTCTTAATTACAAAAACATAAAGACATCCAGGTTTATTATTGCGAGACTTTCCCATACGGAATTCATTTTATTATTGAAAACGAAATTATAAAAGTGATTGCTGTGTTTCACACGAGTCGCGACCCCAAAAACTGGCAAAAAAGAAATATTTAGCCGATGAGTTTTTTAAAATTAATATTTACAATTTTTCTTAGTGCAACAGTACTTGTTTCCTGTAAAACTGAAACAAAAAAGAAATCTACAACCCCTTTCGAAATTGAAACAACGGCAGAAACCGTCGTTTTATTAGAAAATCCAACTTCTGGCAATAGCGCCTTACCGAGACTTTTTGGAACAGAGAATCAGCTTTTTATGTCTTGGGTTGAAAAGAAGGACTCAATTTCAGTATTGTATTTTTCCACACTTGAAGATGGAAAATGGACAAAACCTTTCGAAGTAAATTCTGGAAGTGATTGGTTTATCAATTGGGCAGATTTTCCCGCCATCGCAGAAAACAATGGGAATATTTTAATCAGCTACCTACAAAAATCTGCCAACGGTAAATATACTTATGATGCGAAAATCAATCTTTTTTCGGCCGAAACACAGACTTGGAAAAAGGATATTCTTCTACACAACGATGGAACAGCCAGTGAACACGGTTTTGTTTCAGTAGTTCCGCAGGCTAAATCGTCTTTTTATGTAGTTTGGTTAGATGGAAGAAATACCACAGCTGAAGCCGGCGGCCACGATAATCACGGTTCGGGAGCAATGTCCCTTCGCGGCCGATTGGTACATGCAGATGGCACGATGCAACCTGAAGTTGAACTGGATAACCGTGTTTGTGATTGCTGCCAAACGGCAATGACTTCCATTGAGGATGCGCCAGTACTTGTTTACAGAGACCGAACAAATACAGAAGTGAGAGACATAGCTCGCATCGGACTTTTTGATGATTCATTTTCGGTTTCGAAACCGGTTTATAATGATAACTGGGAAATTCCCGGTTGCCCCGTTAATGGCCCTTCAATTGCTTCCTATAAAAATAATGCGGTAGTTGCTTGGTTTACCGCTGTAAACGACAACCCTAAAGTTCAGCTGGCTTTTTCAAGTGATAAAGGCAAAACTTTTGCGGCCCCAATTCAAGTAAATACATACGAAACTTTGGGCAGGGTTGATGTTGTAATGACTTCTGAAAATTCTGCTATTGTAAGTTGGATGGAAAATTTAGGGGAAGAAACCCTAATACAGGTAATGCGCGTTTCCGCAGATGGTACTAAAGGATTTCCTGTTACTATTTCAAAAACTAGTTTTGAGCGTGCCAGTGGTTTTCCGCAGTTGGAAATTGCCGGAAATACACTTTATGCCGCTTGGACAATGGTTGACGGAAAGAAAAGTTCTATTAAAACTGCAACCATTTCTATTGCAAATTTATAATGGGTTATTGCCCGCCCGGCAAATCCTTATCTTTGAAAAAACTACAATTGAAAAATGTTATCATTATCGGCCACACCTTCCCCGAGCCCAGCACCACTGCTGCGGGAAGTAGGATGATGCAGTTGGTTGAATTGTTTAAGGAAGCCATGCCTGCCGGGGAGGGCAGGCAGGAAAATTACCAGATTACTTTTGCCAGTACAGCAGCTATTTCTGAAAAGTCTGCGAATCTTGAATCACTGGAAATTTCAGTAAAAAATATTCTGTTGAATGATGCTTCTTTTGATGAATTTATAAAAGAATTGAATCCTGAAATTGTAATCTTTGACCGTTACGTTACGGAAGAACAATTCGGGTGGCGCGTTTCCGAAAACTGTCCAAATACCTTAAAAATCCTCGATACGGAAGACCTTCATTTTCTGAGGAAGGCTAGGGAAGAAGCAGTGAAAAAAGGCAAGTCCATTTCTGAAGCAAATCTTTTTTCAGAAACCACCAAACGTGAATTGGCGAGCATTTTACGATGCGATCTGTCGCTTATCATATCAGAATATGAAATGGAACTGCTTCAAAACACCTTTAAAATTTCTTCGGAGCTACTTTATTATTTGCCCTTTTTGGTCGAAACTATTTCAAAAGAAAAAACAATTCCTTCTTTTGAAGCGCGCGAACATTTTCTTGCAATTGGCAATTTGTTGCACGCACCCAATGTTGATTCGGTATTGCAGTTAAAGGAACTTTGGCCAGAAATAAAAAAGCAACTCCCAAATGCAGAGCTTCATATTTACGGAGCTTATGCACCACAACAAATACTCCGACTAAATAATAAAGAGGAGGGTTTTATTATAAAAGGTTGGGCAGATACTGTGGAAACAGTGATGAAAACCTATCGTGTGCAACTAGCTCCACTTCGGTTTGGCGCGGGTTTAAAAGGAAAACTTTTGGATGCGATGCGCTTTGGATTGCCATCGGTCACAACTGAAATTGGTGCAGAAGGCATGATGGGCACACTTCCTTTTGGCGGAATTATCACTACTTCAAATGAAGATTTCATTAACGCCTCAGTCCAATTGTATACTGAAGAAAAACTTTGGAGAAAAGCACAGCGAAACGGTTTCAGCATCATTGAAAAACGTTTTCAAAAAAGTCACTTTTCCGAAGGTTTTAAAAATCGCGTTCGCAACCTTTCCGCAAACCTTGAAAAGCACCGCGAGCAAAATTTCTTTGGGCAAATATTGCAACATCACACCCTACAAAGCACAAAATATTTGAGCAAGTGGATTGAAGCCAAAAATTTGCAACAATAATTTTTTGCCTCTTTTTCAATCCCTAATCAACAACTATCGTTCCCGTCCTTGAGCTGTTTTGTTCCTATAGCTGGGATAGTTTATTCTTATATATTTTTAGATTGATTTCTTCTGCATTTAGACTGCCGAAATGTTAGTGTTTTCTTAATGTTTTTAAATTGGTTGGAATAAGGCTTTGTCATGCAAAAAATACCCATTAATTTTGTCTTAAATATAATTAATCTAAATTACAACAAGATGAATAAAATAATTTTAGTATTTGCAGCCGCTTTGGCAATCAGTTGTGGCAACAACAAAAAGGATGAAAATTCTGATTTAAAAATCGGTACCCAAGTGGAAGAAGCTGCCCCAGCCCAAGCCACGGATGACAATGTGGCCGTAGTAAACATTACGGGTAACGATCAGATGAAGTACGACAAAAGCGAGATTCGTGTAAAAGCTGGTCAAAAAGTAAGGCTTACCCTAAAACACGTGGGTACAATGAAGAAAGACGTTATGGGCCATAACTGGACCTTGCTTACCCAAGATGCCGATATGGCTGCTGTTGGGCAAGCTTCGGCAACTGCTGCGGATACTGATTATATCCCTGCCGGTATGAAGGACAAGATTATTGTGCACACTAAAATGCTTGGTGGTGGCGAAAGCGATACTATAGAGTTTGACGCACCAGCTCCAGGAACTTATACTTATATGTGTACCTTCCCAGGGCATTACGCCTTGATGCAAGGTAAGTTTATTGTGGAATAGAAACGAAGCACGAAGTACAAAACACGAAAAAGCTGCAATTTTTATTGCGGCTTTTTTTTGTTATTTATTCTTGCTTTTGAAAAAAAATCCAAGAAGCAAAGCCCAAATAAATCTATCTTTACCACCTTATGAGCAGATTGGTCCAAATAGCTGTATTGCCGCATCAACAGGAAGATTTAGATTATCTTTTGGAACTTGCTTTGG
The DNA here is from genome assembly GCA_016649715.1 of Flavobacteriaceae bacterium. Taxonomy (GTDB): domain Bacteria; phylum Bacteroidota; class Bacteroidia; order Flavobacteriales; family Flavobacteriaceae; genus Aequorivita. The sequence goes on along the minus strand of JAENXC010000005.1, from coordinate 7,818 downwards.
AAAAGGAAAAGCTTCGAAGGGATGGAATAAGTGATTGGCGAATACGGAAACGTTCTATAGATGCCCGCCGTAAACCTATCAAAATAAACCTGCAAATTGAACTGTGGTTGAAAGGCGAAAAACGTGAAACCATTCCCCCATTTCTGCCGCAAAATGTTTCTTCTTTGTCTTCCGAAGCTTCAGCGAAGGGAGGCGGTAAAGAAATTGCAATTATTGGCGCGGGCCCTGCGGGACTCTACGCAGCACTTCGCGCTATAGAAGCAGGCATGAAACCCATCATTTTTGAACGGGGAAAAGACGTTCGCGAACGCAGAAGGGATCTCGCAATAATCAATAAAGACCAAATTGTAAACCCCGAAAGCAACTATTGTTTTGGCGAAGGCGGCGCGGGAACTTATAGTGACGGAAAACTTTATACACGTTCAAAAAAACGTGGAAATGTGCTGAAAGCCTTGGAATGGTTCGTGCACTTTGGGGCAGATGAAGATATTTTGGTAGATGCCCATCCGCATATTGGCACGAATAAACTCCCTAAAATAATTACTTCAATGCGGGAAGCGATTCTTGAAAATGGGGGAGAAGTTCATTTCAATTCAAAGTTGACGGATTTAAAACTGAAGCATAATTCAATTGAAGCCATTCAAATAAACAATGAAGAATGGCGAAAGTTTGACGATGTAATCCTCGCAACTGGTCATTCGGCTCGCGATATATTTTATTTGCTTCACGATAAAAATATTAAGATTGAAGCCAAACCTTTCGCCATTGGCGTTCGGGTGGAGCATCAACAGGAACTTATTGATTATATTCAGTATCACGGCGAAAATGACAATCCGTATCTGCCACCGGCCAGTTATGCATTGGTGGAGCAGGTGGATGGACTTGGCGTTTATTCCTTTTGTATGTGTCCAGGCGGAATTATCGCGCCTTGTGCCACGGAACAGGAAGAGGTGGTTACTAACGGTTGGAGCCCCAGCAAACGCAACAATCCGTATGCGAACAGTGGAATTGTGGTTAGCGTGGAACCGAAAGATTTGCCAAATTATAAAGAAGGCGACCCTTTTGTCTGCCTCAATTTTCAAATGGAAGTTGAAAAGCGTTGTTGGGAAGCAGGAGGGAAAACGCAAAAAGTACCGGCCCAACGGATGGTCGATTTTGTGGAAGGTAAAATTTCAGAAGACTTTCCGAAAACTTCATATCAACCCGGAATTGTTTCCGCAGATTTGAACGAAGTTCTTCCACAGTTGATTTCAAAGCGATTAAAAAAAGCGTTTGTGGCTTTCGGAAAGAAGATGAAAGGTTATTATACCAACCAAGCCGTGCTTCATGCACCGGAGAGCCGGACTTCTTCGCCTATCTCCATTCCCCGAAATCCGGATACTTTGGAGCATATTGAAATTAAAGGATTGTATCCCTGCGGGGAAGGTGCGGGCTATGCAGGGGGTATTATTTCCGCAGCTATTGATGGAATTAATTGTGTGGATGCAATTGCTAAAAAGGGAGTAGGTGGTAGGGATTAGGGATTCGGCCTGTTCGTAAAAGAAAATTTATTAAAAAGAAAGTTTATAAACCTCTCACCTTCAACTTCAACTTCAACTTCACCTTCAACAAAAAAGGCCACCTTCCGGCAGCCTTCATTTATATATTCTTCTAAAAAAATTACTTTATCTCAAGCAATTCCAGTTCAAAGGTCAAATCCTGTCCGGCCAAGGGATGGTTGGCGTCCACAATTATAAAACCGTCCTTAACATCGGCTATGCGCAATTGGCTTTCGGTGCCGTCGGGGTTTTTGGAAACGAGGCCCATTCCTACTACAGGCTTAATTTCCTGCGGAAGGTTTTCAGTTGGTATTTTTTGGAAAAGTTCTTTTTGCACTTCGCCGTAAGCTTCTTCTTTTGGAATGGTGATGGTTTTCTTTTCTTTCACTTTCATAGCTACCAATCCTTTTTCGAAACCAGGTATCAACCTGCCTTCACCGAGTTTTACCTCAAGCGGCTCGCGCTCTATGGAACTATCGAACACCTGTCCGTTGTTCAGTTTCCCTGTGTAGTGAAGTTTTACTGTTTCATTTCCTTGTACTTGACTCATAATTTTTGTTTTTTCAATTATTGTTCAATATGTGGGCAAAACTATGGGTTTGGGATGCCAATTCCACAGAATACCAGTATGAATGTTCCGGATTAAGGAAAGATTAACTAACTTTTACCCTTGGAACCTCTCCTTTAATTCCAACATAAATACCAGAAATTGGACAAACGCAAATTAAGGTAATTATGTTTTCACAATTCTTAAGGACAAAAAGGAGCAGTAGGAGATTAACGGAAGTCTAATGAAATAATTCAAACTTTAATTTCGAAGTTTCGGGATGGGATTCAAGAATTTTATCGTTAATTTTAAAAAGAGATTCTCTGCTAAATTTATATTGAGGTGGAGATAAAATACAGAAAAATGTTATGGAATTTATAAGTGTAAACCCGTACAACGGTAAGGAAATACATACATACGAAGAATTGACCGAAAACCAATTGACCCAAAAGTTGGAAAAATCTGCACAGGCTTTTGAAAAATGGCGAAAAGTGCCATTAAAGGAAAGAGCTAAACTCATGAAAAAAGCAGGGCAAGTGCTTAGGGAAAACCTTGAAGAATACGCAAAAATGATAACCTTGGAAATGGGCAAACCCATAACCGAATCGCGTGCCGAAGTGAACAAATGCGCTTGGGTTTGCGACTACTACGCCGAAAATGCAGTGACCTTTTTGGCCGATGAAACCATTGAGACCGATGCCCAAAAAAGCTTTGTGCGCCACGACCCAATTGGCACCGTTTTGGCCATTATGCCGTGGAACTTTCCTTTTTGGCAAGTTTTCCGTTTTGCCGCGCCCACATTGACCACAGGAAATGTTGGATTGCTGAAACACGCCTCCAATGTGTTTGGCTGTTCCCAACAGATAGAAGGAGTTTTTAGAAAGGCAGGTTTTCCCGAGAACGTTTTTCAGAGTTTAATCATTCATCACAACAAAATTGAAAAAATTATTGCGCACGATGCCGTAAAAGCAGTAACCTTGACCGGCAGCGAAAGAGCTGGGGCAGCAGTGGCACAAATTTCGGGAAAATACATCAAAAAGAGCCTGATGGAACTGGGCGGAAATAACGCTTTCATAGTTTGGGACGATGCCGATATTGACAAAGCCGTGGCAACGGCGCTCACCGCGCGAATGCTGAACTGCGGACAAAGCTGCATTGCTGCAAAACGCTTCATTTTGATGGAAGGTATTTATGACGAATTTGTAGAAAAATTCACAAAAGGCGTTATAGAACTCAAATCTGGCGACCCGTTGGAAGAAGAAACCAAAGTGGGTCCGTTGGCGCGCGAAGATTTGGCTGACGAATTGCAAAAGCAAGTACAAGCTTCCATAAAAAAAGGCGCAAAACTAATTTTGGGCGGAAAACAAAACGGGGCCTACCACGAGCCCACCGTTTTGGGAAATGTAAAACCCGGAATGCCCGCTTTTGATGAAGAAACCTTTGGCCCTTTGGCGGCAATGATAAAGGTGAAAACAATAGAAGAAGCGTTTGCACTTTCAGAGCAATCCAGATATGGGCTGGGCGTTACGGTTTGCACAACAAATATTAAAAAGGCCCTTGAATGTGCTGGCGAAGTAAGCGATGGCTCTTACTTTATAAACGAATTGGTTAAAAGCGACCCAAGATTGCCTTTCGGTGGAGAAAAACGTTCCGGCTATGGCCGCGAACTTGCCAAAGACGGGATGATGGAGTTTGTGAACAGAAAAACTGTTTATGTAAAGTAGTTTTGATTAGTTAAAAATTATTTTGATTATCCGCAATTACCCAGAAATGCATGACCGTGATGATTTTGTCATTCCGACGAAGGAGGAATCTCATTAAGTTTCAATATATTATTGAATGTAATTCAGTTATTCATAGATAACAATTTGGCCATTATGATTGAATACGGACATTCAAAAAATTATTTCTCAAAACAATACCATCATCATATAATCATCAATAGTGACACAAGAATTTGAAAGGTCTATAAATTATTGTTTTCCTTCTCCTTCCAAGGCCTTCTCTTTTCTGTTATCTCTGTTGGGGTCATACGTTTTATACATTTCTCCCATTTGCGATAAATATTTTTCTGGATTGGCAGTCCCCCGGTGGCATAACACACAGTTTACTACCTGCACTTGTTTAGGTTTTGGATCAGGAAAGAATGGCTTAAAATAGTTCTCGTTGATTTCATTGGTCATTTTGATCATCCCACGAGCAATTTCCTTCTCAATCTTGGTATCATTTGGAAAATCCAATTTTGATGGATCCACCTTACTTGGCATATGGCAATAATTACATTTTACCCCAAGGGAAGCGGTATAGTTTTTCATAAGATGTGTAAGGCTGTCCTTTGAAATATCTTTGGGAAGTACTTTGAGATTTTCCCAAGGAGGTTGTGGTAAGTAACCTTGGTCGGAACTGGGGCCAGCCGTGAAAGCATATAGCCCGAATCCCACCATCAAAATTCCAATACCAGAAAAGAGAGCGAATAGTTTTTTCTTTATTTTCATAACGGGTACGTATTTATTGAAATGCGGTATTAAATTATATAAAATTCTCTTTAGATTAAATATAAATTAAATATTGGGTAAGGTGCAAAGTGGTATAATTTATCAATAAGAAATAATGGGTAACTGCCTCCTCGCCTCAAAAAAACTTAATGTTTTGTCAAATAAAGGTTAAATAATCTGCGTTTTTATCTGAGAAACTTAACTTTGTCCTCCATCTTGAAGTGATTCCCCAATCCTGCTTTAGGGATGGATTTTTAATTAACTCCGAGCATAAGCTTGGGCAAAAATAGAACTTAACCTATAAACTCTTGCTATGAATTTATTGTCTTTTCGAACCTCTTTGGCGGTGTCCCTAATCTTATTATGCAGTTTTATCGCTTCGGCACAAGAAGCTAAATTCAACCGATTTTCTTTAGAATTAACAACAGGAGTCCATGTTCCTTTATCTCCAGGTACGGGTATATCCCGAACAAAATATATTGCCTTTAAACAGTTTGGGTTGGCCGGACGCTATATGTTTACTGAAAAGTTTGGTTTAAAAGGCCATTATGCCTTTAACCGTTTTGCCAATCCAGACAATACAGAAATGGGAATGAGCATGAACAGAGTAGGTTTAGAGGGTGTTGCCAACGTTGGGAGGCTTCTAAAGGTAAATAACCATCTTCGCGAACACTTTGGTCTATTGTTTCATACAGGTATTGGAGTAACCTTCGCCAAACCATCTTCTGTTAACGGAACCGACCATATGGGCAATTTTCTCGTCGGGTTTACGGGAGAGGTTAAATTGAACGAAAGCTTTACTCTTTTGGGAGATATGACCTACGTTAAAAATTTCAAACAGCATTACGGCTACGACGGACAATTACTCAACGCTAACCTCGACCCAGAGCCAGGTAGCTTTGTTAACGTGAGTATCGGGGTTATGTACAGCTTCGGGGAAGAAAAATATCATGCCGACTGGTATTAAAATAACGTGGAATCGTTAATTCGGGATTTGTGGATTTGGCACTTCAACTTTGATTGGCCTTGCCCTAAAACTGGCTGCCATGGTTGCATCCCCAATGTCAGGGTGAGCGCAGTCGAACCCCTTTATTAGCAGTAAAACCTATTACAAAGCACTTCCACTGCGCTCAGTGTGACAATACTGTTGATTCGGGATTCGGGATTTGTGGATTTGGCACTTCAACTTTGATTGGCCTTGCCCTAAAACTGGCTGCCGTGCTTGCATCCCCAATGTCAGGGTGAGCGCAGTCGAACCCCTTTATTAGCAGTAAAACCTATTACAAAGCACTTCCACTGCGCTCAGTGTGACAATACTGTTGATTCGGGATTCGTTAATTTGGGATTCGTTAATTCGGGATACGTTAATTCGGGATTCGTTTTAATTTCAGAATCACTGACCAATGACATCGTTGTTTCTCGCAGATGTTCGCGGATTTTTCTCGCAGATGTTCGCGGATTTTTTCATCAGAGGAAAGAAATTTGCGTGAATCTACAAGAGCCCTTTTTTTTGTTGGTGGAGAAGATTGGACCTTAACCGCATTAGCCCTGACTTGAAGGGTGGCTAAGTTGAAGATGAAGTTGAATTTGAAGATGAAGTTGAAAATGAAGTTGAAGTTGAATCTAAATTAACACTGAACTTGAATGAGATTATAAGGCTATGATTTTATAAGGTTATGGGCTGATGGGACTTTTTGAATATGGTATATAATATTTGGCCAATAAATGCTATTTACGAAAATTGTTAAGTAATGGAGGATCGATTCATAAAGCATAAAAAACAAGTCCGGCGAGCGCACTTCCATTTTTCCCGCGGTTAATCTTTTTTAGGGGAAAAGGATTCGGTGTTTTAGCCGGACTGTTTAAAGAGCCTTTTAACTAGCTGCCGCAACGATGCTTAGCGTGTTGAAGGCTCCTTCTGCCAAGGGGTATTGGGTGCCGTTTATCTCCTGGAAAAATTGTATTCCAAGCAAGAAAAGTGACACCCCACTGCCCGAGGGGACTGTTGCCGGGGTCAAAGTAACCGCCATAGGGGTTAAATTGATCGGCAGGTTTGTAATGGGGCTCTCGCTCACATTGAATTCACCGGAGGCGAAGTCGATCTTTAAGAAAGCACTCATTAGGCTTACGTGGGTGGCGGCTGGAGGAGCTTCAAGATTTTTGGCTGTAAGCAGCGAAGGAATCTCTATTTCTCCCGTGGCTACCTCCACGGTGAAAGGAGCCTTAAGAACGTGGAAACTTGGAGCCCTGTCGTTAAAGTCAAAGCCGAAGAGCTTTGCCAATCCTTCAGGGGTTTGGATTCCCACCTCTACACGGCGACTTCCGCGATTGGAAGTACCGTCCAGGTTCTTAATCTCCGTCATTACCTTGGTAAGCCTTGCTACCACGGCACTGTCTTTAGCAGTGAGGGTCATCCCTGCAGCTGCTTTGCGCAAATACTTGCCAGCTGTGGCACAATGGCCAAATTCTGACATGTTTTCACGGGTTCTTGCGAATCTTGCTTCGCTTAGGATACGGTCTTTGTCCACACCGCCCTTCATGCGGACTCCGTATCATTTCTTCAGTTTGTAAAAATTGATGTCCTCAAGGGAGCCAACAATTTTTAATGGGCCTTTTTGTTTTGCCATAGAACAATAGTACGATGCTTTGTGAAGCCTTGCAAATAGTGGGTTTTGGAATGAAATGAATTCTCTTTTTTAGTATATTTTTCCATTTTTTTATTGCGATTTGGCTTTTGTTTTTAAAACAGGTTTTAGTTTCCTATATGGGGGAATTTTTTCATTTACGATTCCAAGGGTATAAATACTGATTAACTTTTCCTAAAGCGTATTTCGTTTTAAAATCCTTTGGATTTCTTAAAATCGTGGGGTTTACTTATTTCTTTTCATTTATAGAGCAGTGCCTTATGGTGCTATCATGGTGCAAGTATCATGGGAGTATCATGGGAGTATGGTTGATGGTTGATGATGTTTTGGGAATGGACCCCCTGGCCCCCTAAAGGGGGAATGGGATTTCGGCTTTGATGATGTTTGGGAAATTTCACCACGAATACGAATTGTTTATTGTTCGCGGTTGGTGGTAAAATAGTCCTGGTTTGGGAATGGACCCCCTGGACCCTAAAGGGGGAATGGGATTTAGGCTTTTGATGATGGTTGGGAAATTTCACCACGAATATACGAATTGTTTATTGTTCGCGGTTGGTGGTAAAATAGTCCTGGTTTGGGAATGGACCCCCTGG
>JAENXC010000036.1 GCA_016649715.1 Flavobacteriaceae bacterium | reverse complement strand
TAACAGTTGTGAGAAGATGGGCTGTCCGATAAAATTTGCATTTTTGCTCATAGTATTTAATTGTTTTGTGGTGAAACAAAAATACTATCTTGCGGGTTGATTTAATCAACTCGCATTTTTTTTATCGGACAACAGTGATTTGGGATTTGGAATTTGGTGCTTCGACTTTAGTTTATCCTGAGCTTGTCGAAGGACTCAGCATGACAGATTTGTTATTTGGGATTTGGGATTTGGGATTTAAAAAATGAGTATTAATTAAAACTTCTGGTTATGGATTTATTTGAACGATTGAAACTACCTACACCAAAATTTTTTCGCAGGCTGCGGAATATCGGGATTGGGCTGACGGCTATTGGCGGGGCTATTGTAACGCTGCCTGTTATTTTGCCTGTTGCGGTTACCACTATCGCAGGCTATCTTATTGTTGCAGGAACAGTGGCATCAGTTGTGAGCCAAACGGTAATAAACGATAAGAATGAAAATGAGGATAATGATGACACTGACGATCCCCCAATTATGTCAGGCAGGATTATCACCTTGAGAAGGAACCCCCTATTGGACACTAACCAATAAAACAAAGGATATGGATAATTATCGTATCAGTATTTTTGGAGGTATGGTATTTGGGCTCCTGCCCAATCTGCCGATAGAGAATGTAGTGGTTACCCTCTGCATGGCCACTTTTGGCACAATTACCAGTTTTGTAGTAACCGTATTGCTAAAATGGGTAAGCAAGCAACTGGAAAAGCGTTAGAAAGATTGATTTTTGGTGTAAAAGAGCCCTTCATTTTTCCGGAGGGCTTTTTTTATTGCTTCCAACTTCCAGCATCAAGATTCATGATTCAAGATTCAAGCTTCAAGATTCAACCCTTCGACTGCCCTTCGACAAGCTCAGGACAGGCTACTCAGGGTGACAGGTTCAAGATTCAACCCTTCGACTGCCCTTCGACAAGCTCAGGACAGGCTGCTCAGGGTGACAGGTTCAAGATTCAAGATTCAAGATTATTTTTAAACCTTCCAGCCTCCAACTTCTACCCACTACCCACTACCTACTACCCTCTAAACCGTATCAATAAAATTCTTCTCTGTTCTATTAAAAATAACCAAGCCCAACAAAAACAGTATCACACTAATGGCCAAAGTATAGAAAAAGCCAAGCCAACTAAAACTGCCCGTGCTCAAAAGCATATACCGAAACCCTTCAATTATTTGCGTCAGCGGGTTGTAGGCCACCATATCCGCCACATAAGCGGGAAGTTTTTTCCGCGCTTCAGACAGTGGGTATGGCACTGCGGAAACATACATCAAAAGCGAAACGGCAAAGCCGACCAAGACGTTTAGATCGCGGTACTTGGTGGTCAGGGAACTGATGGTCATTCCAAGGCCCAAGCCCAACAAGGCCATCATTATTATATAAACTGGAAACAATAGCAAGTGCAGATTCGGACTTAATGCAGCCCCCTGAAATAAATAATAAAAATAGAAAATAATAAATATCAACAGTTGGATGCCAAACTTCATCAAGTTTGAAATAGTGATGGATATGGGCATAATCACCCTCGGGAAATACACTTTCCCAAAAATACCCGCATTGCTTCTAAAGGTGTTGGAAGTGCCGGTAAAGCAGGCGGTAAAATAGTTCCAGGCCGTAATTCCCGCAAGGTTAAAGAGAAATGGTGGAATGCCCCCCGTGCTTATGTTCCCGAGATTGTTAAACACCAAGGTAAAGATAACAGAGGTGAAAAGAGGCTGAATAAAATACCACAACGGCCCAAGGATGGTCTGTTTGTAAACCGTGGTAATATCCCGTTTTACAAACAGTATCAGCAGGTCGCGGTAGCGCCACACTTCTTTTAGGTTAAGGTCAAAGGCTTTTCTTTTGGAGGAAATCTCGTAGAGCCAAGTGTCGTTGTCGTTGGAGGTCAAAGGATAGTTTTTAATTGGGGGCTAAGATAGCAATTTTGATTTGAAGATTTCTTGATTTGAAGATTTGGGATTTGTTATTTGTTAATTGTTAATTGTTAATTGTTAATTGTTAATTGTTATTAGGTTATTGAGTTATTGGGATTTGGTGCTTCGACTGCGCTCAGCATGACAGTTTTGGGTTATTGAGTTATTGGGATTTGGGATTTGGGATTTGGTGCTTCGACTGCGCTCAGCATGACAGTTTTGGGTTATTGAGTAATTGGGTTATTGGGATTTGGGATTTGGTGCTTCGACTGCCCTTCGACGTAGTTCATATTGAGCGCAGTCGAAAATACTCAGGACTGGCTACTCAGCATGACAGTTTTGGGTTATTGAGTTATTGGGTTATTGGGGATTTGGGATTTGTTATTTGTTATTTGTTAATCGTTAATTGTTAATTGTTATTAGGTTATTGAGTTATTGGGATTTTGGTGCTTCGACTGCGCTCAGCATGACAGTTTTGGGTTATTGCGTTATTGGGATTTGGGGAAGGGAGTTGAAGATGAAGATGAAGATGAGGATGAAGATGAAGTTGAATAGTTTCTATGACTGATAACCGATAACTGATAACTGATAACTGACCACTGAATACTGACTGTGTCTCCCTTTTTTCTCTATTCTCTATTCTTTTTTCTTGATTCCAGATTCCTGATTCTCGATTCTTCGCAGCCCCCTGAAATAAATAATAAAAATAGAAAATAATAAATATCGACAGTTGGATGCCAAACAATAAACAAGAAACAAGAAACAATAGACAATAGAATATTATCTTTGCCCTCTGTTAAGAATTTACACTTATGACAATTTCATTCAACTGGCTAAAACAATTTATAAACCTTCCGTGGGACGCCGAAAAAACAGGCGAACTATTGACCGACCTCGGTCTTGAAGTAGAAGGAATAGAAGATTTTTCTTCCGTAAAAGGCGGTTTGGAAGGCATTGTGGTTGGCCACGTTCTGGAATGTGCCCAACACACAAACGCTGACCGACTGAAAGTGACCAAAGTTGATATTGGCAATGGCGAAACTTTACAGATAGTTTGCGGAGCGCCAAACGTAGCCGTAGGCCAAAAAGTGCCCGTAGCCACCGTTGGCACTACACTTTATGACGCCGAAGGGAAACCTTGGCCAATAAACAAGGGCAAAATCCGTGGCGAAGTAAGCGAAGGAATGATCTGCGCCGAAGATGAACTCGGTCTCGGAAAATCACACGACGGCATTATGGTTCTTGACGCCAAGCTAAAACCAGGAACACTTTTAGCCAAAGTTTTAGAAATTGAAAACGACAAGGTTTTTGAAATCGGGTTGACTCCAAACCGCTCAGACGCAATGAGCCATTGGGGTGTTGCCCGCGATTTAAAAGCTGGCTTACTCCACAAAGGTATTTCCACAAAACTGAACACACCTTCCTCAAGCAATTTTAGAGTGGACAACCGCACGCTAAAAATTGCAATAAATGTGGAAGACCCAACACTCGCCCCACGCTATTGTGGCTTAACGATAAGTAATTTAAAGATTGGTCCCTCCCCTGCTTGGCTTCAAAATAGACTGAAATCCATTGGGCTTTCACCTATAAATAATATTGTGGACGTTACAAATTATGTGCTCCACGAACTTGGGCAGCCGCTCCACGCTTTTGATGCTGCAAAAATTTCGGGGAATACTGTAAATGTGAAAACACTTCCCGCAGGAACAAAGTTCACAACCCTGGACGGCATAGAGCGCGAACTGCACGAAGAGGATTTAATGATCTGCGATGCTGAAAAACCCATGTGCATTGCCGGCGTTTTCGGCGGAACGAACAGTGGGGTAACCACAGAGACTACGAGCATCTTCTTGGAAAGCGCCTATTTCAATCCAGTAAGCATTCGCAAAACAGCAAAACGACACAGTTTGAGCACAGATGCTTCCTTCCGTTTTGAAAGGGGAATAGATCCAAACATCACAGATTATGCGCTCCGCCACGCTGCCATTTTGATTGTTCAAGTGGCCGAAGGGCAGATAACCAGCGATATGATAGATCTTTATCCGAAGAGAATCGATGACCACCAAGTTTTTCTAAATTTTGAAAAAGCGAATAACCTTATAGGTGAAGAAATTCCGAAGGAAACCATCAAAGATATTCTCACTTCGCTTGAAATGAAGATTACGAACATAACCGAAACTGGCCTCGGGATGACCATTCCCGCCTATAGAAACGACGTTACCCGCGATGTGGACGTGATTGAGGAAATACTGCGGGTTTACGGATACAACAACATAAAATTTACCCAAAAACTGAATGCTTCCATTTCCTCGGTTTTGCCGGGCGAAGACTATGCGGTGCAGCAAAAAATAGCTCTCCAACTTACGGCTCTCGGTTTTAACGAAATGCTGAACAACTCGCTCACCTCACAAAGATACAGTGGTTTGAGCAAAACCATCAAAGAAAATTTCAACGTAACGATGCTCAACCCTTTGAGCCACGATCTTTCGGTGATGCGCCAATCTATGTTGTTTTCAGGTTTGGAAGCTATTGAATACAACAGCAACCGTAAAAATAGCGATCTAAAGTTGTTTGAATTTGGAAAAACCTATCACAATTTCCCAGGTGGGTATAGTGAAACAAAACATCTTTCCCTTTTCATCACTGGAATAAAAACCGAAGGAAACTGGGCCTCGCCAGATACAAAAACAGGTTTTTTCTTTGGAAAAGGAACCGTTTCGGCAGCTATGGAACGTTTAGGGCTTAATTGTTTTACGGAAGAATCTGCTGAAAATGATATTTTTTCGGAAGGAATTGCATTCAAAAGAAACAAGGAAACCCTTGTTGAATTTGGCGTCGTAAAGAAGAAAATAACCAAAGAACTGGACGTTGAAGCCGAAGTGTTTTACGCAGACTTCAACTGGGATGCGGTGCTGAAACAAATTTCAGTTAAAAATTTAAAATTAGAACCAATCCCTAAATTTCAAGCGGCACAGCGCGACTTTGCGTTGTTGCTTGACAATTCCGTGAGTTTCGGAGATTTGCGGGATGCGGCATACGATTCAGAAAAAAAGTTTTTGAAATCCGTTACACTTTTTGATGTTTACAAAGGCGAAAACCTTCCCGAAGGCAAAAAGAGTTATGCGTTAAGTTTCACTATTCAAGACGAAGAAAAAACATTGACCGATAAACAGATTGACAAAATAATGGGCAAACTGAAACAAAAATTCGAGTCTGAATTTGGTGCGGTGCTTCGATAGAAAAACATCCTAAAACAAAAAAAAGCGACCTTTGGTCTTGATTTCACAATAATGTGTTTTTAGTTTATGTGCATATAAACGAAAGTCCGGAAACTGCGATTTTGCAATTTCCGGACTTTCGAATTTATATAACCTTTATAAAACTAATCTTCCGAAGCTGGAAAAATCAATCCTTCCACTATATGAAAGAAACCATTTTTATGATAGAAATCTGAAGCGATAATTGTTGCAGTTCTTTTTTCTGAATCTACTAGTTGAAGTTTTCCGTTGCTTTCCCGAATGCCAAGTTTTTGGCCGTCAAGCGTTTTTAAATAAATGGTCCCGTTGTTTTTTTCTACTGCGGTTTTTAGTGTATAACTATCCACTCTTCCGGGAACTGTCAAATATTTTACCATTGCGTTCATCAACTTTGAATTGTTTATAATTGAATCCCTGCTCTTTTTTGACAATTGTAAAAATGCCGTATCGGTGAAAGCGAAAATGGTAACCATTTCCTCATTTTCCAGTTTTTGTTGAAGCGGATTGTTCTTTAAAAGTTTCGACAGAATCTTAAACTGCGGTGCTTCCGCAATATTTTCAGCGAATGATTTTGTGGATGTAAAATTGTTGCCTTCCCACTCTTTGGAAATTTCAACGGTATTGGCCGAAAGGTATTTCTGCGCGGAAACCGTCGTTCCCAAGCAAACCATAAAAAGTAATAAAGATAGATTCCTGAACTGCATAAAATATTTTTTGAGATTGTAAATATAGCAAATACATAGCCAATAATCATTTAAACCCAAAACGCCTGGGATTGTTTAAAATTTTCTTCAAACTGTGTTAAATAGTTGCTTTGCTGAAATGTACTGTGTAAATTTAATCTCACAAAACTGTGAAAGATGTTTTCCCGAACCAATCTTGAAAAGCATTTGATTAGATACCGTTCCGAACGTATTGGCGAGCAAGATGTTATGGCTGAAGTGCGGCGTATTTTTTCAAAAAACGAAAATCAGCGCGACAAAATTGTTTCAACATTGACCGAAGTAAACATCGAGGCCGAAAACCATTTCACTTTTGATTTGCTTGAAACCGGGCACATTTTTCATATCGAGGAAATTAAAAATCTTTGTATTACTTATAGGTTGCGTTTTTTGGATTCACATTTTTTTAAAGGAAATTTCCCCGAAGAAGCAATTTCCGAAGTGCGAAGACTTGAGAAGAGACATCAAATCACTTTGAAAAATTTCAAGATTATTGCACCTGCAAAGCTGCTGAAACTTGAAAATGCCGATGATCCGTTGCTCTTCGCCCCAATGGGCAATGATTATTTTTATCTAGTTCACAAATGGGGCAAAGACTTGCATCCCTTCCGGAAACTGTTGATGTGGCCATATAAAAATATGGAGAACTTGGCTTTTACCGTATTTTTGTTGAGCGTTTTGATTACTTTGCTCGCACCCATGCACTGGTTTAGCCCATCGCCTGGCATCGCAGAATACCTGTTTTTATTCTTCGTCGTTTTTAATGGTGTTGGGGGAATGGTTATTTTTTTCGGTGTTTCCTGGGGAAAGGATTTCAATGGGAACATTTGGAACAGTAAATATTACAATGCGTGAATTCAGTGGTCTCCACCTACGCTGAAAAAGCTTCGGTGGACAAGAGTGGTCAGTGGTCTCCACCTACGCTGAAAAAGCTTCGGTGGACAAGAG
>JAENXC010000014.1 GCA_016649715.1 Flavobacteriaceae bacterium | reverse complement strand
TCATTAAGAAAAGGAGCTTTAAAGAACGAATAACATTAATTTTTTATATAATTGCAGTATCTTTCAAAGTGGCACTGTTTGACCGAAACAGGTGGCACCATCACTCCGAAATAGCCAATTTCCCTCCTTTGTCGGAATGACAAGACGGCGTTTATTGACATGGGGGGCGCAGGTGGATGGGATTAACTGCGTTGAATCTTCGATTTCCTCCTTCGTCGGAATGAAAAAAAAGGACCGAGGAGGCAATTACAATTACAAAGGAAGTCGTAAAGTAGGTTGGTATTTTCAGTATATTTGGGAAACAAAATTAAGCTATCCAGGTTCGCAATTCGCAAATTTTAATGTTATCCATAATGCAAGAAAACCTAAATAACTTTAAATGCATATATACAGTCTAACTTAATACAAAAACAGACAACAATGAACACGCTTATACTAATTGCATTTGTTATTGGTTATGCATTTATTGCCTTTGAAAGCAGGGTTAAAATCAATAAAGCGGCTATTGCTCTTTTTACCGGAGGTTTTATTTGGACGGCTTACATTTTATTTGAATTGGATTCTGAAGGAATCGTTCAACAATTAGTAGATCACATTGGAAATATATCACAAATTATATTTTTCCTAATTGGTGCGATGACGATTGTTGAACTAATTGATTCCTATAGTGGGTTTGATGTAATCACAAAGCAAATTAAGACAAGTAATAAAAGAATTCTTCTCATAATTTTAGGGTTTATTACCTTTTTCCTTTCGGCAGTACTCGACAATCTTACCACTACCATAGTAATGGTTACGCTTACTAGAAAATTATTACACGATAAAAATGAAAGGTTGTTATTTGTCGGGATGATAGTAATTGCCGCAAATTCCGGTGGGGCTTGGACTCCTATTGGCGATGTAACAACAACCATGTTATGGATTGGAGGGCAGATTACTACTGTTAATATCATGCAAAAATTATTTTTCCCAAGTCTTGTAAGTATGATAGTCCCCTTATTTTTAATTTCACTTATGGTAAAAGGTGATTTTAAAAGAGTTGAGACTTCAAATCAAGAATTTACTATTTTAAATTTTGAGAAAAAAACCGTTTTCTTTATAGGAATAGCAGCTTTAATTTTTGTTCCTATTTTTAAATCCATAACCCATTTACCGCCATTTATGGGGATGTTAATTGGGTTGTCCGTATTATGGATAGTTACCGAACTTTTAAATAAAGACAGGGCTTTTGAACAAAAAATTACAGTGACAAATGCATTGGGGAGGATTGACATACCCAGTATTTTATTCTTTTTGGGTATTTTATTGGCGGTTGCTGCACTTGAATCAACTGGCTTATTGTCTAGTTTAGCTACAGCACTTAGCGAATCTGTCGGCAATCTTAAAACCATTGCGCTATCCCTTGGAATTCTTTCATCAATAATAGACAATGTGCCCTTAGTAGCAGCAACTATGGGGATGTATGATCTACAAACATTTCCTCCCGACCATTATTTTTGGGAACTTATTGCCTATTGTGCCGGAACAGGAGGTAGTATATTAATCATAGGATCAGCGGCTGGTGTAGCTGCAATGGGAATAGAGAAAATTGACTTCTTTTGGTATTTAAAAAAGATAAGTTTAGTAGCGCTTATTGGGTATTTATCGGGGGCTTTAATATATATATTACTCCTTTGATTTGAATTTCAATTTCCCATCCCAGGGATGAATAACAATGCCTGCATTTTATAAAAAGCGATTAGATAAAGAACTTACTTTACCTTTTCAAGCCAATCCTTAGCATTCACAAGCGCCTCCACCCAAGGAGAAACCTCATCATTCCTGTCAGTTGGATAATATGCCCAGTTCCATGGAAAGGTGGAACGTTCCAAATGCGGCATCATCACTAAATGGCGACCTGTTTTATCTGTCATCATTGCCGTGTTGAAATCACTGCCGTTAGGGCTTGCCGGTAGGGCATCATAGCCGTATTTCGCTACAATGTTATAGTGGCTTTCTTTATTCGGGAAACTGAATTTTCCCTCCCCGTGTGCCGACCAAATTCCAAGGGTGCTACCAGCAAGGGAAGAGAGCATCACAGAATTGTTTTCCTGTATTTTCACGGATGTGAAAACGCATTCAAATTTTCCCGTTTTATTGTGAAGCATCTTTGGCTTTTCAACATCCTCTGGGTTTAAAAGTCCAAGTTCCACAAAGAATTGGCAACCATTGCAGACCCCCAAGGAAAGGGTGTCTTCCTTGGCAAAGAAATTCTTTAAGGCTTTATGCGCCTTTGGATTGTAAAGAAAGGCGCCAGCCCAACCTTTTGCACTTCCCAAAACGTCGCTATTGCTGAAACCACCCACAGCAACCAAGAGTTTTATGTCTTTCAAATCTTCGCGGCCTTCAATTAGGTCGGTCATATGAACATCCTTCACGTCAAAACCAGCCAAGTGCATCATATAAGCCATTTCGCGCTCGCTGTTGCTGCCTTTTTCGCGGATTACGGCTGCTTTAGGTCTCGACGAAGCGTTGTCGACGGAGCTTGTGCTGAGCGTAGTCGAAGTACTTGAACTGACAGGCAGTTTTCCGGTGAAATTCTTCGGAAACTGAAACTTCAAAGGTTGCTTTTTGTAATTATCAAAACGCTCTTTTGCGTATATTTTCCCACTTTGGTTTCTGTCCAATAAATAGGAAGTTTTATACCAAGCATCCCGCATTTCAGGAATGCTGAGGTTTAAGGCGTCGCCGTTATTTTTTATGCGAAGGGCATCTTTATCAGTTGCCTTTCCTATTTTTTTGAAATCAATTCCTTTTGAAGCAAGTACTTTTTCAAACGAAGCATCTTCGGAAGCCTGTATCACCAGACCACAATTTTCGGCAAAAAGTAGTTTTACCAAGTCCTTTTCACCCAGAGCTGAAAGATCTAAATCCGCTCCGAGGTTTAAGTCGGCAAAACACATTTCCAAAAGCGTAGTAATCAAGCCACCCGAAGCCACGTCGTGGCCAGCGAGGATTTTATCCTCTTTGATCAATTCCTGTAAAGTGTTGAAAACTGTTTTTACATAAGCCGCACTTTTAACGGTGGGCGCATCATTGCCAATGGCATTCAAAATCTGCCCAAAAGAGGAACCGCCCAGTTTAAAATCGTCCTGCGAAATATTGAGGTAGTAAACACTTCCACCACCTTTTTGAAGAACTGGTTCCACAACTTTCTTAATATCGTTGCAATTTCCAGCGGCGGATATAATGACCGTTCCCGGAGAAATCACTTCGTCATCCTTATATCTTTGTTTCATAGACAGGGAATCCTTTCCGGTTGGAACATTGATGCCTAAATCAATGGCGAAGTCTGAAACTTCTTTCACTGCGGCATACAAGCGTGCGTCTTCCCCTTCATTGTTGGCGGGCCACATCCAGTTGGCGGAGAGGGAAACACTCTTTAAGCCATCTTTTAAAGGCGCCCAAACTATATTGGTCAAGGCTTCAGTGATGGCATTTCGTGAGCCAATGGCAGGGTCAATCAAGGCAGTCAATGGGGAATGGCCTAATGAAGTTGCCACGCCCTCCTTACCGTGATAGTCCAAAGCCATTACTCCACAATTGTTTAACGGAAGTTGAAGTGGTCCAGCCGTTTGCTGTTTGGCAACACGGCCGGTAACACAACGGTCCACTTTATTGGTAAGCCAGTCTTTACAGGCTACGGCTTCAAGTTGGAGCAACTGTTCCAGATATTCCTTTATGTTTGAGCTATCATAAACAGGATTCTTATAGCTTCTGTCAATGGTCTTGTCGCGCATTATCGTTTTTGGCGAACTGCCGAACATATCCTCCAAAGCAAAATCCATGGGTTTTTCGCCTTTTTTGTTTTCAAAGCAGAAGCGTTTGTCGCCTGTTACGTGGCCCACTTCATACATAGGGGAACGTTCGCGGTCTGCCACTCTTTGCAGGGTCTGCATATCTGCTTCGCCAATGATCAAGCCCATACGTTCCTGGCTTTCGTTGCCCATAATTTCCTTGTCGGATAGGGTAGGGTCGCCAATGGGAAGTTTGTCGAGGGATATTTTTCCGCCAGTGTCCTCCACCAATTCGCTTAAACAGTTCAAATGTCCACCAGCGCCGTGGTCGTGTATGGAAACTATGGGGTTGTGATCGCGCTCAACCATTGAGCGGATGGCATTTGCAACGCGCTTTTGCATTTCGGGGTTGCTTCGTTGGATGGCGTTGAGTTCAATGCCACTGTGGAATTCGCCGGTATCGGCTGAGGAAACGGCGGCACCGCCCATTCCGATTCTGTAGTTTTCACCACCGAGAACGACAATCTTATCGCCTTCTTGTGGCTTTCCTTTAATGGCTTGGCTGGCTTTTCCGAAGCCAATTCCTCCGGCAAGCATTATTACTTTGTCATAACCTAACTTTCTTGAGTGTTCTTGGTGTTCAAATGTAAAAACCGAACCTGCAATCAAGGGTTGGCCAAATTTGTTGCCAAAGTCCGAAGCACCATTGCTGGCTTTTATCAATATATCTAAGGGAGTTTGGTAGAGCCAATCGCGTTCATTCATACCTTTTTCCCAAGGACGGTTTTCGTCTAAACGGGAATAGGAAGTCATATAAACCGCTGTTCCCGCCAAAGGCAAGGAACCTTTTCCGCCAGCCAAGCGGTCGCGGATTTCTCCGCCACTACCGGTTGCGGCGCCGTTAAAAGGTTCAACGGTTGTAGGGAAGTTATGGGTTTCGGCTTTTATGGAAATAACGCTTTCAAATTCTTTTTCTTCGTACCAATCGGGCTTGTCGCCACTTTTTGGAGCCCATTGTTTTACTTTGGGACCTTTGACGAAAGCCACATTGTCCTTATATGCCGAAACAATGGAATTCGGATTTATTTCGGAAGTTTTTTTGATGAGTTTGAAGAGAGGGAAGTGGGCATTTCATGGCCGTCAATTTCAAAAGTGCCATTGAAAATCTTGTGGCGGCAATGTTCGCTGTTCACTTGGCTGAAACCAAACACTTCACTGTCGGTAAGTTTTCTTCCCAGTTTTTTGGAAAGGTCTTCCAGATATTCAACTTCTTCCGAATTAAGGGACAAGCCCTCTTTGCGGTTGTATTCTGAAATATTTTCGATTTGCAGTATAGGTTCCGGCAGAATATGGACATCAAAAATAAGTTGATCCAATTTGGGGAATTTTTGAGAAAGCATAGGGTCAAAAGTTCCTTTTTCAACAGTGCTGTTGTGAAACTCCTCGATACGAATGATTTCGGCAATACCCATATTCTGGGTAATTTCCACGGCATTGGTGCTCCAAGGGGTAACCATTGCGGCGCGGGGCCCAACAAAAAAATCTGCCGTATTTGTGGACAGGGCAGATTGGTTTATTTGCGGTTGGTTGCCGAAAAGCCACTCTAACTTTTTAGTGTTTTCTTCAGAAATATTACCGTGGGTTTGGACTGCGAAAACGGTGTTTTCAAGGTTTCCAAAAAAGTGAATCATCCTTATAAAGTGTTTGTTTATTTTCAAAAGTTTCACCTTTGCCAAGGCTTCGGTGAAGGAAGGTGCAAAGGTAACCAAATTTGAGGATATTTTAATCCATCAAAACAGGCAGATTTTAAGGTTTGGAAAATTTCTGGTTTATAATTTAGAATAATCAAACCCAAACCTTTACCTTTCGCCTTTTAAAATTTTAAATCGAACCGAAATGCGAAACAGATTACTTTTAACATTAGCTTTATTTTCAAGCTTGGGGATTTTTGCACAGCAGAAATTTCCGCCAGAGCAAATAATAGTAGGAACGCTTGTTAGGCAGACGATGCCTTTACGCGATTTTCCAACTATGCCAGACAATCTTAATTTAGATCCAAAAAAATTGACGGTAGTGCCAAACGAATCTACCACACAAATTGAGATCAATGAGGTTCCACCAACGGTCATTGACAATCTTCAAACAACATTTGGCCAAATTGCTACAAGGTCAATTGAACAGAACTTTATTGGAGCCTCTTCTTCAGAGTCTGGATATTATCCACCGGATCCAACGGGAGCGGTTGGCCCAAACCATTACCTTCACTCGGTAAATTCATTGGTAAAGATTTTTTCTAAAACTGGAACTTTATTGGTAGGGCCAGTTTCACTGGGGACCTTTCTCGGTTTTGGCGGCAACAGTGGCGACCCCATTGTGTTGTACGACCGATTGGCAGACCGATGGATTGTAAGTGAATTTGGAAATATTAATGGCGGAAACTCTTTAGCAATTGGTGTATCGGCTACCAGCGATCCAACAGGTGCCTATAATGTGTACCAATTTGCATTTAGCGGTTTTCCGGACTATCCACATTACGCTGTATGGCCAGACGCCTATTATGGAACAGTAAATTTAGGGGGTGCTACAACCCGTGCATTTGCGATGGATCGCGATGTATTACTAAATGGGGGTCCTAATCCTGCGATAGTAATATTTTCACTTCCCGGGATTATAGTGAATCCTAACCAAGTAAAGAGTCCCGAGGCAGCCAATCTTTTGGGAACTACCATTGCACCGAACACACCGGGATATATTACCTATTTGCAGGATGATGCTTGGAACGGGGTTTCAAGTGACCATTTAAAGATTTGGGAAATTGATATGGATTGGACAACACCAGCAAACTCTACTATTTCCGCTCCACTTATAGTTCCGACTGATCCTTTTGATGCAGGTGAAATATTTGGACAAGGAGCAATAAAGCAACCCGGAACCAATCAGAAGCTCGCTGGGCATGGAGGGATAATTTCATTTGCTGCAAATTATAGAAGTTTTGCAGATCACAACTCTTGGCTTATAACTTTCAATACTTTTATTGACGCGAATGAAACAGGCGGAATAAGATGGATTGAATTGAGAAACGATAGCACCAACCCTTGGACGGTCTATCAAGAAGGTACTTATGCGCCTGCGGACGGTCACAGCCGATTTATGAGCAGTTCCGCAATGGATATTTATGGAAATATTGGGCTTGCCTATAGTATTGGAAGTTCTACTTTGCCAGTTGGAATTCGATATACAGGTCGCTATAACGGAGATCCTTTGGGAACTATGACTGTAGCTGAAACTACTATTAAAAATGGAGTAGGAGTGCGAACTAGCACCTATAGATACGGTGACTACGGACATACAACTATGGATCCTAACGACCTCACTTTTTGGCACACGGCAGATTTCTTTTCATCTAATAATGCTTGGAGAACCCAAATAGCTTCTTATAGAATTTTTGGTGGATTTACTTCAGATTTAGGGGTGAGTACAATTGTTCAACCTGAAAATGGCATCTTGACGAATGCTGAGACCGTTGAAGTTAGAGTTAGAAATTACGGATTAGCTGCAAAATCAAATATTCCTTTGGAATTGCGTGTTGATGGCAATTTGGTGGCTTCGGAAACATTTGCAGGAACTATAGCTCCGGGTGCTGTTTCAACCTATACTTTTACACAGACCGTAAATTTGTCAACACCAGGACAAAGCTATGTTATTGAAGCAAGAACACGTTTGTCTGGAGATGAATTTCCGGCGAATGATCCAATAAGCAAAGTAGTTACCCATCTTCTTGCAAATGATGTGGGGGCAACTGAAATTACATCGCCAGTTACCGGTCCAGGATTGGGAAATAGCGAAACTATTACAGCAACAATTAGAAACTTTGGAGCTTCACCACAATCAAATTTTAATGTACAATATGTTATTGACGGAGGAACACCAGTTGTTGAAACATTTACGGGAACTATTGCTTCCGAAGAAGAGGTGAACTTTTCCTTTGCACAAACTGCGGACTTGTCTATTATGAAAGTTTACAATGTTACGGTTTCAACTTCTTTGTCTGGAGATGCAAAACCAGCCAACAATGCTGTTACAAGAGAAATTGAAAATACTATTTGTGAACCGGCTATGAATTGTAGTCTTGGTCATGGGATTAGATTATTTGCAGTTGCAGAAATAAATAATGTTTCGGGTTGTGAAGGCTATGGTGATTTTACAAACTTGATTGCAAATTTAGAGCCTGGCAGCACCAATCAATTAACTTTCGGCACAAATTACGGAGGTCAATACCTAAAAGTTTGGATAGATTTTAACGACGATTCTGTTTTTACAACAGATGAAGTTGTATTGGAAAGTGTTCAACTTTATCCAGGTCAAGGTGCCGGAACTTACACTTCCATTTTAGACTTAGTAGTTCCTTCAAACGCCACAGCTGGGGAACACCGCATGCGAGCCAAAACAAATTGGAATGGCACTGTGCCACAAGATGCTTGTCAAACAACTCCTTTTGGCGAAACAGAAGATTATACCGCCAACATCGGTACCTTGGGAATTGACGATATGTCTATCAGAAATGGGGAATTGGTGATAACAAGTACAGACAACAAACACTTTGAAATATCCTTGGTTTCAGATTATGACGGAATGGGCTATATTTCAGTCTTTAATGTATTGGGTCAGGAATTGGGCATCAAACCCATCGGAAAAGTGGATGGCGCATATCATTTAACGCTGGATATGTCATTTGCGGCAAGCGGCGTTTACATTATTAAGGCCGGAGGGCAAGACACTAAGGTCATTAAAACTGCAAGATTGATAGTGAAATAATCCTTTCGCTATCCATAACAAGAAGCCGTCCCAAAATCAATTTGGGGCGGTTTTTTTTTGTAATGGATGGTAGTGTTGTAGAATAATATGGGAATTTATCAATATATAAAATGAAATCTGAAATCATCATTTTTTTACCTCATTCCTAAAGGATGAAATGATGATTTCAACCTATTTCCCTTTAGGGTCAGGGTAAAAATGGGTTGAAATCAAAATCCCACATTATTCTACAACAGTACCTAATGGATTAAACGATTTTGAAAATACTACTGTGTATTCAAAATATTGAATCACATTTAAAATGATTTAAAATATATTATTACCTTTCGCTTTTATAATTAAAATCAAACCAAAATGCAAAACAAATTACTAGTAACATTAGCTTTATTTTTTAGCTTGGGGATTTTCGCGCAGCAGCAATTTCCGCCAGAGCAGATTATAGTAGGTACGTTTGTTGGACAGACGATGCCTTTACGCGATTTTCCAACCATGCCGGAAAACCTTAATTTAGACCCCAAAACGATGAGGGTAGTACCAAACGAATCTACCACACAAATTGAAATCAACGAGGTTCCACCGACCGTCATCGACAATCTGCAAAAAACACTCGGACAGATTGCAACAAGGCCCATAGAGCAAAACTTTATTGGAGCCTCCTCTTCAGAATCTGGGTATTATCCTCCAGATCCCACAGGGGCAGTTGGACCAAACCATTACGTTCACTCCGTAAATTCACTGGTAAAGATTTTTTCTAAAACAGGAACTTTATTGGTCGGGCCAGTTTCACTGGGAACCTTTCTCGGTTTTGGCGGCAACAGTGGCGACCCCATTGTGATGTACGACCAATTGGCAGACCGATGGCTTGTTAGTGAATTTGGAAATATCAGCGGCGGAAATTCCTTAGCAATAGGAGTGTCAGCCACCAGCGATCCAACTGGAGCCTATAATGTGTACCAATACGCTTTTAACGGTTTTCCGGATTATCCACATTATGCCGTATGGCCAGATGCTTATTACGGCACCGTGAACCTAGACGGACAAACTACCCGCGCATTTGCCTTGGATCGCGACGAAATACTCAATGGAGGACCCAGTCCTGCAATTGTAATATTCACACTGCCTGGAATTGTGGTGAACCCAAACCAAGTAAAGAGCCCCGAAGCTGCCAATCTTTTGGGAACTGTCATTCCGCCCAACACTCCTGGATATGTCACCTATTTGCAGGATGATGCTTGGAGTGGGGTTTCAAGTGACCATTTAAAGATTTGGGAAATGCATATGGATTGGACAACCCCTGCAAACTCTACTATTTCCGCTCCACTTGTAGTACCGACTGATCCTTTTGACGCAGGTGAAATATTCGGACAAGGAGCAGTGGAACAACCCGGAACCAATCAAAAACTAGCTGGACACGGCGGTATTATTTCTTTTGGAGCAAACTATAGAAGTTTTGCAGATCACAATTCTTGGCTTATAACCTTCAATACTTTTATTGATGCCAACGACACTGGCGGTATTCGATGGATAGAATTAAGAAACGACAGTTCCAACCCTTGGACGATCTATCAAGAAGGTACTTATGCACCTGCAGATGGGCACAGCCGATTTATGAGCAGTTCCGCAATGGATGCCGCAGGAAATATTGGGCTTGCCTACAGTATTGGAAGTTCCACCTTGCCCGTAGGTGTTCGTTATACGGGGCGTTTTGACGGTGACCCATTGGGAACCATGACCGTAGCGGAAACCACGATTGTCAACGGAGTAGGGGTGCGCAACAACACCTATAGATATGGGGATTACGGCCATACCACTATGGATCCTGACAATTTTACATTTTGGCACACAGCAGATTTCTTCTCGTCAAACAATGCTTGGAGAACACAGATAGCTTCGTATAGAATTTCGGGCGGTTTTGCCAAGGATGTGGGTATAAACAACATAATTCAACCCAGCAACGGTCTTTTGACCAACGCTGAAACGGTTGAAGTAAGCATCCGTAATTTCGGAACTGATCCACAATCGGGAATTCCTTTGGAACTGCGCGTTGATGGAATTTTAAAAGCCTCGGAAACTTTTGCAGGAACTATAGCTGCGGGAGCTGCTTCAAACTACACTTTTACACAGACCGTAGATTTATCAACATCTGGACAAACGTATGATATTGAAGTAAAAACCAATTTAGCGGGTGATGAA
This sequence comes from Flavobacteriaceae bacterium, assembly GCA_016649715.1. Lineage (GTDB taxonomy): Bacteria > Bacteroidota > Bacteroidia > Flavobacteriales > Flavobacteriaceae > Aequorivita. The sequence continues at coordinate 91,304 of JAENXC010000014.1, read as the reverse complement.
TTTCTTGCAAATGATCCCTACAATAAACAAGTTACAAATCTTTTGTCCAATGATGTGGGTGCCATTGCAATAACTGCCCCTGTTTCGGGACCTGGCTTGGGGAATAATGAAACCATTACTGCAACTATCAAAAACTTTGGAGCTGCTCCACAATCCAATTTTAGCGTGCAATATGTTATTGACGGCGGAACCCCCGTTGTTGAAACCATAGTAGGACCCATTGCTCCAGAAGCAGAAATGGCCTATAGTTTTACCCAAAAGGCAGATTTTTCTGCTTTGGGAATCTATAGCGTTACCGTTTCAACTTCCTTGGCGGGTGATGCAAATGCGTCTAATGATTCAGTTACCGAACTGATAGAAAATGTACTTTGCCAACCAGTTATGGACTGTTCCTATGGGGATGGATTCCGACTATTTGCCGTTGCAGAAATAAACAATCCTTCCGGTTGCGAAGGATACGGTGATTTTACGAATCTAATTGCCAATTTAGCACCGGATAGTACCAACCAGCTTACTGTTACTACAAATTACGGCGACCAATTCGTGAAAGTTTGGATAGATTATAACGATAATTCTACCTTTACCGCAAATGAAGTAGTGGTTGATAACGTAGAAATTGCCTCTGGCCAAGGCTCAGGAACCTATACCGTAACTATGGATTTGGTGGTTCCAGCAGGAGCCGCAATTGGGCCACATCGTATGCGAGGCAAAACCAATTGGAACGGACCCGTTCCAGCAGATGCCTGCGAGGTAACACAATTTGGCGAAACAGAAGATTACACCGCCAACATTGGTACCTTGGGAATTGATGATATGTCTATCAGGAATGGCGAATTGTTAATAACCAGTACAGACAACAAACACTTTGAAATATCCTTGGTTTCAGATTATGAAGGTATGGGTTATATTTCTGTTTATAATATGCTCGGTCAGGAATTGGGCATCAAACCCATCGGAAAAGTGGATGGTGCCTATCATTTATCATTAGACATGTCTTTTGCGGCAAGCGGCGTTTACATTATTAAAGCCGGAGGGCAGGACACAAAGGCTGTTAAAACTGCAAGATTGATAGTGAAATAATTTTTTTATAATTCTTAACAAGAAGCCGTCCCAAAATCAATTTGGGGCGGCTTTTTTATGTTAAAGGGATTGAACGGTATTAAAAATACTTATTTGAATTTAAAATATTGGATAACAGTTTAAATGATTTAAAATATATGAGTATCTTTCGTCTCCTTAAATTTAAAAAACAAACCATGAAACTTAAAAAACTACTATTTGCAGCCTCTCTGCTTTTTGGGATTGGCGTTTTCGCCCAACAAAGCTTTCCGCCAGATGAGGTTATTGTTGGAACCTTTATTGGAAAAACCATTCCTTTACGTGATTTTGCGATTCAAGAAGAAGAATACGATCAGAGTACTAAAGAAATCAAGGTGGTCACCAATAGATCACGCTACAATCCGCAGGTAAATGCAAACGCGTTGCCCATCGGCATTGACCAAAACGTACAAAGAGATTTTGGAAAAATTCAAACCCGCGTCATTGAACAGAACTTTATCGGTGCTTCCTCATCGGAATCTGGATATGTTCCACCAGATCCAACAGGGGCAGCAGGTCCAAATCATTATGTACATTCGGTAAACTCCATTGTGAAAATTTTCAGTAAAACAGGAACTTTGCTTGTTGGCCCCGTTGCTTTGGGGACTTTCTTGGGAATTGGTTCAAATTCAGGAGATCCAATTATAATGTACGACCAACTTGCAGACCGTTGGTTTGTGAGTGAATTTGGTTCGGGGAACAATTCATTGGCAATTGGTGTTTCAGTTACCAACGACCCAACGGGAGCTTATAATGTATATCAATACACTTTCGGGAGTTTTCCTGATTATCCCCATTACAGTGTTTGGCATGATGCATATTATTTAACTGCAAATATTGGGACTGCCAATAAAGTATATGCAGTGGAAAGAGATGTAATGCTTGCAGGTGGTGCAAGCCCTAAAATTGTTGGATTTCCACTTCCCGGAAGCACACAAAACACAAACACCGTTTTGAGCCCAGAACCTGCAAATCTTTTAGGAACCAACTTTCCAGCAAATGTTCCTGGCTATGTAACCTATCTTCAGGATGACGGTTGGTCCGGAGTGAGTTTTGACCATTTGAAAGTTTGGGAAATAAATTTAGACTGGACAAATACGGGAAATTCTACCATTTCAGCACCTTTAGAGATACCTACAGATCCTTTTAACTCGGTGTTTGCACCATTTGGAACTGGTGATGTACAACAACCTGGAACCAGTCAAAAAATTGATATGATTGGAGGCGTAATTTCCTATGCCGCCAACTACCGCAGTTTTGCGGGCCATAACAGTTGGGTGATTACGTTCAACACAGATGTTGACAATAACGACACTTCAGGTATTCACTGGATTGAATTGCGAAATGACGCTTCCAACCCGTGGTCTATATATCAAGAAGGAACCTATGCACCAGCTGACGGACACAGCCGTTTTATGGGTAGCGCAGGCATGGATGCCGCTGGAAATATTGGTTTGGCGTTTAACGTTGCCAGTAGCACACTTAAAGCATCAATAAGATATACGGGAAGATTAAACGGTGACCCTTTGGGACAAATGACCGTTGCAGAAACCGAAATAATTCCCGGGGCTGGAGTGCAAACTTATACCAATCGGTTTGGGGATTACACACATTTAACAATGGATCCCGATAATTTTACGTTTTGGTTTGCTGCTGAATATTTTTCCTCAAACAACAACTGGAGAACCCAGATTGCGGCTTTCACACTTTCGGGCGGATTTGCAAAAGATGTTGGTATAAACGCGCTTATACAACCCGTAAATGGAATTTTGACAAATGCCGAAACCGTGGAGGTAAGCATAAGAAACTTTGGTACAGCGCCACAGAGCAACATTCCTTTGCAACTTAGGGTGGATGGTAATTTAATGGCTTCTGAAACATTTGCTGGTACAATTGCAGCTGGAACAACTGCAACTTACACATTTACACAAACTGTAGATTTATCTACTTCTGGTCAAACCTATTCCATTGAAGTAAGAACAAATTTAGCTGGGGATGAGTTCCCCGCAAACGATCCATACACGAAAGATATAACGAATCTTATAGCGAATGATGTGGGAGCAACTGATATTACCGCACCAATTTCTGGACCTGGCTTAGGTAATAATGAAACCATTACCGCAAAAATTAAAAACTTCGGGGCTACTACGCAATCAAATTTTAACGTACAATATGTAATTAATGGTGGCACGCCCGTAGTTGAAACCTTTGCAGGTCCAATAGGCTCAGAGCAAGAAATGAATTATAGTTTCACCCAAAAGGCAGATTTTTCTGTATTGGGAACCTATAATGTTACTGTTTCAACTTCTTTGACAGGAGATTCCAATGCGGCCAATGATGCAGTAACGGAGGTAATCGAACATGTACTTTGCCAACCTACAAGCGATTGCTCTTATGGAGATGGTTTCCGTCTTTTTTCCGTTGCGGAAATCAACAATTCATCCGGTTGTGAAGGCTATGGTGATTTTACGAACCTAATAGCAAATTTAGCACCTGGCAGTACGAACGATCTTACAGTAACCACTAATTACGGCGATCAGTTTGTTAAAGTTTGGATAGATTATAACGACGATTCTACTTTTACTGCAAATGAAGTAGTAGTCAATAACGTAGAAATTGCTTCTGGACAAGGCTCAGGAATTTATACCGTAACTATGGATTTGGTGGTTCCGGCAGGAGCTGCAATAGGCCCACACCGTATGCGTGCCAAAACCAACTGGAACGGACCTGTTCCAGCAGATGCTTGTGAAGAAACCAGTTTCGGTGAAACAGAAGACTACACAGCAAATATAGGCACCCTCGGTGTAAATGATTTTTCCATCAGAAATGGTAGTTTAATTATTACAACCGAAGGCAACAAACAATTCGAAGTAACACTGACAACAGCATTTGATGGCACCGCTTATTTAGCCGTTTACAATATGTTGGGCCAACAACTTAAAGTGAAAATGCTGAACAAAATGGGCGATTCATTTAAAGCGAGACTCGATATGAGTGAAGTGGCAAGCGGCGTTTATATTGTGAGAGTGGGTGGAAAAGAAACCAAGGCTTTCAAAACGGGAAGGATTATTGTTGAATAAATTCTTTAGTTGAAATAGTTAAAACAAAAAGAGCGGGTGTTTACCCGCTCTTTTCTATTCTGGAGTATTCTGAAAAACTATTGAACCACATTTTTTTTCGCAAATCTTTTTCCGAAGAAATGGGTTCCAATAAATGAATTCCATTATAAAGAATGAAATGATCTACTGTTATTGGAAACGGTTACTTTTTTAAATTCTTTTTTTCAAGTAGGGAAATATAAAAACCATCAAAACCGCTTTTGCTGGGCATTATTTTTTCTTCACTTACAAGTGTGAAATCCTTTCCAGCTTCACGACCCAAGAAATCTTTTACTTGCAGTTCGTTTTCGGAAGGAAGGATAGAGCAGGTTGCGTAAACCAACTGTCCGCCCGGCCTCACCATTCGGGAATAGCTGTCCAGCAATTCCTTTTGAGTAGCGCGGATGTTATCCAAAAATTCGGGTTGTAGTTTCCATTTGGCGTCCGGATTTCTTCTTAAAACGCCCAAGCCTGAGCAAGGCGCATCAATCAAGACTTTGTCTGCTTTTTCAATCAGTTTTTTTATCACTTTCGTCGAATCTATCACACGGGTCTCGATGTTGAAAATATCGTTCCTTCGGGCGCGGCGTTTCAATTCGTTCAGCTTGCTTTCATATATGTCCATCGCAATCAATTGGCCTTTGTTCTCCATCATTGTTGCAATGTGAAGGCTTTTTCCTCCCGCTCCGGCGCAGGCATCAATAATGCGTTCGCCCGGTTTTGCGTCGAGAATTTCAGCGACTCTTTGCGAAGAAGCATCCTGCACTTCAAACAAACCATTTTTAAAAGCATCGGTGGTGAAAACATTTGCGCGCTCTTTCAACTTTAAAGCATAGGGATAGCCTTTTAAGGTTTCGGTTTCAATCTCTAAATCTGCCAGTTCATTTTGAAGTTTTTCAACGGTGGTTTTTAAAGTATTTACGCGCAGAACCACATCGGCTTGTTGGTTTAAGGCAGCAATTTCCTTATCCCACTTTTTCCCAAGTTCTTTATGGCCCAAATCATCCAACCAATCTGGAATGGATTCGCGCATCTTCCTGATTTTTGAAAGTTCGTCGAATTTTCCTTTAATACGTCGAGTTGGAGTGTCTTCGAATTGTTTCCATTCGGGGATTGCAATTCCGTTCAGTGTTGCCCAAACGGTAAACATTCTAAAAAGGTTTGGACGGTCAAAGGGTTCGCGCACTTCGGCAATTTCGGCATACAATCGCTTCCAACGAACAATGTCATAAGTGGTTTCGGCAATAAAGCCCCTGTCGCGTGCGCCCCAACGTTTGTCGCGTTTCAGGGTGTTTTTCAACACTTTGTCCGCCTGCTTGTTTTCGTTGAAAATCAAGTGGAGGGAATCTATGGTGGCGAATACGAGGTTTCGGTGTAATTTCATTTTCTGCGTTTTTTTGCCACGAACCTGCCTGCCGGCAGGCAGGTTCGTGGCTAATTTTAAAGTATTTGATGTTTGAAAACTTTTGCGGTAGCAAAGGTATCTCTTTGAAACTGAAATCGAAACTGAAATCGAAATCAAAAAAATAAATTCAGAAATAAAATTTGGTCCCGAGACTTCGGGAGGAATTTGTTATTTGGAATTTTAGAATCCTTACTTTTGGCAAAAATTTAAAAAATGCGATTCGTCTTTATCCTGCTTGCCGTTTTAACCTTCATTTCCTGTGAAAAGAAAACTGAAATTGAATTCAATTCCGTAAAAATCACCCCTGTTTTTATAGATAGTCTGAGCATTCGCGCCATTCAGCCTTTGGACGAAAACAGAGTTTGGTTTGCGGCCGACAAAGGAAAAGTGGGTTTGATTGATGGCGACACCCCGAAACTTGCGATTATTAAATACGGCGATTCGTTGCTTCATTTCCGATCCCTTGCGGCTACGAAGGAAGCTGTTTTTGTATTGAGCATCGCCAATCCCGCGGTGCTTTATAAAATTGGGTTCAACGGAAGCGAAGCTACCAATATTGAAGAGGTTTACAACGAAAAGGGCGAAAATGTTTTTTACGATTCCATGAAATTTTGGAACGAAAACGAAGGTATTGCCATTGGCGACCCCATTGAAAACTGTATGTCCGTAATCATTACCCGCGATGGCGGAAATACATGGAAAAAATTGTCGTGTGAAAACCTTCCAAAAGCAGAAAGGGGAGAAGCTGCCTTTGCAGCAAGCAATAGCAACATCGCTATTTTTGGTGATAACGCTTGGGTAGCAACTGGCGGAAAGAAATCGCGGGTTATGCACACTGCCGACAAAGGGGAAACATGGGAGATTTTTGACACCCCAATAATTCAGGGGAAAGCAATGACGGGAATTTACAGTATTGATTTTTTAGATGCAGACAACGGAATTATATTTGGTGGAAATTGGGAGGACAAATCATTTAACGAAGGAAATAAAGCGATAACCAAGAACGGAGGAAAAACGTGGAAACTGATTGCCAATGGCAAAGAACCGGGGTATCGTTCCTCCGTAAAATACATTCCGGGAACGGAGGGGCAGGGCATTGTGGCCGTAGGCTCACCAGGTATTTCATTTAGTAGCGACGGTGGAAAGAATTGGAAAGAGCTTTCAAAAGAAGGGTTTTTCGCTATTGAATTTGTGAATGACAGCGTTGCTTTTGCTTCGGGAAACAATAGGATTTCTAAATTGGTTTTTAGAAAATAATTTTAGCAACGAACCCGCCTGCCGGACGGGCAGGTTCACGAATTATACTTATGGTCGTGTTTTTTTAACTGAACTCGGGATAAACTAAAGTTGAGACCTGTTGACGGTTCTCGACTGCGCTCGAACTGACAAGCTATTTATTCTTTCAAAACTATAATTTCCCGATTATTCTTCGGCAGTAAAATCTGAAGCAAAACCGCAATTCCCATAACCAAGGCACAACCCACCAAATTCAGCCATAAATAGGGCATTAGGTCAATATACCAAACGTAGATTATAATAAGTTGGGTAATCAAGGCCGCAATAAAAACTGCTTTGCTGCGCACATATTTTATAAAGAAAGCAAGCAGGAAAATACCCAAAACATTTCCGTAGAAAATAGAACCGATGATGTTTACGAGTTGAATAAGGTTGTCGAACAAATGTGCCGAACAGGCCACGACTATTGCAATGATGCCCCATAGCAGGGTAAAACCCCGAGAAGCCGCCACATAATGTTTTTCGCGTTTTCCGGGCACGTTCCTTTTGTAAAGGTCAATAGTTGTTGTGCTGCCCAAAGCGTTGAGTTCCGAAGCGGTGGAGGACATGGCCGCGCTTAAAATTACGGCCAGCAGCAAACCGATCAACCCGCGCGGAAGATTGGTTAAAATGAAATGTATAAAAACGTAATCTTTATCGTTGGTTTCGGCATTCGGATTGGCTTTTTTGATTAGTGAAACCGATTGTTCCCGCAATTTATTTTCGGAAGTGTTCAATTCCTTTATCTCCTGAACATAGTTTTGTTTTTCTAAATCATTTTCCGCTTTTGAATAACTTATCTGAGTCGCTGCGAGTTCTTTGTCAATGGCTTCTTTTTTCACTTCCAAAGCCTTGTATTCACCGGCGTATTCAGATTTCTTAACATCTTTTACTGCGGAAGGGTTAAAGTGTAGTGGAGAAGCGTTAAATTGGTAAAAAACGAAAACCATAATTCCCACCAATAATATAAAAAACTGCATAGGCACTTTTAGCAAACCGTTCATTATTAAACCCATTTGGCTTTGCTTCACACTTCTGCCCGAAAGGTAGCGCTGCACTTGGCTTTGGTCAGTGCCGAAGTAGGAGAGGGCCAAAAAGCTTCCGCCAATAATGCCGCTCCAAAAAGTGTAGCGGTTATCAAAATTGAACGAAAAATCGAGTATGTCCATTTTGCCGTTCGCGCCAGCAATTTCGAGGGCTTTGGAGAAGATAATATCCAGCGGTAAATAATTTAAAATCAATAAAAAGGCAATCAACATTCCGAAGAAAATAACTGCCATTTGTTGTTTTTGGGTAACGCTTACGGCCTTGGTACCGCCGCTCACGGTGTAGATGATTACGAGCACCCCGATAATGATATTCAAATAAATCAAGTTCCAACCCAATACAGCCGAAAGGATAATGGAGGGCGCAAAAATGGTGATGCCGCAGGCAAGTCCGCGCTGTATTAAAAAGAGGATTGCGGTGAGGGTGCGTGTTTTTTTGTCGAAACGGGTTTCGAGATATTCGTAAGCGGTGAAAACTTTCAGTTTGTGATAAATGGGGATGAAAACCAAGCAGATTATCACCATTGCAATTGGCAATCCGAAATAGAACTGCACAAAGCCCATCCCGTCGTGAAAGGCCTGACCTGGCGTGGAAAGAAAGGTAATGGCACTGGCTTGGGTAGCCATAACACTTATCCCAATTGTCCACCAATGCGCAGTATTGCCACCTTTTAAATAATCTTCCACGTTTTTTTGTCGGCGCGATTTCCAGGTGCCGTAAAGAACGATGAAAAGAAGGGTCCCGATTAAAACAATCCAGTCAATCTGCTGCATTTATGTGAAGTTTTGCATTAGTAAATAAAACAGATAGATATAAGCAGCATTGAGCAGGAGAACTATGGTGTAGCTCCATTTCCAGGTGAATTTTTGGGATTGGTTGTCCATCATTTATTTTTGGTTCATTTCTCCAGTAAATTCTGAATAGGTAAGAATTTTAGTATTCCCAACTTTTTTGAGTATCAGTAAATCTTTGTCTCCAGTAATTAAATAATCGGCTTTGCCGTCAATGGCTAAATTAAGAAGAAAGTTGTCTTTTTCGTCACGGCAAATTTTTAAATTAGAAGTTGGTTTTATTTGGATACCGAATACTTTAAAAACCGCAAACAAAATATTTACCTCTTCTAATGGAAATAATTTTTCGAAATGTGGTCTACGAGAAACATCCCAAAATTCCGTTATGGATTGGGAAGAAAAAAGTATGGTTATATTATTGGAAATGATAGGCTTTTTAAAAGTTTGATACTTTTTGGTTATTAAAAAACTTATCCATAAGTTGGTATCAACGATTATTTTCTTGCTCATATCTCGCTTTTCTCACTATTTCCACTTCCTTCGTGATTTCTTCGAGTGTAGGAGCGTTTTTGGAATTACTTTGCAATCGATTCAGAAGTTCTAAGAATTCCTTTTTAGAATCCTCAATTTCAATCAAATCCTTATCGACCATTTCCTTTAAAAGCCTTTTTGCTTCCGGATTTAAAATTTTGACGCTCAATGTTTCCATAATCCTTATATTTAATTTTTAAAAATACGAAAATCCCTTCCTTTTAACAACTTATTTCCCCACAGAAAGCATATTCGCAAACAATCTATAAGCTCCGGGAACGCCAGCGGGAAGTTCGCGGAAAAAGCTCAAGCCTGTATAAATATAATACCCTTTTCCGTATTTAGATACGAGCAACGAACCTTTTGTTTGGGCTTCGCTTTTGTCGTGCATTCCGAGGATTGGCGTGAATTCCTTCGCCCACTCGTTCGGAAAATAGAGTCCGCGTTCTTGTACCCAGCCTTCAAAATCTTTTTGGGTTATTTTATTGGGCGTGTTCAATAATGGATTTTCCGGGGCGAGCATTTTTACCTCCGAAAACTCATCGGTTACTCGGTCGTGCGAGAGTTTTAGTGAATAAGGGGCGAGATTTTCAGTAACCAAAGCCTGGCTGGTGTTGTATTGAACTATCATCGTTCCGCCGTTTTCAACGTATTTATTCAAAATTGGTTGCACAAAAGCCAATTCGGGAACGGTGTTATACGCACGAATTCCGACAACGATTGCATCAAAATTCTGAAGGTTTTTTTCTGAAATAGTCAAAGGGTCGATCGTGCTTACGGAATAGCCAATCTGTATCAAACTTTCAGGAATGGCATCGCCCGCACCGTTGATGTAGCCTATGTTTTGACCTTTTTTCTGAATATCAATCTTCGCAACTTTCGCTTCCGAGGGTAACAACACGCTTTGATACGGAATGTGTTCGTAATTGATAGTTATCAATTCCTTATCAAAAGTTTGGCCCTCCACATTTACCAATGGTTTTAAATAGCCCTCACTTTGACTGTTCGGCGGGGTTACTTTGAAACTGAATGTCTTTGATTCGCCATTTCTGTTTAGCTGAAATGATTGCTGTGCAGGCTCAACTTTCCAACCCTCGGGATGCTGCAAGCTCACATTTCCAGAAATATTGTCTTTCCCAGCACGAACGATTACAGAAACATTTTCAGGGGCGTTGCTGGCGAAAATCAAGACCTTTTCAGGGATGGAAGCGGTGACTTCGGGCAATACTTCCAACGGGCGATAGACTTCCCCTTTCACGGGATCGTTGAATTTATAAATTATGTTTTTTGTAAATGGAATTGTTGTGTTTCCAAATTGAAGCTCGAAAACCAATTGCTCCAGCGGCGGGGTTTCAGGCAGACCAATCAACGCTTCGGGGGCAACGTACATTCCGACGGTTCCTTTATCGTTCAGCCAATAAGGCGAAGAATATTTTGGATCGTGAGTTCCCGAATTAACTGTTATTTCCAGTTTTTTATCTTCATTAAAGGGAAGTGTTGCGGATTCATTCCAAAGAATTTTACCCTGCCTGCCCTCCCCGGCGGGCAAGCCGGCAGGCACGGCTTCGGAATTTTTAACCGATTTTAGAACAATAGCTTCTTTTCCACGGTTGATGGCTTCAATATTTACTTTGAAATTTTCGTTCGGGTTTACCGAATTTTCTTCGGAAGCGGCTTCAATGAAGATTCCGCCGCAATCCAAAATGAGCTGTTTCAGTTGTTCCAGTTTTATGTTTCGCCAATGCGCATCTTTCAAATTTGAAACCATTGGATACACTTTCAACAACTGCGGAAGCATTTCTGAAGGATTTTTAAAGTTGAAATTTTCTTCCAAGGGATTTAAGATAGCACCAATTTCCTTTCCCCCCTCAAGTCGCGACCAATTGGTGTTTATTCCTTCGAATAAATTATTGTCGGAAGGTTTTGAGCCTTCCAATAATTCCAAATATTCGGTTTCCGCCCCGCGCGAGCCCGTGCTTCCAAACCCCTGCGATTTGTGCATACTTCGGCTGAGCGATGCGATTTCGCCATTGGAAAGTCCGAGGGAAGGAAAAAAGTTTCCGGTTTCCACCGAAACGAGTTTCGATTTATCGGCTTTATCAAACTTTTCCTTGCTTCCGTAGAACCACCACGAAGTATTGAAAAACAGTCGCTGCGGTTTCCAAACGCCATAAGTTTCCGCAGATCTTGGAAATTTTGAAGGATTGTCAACCAAATCAAAAGCCTCTACGCTCAACATTGCCGAAGCCGTGTGGTGGCCATGGGTGCTACCTGGGCTGCGATGGTCAAAACGGTTTATTACAATATCCGGTTTGAATTTTCGGATGGTCTGCACAACATCGCTCAAAACATCGTTTCGGTTCCAAAACTCAAAAGTTTCATCGGGGTTTTTGCTGTAGCCAAAATCATTGGCACGTGTAAAAAATTGTTGGGCGCCATCGGTTCTTCGCGCTGCCAAAAGCTCCTGCGTGCGGATAACTCCGAGCAGTTCACGCAATTCGGGGCCAACCAAATTTTGTCCGCCATCGCCACGGGTGATGGAAAGATAGGCAGTGTTTGCTTGCACGTCATTTACCAAATAGGAAATCAGGCGTGTATTTTCATCATCGGGATGAGCCGCAATATAGAGTGCAGAACCCACAAAATTAAGTTTTTGGAGATCGTGATATATTTCGGAAGTGGTAAGTTTTTTAGGGGTTTGAGCGGTAGCTGCTATTGCGAAAAATAAAAATAGAAGTCGTGAAAAAGATGTTCTTTGCATAAAATATATATCTGAATTGTACGAAACCCATCAAAGATACCTATTTGTGAAAATTAATCGTGGGGCAATTCTTCCTTATTTTTATCGAGTTCGTTTTGCTGCTCATAAAACTCCTCGGGTTTAATAATGCTCACACCTTTCTGGAGCATCATACTATTGGGATAGGTTATGATTTCGTTGGTGGTGGTGTGAAGGATGATGTGAAACGTTTTGATGTCTTCAATAATACCTTCGCAGGGCATTTCTTTATCGTGGATTTTTATGTAATCGCCAATTTTATAGGGAAAGGTGAAAAACATAATCACGCCGCTGGTGACGTTGCTGAGAATGGACCATTGCGCAAAAAATGCAATCCCGATAACCGCAAAAACTGAGGACATTACAACACCCACATTCCTAAAGTCAACACCCCAAATCAATATAAAGCCAAAGACTAATATAAAGAAGATCGCAAAATCTACGTGTTTCATAATCAAACCGGTACGGTGCTCCAGCCGTTCAATTTTTTTGGCGAAGTTGCGGACGGTTCTTTTTAGGATAAACCGCAACAGTAGCACAACCAAGAGTAGTATTCCGGATTCAATGAGTTCTGGGTAATATTCTTTTAGGTTTATCATAGCAATTTCATTTCAGGCCCAATGAATCCCGAAGGTAGGCAAACTCATTTCGGTTTTTGTTCCAGTAATCGGTCCGTATTCTTTTGAGTTTTAAGGCGGTGGTTTTTAGTTTTAACGTATCATTTTGGTCGGCGGCGTTCACTTCTTCCCATTTCTCAATTTCATAGGGAAAAGTGCTGTGGAAATAAAGCATCAACTGCCGCTGTAAATCTGGATAATTTAAAGTGTAAATGGTAATGGAATCGCCCTGTTTCAAACTGGCAAAAGCGTTGTGCTGCTTTATTTCTTTGTGCCGAAGCCGCAGATACTCAAACGAAGGGATAACCATCAAGTCGCCTGTGGGCAGTTCTTCGGGGTTGATGCGGATTAGGTTCCAAAGTTCGTTTTCCAGCCAAGTTTTTGGCAAAGTGAGATTTTGATCCGCTTCGCCCTCAAAATAGGAGTGGCTCTCTATTTCAAAATCAGCGCGGTTGTTGAGCTGCATATAAACCTGTCCACACCATTCCTGCACGCTGTTGCTCACTTTCAGCGCGTGGCCCGTGTTGGAAATTGGGATGAAAGTACTCGTCATTATGGAATACGGATAAATACCGGTACTGAAATTCTTCATTTGGTTCAATTTCAAAACTGAAATGTTGTTTTCAGAAGAATTATTCGCCTTTACTTGCGCATCCGGCAGAAAATCCTCGGACACGAAAATGTTTACGGCCGTGCCCTCGCGGAGTTCGCCGTAGCGTTCCTGTATAAGCTGATAGGAGGTTATTTCAGCTTTTCCAGCATACCAATAGTCTTTAAATTCCTCTGAAAGATTTCGCGGTTCCGCAGTTTTCACTGTTACTTTTTTCTTCGGAAGGGTCGGCGTGCCCTTTTTTTCTTCGGAAGAATTGCAACTGTTGAAAACAACCAAAAAAGCGAGAAAAGGAAGCAGTTTTAAAAGGTTCATTTTATTGAAGGATTTGGTGCAAACATACCAAAAATTCAACGCTCGGCAATCTCGGTTAACATTTTATAAACAAGCCGCGTGGGAAGCCCCATTACATTAAAATAGCACCCTTCAATCTTTTCGATGCCAATGTAGCCTATCCATTCCTGAATACCGTAGCTTCCCGCTTTGTCAAAGGGTTTGTAGGTTTTTAAATAATAATCTATTTCCTCTTCGGAAAGGGTTTTGAACCAAACTTTGGTAACGTCGTTTACGGTTTTCTGAAATTCCTTTGAAGTAAAACAGACCGAAGTGATCACTTCGTGCATTTTCCCGCTCAAATCGCGCAACATTTGTTTGGCTTCTTCAAAATCTTTCGGTTTTCCGATTGCTTTTTCATCTTTCCATACAATTGTGTCACTCGTAATAAGGATGTCATTTTGTTTCAAATCTACAAAAACCGATGCTTTCAGTTGCGATAGGTAATCCGTTATCTCTGAGTGTTTTAAATTTGAAGAATAAAGCTCTTCAACTTCTTTAATCTGAATTGTAAAATCCAAATCCAGTTCCTTAAAGAAAGCCTGTCTTCTCGGCGAACCGGAAGCGAGGATGATGTTGTGATTTTTTAGTTTTTCTTTTAGCATATATAAATTCAATATTCAATATTCAATATTCAATATTCAATATTCAATATTCAATATTCAAGGTTCAACCCTTCGACTGCGCTCAGGGTGACATTCTTCGACTGCCCTTCGACTCCGCTCAGGACAGGCTGCTCAGGGTGACATTCTTCGACTGTTCTCATAGTGAAAAATTCAAAATTGTGAATTGAAACAGCGGAATGGAACAGATTCCCAAAAACATTATAATTTTTAAAAGATTTGACAGAAACGCAAATTCCTTCTCTGTTTTGGCGCCCCAAGATTTTATGCAGAAATAAAGCAACGGCGCGACTATGGCGAAAAGAAAATACAGCATTAAAATTTGCTGGTTGTACAAATGTTCATACATATAAAACACTACGCCCAAAACCGTAAAGACGCCCAAAATAAAGACAATAATCACAGATCTTTTTCGTCCCAGTGCAATTGCCAGCGTGTTCATTCCGCCTTTTTTATCGCCATTGATGTCCTGTAGGTCCTTTACAATTTCACGAATAAAATTTATTGAGAAAGCAAACAGCGAATAATACAAAACAATTTTGAAAACTGCCGATTGCGAAGCCTGATTTTCCACTGAGGTTGCAGGGAGCAAATCAAAAAGCGCGACTGTAATCAAACTCATCGCCACCAAAGCAGAAACCAAAAGGTTCCCCACCAATAGCATTCCTTTTAAATAGGAAGCATATAAATAAAGCAATGCCGAAAAAACAATGAAAAGCGCTGCGAAACTTGGTTTTCCGATGCTGTTTGAAAGGTAGAAGCCAATCGCAACGCCAATGACATTTAGAGCTATATAGAGCCAATTCGCGTTTCGCTCCGAAATTTTTCTGCCAACCAAAACTTTGTTGGGTTTGTTGATTTTGTCAATTTCAACATCGTAAATATCGTTGATGATATTTCCAGCAGCGGCAATACACAAGGTAGCAATAACGAGCAAAGCGAAGCTAAAAGTGTTTAAGGTAACATCAATTCCAAACGGATGGAAAAGGCCATATTTAATAAAAATCTGCACCAAAGCAAGGAAGAGCAGATTTTGATAGCGAAAAAGGTTTAAATAGTTCAAGGTTTTGGATTTACCCCCGACCCCTAAAGGGGAGGAGAAAGTTTTCTTAAGATTTTAAGTTTTGTATTCAATTCCAATCTTTAAAGAGGCGAATGAAGCTCCCTTTAGGGTTGGGGCAAAGTTTCGATTTCATTTCTAATCATACTTCGCGCTAACACCATTAGTAACCATCCACTTTCCCTGCACTTTCAGCACTTGTTCAATCACATCGCGCACGCAGCCTTTGCCACCTTTTTTGTGGGAAACGTATTTTGAAATGGCTTTAATTTCCTGCACGGCATCCTGCGGACAGGTGGGAAGACCCACTTCCTGCATAATTTCAAAATCGGGCAAATCATCGCCCATATAGAGCACATTTTCACGTTTAACATTATGGGTTTTTAAATAATCTTCCAAGATTTTGGTTTTGTGGTGTGCACCCAAAAAGATGTCCTTTATCCCCAGATTTTCAAGGCGAACCCGAACGCCTTCATTCGTTCCGCCCGAAATAACACACACTTTAAATCCTTGCTCCACGGCGGTTTTAAGGCCATAGCCATCCCTTATATTCATGGTTCGGAACATTTCGCCTTCGGTGTTTACTTGTATAGTGCCGTCCGTTAGCACCCCGTCAATATCAAAAACAAAGGTGTTTATGTGTTTTAAGTATTCTTTATAGCTCATATTTATGCTTTTTTGCCACGAATCCTCCTCCGGCGGACAGGTACACGAATCAAAATATATTTTATTCGTGAATTCGTGGCGGTTTACACTTTTTTCAATGCCTCAGTAAAAAGTTCATAAAACTTCACATATTCACTGTCGTCCAACAAATGTAAATGTTTTTCAATTGTTTTTATATCGTTCCGTTTGGCGGGACCGGTCTGTGCTTCATTGGGGGAAAGGGTTTCAATTTTGGAAGCGGTTTCCAAAATTAAGGGTTTTAGCAAATCAAAAGGCAGGCTTTCTTTATCTAAAATTTCACTGCCAATTTGGTATAAATGATTCACAAAATTGTTAACAAAAACGGCCGCCAGATGCAGCTTTGCTCTTTTTTCCGAAGAAATTTCAACCACATTTCCTGAAATGGTTTCACCCAAACTTCGCAGCAATTTCAAATCTTTAGAATTTTCGGCTTCAATACAAATAGGAATATTTTTAAAATCCACTTTGCGCTGTTTCGAAAAGGTTTGCAACGGATAAAAAATACCACCTCTGTTTTTGTTCGAAAGCGCATCCATCGCCACTCCTCCCGAAGTGTGAACTACCAATCTATTTTGAAATGGCATGCTTTCGGAAAATGCGGAAATGGCATCATCTGGAATCCCGATAATGTAAACATCGGCATCTTCAATTTTTGAAACATCATCTGTAAAAGGAATGTTTTCGTACGGAGAGATTAGTTTAATATAATTTCTATTAAACACCTGTTTTACAGCAACTTCTTTTCGCTTATATAAAGCATCAAACAAATGGCTGTTCACATTTCCGAAACCTAAAAAAACCACATTTATCATAGTGCGAAGTTAGCGTTTTTTAGAATAGAGAATAAAGAGAAAAGAATAAAGAACTTACAGTTCTAAATTTTTACTTTCACTTTCTCTCTGCTCTTTTCTCTTTTCTCTTTGCTCTTTTTTTTCATCGAAATACCTTGTGCTTAATAAGTTTTATTTCCCCGTCCTGTTCCAATTGTTTTATGGCACGGATTACGGTTTCCACGCGTTGCCCTGTTAAATCTGCAATTTGCTGCCGCGTGAGTTCCACTTGGAAAAGTTCTTCGGAACCGTATTTATTCTTCAGAAAATCAATTAATGCAAGAATTCTATGTTCAGGAGGATGTACGGAGATTTCCTTTAAAATCGTGGCTTTGTAATAAAGCCGTTTCGCCAAGGCTCGGGTGAATTTTAAATTTATTTCTGGATTATGGGTCAGCAGTTCAATCAGTTTAGCTTTTGACAACTTGTAGAGTTCCGTGGTTTTTACAGCCGAAGCAGAAGCGGGGTATTTAAAATCTGCAAACAGTGGTGGTTCGCCAAAACTTTCGCCGTCGTAAAAAATTCCCTGTACAAATTCCTTTCCGCTCTCATTTAGATTGTACATTTTAACTTCCCCAGTTTTAATCTGAAAATAGAAATCCGCACGTTTTTTTTCAGAAAGAATAATTTCGGAAGCATTAATGTTTTCAAGAGTTGCACCGTAATCCAACAACAAATTCTCTGGAATCATCGCTTTATGATTTGCCTCATAAAATAAGGTCAGTTTAGGGTGGTAAATTTACACCTTTAAAAGCTAAACACTATTATATTATGAAGGCTCTATCCATAAAATCATTGCAGCAAGAGTTTGAACGCGATTATTATATGTACATTCCGCTGACCATTATTTTGAACAGTTGTATTGGATCTGTTGCGGCTATGACTGTTTTGGCCCAAGGCACCTCCTTGATTTCAGGAATTGAATTGACACTTTGTGTTTCACTTTGTATGGGCTACAACGCGGCTTTGTTGGCAGGATCCGACAGGAAATTTGCATTTTGGTTGCTTGCTGTAAGTTTGGCAGTGAATATATTGTTGATTTTAATAACTTTGCTATAAAAAAAATGGCAAAAAAGAATATAGAATCCCGCGAGGATATTTCTTTGCTTGTAAATACGTTCTATTCAAAAGTGAGGAAAGACGAACTTCTCGGGCCTATTTTCAACAGGATTATAACGGATTGGAAAACCCATCTTGAACTGCTTACCGATTTTTGGGAAACCAATCTTCTCTACAAACGCAAATACTTCGGAAACCCATTGCACGCCCACGTTGAAGTGGATAAAAAATGTGGCAGCACCATCAACGAGCTCCACTTTGGAACGTGGATCAATCTTTGGTTTGAGACCGTCAACGAACTTTTTGAAGGAGAAACCGCACAGATAGCGATAAACCGCGCCCGGAATATGGGCACTTTCATTCACTTGAATATTTTCAATGCCCGGAAGGAAAGGGTTGAATAAGGCCAGTAATCCTTCTTTTAAAAGGCTTAAGGCAGAAAGACATAGGACGTAAGATGAATAAATTGCTTAAGCTCCAATTTGTTGTTTTGAAAATAACCTTATGTCTTACGTTATCAAGTCCTATGTGTTTTTTGTAGCTTAAATGGGTGCAATTGTATAAATTTGCTCCAAAATTTACCGTAATGCTTAAAAAGATAGCTTCCGTTCTTTTCTCCACCCGTTTAACAGCCGTTTTATTTCTTGTTTTTGCCGCCGCAATGGCAGCTGGAACCTTTTTGGACTCAGATTCACAAAGTCCGCCAACCCCTTATACCAGAGAGCTTATCTACAACGCTTGGTGGTTCGAGGCAATTATGTTGCTGTTTGTAATCAACTTCATCGGGAATATTTTTAGGTACAATCTACACAAGCGAAAAATGTGGGCCTCGCTGACACTACATTTGGCTTTCATTTTGGTAATTTTTGGCGCTTTCGTTACCCGTTATATTGGTTTTGAAGGGGTGATGCACATTCGCGAAGGGCAAACAGAAAATTCCATACTTTCAGACCAAACTTATTTGGATGTTTTTATAGATGGCGATTATATGATTGATGGCGTGGCACAACGCAGAAAATTGAAGCCGAAAAAACTCAGGCTTTCAGAAAAACTGAACAACAACTTCACAATCAATACCGATTACAACGACCAACCCGTAACCATTAAATTTAAAGACTATATCAGCGGCGCAATTGAAGGATTGACAAAATCTGAAAATGGGGAAGAATATCTTAAAATAGTAGAATCGGGAGACGGCGAACGCCACGACCATTGGGTGAAAGTGGGGGAGGTTTCAGACATTCACAACATTCTTTTCGCCATAAACAAACCCACTGAAGGCGCAATAAATATTACGTATTCCGAAGAGGGAAACTACACTATTTCCAGTCCATTTGAAGGAAATTTTATGAGAATGGCAGACCAGATGCAGGGCGAAGTAGTGGCAGATAGTTTGCAGCCTTTTAACTTGCGATCGCTTTACAGAATGGCTGGAATTTCATTTGTAGTTCCAGAACCCATTACCAAAGGAAAATTTGGCGTAGTAAAAGCGGGAGCAGGCGAACCTTCAAACCAAGATGCGCTTATTTTGGAAGTTTCCTCGAAAGATGAAACCAAAACCGTGGAACTTTTAGGCGGAAAAGGTACGGCTATCAGCCCCACCGAAACCGATATTGCGGGATTGAAAGTATATATGGGATACGGTTCCGAAAGTGTCGATTTGCCTTTCAGCATTACGTTGAATAAATTTATTGCCACAAAATATCCGGGTACTGAGAAAGGCTATTCTTCTTTCAAAAGTAAAGTGACGGTCATTGACGCCGACAAAACCCATTTTGATGCCGACATTTTTATGAACAACGTGCTGGACCATAACGGGTATCGTTTTTTCCAATCGGGTTTTGACCCTGATGAGGGCGGAACAATCCTGTCCGTAAACCACGACTGGTGGGGAACTTGGATTACCTACATCGGCTATTTTCTGTTGTATATTGGGTTGATGGGAATTCTATTCTTTAACGGAAGCCGTTTTAAAAATCTAGAAAAAATTCTCAACCGTATCAAGAAAAAGAAAGCTAGGATGACGATGTTACTGGCATTGTTCGTTTCCCTTTCGGGAATGGCGCAAGTTGCGAAAGAGCCTGCCCACACTACAGTTCCAAAACAACAAATAGATTCGCTCATAAAAGCAAATGCCGTAAGCAAGGAACACGCCGCAAAATTTGGCCATTTGATAATTCAGGACAATGGGCGGATGAAGCCTATAAACACTTTTGCGAGTGAATTGTTACGGAAAATAAGCCGCAGCGGCAGTTATGAAGGTTTAGACGCCAATCAGGTTTTTATCTCGATGACGGAATTTCCAAGACTTTGGGTGGAAGTGCCGCTGATTGCCCTAAAACGCGGCAATGACAGTATTCGCCACGTGGCCGGTTTGCCAGAGGGACAAAAAGATATTGCACTGTTGGATCTTTTTGATTCGAAGGGAAACTATAAATTGGAGCCCTATTTGGAAGCTGCCACCCGCACCTCAAATCCGAACCAGTTTCAAAAAGATTTTATTAAGGCACACGAAAATTTTTCATTGCTGAATGCCGCCTTAAGCGGAAGTATTCTGAAAATATTTCCAATTCCGGGCGATGAAGGCAACAAGTGGGTTTCATACCCAGAGCTGGGCGAAGCGAATTTAAAGGGAATGGATTCATTGTATGCCCGAAATATACTTCCGCTCTACTTTGATAGTCTGAAAAAAGCACGCGAAACAGGCGATTATACCCAAGCCAATGAATTTTTGGAAAGCATTACCAATTTTCAGAAAAAATATGGAGCCGAAGTAATGCCTTCTGAAAACAAATTGCGAGCGGAAACCATCTATAATGAAGCGGATATTTTCAACCGGCTTTACAAATATTTTGCAGTATTCGGTATTCTGATGTTGGTATTTATAATTGCCCAACTTTTTAAGGATCGAAAAATACTGAGAGTATTGATAAAAGGTTCCAAAATATTGATGTGGATTTTCTTCGCTTTGTTGACGCTCGGCCTAGCCCTGCGTTGGTATGTGAGCGGCCACGCACCGTGGAGTGATGCTTATGAATCTGTAGTTTATGTGGGTTGGGCAACGATCTTCTTCGGATTGGCTTTCGGGAGAAAGAGTGATTTAACCGTGGCATCCACTGCCTTTGCTGGGGCGATAATCCTTTGGGTTGCGCACCAAAACTGGCTGGATCCTTCAATAGCAAACTTGCAACCTGTTTTGGACAGCTATTGGTTGATGATACACGTGGCAGTAATTGTAATGAGCTACGGGCCGTTTACCCTGGGAATGATTTTGGCGATGACGTCTCTTTTCCTTATGATTTTTACAACAAAGGGCAATTATAAAAATATGGAAATCAACATCAGCGAGCTGACCGTTGTTACCGAAATGGCGCTGACCGTTGGTTTGGTGTTGCTGACAATTGGAAACTTTTTGGGCGGCCAATGGGCCAACGAGAGTTGGGGCCGTTACTGGGGTTGGGACCCAAAGGAAACTTGGGCGTTGATAAGTATTATGGTTTACGCTTTTGTAATCCATGCCAGATTGGTCCCCGGCTTGCGCGGACGTTGGACGTTTAATGTCTTTGCGCTTTTCGCCTATGCTTCCATTATGATGACCTATTTTGGGGTAAATTTCTACCTAAGTGGACTACATTCCTACGCCAGTGGCGATGCGCCAGCCACGCCGACTTTTGTTTGGTGGATAACGCTGTTTGCAATAATTTTAAGTGTTGTGGCGTATTTTAGGCATAAGAAGTTTTATGGGAAGAAGAAGAAATCAAAAGCATAAATATAAAACCACGAATTCACGAATACTTATATAAGTATTCGTGAATTCGTGGTCTAAAAACTACAGTCTAAAGTCTATTGACTACCGTCTATTAAACCATATCTTCCGGCTTTACCCACTCATCAAATTCTTCGGCGGTTACATAACCAAGATTCACGGCCTCTACTTTTAGGGTAGTTCCATTTTTATGTGCGGTATTTGCTATTTCAGCGGCTTTGTAATAACCTATTTTTGGGTTCAAAGCGGTAACGAGCATCAAACTGTTGTTCAATTGTTTTTTGATCACTTCGTAATTGGGTTCAATTCCCTGTGCGCAGTGAATATCGAAAGAAACACAGGCATCGCCAATCAATTGTGCAGATTGAAGGAAATTAGCGGCCATAACTGGTTTAAAAACGTTCAGTTCAAACTGGCCCTGCATTCCACCCACGGTTATTGCCATATCGTTACCAATTACCTGTGCGCTTACCATTGTTAAGGCCTCGCACTGTGTTGGGTTCACTTTTCCGGGCATAATGGAGGAGCCAGGCTCGTTTGCGGGAATGTTTATTTCGCCAATGCCGCTTCGGGGGCCGCTGGCCAACATTCTCACATCGTTTGCTATTTTGTTCAATGAAACAGCCAGTTGTTTTAATGCGCCATGACTTTCAACAAATGCGTCGTGTGCGGCAAGGGCTTCAAATTTATTCTTTGCGGTTACAAAAGGTAAGTCGGTAAATTTGGCAATGTAACCAGCAACTTTTACGTCGTAGCCTTTTGGGGTGTTCAAACCAGTCCCTACGGCAGTTCCGCCCAGAGCGAGCTCTGCTAAATGTGGAAGTGTATTTTTCAGCGCTTTGATTCCGTGCTGCAGTTGTGCGGCATAACCACTGAATTCCTGCCCAAGGGTTAGGGGAGTGGCATCCATAAAGTGGGTACGGCCTATTTTCACCACACTTTTAAATTCCTCAGCTTTTTTTGAAAGTGTTTTCTGAAGTTGCTCAAGGCCGGGAAGGGTGGTTTCAATCAGTTTTTTATAGGCGGCAATGTGCATTCCCGTTGGGAAAGTATCATTAGAGGATTGTGATTTGTTAACATCGTCATTCGGTTGTAGCGTTTTTTCGCCTTCCCCAATGGTTTTTCCAGCGAGTTGGTGGGCGCGGTTCGCAATCACTTCATTGACGTTCATATTGCTTTGGGTGCCGCTTCCGGTCTGCCAGATTACGAGTGGAAACTGGTCGTCGTGTTTTCCGTCTAAAATTTCATCGCACACTTTTGCAATCAAATCCCTTTTTTCTTCGGAAAGAACACCGAGCTCACAATTGGTGTAGGCCGCCGCTTTTTTTAGGTAAGCAAAACCGTAAATTATTTCCAACGGCATCGAAGCTTTTGGGCCGATTTTAAAATTTTCAAAAGAACGCTCTGTTTGTGCGCCCCAAAGTTTATCGGCAGGTACTTTTACCTCGCCCATGGTGTCTTTTTCTATTCTGTATTGCATTGTGAATGGATTTATTGGTCTTAAAAATTGTTACATTTCGTTTTACGTGTTATATATTTCTGCCACGAATAGCACGAACCTGCCTGTCGGCAGGCAGGTTATCACTAATCTATTCTTCTGTTGAAAATATTTCCACAGCTGGTAGTGTTTTTATTTTTACGAATTTAACAGACCTGCCTGCCGGCAAGGCAGGCTTTCAGTCTGTTTTAAAAATATATTGCACTTCAATCCAATGTGGTTTATTTTTAACTATTTGAACCCCTTCGCTATGCAACTACGCTAAAGCTACGATGCACAAAGAGCTTCGGAGTTCGAGTGATGCCCCTTCGCTAAAGCTTCGGTGCACGATGCAAAGGTACGGAAAAGCCAAAAGTTGTTCAACCCGCACGGCTGTTAATTTGTTGTGAATAAATCGGAGCGTTTTGTTGTCGTTTATCAAAAAAACCTTTTATCTTTGAACCATCATTTTAAAAAGCCACATCATGTTTACTTTTGAACAATACTTAGGATTTATCGCGATTATGGTCGTAGTGACCATCGGGTTTTGGCTGATGTTCTTTTTGGTGGGTATCCTTCCTTATTGGATTGGTGGCTCGCTTTACGAAAGCTGGAAAATGAAACGTGAGGAAAAGAAAAGCAAAAAATTGAAATAATTTTTCAATATATACCTTATAAGAAAAGGGAACCAATTTGGTTCCCTTTTTTTGCTTTAAAAACAGGTGTATATTTGAGCAAGAGTACCCCGCCGCCGCGGGTTAGGGAGCTTATCCCTCAAACCCACCTTCGTCATCGCCACCCATTCCTTTGGGACGTTGCCGTTGTTTTTTCTGATTGAAACGATAGGTAAATGTAAGCGTTACTTGCCGCTGCCTCCATTGGAACTCACTTTCACTGGTAAAAGTTTCGGTGCTAGTAAAACTGTTTCTTTTTCGAGTGTTGAAAAGATCGCTCACGTTTAAAGCCAAAGTTGCATTGTCGTTGATTATATCTTTGCTCATCGCCATATCTACGGAAAGGATTCCATCGGTTTCGGTTTGCGCACTGTTAGAAGGTCCTCGGTAAAATGCGTTGGTTTGCCAATCAATTTTTGCGGGAAGTTTCACTTTACTGCTGAAACGCCCAAAATAGCTCGTGTTCTCTGCGCCGTAATCTTTTTCATTATAAAAACCTTCGGTCTTAAATTGGAAATAGTTAAAACTTCCGTTTAGTGTGAGCCATTTGTACGGATTGTAAAGCAAGCCCAATTCAAAACCGTAGCGATCATTGGTTGAGAGATTGATGGGCAGTGTTCTGATAATGGGGATACCGTTACTGGTTACTTCGCCAGTTTCCTCCTGAACGCGCTCAAAGGCATCGGTTTCGTGTTGATAATAAAGTGAAGTTGTCAGCGTAAGTTTTTTCCAACGTTTTAAATAACCTAGGTCAAAAGCGCTTGCATAAGCTGGATCCAAATCGGGGTTTCCTTGGTAAACATTCGCCTCGCTGGATCGGGAAGGGAAAGGATTGATGTACCAATGCCGAGGACGGTTGATACGGCGGTTGTAGCCAAGCGTTATGTTTTCGTTTTCCTTCAATTCATAAGTCAAATTAACGGTGGGAAAAAGACCTGTGTAGTCTTTGTCAAAATTTAGGTCGAAAGGAATGTTCTGCGGAATATTTTCGGCATCGACCTTTCCTTTGAGTTGCGTATTTTCAAGGCGAAGCCCCAAAAGGAATGAAAACTTTCCGAATTTATTTCCGTATTGCGAATAGATGGCGTTTACGTTTTGGTCATAAGTAAAAACGTTTGAAAGATCGTCATTCCGAACAAAAATGCCAGTAGTTCCTGTTTCCTCAAACAAGGCATAATCTGTTTTTGTTTCCTGAAAATTACCGCGGTAACCGGCTTCAAACTGGGCGTTTTCGCCTATTGGCAAAACATAATCGGCTTGAGCCAGATATTCGGTTTGGCTTACTTTTTTAAGAATATCCTCGGCTGGAAGGATTTCAAAATTGGGCAAGTTCTGCTCTTCGGTTATTAGCGATCGTTCAGAATCCTCGCCGCGGTCATACTGAAAATCGGCGGTAAGCTTATGGCCTTTGTCGCTGAAATTGTTTACATAGTTTAATGAAAACTGATAATTTGTATCATCCTCAATTTGATTCTCTTTGCGGACGCTTTGTTCTGCTACAATTCCATTGTTGTAATTTGTCGTATTGTTTGTGGTTTGGTCATCGCCGTCACCTTTTCTGTAGAAACCGCTAGCAGTTACCGAGGATTTATCGCTCAAAAAATACTCAATCCCCAAATTTGTATTGAAACCTTTTCCCATTCGGCCGTATTTCCTATTTTCAATAACTTGGTCAAATTGGGGTAGAACGGTTGTAGTTCCGCCAGTTGTAGTGTCTATAACAGTTCGTGGAAAATATCGGTTGTCGAAATAAGCTTTTCCGGGGCCATTGCGGTAATAAACACCCGTTGTATTGAAAATATTGAATTTATCCGTACGTAGGTTTATATTTCCCGAAGCGCTACTGTTCAGCGGTACACCAATGCTGGTGCTGATTGAACCGTTTAAACCGAGCGTTTTTTCCTTTTTAAGGATGATGTTCAGGATTCCGGCGGTTCCTTCGGCGTCATAGCGGGCGGAAGGGGAAGTAATCACTTCCACTCGCTCAATGGCTTCCGCAGGAAGTTGGCGCAAGGCATCGGTGGAACCAAAACCGGCAATGGCCGACGGTTTCCCGTTGATCAGAATTTTTACGTTTTCATTTCCGCGGAGGGCAATGGTGCCGTCCACATCTACCGTTACGGAGGGTACGTTGTTGAGGGCATCGCTCACCGTGGCCCCGCCAGCGGTAAGGTCTTTGCCTATGTTGTATATTTTTTTGTCCAGTCTAATTTGTACCTCGGTGGTTTCGGCACGCACAACTACTTCGTCCAAGTTGGCGGCATCCAAGGCCAATTTTACCGTGGGAAGGGTGGTGTTTTTTGTGAGGTTTTGGTTGGCGAGTTGCTTGGCTTTATAGGAAATAAACTCATATTTAACGGTATAAACGCCCGTGGGTACTTCTATGCTGTAATTACCTTCCGTGTCGGTTATCCCACCTGTGATGGTCTTTCCTTGTGCATTTATGAAAGAAACCGTGGAGTATTCCAACGGATAGTTGGTGCCATCTTCAAGGATGGTTCCTTTTACGGTAATTTGTTTTTTTTCAGGGTGTTGCGCGAAGATAATAGTTGTGGCGAACAATAACAGAAGGGAGAGGGTATATTTCATTAATTTTTTTAACTCATTTGACTTGCGAAAATAGCCGTGGTTTAATTAAGGATTGCTAATTTTCTGTTAAAACTATTCCCGTGAAGGAGGGAATCTGTTAATCTTTAAAATTCGAAGCCTATAAAATATCCAGCACTTTTTCCGGAGGTCTACCAATTACGGCATGTGTGCCTTTTATGGCGATGGGACGCTCGATGAGTTTGGGGTATTTTATCATTGCTTCAATAATTTCAGTGTCGGAAAGTTTTTTGCCTTTAAAATTTTCTTTCCATTCAGCTTCTTGGGTTCGGACCAATTCTATTGGTTTAATTCCGAGCAGTTCAATCACCTGTTTCAGTATTTGGTGCGATGGCGGATTTTCAAGATAATTCACAATTTCTATGGTTTCCCCTTCTGCTTCCAGAAGGTTCAAGGCTTGGCGTGATTTACTGCAGCGCGGGTTGTGGTATAATGTTATCATTTTTTTAGGGATTAGGGATTAGGGATTCGTTAATTTGTTAATTCGAGATTCCTCATACAGGGGGCAGGCGTTGATTCCCCCATGGGGGTTAGGGGACTTTTCATCTTCATCTTCAACTTCAACAACAACTTCAATTTCCTAAGGGCTTTGTTTCTTAAAAATTGGGATTAGATACGAAACGGAATATCCATAACCCACTCCAAACTTGCTGTAATCATAAGTCCTGTTGAAGCCCGGGATATATAGATTTGCGAAATTTGCGGGTTCGTCCTCTGTGATTTTTCGTTTTAGTTGGACGTTTATAGAAAGGTAAAGATTGTTCAGTATTTCAGTTTTCACGCCAATTATCAGTTCGACCCAATGTGCCGTTAATCCGCTGAATTCTTGCGGTTCATAAATTGTTTGAGTGGGAAAAGCGGGATTGTCAGTATAAATCCTGTAACTCACAAGTTCCTGTTTGAATGTTGAAAAACCATAGCGAAGCCCCATTGTAATTGCGTTTTCCATTCCCAACCAATTTTCATAGGCGTTGTAATCAAAACCTATTTTGGCGTAGCTGCCGCTGGTTTTGGAAGAAATATAGGGTTCCACCCAATCTTTCTTTTCGTTGCCCAGTTCTACGGCGGCGTAAAACTTTTTGGTAACACGGAAATCGCCAGTAACTTCAAAACCCGAATAACCGTCTTCAATCAAGGTCCGGAAAGGTTTTGCCAAATCTACCCCAACGCGCAATCCGTATTTTTCAATTTTCGGAATGGTGTCGGTGGTTGTTTCATTCTTATCCTGCGCCACCATTGTTTGCGTGCCGCAAAAAAGACTAATGCAGCACAGTAAGGTGGGCGCTATTTTCATCATTTACGGTTTCTCTTTTAATATTCACTTGTTCAATCCAGTTTTTGGTTCCTTCATTTTCCAGATTTGCCTTTAGATTATCAAATTCGGTTTTAAAACCACAAGCACGGTTTACGTAACCGTTTTTTCGGCTGTAAACAAATTTTAATTTATCTATATTAATACTATCAACAGTTCCAGCTTCGGAAATAAAGCTTCGAATAAATAGATATTTTGTTGTATCGGCATTTGTGTTGAGCGGAACAATAATAGAATCGGTACTTACCAGTTTCATAACTGCCACAGAATCTATGTTGTCTGTCAGAACAGTCAAAACCTCTACTTTTTTACGGATTAATGGGTTCGCGATATCATTGAAGGTAATTACCAAATTTGGGGTAGTGGCAGTACCGCCTGGGCAGATGTCATCTTTAGTGCAACCTTTAAAGGCGAAGATTATGAGGATGAGTAGAATTATTCTTTTAAACATAATTTGATTTTAACTGACTTAAGTCTTTTTGACATTGGATCATCCTACGGCGGACATGTATAATACTAAAAAAATGTAATAATATTATTTGAATGTCCGTATTCAATCATAATGGCCTAATTGGTATTTAGGAATATGTGAATCAAATTCAACAATATGTTGAAACTTAATGAGATTCCTCCTGCGTCGGAATGACAAAATCAACATGGGCTTAGATTTCTGGCTAATTGCGGATAATCAATAAATATTATTATGAAATCAAAATTGTCCTACGTCTTAAGTCCTTTCGTCCTAAGTCCATTTTTAAAAATATCATCGTTTCTCCAAAAGTACAACATTTTCCACGTGGTGCGTCTGTGGAAACATATCTACGGGTTGCACTTTCGTCACTTTGTATTTTGAATCCAAAAGCGCCAAATCGCGTGCCTGCGTTGCGCTGTTGCAACTTACATACACAATTTTTGCTGCGCCCAAATTTAATAGCTGTGCAACAACATCGGCGTGCATGCCGTCGCGCGGTGGGTCTGTGATAACAACGTCCGGTTTTCCGTGGGCTTTTATAAATTCCTCATTAAAAATCTTTTTCATATCGCCCACGTAGAATTCCACGTTTTCAATAGCATTCAATTTTGCGTTTTGTTTCGCGGCCTCAATTGCATCCGGCACTGATTCAATGCCAATCACCTTTTTCGCGTTTTTTGCAACGAATTGTGCGATGGTTCCTGTTCCCGTATAAAGATCATAAACCAGTTCATCGCCATTCAAGCTTGCAAAATCGCGGGTTATTTTGTAAAGTTCATAGGCTTGTTCGCTGTTGGTTTGGTAAAATGATTTGGCGTTTATCTTAAACTTCAAACCTTCCATTTCCTCAAAAATATGGTCTCTTCCGTAGAAAAGTTCAATTTCCTGATCGTAGAGTGTATCGTTTCCTTTGGAATTGATTACATATAAAAGGGAAGTGATTTTCGGAAATTCTTCAGCAATGGCATTCATCAATAATTTTCTATTTTCTTCGTCTTCTTGAAAAAACTGAACCAAAACCATTGTTTCACCCGTTGAAGAAGTGCGGAGCATCAACGTTCGTAAAAATCCTTCCTGGTTTCTTGTGTTGAAGAATGACAGGTTCAATTCCCCTGCTTTCGCCTTAATAAAATCGCGGATGGCGTTGCTGGGGTCGGCTTGCAGGTAACATATTTCCAAATCCAAAATCTTGTCCCACATTCCCGGAATGTGGAAACCCAAGGCATTTTTATTTTCTATTACCTCTTCGCTTTTAATCTGTTCCAGCGTCAGCCATTTGTTGTCGCTAAAGGAAAACTCCATTTTGTTGCGGTAGAAATATTGCTTTTTGGAACCCAAAATAGGCTGAAACTCTGGCAATTCAACTTTACCGATGCGCTTCAAATTTTGTTCAACTTCTTTTTGTTTGTAAAAAAGTTGGTGTTCATAACCCAAATTCTGCCATTTGCAACCACCGCAAGTACCAAAATGCGGACAAACGGGTTCCACTCTTTTTTCGGAATATTTTGAAACGGAAAGGACCGAGGCTTCGTAAAAAGCTTTTTTCTTTTTGAAAGTTTGCACCGTAACCACATCGCCCGGCACGGCATTGTCTATAAAAACAACCCTTCCGTCTGGAGCTTTGGCAACGGCCTTGCCTTTTGCGCCTGCATCAATCACTTCGAGGTTTTCTAAAATCACTCTGTTGTTTTTTCTTGCCATAGGCGCAAAAATAGCTTGTTTTTAAAAAAGGAGGGGGGATATTATATTTAGATTTCGCAATTATTTTACTCTGCCCTTATTTCTTCAGCGATTCGTATAATTTCATTGAGAGCTACGGGTTTAATTACATAGCTATCTACTGCTTTATGGTTTTTGGCGCGTTCTATATCTTCCGGATCTTGGGACGAGCTTACAATATAGATATGTATTTTTTTCACGGTTTTGATTTTTGAAAAAGATTCCAGGAACTGCCACCCGTCCATAATGGGCATGTTAATGTCCAAGAGGATTACATCTGGAAGTTTTTCACCTTTTGAAATAATGGTTTTAAGATTGTTTAAAGCTTCTGCACCATTATTGTAAACGATAATATCTTCACTAAAATGCGCGGTTTGTAAAATCTTTTTTGTGCCAAAAACGAAAATTGGATCGTCGTCTATAATACAGGCAAGGTCAATTTTTTTCATAGAGGATTAGTTAAAATACAGTTTACAGTGTTGTGTGGAACAGTCTGGGTTTTCTGCCAAGGCTTTTACGCTTGCTATTGCCTTTTCCACGTAATTGTACAGTTAAGGGATTATATTTCATTTAGCTTTGAGTCTATTATTACAGCGTCATTTAAACGCTGAACGGTGTCGTTTAAGTTTTCAGAAGCTAATTTCAGGTTTTTATAGATTTCATTTTCGGCAAATGCCGGCATTTCTGTAGCCATAATATCTATGAGCATAATTATGTTTCCTGTATGCGACCTTAAATTATGTGAAACAATGTATGCAAAGTCTATCAACCTCTTGTTTTTATCCTCAGTTGTATCAATTAAATTCTTCTTTTCGGTAATATCTTGGTTGGTGCCGACCATTAGCAGGGGTTGCCCATCGGGGGTTCTAGTTTCAAGCCTTCCTTTGGCCAAAATCCATACCCAATGGCCTTGCCTGTGTTTTAGCTGGATTTCACATTGATAAAAATCGGTTTTACCTTCAAAGTGTTCTTTTAGAAGAAGGTCCGATTTGTCTAAAAATCTTGGATGGAATAAATCTGCCCATTTTTTGGAGGTCATGGGTTCTAATTCTGAAAGTTTATATCCTAACATATTAGCCCAGTTCTCATTGCATATTATTTCTCCGGTTTGCACATTGTATTTCCACGTACCAATTCCGGTATCGTTAAAAATATGTGGGTAATTTTTCATAGAGTATTACACTTCTGATAATAAAACTTCACAGTAGATCTATCTTATTGCTGAATTTAATGAAGTCTTCAATATATAATATTTTCGAAACCTTTTCTCTACTATTTTAAAGATTTTATTTTATTTTTTTGCACAGTTAAACCTATACAAATTTGCTTTATTATGATAGGAATATTCATTAATTTGCGGGTTCTAAGGAGGGTTCCGCTCCGCTACTTCATTTTCTGAACATTTGGAAGCTAGGAATCCTTAATTTATTTACTTCAAAAAATTACAATCTTATGTCAGTTTTAGAGCAAACAGCTTCACAAAAAGCGATCGATTTAGAAAACAAATACGGAGCCCACAACTATCATCCACTTCCCGTGGTTTTGAACAGGGGAGAGGGCGTTTATGTTTGGGATGTGGACGGCAAAAAATACTACGATTTTCTTTCGGCCTATTCCGCAGTAAACCAAGGGCACTGCCACCCAAAAATTGTTGAGGCAATGACCGAACAGGCGAAAACACTTGCGCTAACTTCGCGTGCTTTTTACAACGATATGCTCGGGAAGTATGAAAAATTTGCTTGTGAGTTTTTCAAATTCGACAAGTTACTGCCTATGAATACGGGTGCCGAAGCAGTGGAAACGGCTTTGAAAATCTGCCGTAAATGGGCCTATGAAAAGAAAGGAATTGACGAAAACGAAGCCGAAATTGTGGTTTGTCTAAACAATTTCCACGGAAGGACCACGACTATTATTTCCTTCAGCAACGACCCTGTGGCGCGGAAGCATTTTGGGCCGTACACCAAAGGGTTTATAAAAATTGAATACGACAATATTGAACAGCTTCAACAGCATTTGGAAAGCAATAAAAATATTGCCGGGTTCTTAGTTGAACCCATTCAAGGGGAAGCTGGGGTTTATGTTCCTACCGAAGGCTATTTGAGCAAGGCAAAGGCATTGTGCGAAAAACACAACGTGCTTTTTATAGCCGATGAAGTACAAACAGGAATTGCCCGAACCGGAAAACTTTTGGCCTGCGACCACGAAAACGTAAAACCCGATCTTTTGATTCTTGGGAAAGCGATGAGCGGCGGCGCATATCCTGTTTCCGCAGTTTTGGCGGATGATGCTATTATGGGCGTCATCGAGCCCGGAACCCACGGTTCCACTTTTGGCGGAAATCCTGTTGCCGCTGCGGTTGCTATTGCGGCGCTCAGCGTAGTGCGTGACGAAAAACTTGCCGAAAACGCGGAAAGACTTGGAAAACTATTCCGAAGTGAACTGAACAAATTTATAGAAACCAGCAGCATTGCGAAACTTGTCCGCGGAAAAGGATTGCTCAACGCCATTGTTATCAACGATTCCGAGGACAGTGACACGGCTTGGAACATCTGCCTAAGGCTTCGCGACAACGGCTTGTTGGCAAAACCTACCCACGGAAATATCATCCGTTTTGCGCCGCCTTTGGTGATGAACGAGGAACAGTTGCTGGATTGCGTTTCAATTATTATTAAAACTTTGAAGGAGTTTGAAAAATAATATTTAGTTATTTTTTCTCTGTGAAACACTGCGCTTTCTCTGTGAAACTCTGTGTTATAGCTGTTACGCAGAGAAAGCGCAGAGAGCCACAGAGTTTCGCTGAGACTAAAATCAAAACGGCCCCGATATTTTCGGAGCCGTTTTTTTAATTATGGGAAAATTAAAAATCCTCGATGGAGAGGGATCTTTCTCTTATTGATTGTGGACAACCACTTTATAATCTACCGAAATTTCATCGGAAGTGATGAGTTTTACCAAGTAAACCCCATCGCTCAGGTTTCCGGTGTAGAAGGTGTATTTGTTGTCATCGCCTAAATTGGATTCTGAAATTACCAATTTACCGGCCATATCATAAACCGCAGCCGATTTAAGCGTGTAGCCTTCCGGATTCCTTACTTCCAACTGATGGTCGGGATTGTTTTGAAAGAAATCTATGTTTCCACGAACAAGGGCCTCAGCCTGCAGTTCGCTTTCTGGGATGTCTCTCTTCACGTTTGGATTTTTGAAAACGATAAAGAACCTATTGTTATAAGTGCCGGCTGGCAAATTGATGCTGGTTGGTTTGGCGCCCGAAAGCGATAAGTTTTGATAAGTGTTTTCTTGGCTATCAAAAAGGTAAGCGCGTTCGTAGGGTTTTTTAACTTCTTCTTTTACAAGAACTTTAATGTTCGTTGCCTTATTCAGTTTGAAGGCAAAGGGTATTTGTTTTTCAAGTTGGTAGTTAACTGAATTGATAACATACGGAAGCCGATTGTTGTCATCACCTATAGGGAAATACGCATCAGCTGCCATTCCCATTGGGCTTAGACCATCCATTCCGCGATCATAACCATCTGTTGCTTGGTCAGAAAAAATCAATAGCATATCTCGGGTAAGGGCATCGTCAAAAACCACATATAAACGCATTTGTGGAATTCGATTATCTGCAGTTGTTATTACCGCAGTGGTTGGTCCGTTGACTGTGTTTTCGGTAACGGCATCTTCGTTTTCGTTGTTTTCTGGTCTTTGGAAAACAGAATGGTTTGCAGTTCCTTCTTTAATAAAAACACGGTGGGAGTTTTTGATGGCTACGTTTCCGCCAGCATTACCCACAAACATAAAACCTTGCCCAACTGGAGCGTAGCGTTTGTCATTAGCATTTGTTCCAGCTGGCCCAGTACCTCCATGATTTCCAGATGCATTCCAAATATAAAATGTTGCAGCGGTATATGCTCCTATAAAATCAGTTGGATCATTGGGAGTATTATCTGGCAAAACTGGAATCCAAACACCATAGCCAAAAGGTTTGCCACTGTAATTATGAGTATATTTTGACCTGTCTTCGTCATAAAAATAAATTTGACTTAATGCACCATTTCCCGCTTCGTAGAAAATTTTATTCAAATCTAAGGCGGAAGGATAAGGATTTCCAGTAAGGGTCATTTGTGCAACGGATTCTACGGGTCCTAAAACAGGTATTGAAAAATCACCATTGTTTGGTCTTCCCCTAAATTCATAAAGTTGATCATGGCTGGATTTAGCAATAAGAGATAAAGGTCCCTTACTAACTCCTTTCATCGTAAACCCAAAACCTGCTGGTGCGCCATTGCTTGCATTTATCCGATGATAATTGGCTTCAGCTTCATCGCTTGGTATTTCATGAATGTACATCCATCTTCTTGAAATAGTAAGACGTGGGTCAGTATAGCCTTCCTTAGTACTTACGTTTAGGCTCTGTAATGCTTCTGTTCCTGTACCAGCAAGGGTATTTGTGTCCTCATAAATGGATGCAAGCCCAAAATTTGTGTTACCCATTCCATAGGCGGGTCCACCACCTACGGGAACTGGATTTCCAACAGGTGAACACCAATAATAATAAGCCCAAGCGTTGGTAACGGGAGTATTTTGCTGTACAGAAAGAAAGCCATCACCATCATTAGTTGAAGTTGTTCCTCCTTGTATCAACTGGCCATTATCGCGCAGATAGATACTTGCTTCAACCGTGGAATTTGGATTCTTGGTTAAATTTACATCGTTATTTACATAGAGAATCTGATCCTTCACATAAACATAGGAGTCCGCTGCACCGTTTGGTTTCACGGTTAACTGCGCAAAGGAGGCAGAAGCTGTAAAAAGCATGATAGAGAAAAGTAGTAGGTTTTTCATATTTTTACGGTTTATAAAAAGCCTTAATGTGGGGCAGTAAGACTTTTTTGACGGGTTAAATTTATAAATAATATTCAATATATAGCATTGTTTGGTGCAAAATACGTAAAAAATTCGTTTTGAGCGGGTTAACACGATTAATATTGAAGGCAGAAGCAACTCTTCAAAATAAATATAAAATACAGGTTTTCTATGAAAAAAGGCGATAAGGTTTTGGTATTGGATGATGCCATATCAGGCGTGGTTACTGCCGTGAAGGGCAATGCCATAACCATTATGACCCCCGATGGTTTTGAGTTGGATTTTACAAAAAACGAACTCATCGTTATGGATGGTTCCGTTTCAAAAAAAGAACTGGCGCAGATGGATGTTTCTTCCATTATTTCAGAAAAACAAAACAAAAAACCGGGAAAAACCGTACGCATAAATCCAAAGGAGCGCAGTTTGCCGCCTATGGTGGTAGATTTACACATCAACCAACTGCTGCCAAAAACCCGTGGGCTGGACAATTACGAAATGCTCACCATTCAATTGGACACGGCGAAAAGGCAACTGGAGTTTGCCATTTCAAAACGAATACAGAAAGTGGTTTTCATCCACGGCGTTGGCGAGGGCGTGCTGCGAACGGAACTGGAATACCTTTTTAACCGCTATGAAAACGTGAAGTTTTACGATGCCGACTACCAAAAGTACGGGCGTGGGGCTACGGAGGTTTATATTTTTCAGAATGTTAGTCGGTAGTTTTTAGTGGGTAGTGGGTAGTTTTTAGTGGGGAGTTTTTAGAAGGGTAGTAGGTAGTATCCTCGAATCCCGAATTAACGAATCCCCAATTCACAAAGTGGGGGTCTTGGTTTTAGGTACAGTTTCTATATTTTCAATAGTGCCCATATCCAGGGTTTCTATGGTTATTTTTTCTTCGCCGTTGGTAAGCACCAAATTTTTCAGGGTTATCTGCACACTTTTTTTAAGGTTGTATTTGTGCTGGCGGTAAAGGTTCACCTCATACGTATCAGCTATTGCTGGATTCAAGTAGTCCGGGCCAACGGTTGGGTCTGTTTTATCGTCGGTGGGGTCTAAGTTCATGTTTTTGTCCTCATAGCGGGTTATAACCAGGTCGCCATCATCGTCCGCATCCAGATAGTCGGGAATGCCGTCGCCATCCGTATCCAGCGGTTGCGTTAGAGGATTGTTGTCGCCATCCTCGTTTTTGGTGTCCAATTCCAGGGCAGTGGGCACGTTGTCGCCGTCGTCATCGTCGTCGTAATAATCGGGTATGCCGTCGCCATCGGTATCGCCTTCCTTTTCAAATTCGAAGGGAACGCCGTCGTTATCGTCGAAAACAAAGATTGTGGTAACATTTGCTGTTCCTGAAGCCCCAATATAATCTACCGTTACGATGGGCGTAGTGGGCGGAATGCTGCTGCAAAAGTAGCCGCTGCCCAGCGCGCCGTCATAATTGCGGTAGTTTACAAAATTTGTGGTGCCATCCAAAGTGAAAACTTTGGTCTCCGCAATTTTATAAAGACTGTCTGCAAAGCTCAACTTCAATGAAAGACTTTCCTGGGCTTGTGGGTTCACTTTGTAAAAAACATAATTGCCCACACTGCCGCAGGTTTTAAGGTCGGCCTTGTCAAAATTGAAGGTGGTTATAATAATATCGCCATCATTGCAGCTTTGAAGGAGGAGGGAGAAGAGGAGAATAGCAAGAAATCGATTCATATTTTTAAGGTTTTGCCACGAATTCACGAATGTTTTTGGTTGTTGTGGATGTTTTTTGCCACGAATTCACTAATGTTTTTGGGTTGTTGTGGAAGTTTTGCCACGAATTCACGAATGATTATACTTTTTTATTCGTGAATTCGTGGCTCCATCACGCCCACATAAACATTTTCAATTCGTGAATTCGTGGCTATTTTTTCACACTTACAAAGTAACGCATTTCTTTTTAACCCAAAAGCAGTCAAAACTGTTTTAATACGTATTTTTGCGAACTGAAATTTATGGCGAATGAAAAAAGTATATTTTGACAGTGCGGCTACTACGCAACTGAGGGATGAAGTAATCCAGCGCATTACAGAAGTTTTAAAAACTGAATACGGAAATCCTTCATCCACACATTCTTACGGAAGGTCATCAAAATCATTGCTTGAGAATGCCCGAAAGGAAATAGCGAAGCTTTTAAATGTTTCCGCAAGCGAAATTATCTTTACTTCCGGCGGTTCTGAGGCGGATAATTTAATCCTTAAAAGCGCGGTGCGCGATCTTGGCGTAACCCGATTTATTTCCAGTCGCATAGAGCATCACGCCGTGTTGCACACTTTGGAATGGCTTCAAAAGGAATACAAAGTTCAGGTAGATTTCGTGAATTTAAAGAAATGTGGCCATGTGGATTTCGAACACTTGGAAAGCCTATTGGCAGACACTTCCAAAAAAACATTGGTCAGCTTGATGCACGTGAACAACGAAGTGGGAAACCTTTTGGATTTAGAAAAGGTCGCGCTTCTCTGCAAGGAACACAAAGCGCTTTTTCACAGTGATACCGTACAATCCATGGGGCATTTTGAACTGGATTTTAAGGTAATCCCGATTGATTTTGCCACTGCGGCAGCCCATAAGTTTCACGGGCCCAAAGGGGCGGGCTTTGCATTTATACGGAAAAATTCAGGGCTGCGGGCCTTGATACACGGAGGGGAACAGGAACGCGGTCTGCGCGCGGGAACGGAAGCGGTTTATGCCATAGCCGGAATGGCCGAAGCACTAAAGATTTCCTATCAAAACCTCGAGGAAGAGCGAAAATATATCACCGAGCTGAAAGATTATTTTATGGAACAGCTATCGGCGAATTTTCCAGGTGTGAAATTCAATGGGGGTTGTGAAGACAACGAGCATAGCACTTATACGCTGTTGAACGTTTGCTTGCCCATTTCGGCAGAAAAGGCGATGTTGCTTCTGTTCCAATTGGATTTAAAAGGAATAGCCTGTTCCAAAGGAAGCGCCTGCCAAAGTGGGGCAGAAGGAGGTTCGCACGTTTTAAACGAAATTCTTAGCGATGAGGATTTAAGCAAACCCTCTATTCGTTTTTCGTTCTCAAGTTTCAACACAAAAAAGGAAGTGGATTATGTGGTGGATGTTTTGAGGGAGTTTGTTACTTTAGGGATTTAATGAGTTAGAAAACCGTGTGCATTTTACTTTTACGGATGTGTAAAATTACGGCTCAAAAATGTTGCCCAACAACATAAAAATAAATTGATAACCACTAACCGAATGCTACTCACCCTTAATATATTTCATTTTCAAGGGGGCCAATAAAGGGATGCATTAAACAAAAAAAAGGATAGGGTTTCAAATCCTATCCTTTGATTCATTTATTGCACAGAATCAAAGCCTAAACTATGTTTTAAAGTTACTTGCACACTTACTGCACAGCTAACTTTTGAAAAAGCAGCTTCGGCTGTTGATTATAAAGATTTAATTTTTTGCGTCAGCGTTTTCTTCAGATTTTGCTCCCATTCTATTCAACTCATACATTGGTGCAAATTTTAATTTTAAACCAGCGATTGCAAGGTTGTCTTTAGTAGTAAGGCCTTCCTTTTCAACGGTGTTTTTTCTAGTATCAATTGCTTCATATAACAATTTAATTTCATCCCAATCTTCTCTTGAATAATTGTCTTTATTAGCTTCAACCGTATCAACGAAATTTTGGTAAACACTTAGGATATTGTCCTTGTTTATCCATTCAAACTTCATATCATCGTTTATAAAGTCTTTTCCTAAAAGTGATATTCTAAAGTCATTTTTGGTATTCATTTCTTGCTGTTCTTTTTCAGCTAACTGAGCTTTATACTCTTCAAATTTTACCGAAGCATTATCTACATCTTTTTTCAAATCTTGATCTTCAGCAAATTCATTTGAATTTTCATCGACAGTTTTTTTGTGGGTAACGTAGTCATTTTCAATATTTGTCCAATTTGATTTTGCTTCCGCCATATCTAATTTGGAAATAGAATCTACATATGTTGTAAAAGCTTCTACGTTTTTTTTAGCTTGCTCCTTTTTTTCATCTTTACAAGAAGTAAATAGTAAGGTTGCAGCAAATAATGCGATTGTAAATTTCATTGTTTTCATGATTTTAATATTTTAGGGTTAATAATTATTTATTTATTTATTTATTTATTTATTTATTTATTTATTTATTTATTGTAATCTTTTAATCCCTAAAACTTCGCAGTAAGCCTAAGGTTGAAAACCCGTGGCGACAAGTAATTCGGGATAGAATACTGAACTTTAGTGTAAACATCTCTCACAAAAGTATTGGTGATAGAGTTCTGCACATCAAAAATGTTGAAGATTTCCGCTCCGATTGACAATTCCTTGAAAGGCTTCAACCAACCGCTATCCCTTAATTTGGTATCATCCACAATTACATAGCTCACGCCAAGATCGGCGCGTTTGTAATCGCGCAAACGGGTTTGATATCTATACGGGTCAGCGTAACTCGGCGAACCTCCGGGAAGTCCTGTGTTGTAAGTTAAATTCAAATACATTTTAAGCGAAGGGATCACCTTCACGTAATCCTGGAACAACATTCCAAACTTCAAACGCTGATCCGTAGGGCGGAAGATGTAGCCGCGATCGTCAATGTTTTCCTCGGTTTTCAAATAGCCAAAGCTCAACCAACTTTCGGTACCGGGAACAAATTCCCCCGCCAAACGCAAATCGAGGCCGTAAGCATAAGCAACTGCGTTGTTGGTGGCACGGTAACGAATGCGGACGTTCTCCAAAGTATATGGATTTACATCGGTTAAATGTTTGTAATACAATTCAGTATTCAATCTAAACGCACGGTCCCACATTTTGAAACTGTAATCGTTTCCAAAGACAATGTGTATTGATTTTTGCGCCTTCACGCCCGGACGAACCGTCCCCGAAGAATCGCGCAATTCCCTATAAAAAGGAGGTTGTTGGTACACCCCGCCCGAAAGGCGGAAAAGCATATCCCTTTTCCAATCAGGTTTTAAGGCAACTTGAAACCGCGGGCTGAAAACTGTTTGTGTAGTGCTTGTAATGTTTTTTCCGCTAACCGTCCAATTATGTGCACGAACACCAGCGTTCAACCAGAGTTCGCCGTTTCCGAGACTTGTTTTTCTGCTCCATTGTGCATAACCTGAAATTCGGTCAATCTGGGTATCGTTTAGCGCACGGACACTTGTGTAAGGCACAATGGGTGTAGCGTCTGGGTCGTAAGGTTGGTTGTTCGGCGGAAAGATGGGCGGATTTATTGAAAATCCAGCCGAGTCAATAATTTCGTATTCCTGCACCCGGTCGCGAATATCTTCGCGGGTGTATTTAAAGCCGTATTCTATCTTGTTTTCTTTTAGCGAAAGATTTCCTTTGTGCTCTACATTCAGGATTAAAGCATCCAAATCATTTCGGGCGTGGGTCAACTGGCCTCCGATGCCACGGGTGTATTCCACTGTTCCCAGATCTTCGCTGCCTATTTCAGTATTCACTTCGCCCAAACGGTATTCGGCAAGGATGTCAAAATATTCCTGCTCGGTGGTTTGGTAAAGGGAAGCGATAAATTTTGCGGTGTAATTTTCCGAAACCACCCAAGTAGATTTAAATGCGCCAAAGTAGGTGTTGTATTTGTCTTCCTCGCGGCCTTCGTAAAACACAAGCAGCGCGATTGGTTCCGTGATGGTTCCGAAATTCGTTTGTCTCGTTAGGGGTCTGTAATTGTATTCGTTGAGCGAAACATTTCCCAAAAAGCTAAGTTCAAAGTTGTTTGTGATTTTATAGGTTAAATAAGTCTGTGCATCCGCAAACTTAGGATGGTAGTTGGTTTCGGTCTGTTTTGCCTTTACGAAAAGACTGTTGTCGCGGTAGCGGATTCCCATAATTCCAGAAAGCCTTCCGTTTTTTGAAATGCCTTCCACAGAGCCACTTGCCCCTAAAAAGCTCGCATCTATTGAAGCCCCAAAATCAACGGGTTTGCGGTAGGTAATGTCTAAAACGGATGAAAGTTTGTCGCCGTATTTCGCTTGAAAACCTCCAGCAGAAAATTCCACATTGCTCGTTAGGTCACTGTTTACGAAGCTTAAACCTTCCTGTTGCCCACTTCTGATAAGGAAAGGGCGATACACTTCAATTTCGTTTACATAAACCAGGTTTTCATCATAATTTCCACCGCGCACGGCATATTGCGTGCTCAATTCGTCATTGCCGTTCACGCCGGGGAGGGATTTCAAAAGGTTTTCAACCCCTGCGTTGGCGCCCACCATTTTGCGGATCACTTCGGGCGAAATGGTTGTAACACCTTCCACGCGCTTGTTTTCGCGACCCGAAATCACCACCTCACTAATTTGCTCAATGCTGGTGTTCATCACCGGGTTCAGTTCATAATCTTCGTTGGGGGAAAGATTTACGGTGAGCTGGATTTTTTTATGGCTAAGGTGTGAAAACGAAATGATAACGTTTTCATTTGAAGGGATTTCCAACAGATAGAAGCCATTTAAATCTGAAATGGTTCCCGTGTCCTTAAACGTTATGTTAGCACCAGAAACCGGTAAGTTATTTTCGTCAAGAATAATTCCTTTTATCACGGCTTTTTGCGCAAACACAATGGTTGCGAAGCAAAAGAAAAGGAGAGTTAGCGGTAGTTTGATTGTTTTCAAAAGCAAGGGTTAGGGTTGTTTTCTGAAAAATTTTGCTTCAAATGTAGCACTATTTCCCACATTATCTATTACTATAAGTTTGAAATTGTTTTCGGAATCCAAATTTACGTTATCATTGAAATTATATGTAAGAACGTTCTTTTTGTAATCATATTCCATCAAAATGAATTTTCCGTTGATGGTCCCCCTGTACGAGCTGATGCCGCTCAAATCGTCACTTATTTTTACTTGAAGGAAATTTTGGTTGCTTATCCATTTCCCTTCTGCAAAATTTACGGGTTTTACGGTAGGTGCAGTAGTGTCTGAAGCAACGGTATAGCTGCCAAAGGTTCTGATTTTCGCGGTTAATTTGTCGCCGTTTAGTGTGGTGGAATTGTAATAGGGCAGGCCTTTGTAGTTTAGTCTTCCTATATATAGTTTGTCCCGGTCCGCTTCATTGTAGTTGGAAACATCCACAGTGATTGAGATATTGCTGTGTATGGGGATTACATCTTCGTGAAACTTTAAAATGTCGCCTTCGTCTTTAATATCCAAATAGGTGTCCTCGTATAAACTATTTGCGGGAATGTAAATGCTGAATTTGCCCTTGGTTATTGAGGTAGCGTGGTCTGCATAGATATAATCGTCTGTTTTTTCCACTTTTACAGAATCTAGAATTTCCAACTTTTTGCCTTCAATCGGGATGGAAACCAACATGCGGTTTCCGTTATAATCGTCAACTTCTATGGTGTATATTGAATTCAAGCTGTCTTGAACTGCTATATATCCATTGTCATCTTCTTTTGTAATAATACTCAACGGATTGTTTGATTCCCGAAAAAGTTTTTGGACCATACTTTTATTGGTTTCGTAGTAATTGTAGTCCGTGTAACGGTTAAGGTAGCGCGATTCCGAAAAAGAGAATTTATTGAACAGCACTTCAAATTTTTCAGTGCCGTTGAAGCGGGTGCCAATTTTATAGGTTCCGTTTTTGTTTGAAGCCCCATCCTGCTGGTCGTAAGTGGTTATTCCGAAGCCAATTTTACCAAAAGCGGTTATGTTTTCTGTTTTGTAATTGCCGCCCTTTTGTTTTATCAACCTCAGTTTTGTGCGGTTTTGGCTTTGGTTCACTTGGGCGTCCTCACCCGCGGGATATGCAAAAATAGCACTGACAATAGGGGTTTTTGAATCTGGGATTTTAATTCCAAAGAGAAGCGGGTTCATGGGCCGTTGTGAAGAATCACGGAATTCAAAATGCAGGTGCGGGCCGCCGCTGCCGCCCGTATTGCCCGTGTAGGCTATTATATCACCTTTTTTTACTGGCAAAAGCGCTTTGTCTGGAAAAAGCTCTACTTCAAAAGTCTCTTTTTTGTATTGAGTATCTTTCACATACTTTTCAATATCGCCGGCATAGCTTCGCAAGTGTCCGTAAACAGTGGTGTATCCGTTAGGGTGAAGAATGTAAAGCGCTTTCCCGTAGCCATAATGCTGCACTTGAATTCGGCTTACATAACCATCAGCTGGGGCGTAAACTGGAAGGCCTTCCCGTTGGTCCGTTTTAATGTCCAGACCACTGTGAAAATGGTTGGCTCGCAATTCGCCAAAATTGCCTGCAAGCAGCATATTGATGTCCAGCGGATTGGAAAAATAATCTGAAGGAACGTCGCTTTGGCCGTATGCAAGCCCACCGAAAAGCAGGAGCATTGATAAAAAATTCTTCATAGTGTAAAAATAAGAATACGCTATAATTAAAAGGGGTGGGGAAATGATTTATTGTATCTATTCCCCAATAATACAAAAAATAATGGAAAACCCCTTGCTTATTAGGGATGGTATGCTAACTTTGTGATAGAAGTATTGAACACAGATTTTAATGAGTAATCTTACTGAAATAGTTGATTCTCTTGAAAATAGAATTGGCAAACTGCTTAACAAGCACGAAAAATTAAAAAAAGCCAATGCGGAATTGGAGGAAGAACTCACATTTTTAAAGTCGAAACAGCAACAATTTGAAAAAGAAATTGAAGTTTGGACCGAAAAATGCAACTCATTAAAACTGGCAAATTCAATGCTCGGCAGCGACCAGCATAAACGAGAAACTAAACTTAAGATAAACGCTCTAGTTCGGGAAATAGATCATTGCATTGCACAACTTTCCGAATAAAAAATATAACAATGGCCGAACCATTAAAAATAAAAATATCAATTGCAGACAGGGTTTATCCCTTGACCATCAACCCTTCGCAGGAAGAAGGATTGCGGTTGGCGAGCAAAAAGATAGAAGAAATGATTAAAAAGTTCGAGCAAAGTTATGCCGTCCGCGACAAACAGGATGTTTTGGCCATGTGTGCCCTCCAGTTTGCCGCCCAGGTAGAGCAAAAACAAATTGATAACTCCAGCGACACGCAGGAAACAGAAACAAAGCTAATGGCTTTGGACCGTTTGCTGCAGGAGCAGCTATCATAACGTTCTTTAAATTAAATAAGGTTACTGCCTACATTAATATTCATTTTTGGTAAACTCAACAGGAATTCTTTAAAAAGGGTGAGTTGAAGTTGTAAAAGCGCGCCGTCTTAGAGCGGATACTTGACCAGCTTGTTAGCCCTAAACATTCATTTTAAGGAGTTTATTCAAAATAAATATATTGATGTAGGCTTTTTTTATACATATAACTCAACTAAAAATGGAAATTATAACTATAGTAATTTGTGCCATCATCGGAGTAGCGATTGGGTTCTTTATTGCGAAAATCTTGGAGCGCAACAACGCCTCCCAGCTTATATTAAGAGCAAAAAAGAGCGCATCGGCTGTACTGAAAGAGGCAAAATCGGAAGCAGAAACAATAAAAAAAGATAAAATACTTCAGGCAAAAGAGAAGTTTTTGGAATTGAAAACAGAGCACGAAAAAGTAATATTGAGCCGCGACAGAAAGATTTCTGAAACTGAAAAAAGAACTCGCGACAAAGAATCGCAAGTGTCCAGCGAACTGGCAAAATCGAAAAAATTGAATTCTGAACTTGAGTCCAAACAAACGGATTTTGACGAACGGATTTTGGTTCTGGAAAAAAAGCAAAGCGAAGTAGAGAGAATGCACCGCAACCAAGTGGAACAACTGGAGGTTATAAGCAGCCTTTCTGCTGAAGATGCTAAGAACCAGTTGATGGAAAGCCTTAAAGACGAAGCAAAAACCCAAGCAATGGCCTTTGTGCAGACTTCTATGGAAGAAGCCAAGATGACCGCGCAGCAGGAAGCCAAAAAGATAATAATCAACACCATTCAACGCATCGGGACAGAGGAAGCTGTGGAAAACTGCGTTTCCGTTTTCAACCTTGAAAGTGACGATGTAAAGGGACGAATCATTGGCCGTGAAGGGCGAAACATCCGCGCTATTGAAGCCGCAACC
This sequence comes from Flavobacteriaceae bacterium, assembly GCA_016649715.1. Taxonomy (GTDB): domain Bacteria; phylum Bacteroidota; class Bacteroidia; order Flavobacteriales; family Flavobacteriaceae; genus Aequorivita. The sequence goes on along the minus strand of JAENXC010000014.1, from coordinate 46,536 downwards.
GGCGTTGAGATTATTGTTGATGACACGCCCGAAGCTATCATACTTTCCTGTTTTGATTCCGTTAGAAGGGAAATTGCGCGTTTGTCATTGCACAAATTGGTTACCGACGGACGAATCCACCCAGCACGAATTGAAGAAGTGGTTCAAAAAACCACCAAACAGATAGAAGAAGAAATAATTGAAGTGGGTAAAAGAACCATCATCGAACTGGGAATCCACGGCTTGCACCCTGAATTGATAAAGGCAGTGGGGCGTATGAAATACCGTTCCTCTTACGGTCAAAACCTTTTACATCACTCCCGCGAAGTTGCAAGACTCTGTGGCGTTATGGCTGCCGAACTCGGTTTGAACGCCAAACTCGCAAAACGCGCTGGATTGCTTCACGATATTGGAAAGGTTCCAGAAATGGAAACCGAACTGCCACACGCACTTTTAGGAATGCAATGGGCCGAGAAATACGGTGAAAAACCAGAAGTCTGCAACGCTATCGGCGCTCACCACGACGAAATTGAAATGACCGGATTATTGTCTCCAATCGTACAGGTTTGTGATGCCATCAGCGGTGCAAGACCTGGAGCAAGACGTCAAGTGTTGGATAGCTATATTAAGCGTTTGAAGGATTTGGAAGATATTGCTTTCGGGTTTGGCGGCGTGAACAAAGCCTACGCAATTCAAGCAGGGCGAGAGCTTCGGGTAATGGTGGAAAGCGATAAAGTGAGCGATGAAAAAGCAGCACAACTTTCGTTTGAAATTTCGCAAAAAATACAAACCGATATGACCTACCCGGGACAGGTGAAGGTTACCGTAATACGTGAAACGAGAGCGGTTAACATAGCGAAGTAAAGTCCCCCTAGCCCCCGAAGGGGGAACTCTTACTCAAACCCAATAAAAAAGCTCCTTTAGGAGCTTTTTGTTTTTTCGCAATAGTAGAAGTTCCCCCTTCGGGGGCTTGGGGGTTAGGGGGCTTCCTTTCTTGGATGATACTTATTAATAACTTCCGTTAAATGTCTTCGGTCTATATGTGTGTATATTTCGGTAGTAGTAATGCTTTCGTGGCCGAGCATTTGCTGGATGGCGCGAAGATCGGCGCCGTTTTCCAAAAGATGGGTGGCGAAGGAATGGCGAAAGGTGTGCGGACTGATGGTTTTGCGAATACCTGCTTTTACAGCCAAACGTTTTACGATAGTAAATATCATTGCGCGAGTAAGTGGTTTTCCGTGTTGGTTTAGGAAAACGGTGTCTTTTGCCAGCGGATGGATTTCTTGGTGCACGCGGATTTCCTTCCTATAAATATTGATGTATTTTTCAGTAGTGGGTCCAATGGGAACCAAGCGCTGTTTATCGCCTTTGCCCGTTACTTTTATAAAACCTTCTTCAAAAAAAAGATCGGAAATTTTAAGGTTTGTAAGTTCCGAAACGCGCAGGCCGCAACCGTAAAGGGTTTCGAGGATGGCACGGTTGCGTTCGCCTTGTTTTGAACCTAGGTCTATGGCGCCAATCATTGCGTCAATTTCTTCCACGGCAAGTGTGTCTGGCAGTTTTCTTCCCAGTTTTGGGGACTCAATGAGTTCCAGCGGATTTGTTTTTCGGTAATCTTCAAAAATCAGATAATTGAAAAAACCTTTCAGCCCAGAGATGAGGCGACTTTGGGAACGAGGATTCACTTTTTTGGCAATTTCATAAATAAATTGTTGCAGCGTTTCTTCCGAAATTGAAATTGGCGAAATGTCCATCCCATTGGTTTCGAGCCATCGCATCAATTTTTTTACGTCCAATGAATAGTTGATGATGGAATTTTCCGAAAGCCCACGCTCCAAACGGAGGTAGTTTTGGTAATCCTTTAAAACTGCTTGCCACTTCATACCGCTATATTACCACTAAAAACAATAGTTAACAAAAAACTAAATGTATTTTACCCTATAACATTAAGGGTATCTTTACGTTTAATCGAAAACTCAAAAACTTACTATTATGAAAAAATTAATTGTAGCACTTATTGCGATGTGTATTGGAGCCGCCGCTTTTTCGCAGAAACTGGATCTTGGAGTGAAAGCTGGGGTTAACTTTTCACAAATTTCAGATATTGATAATCTTTCCAACAAGACTGGTTTTCAGGCCGGGGTTTTTGCGGGAATAAAATTTGGCGATAAGATTGGGATTCAGGCAGATGTTCTGTATTCGCAACAAGGCGCGGAGTTTAATGCAAGTAAATTTGATTTAAATTATATAAATATTCCTGTGGTACTGAAGGTATATCTTATAAAAGGTCTAAACCTTCAAGTTGGACCGCAATTCGGCTTTATCGTTAAGGACGAAGTTTATCAGATAAATTATGGCGGAGGCCTTGGCAAAATAGATGCTGAAAAGAGTGCTATTTCTGGGGTAGTTGGCGCAGGATATGATTTCCCTTTTGGAATTAGATTGGACACCCGTTATAGCTTTGGTTTTACTGATGTTTTGGGATATACGAAAAGTAAGAATAATGTGTTTTCAGTAGCATTGGGTTATTCTTTTCTATAAAAACTTGAAATATCAATTATTAAAACCGCCTGATCTGGGCGGTTTTTTTTTATCTGTTTTAAGATTCATTTGGCTTAATCCAATGTTTTTTACTATTTTTAACCACTAATCTTAAAAACTTTTAATTATGAAAAAATTATTACTTTTTGTTGCAGTTGCAATTTTTGCTTTTGCAAACTCAAACGCCCAAGGCGAATTTAGAATTGGTTTTAAAGCGGGTGTAAACATTGCTTCCATTGGAGGTGATAACGTTGGTGCATTAGATCCACTCGTTGGTTTCCACGTAGGTGGTTTAGTGGAAATTCCATTGGCTGGAAAATTTGCTATTCAACCTGAACTTTTATACTCTTCCCAAGGTGCCAAATACGGAAGTTATATGGGAATTGATTTAGGAGATTATGAAGAAAAAATGATACTAGGCTATATAAATGTTCCGATTATGGGGAAATATTATATAATAGAAGGCTTAAGCGTTGAACTTGGACCACAAATTGGAATTCTTGTGAATGCAAAGTACAAAGGTGATGATGAAGATGGTTCTTTCGATGTTGATGCAAAAGATGATTTTAATTCTCTAGATGTTGCAATAGGCATTGGCGCAAGTTATCGTTTAAATAATGGGGTTTTCTTTAGCTTAAGATTTAACAAAGGTTTAATGGATATTTCTGACGATGATGTCGAATATTACGATGGAGATAATTATTACAAGTATAGCTATAAAAACCAAAACAACGTTTTCCAAATTTCAGCAGGATATTCGTTTTAGAGTTTAAACGTTTAAATTGTACAAAAGCAGGAAATTATTTTCCTGCTTTTTTGTTGTAGAAAGTGAATCTTTTTTACACACTCTGAAACCTTTGATTATTTTTATATCACTAATCTTTAAAGTTATTTAATTATGAAAAAACTTTTACTTTTTATGGCATTTGCAATTTTTGTATATGCAAACTCAACCGCCCAAGAAGGCAAAATCAGATTTGGGGTTAAAGCCGGCCTTAACGTAGCTTCCCTTGGTGGCGATTACGTTGATGGTTTCGACCCTCGATTAAGTTTTCACCTAGGCGGTTTGGTTGAAATCCCACTAGTTGGCAAGTTTGCCATACAGCCCGAGCTTTTATATTCTTCCCAGGGTTATAAATACAATAGTTATTTGGGGTATGATGAAGATTATAACTCTCATGTATCACTTGATTACATCAACGTTCCCGTAATGGCGAAATATTACATTATAGAAGGGCTTAGTGTAGAACTTGGGCCCCAAGTAGGTGTTTTAGTTTCGGCCAAATCTAAGTATGAAGATTCTGATGGAACAGATAAAATGGACGTAAAGGACGGCTATAAGTCAATCGAACTTGCCATGGGTATTGGTGCAAGTTATCGTTTAAAAAATGGAGTGTTTTTTAGTTTGAGATTCAATAAAGGCATTTCTAATATTAATGATACTTCAATCTTTTATTATGATGGAGGAGATGAACCTATTTATAATGAAACTACATATAAACGAAAAAACAACGTCTTCCAAGTTTCTTCAGGATATTCTTTTTAAATCATCTGATTCACTTTATAAAAGCAGGAGCAATGTTCCTGCTTTTTTTATTTTATATATTTACGATATGAAAATCATCATCATCAACGGCCCAAACCTAAACCTGCTCGGTAAGCGCGAAAACGACATTTACGGAAACGAAACCTTCAACGATTTTTTTGAAAAATTGCAGAAGAAGTACGCAAACCAGGAAATCTCCTATTTTCAGTCGAATATTGAAGGGGAATTAATCGATAAAATTCAGGAAGTAGGCTATGGGTATGATGGCATCATTCTGAACGCTGCGGCTTATACCCATACTTCCGTAGGCATTGCAGACGCGGTGAGAGCCATATCCACGCCCGTTGTGGAAGTTCATATTTCCAACACTTTTTCAAGAGAGGATTTTAGGCACAAAAGCTATATTTCGCCTTATACAAAGGGAGTTATTATTGGATTTGGGCTGCAGAGTTATGAGTTGGCTTTGCAGAGTTTTTTGAAATGACCCCTTCCGTCTTTCAAATCGCGAAAAGCGATTTGAAATCCACCTTCCCCTGAAAAAGGGGAAGGAACCATTTTTGATAAATAAAAAAAGCTCCGAGTTGGAGCTTTTTTAGTCTTATGTCTTACGTCTTATAGCGAAGCGGTCTTACGTCTATAAGTGGATCACTTCCCCATAAGCATCGGCAACGGCTTCCATCACGGCTTCACTCATTGTTGGGTGCGGGTGGATTGTTTTTAGCACTTCGTAGCCTGTGGTTTCTAGTTTTCGTCCCAAAACAGCTTCGGCAATCATATCGGTTACGCCGGCGCCAATCATATGGCAGCCCAGCCATTCGCCGTATTTTGCATCAAAAATTACTTTTACAAAACCGTCCTTTTCACCGGAAGCACTTGCTTTTCCACTGGCAGAGAAGGGGAATTTACCAACTTTAAGTTCGTAGCCCGCTTCCTTTGCTTGCTTTTCGGTCATCCCAACGCTTGCAATTTCTGGGCTTGCGTAAGTACAGCCGGGAATATTTCCGTAGTCTATAGGTTCAACGTGAAGGCCAGCAATTTTTTCAACACAGGTAATTCCTTCAGCCGAAGCAACGTGGGCTAGGGCAGGACCGGGCGTTATATCGCCAATGGCATAATAGCCGGGAATGTTGGTTTGGTACCAATCATTCACTATTACTTTTCCTTTATCGGTTACAATACCTACTTCTTCAAGGCCTATATTTTCAATATTTGTAGCAATACCAACTGCAGAAAGCACGATTTCGGCTTCCAATATTTCTTCGCCTTTGAAAGTTTTTACGGTAGCTTTTACCAGTTTTCCGGAAGTGTCCAATTTTTCTACGGATGAATTGGTCATTACTTTAATTCCCGCTTTTTTGAAGGAACGCTCAAATTGTTTTGAAACGTCTTCGTCTTCCAAGGGAACAAGATTTGGGAGAAATTCAACAATAGTAACATCAGTTCCCATAGAATTGTAAAAATGTGCAAACTCAGCGCCAATGGCGCCACTGCCCACAACAATCATACTTTTGGGTTGCGTTTTTAAAGTCATTGCTTCGCGGTAGCCAATCACCTTTTTGCCGTCTTGCTTTAAGTTTGGCAATTCGCGAGAACGCGCGCCGGTGGCAATGATTATATGGTCTGCGGAATATTCTTTTCCGTCAACGTCAATCTTCTTTCCGGGTTTAATTTTTCCGAAGCCATTGATTACGTCAATTTTATTCTTTTTCATCAAAAACTGAACGCCTTTGCTCATTCCATCTGCAACGTTGCGGCTTCTTTCCACTACTTTTCCGAAATCTTTATCGAAATCCTTTACGATAAGTCCGTAACTGTCGGCGTGTTTTAGATAATCAAAAACCTGCGCGCTCTTTAAAAGTGCTTTTGTAGGGATGCAACCCCAGTTTAAACAAACGCCCCCAAGGCTTTCCTTTTCAACAATGGCGGTCTTAAAACCGAGTTGTGAAGCCCTGATTGCGGTAACATAGCCGCCGGGACCGCTTCCTAAAACTATTATGTCGTATTTGCTCATTTTTTGTGTTTAAGTCTTAATTTTTTGGAGGTACGAAATTACAAAATACAAAGGGAAAAATTCCAAATAACAAACTCCAAATTCCAAATAAATCTCAAAAGTAAAAATTCAAAAAACAAAAAAAACCAAATTCCAAAGAATTGCTCATTGGAATTTGGTTTTTAAGATTTGGGATTTACCTGCCCGTCCGGCAGGCGGGTTTGGGATTTAATGCTTGAATTTTGGGATTTATTTCTTAAAATCCAACGAAAGTGAATTTATACAATACCGCTGCCCAGTTTCAGTGGATCCATCTTCAAAAACGTGTCCCAAGTGGCTGCCACAGTTGGAGCAGAGGATTTCTGTTCGCATCATTCCGTGCGATATGTCTTTTACATATTCCACGGCGCCTTCAATAGAGTCGTCAAAAGAAGGCCAACCACAACTGCTTTCAAATTTGTTGTCGCTTTTAAAAAGCGGGGTGTGGCAGGCGCCGCAGACGTAGGTTCCCTCTTCAAAAGTAAGATTGTATTCCCCTGTTCGGGGAAATTCGGTGCCTTTTTCACGAAGAATATGGTAACGTTTTTCGCCCAATTCCTCGCGCCATTCGGCTTCCGATTTGTTTATTGGATATTCATTTGGTTTATTCATATTCAGGTATAAATTTTAGTGCCACACCATTTATGCAATGTCGTTTTCCAGTGGTTTCGGGACCATCGTTAAAAACGTGGCCCAAATGTCCGCCGCAAATGGCGCAATGTTCCTCGGTGCGGGTGTATCCCAATTTTCTATCGGTGGAAAAAGTAACATTGCCTTTAATTTCCCTTTCAAAACTTGGCCAACCCGTGCCGCTATCAAACTTGTGTATGCTTTCAAAAACAGGGGTCCCGCAGCCAGCGCAGACGAATTTACCTGCTTTATGATTGTCGTTCAATTCACTGGTGAAAGCGCGTTCCGTTCCTTCCTTTCTGAGCACATTATATGCAGAAGCAGATAATTGTGCTTTCCATTCCGCATCAGTTTTAGTTATTTTAAAGGTTTCTTGCTTTGTTGCTTTGTTTTTCTGTGCGGGAGAATTGCAACTGAAAAACAAAGCACTCAAAACAATAATTGCACTAAAAACCTTCATTGCATTAAAGTTCTATCTTTTCAATTTGCGAACCGTCCATTTGCATCATTTCAAGCACTTGTTTCATTGAAGGATTTGTCTTTGCGAATTCTGCGGGAACAACGGCTATTCGGAAAGTCTGGTTATTTGTAAATTCGCTTCCCAATGTATTAAGGTCAAAATTGGCATCCAAAAATATTTTTACATCCAAAAAAGTATGGTCAAAACTATACAATAGGGTTCCCTGTGGAGGGAAATAGGTCTGTGGCAATTGTTCCCATACGTCAATTGAACCGCCATTACCAGGAATTGTCTCAACCAAATGATAAACAAGAACAACGTCGCTTTCATAAACTTCAACGTTTGAAGGGAAAGTAATTAAGTTTTCGAAATTATTTCCGCTATTGAAATTTACAGTAGTTTCAAAAACCTTTCCCAAGAAAGAGACGCCATCCTGTCCCGGAGGACCTGGATCGCCTTGACAGGAAGTGAAAAGTATTGTTGTTGAAAACGCCAAAAAAAGAAGTATGTTTTTCATAATTAAATATTTTAAATGATTTTAAGGTGAAGTTTACAAAAGTCGTTCCAACTTTTTAAAGTCTATAAATTTAGTAGCTTCCAACAATCCTATGTATTAAGGAAACATTAAAGTTTGATTTTTTTTTGGAACAATTTTTAAAAAAAACTTTAGAATAACTTTAATAGTTTCCTAAAATTTATATCTCTAATTTTAAAACTCCAATAAAACCATCTTAATATGAAACTCAAAAAATCCTTTTTAATATTGTTATTGGGGGCAATTGTTGTTGCCTGTAGCACCAATCCATTTACTGGTAAACAAACCCTTGCCTTGGTACCCAATTCACAGATTTTGCCCATGGCATTTCAGCAATACAGTCAGTTTTTGTCTGAAAACAAAGTGGTGTCCAACACTGCCGATGCAAGAATGGTAACCAATGTGGGGCAAAAAATAGCCGCAGCCTCAAAACGCTATTTAGATGCAAATGGCTATGCAGGCTATTTATCAGATTACAAATGGGAATATCACTTGGTGGACAGCAAGGAAGTAAACGCTTGGTGTATGCCTGGAGGAAAAATAGTGGTGTACACTGGTATTTTGCCAATCACAAAAGATGAAGCAGGTCTCGCCGCCGTTATGGGCCACGAGGTTGCACACGCTTTGGCAAATCATGGCCAACAGCGAATGAGTGCAGATCAGCTTCAACAACTTGGCGCAGTAGGCGTGGGAGTTGCAACGGCCAATTCTAAAAATGCACAAATTTTTAATGCAGCTTATGGATTGGGCTCCAATCTTGGCGTAATGCTCCCTTTTAGCAGAAGCCACGAGACCGAGGCAGACCACATTGGATTGATTTTAATGGCTATTGCGGGTTACGATCCCAGTGTTGCAGCAGAACTTTGGCAGCGCATGCAGGCACAGGAGCAAGGCGCACCGCCAGAATTTTTGAGCACTCACCCTTCCAGTACCACTCGAATTCAAAATTTACGAGCTTGGGCGCCCGAAGCAAGAGCTGAGGCGAAAAAGTTTGGAGTTACCAATTTCATAAGATAAAGCCAAGAACATAAATTTTTAATGCTTATTTGTTTAAATACATATTATGGGCTTAGGACAGTAAGACATAGGACGTAAGACCAAATACACTCATTATAAAATACATTGATTTTTTAGTCATACGTCTTATGTCCTTTAATCTTAATTCGAATCTATTAATTTAGCAATTTTACGGACAATCATAAATTTTTTTACTGATAATTTTCAAAATCCCGCCCCAAGCGGGATTTTTTATTAGATTAGTACCTTCTAAAAACTGCACAAACCTATGCCCAACTTACCCAAAGGAAGTAATAAACTGCTGAACGCTTGGGCTTTTTATGATTGGGCAAATTCCGTTTACAGCCTTGTTATTGCTTCTGCCATTTTTCCTATTTATTATCAGGCACTATTTAAATCGGCAGAAATCACTACCGTTTCTGTGTTGGGCGGAAATATTAGGAGTACTCCGTTGATAAGCTATACAACGGCGGCGGCGTTTTTGTTGGTGGCATTTATTTCGCCATTGCTTTCGGGCATTGCCGATTATGTGGGCAACAAGAAGAGTTTTATGAAATTCTTCTGCTATCTGGGTGCGCTTTCCTGTATGGGTCTTTATTTTTTCAGCCTTGAAAATATTCACATCAGTCTTCTTTTTTATTTTTTTGGATTGATTGGTTTTTGGGGAAGTTTAGTCTTCTACAATTCGTATTTGCCGGATGTTGCTTTTCCCGAACAGCAGGATAGGGTTAGTGCCCGCGGATATTCCTTGGGATATTTAGGAAGTGTTATTTTGTTGCTATTCAATTTGGGAATGGTTATGAAACCTGAAATTTTCGGTTTTGGGGAAGGAGGCGCCGCAAGTGTGCAAGCTATGCGCTGGTCCTTCGTAAGCGTAGGGGTTTGGTGGATCCTCTTCAGCCAATATTCATTTTATTTTCTTCCGAAGGGTAACAAAAGCGGGAAAAAAGTTAGTGCCAAAATAGTATTGAACGGTTTTCGGGAATTGAAAGGGGTTTACAATTCCCTTTCCGAAAACATTCAGCTAAAAAGATATTTGGCAGCATTCTTTGTTTACAGTATGGCTGTGCAAACTGTTATGTTGGTGGCAACCTATTTTGGCGAACAGGAAATCGCTTGGGGGGATGGTGATGCAAAACTGTTCGGATTGATTGTTAGCATTCTAATTATTCAATTAGTAGCGGTTTTAGGTGCTATTTTAACATCGCGTGCTTCGGAAAAGCATGGAAACATTCCTGTTTTAATTGTTATAAATATAATTTGGGTTGTAATTTGTGTAGTTGCATTTTTTATAGAAACGCCTATTCAATTTTATACTACTGCTGGAGTAGTAGGGCTTGTTATGGGCGGAATTCAGTCGCTTTCGCGTTCCACTTATTCAAAGTTTTTGCCTGAAACCAAAGACACCACTTCCTATTTCAGCTTTTATGACGTTGCTGAAAAAATAGGAATCGTTATCGGGATGTTGATTTATGGTTTTATAGACCAAATAACCGGAAGTATGCGTAACTCCATATTGTTTCTGGTTATATTTTTTATGACGGGAGTTTTTTTGTTGTTAAGAGTGCCTCGAAATAAAAACAATTAAACATTTTTGTTTAAGTTTGCGATTATTACCTACCAAACTACTTATTCTATGAAGAAAATGTATTTAATAAAAGGAGTGCTTTTGGCATTTCTGGTATTCCAGTTTTTTTCCTGTGAAAACGAGCCCCTCACAGGTAAATTTCCCCAAGAAGAACAAAATGATGCAGATGAGGGGCAATTCAAAGCCCAAATTGAAGGGCTGGAATTTATAGCCTCTACAGCCACTGCAACACTTACTACTGATAATGAATTGGTCATAAAAGGTTCAAAGCCTGGCGGCGAGGATATTGTTCTTGCCATTACAGATGCTGCAGTTGGCACTTTCAGTCTTACCACTGGCGGCACCAATGAAAACTCCGGAAGTTATTTTGACGGTTCAATAAATGTGCTCCCCTATATTTCTGCGCAAGCTTTGGGAGGTTCGGGACAGTTGAAAATCAGTGAACTCGATGCAACCGCAAAAACCGTTTCGGGAACATTCAGTTTTATAGGTGTGCGCATAAAAGTGGACGCAAACGGAGACCCTATTTTCGACATAAATGGCAATCCGGTTTTGGAAAATATAGAAATATCAAGAGGCGCCTTTAACAAAATAGTGTACATCCTTGACGACACTGGCGGCGGCACCGGTGGTGGAAACCCCGATGATGAATTTTTTGCAAAAGTAGATGGAGTTGATTTTGTGGCCGATAGTATTGCGGTTACGGAACCAATGGTCGGCAACGTGCATATGATTAAAATAGAAGCCAAAACCGCAGCAGGAGCACTTATGCGCATTGACGTTCCACGTGCATTGGGCGAAGGTACTTTTGATATGGTTCGCATTTCGGATGGAACGAAATTGATTGCAGTTTACAACGCTGGCAATGGGACAGAAAATCTCACTTCCGACCCCGGAACTATAACCATAACCGAATTTGACCTTGAAGCAGGAGTTCTGAAAGCCACTTTCAACTTTACCGGAACAGACCCCTTAAATCAGTTACCGGACGTTGTGGAAGTAACCGAAGGAAGATTCACAGCATATTTTGTGGGCGTTCCTGGAGCAAACAATGCGTTCAGCGCCAATGTGGACGGAACGGCTTATACTCCAGATGATATTGTGGTGGAAACTGACGTGGTAAACCAATATCCACGGGTAACTATAACCACAACAAAAGGTGATGAAAAAATGGTGCTGAGTTTTCCGTTGACAGTTACTGTGGGAACTTTCCCAATGGGAACCGAAATTGTGGTTGGAAATGAAATTGTGGCAACTTACACCCCCAAAGTGGGCACATCCATTACCTACGTTTCAGATCCGGGCAGTTTAGTAATCACAAATTATGACCTCGCCACAGGAATTATTGAAGGTACTTTTAACTTTACGGGGCGGGACGCTACAGGACAAGACCCAACGATTTATCAAATAACCGCTGGGGAATTTTTGATAGTACTTCCTTAAAGAAAATATTTGAACATTAAAAAGCCGTCTTGGAATAAACCAATGACGGCTTTTTTGTTTCTTTGGAAGAGCTATATGTTATGCAGTTTTTAACTGTGTATTCAATTCATAGTTACTTACAAATTAAAACATAACTGGCACAACTCTTGAATTATAGAAGCAAAGGGAATGCAATACGTTTGATATTCAGCGTTCTTTCATAAAAAATACAGAAACATTTAAACAATAAACATTGTGCGTACTCAAGTTATGACACAATGTCCTAAACAGTTATATGGCCAATTCCAAACTTACATCATTAGACAAGTTGTCATTTCAGGATATACAGGAAGATGCAGAATTCATCCCGTTAATGTCCACCGAAGACGAAGATGCAATGCACAAAGAGCAGCTTCCCGAGATACTCCCTATTTTACCTTTGCGGAACACGGTTTTATTTCCGGGCGTTGTAATTCCTATTACGGCGGGCCGCGACAAATCCATTAAACTCATCAACGAAACCAACAAAGGAAACAAGGTTATAGGCGTTGTTTCCCAAAAGGACGAAAATGAAGAGGAACCCGGCATAGAGGATATAAATACCATCGGGACCGTAGCCAAAATACTTAGGGTACTAAAAATGCCCGATGGAAACACTACGGTAATCATTCAAGGGAAAAAACGATTTGAGGTTGCTGAAGTCATTACCACGAGCCCCTATATGACGGCTACAATCCGTGAGGTTGCCGAAGCCCGCCCCGAAAAGAATAGCGATGAATTCAAGGCAATTATAGATTCCATAAAGGAAATGGCGCTGCAGATAATTAAACAAAGTCCCAACATTCCTTCGGAAGCGGCTTTTGCTATTAAAAATATTGAAAGCCCCAGTTTTCTTATAAATTTTGTTTCTTCAAACCTGAATATTGAAGTTGAGGAAAAACAGGCTCTTTTGGAAATCAACAACTTGAAGGACCGCGCACTGGCAACATTGCGCTATATGAACATGGAAATCCAGAAGCTTTCGCTCCGCAACGATATTCAGAGTAAGGTGCAGAGCGACATAAACCAGCAACAGCGCGAGTATTTTCTTCACCAACAGATGAAAACCATTCAGGAAGAGCTTGGTGGTTCAACCATGGAAGAAGAAATAGAGGAGATGCACAATCGTTCCAAATCCAAAAAGTGGAGCAAGGAAGTTGACAAACATTTTCAGAAAGAACTCGCCAAAATGCAGCGAATGAACCCGCAAGTAGCGGAATACAGCATTCAGCGCAACTACCTCGATTTGCTTTTGGAACTTCCGTGGAACAAATACAGCAAAGATAAATTCGATTTAAAGCGCGCACGAAAAATTCTGGACCGCGACCACTTCGGACTTGAAGATGTTAAACAACGGATCATTGAATATTTGGCGGTCCTGAAACTGCGAAACGATATGAAATCGCCCATACTCTGTCTTTACGGCCCACCGGGAGTTGGAAAAACCTCTTTGGGAAAATCCATCGCAGAGGCTTTGGGCAGGAAATATGTACGAATGAGTCTGGGCGGACTTCGCGATGAAGCCGAAATTCGCGGGCACCGAAAAACATACATTGGCGCAATGCCCGGAAGGATTGTGCAAAGCATAAAAAAGGCTGGCACCAGTAATCCTGTTTTTGTTTTGGACGAAATAGATAAAATTTCCGTAGGACACCAAGGAGATCCTTCTTCGGCAATGCTGGAAGTGCTGGATCCCGAACAAAACAATTCGTTTTACGACAACTTTTTGGAACTCGGTTATGACCTTTCCAAGGTAATGTTCGTTGCCACTTCCAACAGTTTGAGCACCATTCAGCCTGCACTGCTCGACCGAATGGAAATCATAAATGTTACGGGTTATACGGTTGAGGAAAAAGTGGAAATTGGAAAACGCCATCTGCTTCCAAAGCAATTGAAAGAACACGGAATGGATACCGCTGCATTGAAAATAGCCAAACCACAACTCGAAAAAATTGTGGAAGGTTACACCCGTGAAAGCGGAGTACGTGGATTGGAAAAACAGATTGCAAAAATGGTCCGTTACGCTGCTATGAAAATTGCAATGGAGGAAAAATACAAAGTGAAAGTGACCAATGAAATTATTGTGGAAGTATTGGGCGCCCCAAGAATGGAACGCGATAAATACGAAAACAATGATGTTGCTGGTGTAGTAACAGGACTTGCGTGGACGAGGGTTGGCGGCGATATTCTTTTTATTGAATCTGCACTTTCCAAAGGAAAAGGCACGCTAAATATGACCGGAAACCTTGGGAAAGTAATGAAGGAATCGGCTACTATCGCTTTGGAATACATAAAATCTAACGCAGAGCAATTGGGCATTAATTCCGATATTTTTGAACAATACAACGTCCACATCCACGTGCCCGAGGGCGCAACGCCGAAGGATGGGCCGAGTGCGGGAATAACGATGCTCACATCTTTAGTTTCGCTTTTTACACAACGAAAAGTAAAGAAATCACTCGCAATGACGGGCGAAATTACACTTCGTGGAAAAGTGCTTCCCGTTGGTGGAATTAAGGAAAAAATTCTGGCTGCAAAACGAGCCCGTATCAAGGAAATCCTGCTTTGCGAAGACAACAAATCTGATATTGGAGAAATAAAGCCTGAATATTTAAAAGGGTTGACCTTCCATTATGTGAAAGATATGGGCGAGGTGCTGAATTTTGCTTTGACAAAGGAAAAAGTGAAAAATGCCAAGAAACTTTAAACGGTTATCCTCAAATGATTTCTTTGCCTTGCAAAAATAAATTATACTTGCATTCGTTTAGTTTTTAGTTACGGTAACTCGCGTCTATGGCCCAAAAGGTTTTCTTAGTTGTTTCTCTTTTTATATCTCAGCTTTTGGTGGCACAGATAGGGGGCAGGGCAACGTATCAATTCCTAAATTTGGTCAATAGTCCACGAATGGCTGCATTGGGTGGAAAAGTGGTAACCAATTATGATTATGACCCTACCCAGGGTCTGTTCAATCCGGCAAGTATCAATCCGGCAATGGACAATCAACTGTCGCTAAACTACACAAACTACATTGGCGACGTAAACTACGGAACTGTTGCTTATGCCTATCTTTGGGATCGAAGGACACAGGTTTTGCACGTAGGTGCCACCTATGTTAATTACGGAAAATTCGATGGATATGACGAAGCGGGAAACCCAACAAACAGTTTCAGCGGGAGCGAGGTGGCCATATCCGTTGGGCACGCCAGAAACATAGCTTTTACCAATTTTCACGTTGGCGTAAACCTAAAACTTATTTCTTCCACACTTGAGAATTATTCTTCATTTGGAGGCGCTTTAGATATTGGCCTGATGTACGTTTACGAAGATTGGGACCTTCAAATAACGGGTGTAGCCAGAAACCTTGGAATGCAGTTCAAACCCTATCATGAAGAATACGAGCCGTTGCCGTTCGAAGCAATCTTTGGAATTTCGCAGACTCTTGAAAATATCCCCCTTCGTTGGCATTTCACTTTGGAAAACATGCAACAGTGGAACATAGCATTTTCAAACCCTTCCCGCGAGGTAACCGATCTTGAGGGAAATACAAAAAAAGAAAAAATAACTTTTGTAGATAATGCATTTAGGCATATGATAGTGGGAATTGAGCTTTTCCCAAAAAGTGGTTTCAACATTCGACTGGGCTACAATTTCAGAAGGGCCGAAGAGTTGCGTATTATCGAAAGGCGCTCCTTTGCAGGGCTGAGCGCCGGGTTCGCTATAAAATTGAATAAATTTAGGTTGAGCTATTCCTACTCAAAATATAGTTCAGCGGCATCATCCAGCTTCTTTGGGCTTAATTTAGACCTTCAGTGATGCGAAAAATTACCATTGCTATTGACGGATATTCCTCCACGGGAAAAAGCACGGTTGCCAAACAACTCGCCGATTATTTGGGCTATGTTTACGTAGATAGCGGGGCGATGTACCGCGCCGTTACGCTATTTGCAATGCAGAATGACATTATTTCAAAAAATCATTTTAACACGAAGAAGTTGATTGAATCCCTTGATTCAATCAACTTAAAATTCAAAAAGGAAGCGGTTTGGAACAAAGCCCATATTTTTTTGAATGAAAAAGATGTTGAACATGAAATCCGTAGTCTTAAGGTTTCGGAATTTGTAAGCCCAATAGCTTCCATTCGCGAAGTGCGCGTAAAATTGGTGGCACAGCAACAGCAGATGGGACTGGAAAAGGGCGTGGTTATGGATGGTCGCGACATTGGCACCGTTGTTTTTCCAAAGGCGGAATTAAAGATATTTATGAACGCCTCAGCCAAAGAACGCGCACAGAGAAGATACAAAGAGCTATTGGAACGAGGCGAAAAAATAGACTATAACGATGTTTTAAAAAACATTCAAGAGCGCGACCACATTGACACTACACGCAAAGATTCCCCTTTATTAAAGGCTGAAGATGCCATTAAAATAGACAATTCCGAAATGAATCTCGAAGACCAATTCCACACGGTGCTGCAGTTGGCTAAAGATAGGATTGCTGGGCGGATTTAATATATTTTTCTAAAAAGAAATAAAACCTTTTAGAAAGGACTTAGGACAATTGGACTTAAGACTTAGGACAATTGGACTTAAGACTTAGGACAAGTAATCTTCCCTAATTTCTTTATATTTAAAGCTATTTTCAAAACATTTTTTAGTCTTACGTCCTATATCATACGGTCTTAAATCATTTTTTTGACCTTTATGGAAGAATCAAATCGATAAAGGATTAAGGCTTGACTTTCCGAGCTACCGCCCTGCTGGTTTTGGTTTTGCCAACCTCGCTGAACTCAAAAGTGTATTGATTTTTTTGCGTAGTGAGTATTTTGATAAGAATAGCCTTCTTTTCAGCTTGGTTCTTTGGATGAATCTTTTCCAAAACATATTCACAGTCATTTACCCAGCGGATTGAGGAGGTGTCGCTCTTTCCTTCAAAAAAATCAATTTCGATGGAATCATTTCTTGTAATAGTAGTTTTGAAAACCTCAGTGCCCGAAAGGGCTTCAAATTCAAAAGTTCCAGTCCTGAAATCTGAGCAATTACGCTCGCTTTCATAGCAACTGTTCAAAAAAAGCAAGCTCGATAAAAGAATAAAAAAGCGCATTCTGAATTTTTAAGTAAATTTCCGAAAAATTAAACAAACCATTCAATTTTGGTAAATATTAAAACTGCCATCGCTGTAAAAAATAACGATTCTTTCTATATCCCTTGAATTTTTACTTATTTGAAGTGTTTTCTTTCCTTCCGTATTATTTTCCTGTCTGCCTGCAGGCTCGGCTTCTGAAAAAAGGTCCAAGGATTTTCCTTCCGTTGTAACTGGCTTTTGTTTTGAGGCAACTGCATCAACCCTATTTTCCGAAGAGGAAGGGAAGGTTCCCTTTCCAAGCAGTAGCCAATTCATTTCTACCTCGGGAAATTTTTGAAGTAGCTTCATCATAAATTCCAAGCTCGGTTTATTTCTTCCGGAGAGCAAATGCGAAATGGTGGAGCGGTTAAAATCCAGTTCCTCGGCAAATGCGGTGGCAGTTAGATTATAATATTCCAGTATTTTTTCGAGTCTTTTAACGAAATCCAAGCTGTTTATCATTGTAACAATTTCTATAGCTATATAACGGTTACAAATGTAATATATTATTGATTACTTCCCATAAAATAGTTTATAAATAATACAATTAACTAAGATATAAACTTTATATAAACATATGTAATTGATTGATACATAATATATTAATATAAGATTACATAATAGTATTGATTTTGTGCCTTTTGAAACTACTAAAACAAGCTAAACTGTTTACCGATGTAATCAATTTTCAGTATTCATCTTGTTTACATTTGTGAACAAACCATTGTTTAACTTTGTAAACGACAATTCACTTTATGGAAATAGAACATTGGTATCACAATAATTTTGAGTTTAATTTAAAGGGTAGATATATCACTATGCAGCATATTTATCCTTTGCTGGATATGTACAAAATGAACTATGAAATATCCGTACCCGGACTTTCGGAAATGGGTCGGGATATTCCATTGCTGAAAATTGGGAATGGTTCCGAGATAGTTTTGGGCTGGTCTCAAATGCATGGAAATGAATCCACGACCACGAAGGCTATCTTCGATTTTTTAAAATTTGTAAGTCAGAGACATTACTTTCAATTAGAAATTGAGCAGTTTTTGAGCAAATTTAGCTTTTACATATTCCCAATACTCAATCCCGACGGGGCAAAGCTTTACACTCGGGAGAACGCCAAC
This sequence comes from Flavobacteriaceae bacterium, assembly GCA_016649715.1. Classification (GTDB taxonomy): domain Bacteria; phylum Bacteroidota; class Bacteroidia; order Flavobacteriales; family Flavobacteriaceae; genus Aequorivita. The sequence continues at coordinate 28,499 of JAENXC010000014.1, read as the reverse complement.
AACGTTGATTTGAACCGGGACGCTCAAAATTTGTCGCAAAAGGAAAGCCAGTGTCTTCGCAGTGTTTTTGAGAAGTTGCAACCTTCACTTTGTTTAAACCTGCACGACCAGCGTTCCATTTATGGTTTTCAGAATGGCAAACCTGCAACGGTTTCCTTTTTGTCCCCTTCCGCAGATGAAAAAAGAACCATAACGCCTTCCAGAAAAGTAGCGATGCAGCAAATCGTAAAAATGAACGATTCGTTGCAAAAATACATTCCCGGGAAGGTTGGGAGGTATGACGACAGTTTTAATGAAGCCTGTGTTGGCGATACATTCCAAAGGGCGGGAGTACCTACGATTCTATTTGAAGCTGGGCATTTTGATCAAGATTATCAACGTAAAAAAACGCGGGAATTTATATTTTATTCCCTGCTTTCATTGTTTGATATTACTGGTATAAAAATGGATATAATAGACTACACAGCATATTTTGACATTCCGGAAAACCTTAAAAACCATAGCGATTTCATCCTTAGAAATGTAAAGTTACCAAATGAAAAGGCCCTGGTTTCGGTAGCTATCCAATACAACGAGGTTTTAGGGAACGATGAAATAAATTTTGTTCCAGTAATTGACGAAATAGGAGGAATGAAAGATAAGTTCGGGCATAAAGAGAAAGATGTTGATGGAGCAGAAATTTTAACTAATCCGCAAGATAATTTAACAGTTGGCGCAAATATTTCAAAAATATTTGATAAATCTGATAATTCGGTAATATATTTTCAATGATTCTATTCTTTTATAGGATAAAACATCATAGTTTTGCACGAAAAGAAAATAATTATGCCAAAATTCAAATTAGACGACACCGATCATAAAATTCTCAGTTTATTAATAGACAATACGCGCATTCCTTTCACAGATATTGCGAAAAAACTCGAAATCTCAGCAGGAACCGTTCACGTACGCGTAAAAAAAATGGAAGATGCAGGAATTATTACGGGTTCTTCGCTTCAAGTGGATTATAAAAAACTGGGCTATTCCTTCATTGCTTATGTAGGGGTATTCATTTTTAAAACTTCGCAGACACAATTTGTCTTGGAGCGGATCAGTCATATTCCCTTTGTAACTGTGGCTCATGTCACTACGGGAAAGTTCAATATTTTCTGTAAGATCAGGGCTCGCGATACTGCACATGCCAAAGATATTATCTATGAAATCGATGATATTGAAGGTGTTAGCCGTACGGAAACAATGATTTCCATGGAAGAAAGCATCAACGACAAAAAGAGATTGCTCCATTCCATATTCAACGAAATTTAGCATTTGCTATATTAATTTAGAAAAGCCTTTGCCTTCAAGCAAAGGTTTTTTTATCTTTAATGAAAAAATTTATGAAACCATCCGAAATTTTACTTTCAGAGTACAATCCTTACTATAAAAATTATATAGACTTGGTGGGGAATATTAATTTAATGGATGCGCTTGTGAAGGGCTCCGAGACCATACAAACTTTTTTCGGGAGTTTACCCGAAAATAAATGGGGCTATCAATATGCCGCGGGAAAATGGACCCCAAGGGACGTATTGCTGCACATAGCCGATACCGAAAGGGTCTTCGCGTACCGAGCTTTGTATTTTGCTCGAAACTCAGATGTGGAATTAAAAGGTTTTGACGATAAGGTCTTTGCCGAAAATGCAGAAGCAAACGATAAAACTGTGGAGGCACTTCTGCAAAATTATGTTGCCGTGCGAAATGCAAGCCTGACACTTTTCAGTAGTTTTAACGTAAACCAATTAAAACAAATAGGTGTTGCAAACGGAAATGCTATGTCTGTGAGGGCTGCGGGCTTTATGATTTGTGGTCATGAAATTCATCATTGCAATATCATAAAAGAGCGTTACTTGTAATGAATTTAAAAAATAGGTGAGTAAGTATTGGTTAAATCTATGACCACAATACACCCAAAGTTTATAAAAAAAGAGGCCACATTGGCCTCTTTTCAAATAGAGTACGGAAGAAATTACTCTTCTTCTTTCAATTTTTTCTTGTCCGGAATTTCGCTTATTGGTTCGTTGAAGTCTGCATCATCATAATCATCTTCATCAAAATTGGCCATAGTTGTTTCAAGGCGCGAACTAACCTTTACCAAAAAAACAGTGTCGTCCGTTCTAACTTCTACGGCTTCCACGGTTTCGTTTTTGGCATTTTTAAAAGTGATAACGTGGTCGTCATCATATCCATCGGGATACTTCTCCACTAATAAAGTAAGTATTTCGGGAGTCAGCTTTCTATAATCTACAATGATTCGCTTCATTTATTATTCCGTCTTTTGGTTTGTGGTTATAAAACTATTCAAAATTAGAATACTTAAAAATATTTTGAAGAATATTTTCAGAAATTTTTATAATAGTCAAACGCTTTGTATATCAAGTCATTGCTGACGATGCAGTCTGTCCGGTGGCGACCGATGTCTTCCAAAAGCACGAATAGCACTTGTCCGTTCCTGTTTTTTTTGTCGAAGACGAGCAGGTTTATGACCATTTCTATATCTTCATGGGTGAAAGGTTGCTTCAGAAAATATTTGAAAATACTCAATGTTATATCGAGTAATGTCTCTTTCGGAAATCCGAGAATTTCTTTTGAGATATAAGTTGCTAAAATAATCCCGACAGCAACAGCTTCCCCGTGTAGCAAAGCGGTTTTATTGGAGTTTTCGAGAAAATGTGATTCTATGGCGTGGCCAAGAGTATGGCCATAATTCAGTGTTTTCCGAAGGTTTTTTTCCAGTGGATCCTTTGAAACGATCTCTTTTTTTATTTCGATGGAATCCCAAATCAAGGCCTCAAATTCCAATTGGCTGGAAACATCGATATTTTTAATGCGCTCCCAATATGCTTTGCTGTGGATGATGCCGTGTTTCAGCATTTCGGCAATGCCGGAAGTACGATGTGCGTCAGGCAAGGTTTTTAGAAACTCAGTGTCCAAAATTACCATTTCCGGAAGATTGACAACCCCAATTTGGTTTTTTATATGTCCCAAATCCACTCCATTCTTTCCACCCACGGAAGCATCGACCATTGCGAGTAGGGAAGTGGGTATGTTTATAAAAGGTACACCGCGCTTAAAAGTAGAAGCTACAAAGCCCCCAATGTCGGTTACCACGCCGCCGCCCAGATTGACAATCAAACTGTTTCTATCGGCCCCTTTTTCTGAAAGCGTTTCCCAAACTTTTAAGCAGCTCGAAATGTTTTTGTAAATTTCACCTGCGGGAATTGTAATGATTTCTACTGCGTTTTCAATATTTTTCTTTTCAAAAAAATAGGGTAGGCAGTATTGATTGGTGTTTTCATCGGTTATAATAAAAATCTTGGAAGGTTTTAATTCCTTTATCAAAGCTGAAAAAATTTCCCAAGCGTTTTCATTGCGATAAACCTGTCCTTTTCCTTGTGATATTTTTTCCATCAATTAGTTGATATTTATCATACATTCAAAGTTCAAAGCTAACTATATTTGCACACATTATTTCTATTTTTATGACATCAAAATCCCTCTTCGACAATACTAAAACTGCATTTCAGTTAAAAAGCGATTCTGAACTGGAACGCGCCTACTTTCTTTTCAAAATGATTTCCAAAGAGCCCTTGGTAAAAATTGGTTCCGCAGTTACAAAATTTGCATTGAATATGAACTTGCCTGTGGAAGGGCTCATCCGCTCTACGGTGTTTGACCATTTTTGCGGCGGCGTTAATGAAATGGACTGTATGCCCAAAGTTGACAGGCTTTTTGACGTTGGTGTTTCTTCCGTTTTGGATTTTTCTGTGGAAGGAAAGGAAGAAGACAAACAATTTGACGCAACGGCGGACAAAGTAATTGAGCTCACTAAATTTGCACAGAACAAAGAAGCTATGCCATTTTCGGTGTTTAAGCCCACGGGCTTTGGAAGACTTGGGGTTTGGCAAAAAATTACTGAAAATCAACCTTTGACCGAAGAAGAAAAAGTCTTTTGGAAAAATATTGAAAATAGGTACGACAGAGTTTCAAAAGAGGCCCATGCTTGTGGAATACGGTTGCTTATTGATGCCGAAGAAACCTGGATGCAAGATGCAGCCGACGACCTTTGTGAAAAAATGATGGAAAAGTACAACAAGGAACGGCCCATTGTTTTCAACACTTTTCAATGCTACCGTTGGGACCGGATGGAATATTTAAAAAATTTGCACCAAAGAGCCAAAACTAAGGGGTTTAAGCTCGGTTTCAAGATTGTTCGAGGTGCCTATTTGGAAAAGGAAAACGAACATGCCGCAGAAAAAGGCTATAAATCGCCCATTTGTGAAAGCAAAAAGGCCACCGATGATAACTTCAACGAAATAATGAAATACATTATGGACAATCTTGATGATATTGAGTTGTTCGTGGGTACCCATAATGAATCCAGCACCTATCTCGCAATGGATTTGATGAAGGAAAAAGGAATTTCAAAAGACGATAATCGTATTTGGTTCGGGCAACTTTATGGAATGAGCGACCATATATCTTTCAACCTCGGCGCAGAAGGCTATAATGTTGCAAAATACATTCCCTTCGGGCCCGTAAAAGATGTGATGCCTTATTTGATACGCCGGGCGGAGGAAAACACTTCGGTTGCTGGGCAGACCAGTAGGGAACTTACGCTATTGAAAAAGGAGAAGGCGAGAAGAAAACTTTGATAGTTTTTAGAGGGTAGTGGGTAGTATGTAGTGGGTAGTATGTAGTGGGTAGTATGTAGTGGGTAGAAAATAGGTTATTGTTTTAGAAAAACTAAAAAAATGATTATTCTGCATTTACTTCCGCGTTGGTTACGGTTGCTTCTTTTTCACAATTTTCAATCCTTATTTTTAAGTTTTTTTCTGAAATTTTCCCTTCAATAACATATTGTTTGCAGGAATCGAGATCGGTATTGCTTTCAGAAAACAAGACATCGCCATCTTTCAATAAGGTTGAAATGGCAGATGTGTCCAGTTGGTTTTCGTGAAGCACCTGCAATGTTTGTAGTGAAAAAGCGCGTTCCTTTAGCCTAATGTTTTTAAGAGTTCTCGCTTCAGGGCCATAAGCACAGGAAGTCTTTTTTCCGCTGAGAATAAAAAATAACAATGCTATTCCTATTAAGAAACCACCTGAAAAATAGGCCAATCGGTATGCTAACTTCATTTTTGTTAATTCGGGATTTGGGATTCGTTTGTGCGTTTTTCACTTCGATTTTAAAAAATCAAAAGATTGAGGTCGCTGTAAGGCATATCGAACCAATCTGCAATCGCTTTATTGGTTAAAATTCCACGGTAAAAGTACAAACCGTTTTTTAAACCACTGTCAAAACGGATGGTATTTTCCAGTCCTCCGTTTTCGGCAATTTCCAAAATATAGGGCGTGAAGATATTGCTTATTGAAATGGAAGCCGTTTTGGGGTAGCGTGCGGGAATATTGGGAACCCCATAGTGTATCACATCGTGCTTTATAACGGTTGGGCAGTCATGGCTGGTCATCTCGGTGGTTTCAAAACAGCCGCCCATATCTACGCAAACATCAATTATTACTGCACCTTTTTTCATATTGCGCACCATTTCCTCTGAAACAATAATAGGGGCGCGGTTGTGGCCACGGACGGCGCCAATGGCAACATCACAACGGAGCAGGGCTTTCATTAAATTTTTGGGTTGTACCGTTGAGGTATATAGAATGCGCCCCACGTTGGTTTGGATGGTCCTCAATTTAGTGATGGAGCTATCAAAAACCTTTACATTGGCGCCCAAGCCAAGGGCTGATCTCACGGCAAACTCGCCCACAGTCCCCGCGCCAATAACAACTACTTCAATAGGAGGGACACCGCTGATGTTCCCAAAAAGAAGGCCATTTCCTTTTTCTGCGTTTACCATCAACTCTGCGGCAATCAAGACCGAGGCCGTGCCTGCTATTTCGCTTAACGCCTTAACGGCAGGGTAGCTGTGGTCTTCATCTTTAATGAATTCAAAGGCAAGGGCGGTGATTTTCTTTTTAGAAAGTGCATCAAAGTAAGATTTTTTACGGGTTTTCAACTGAAGTGCAGAAATTAAAACCGTTTTCGGTTTCATCATTTCAAGTTCGTCAAGGGTTGGAGGCTCCACTTTTAGGACCATTGGGCAACCAAATATCTTTTTTGTATCCTCGGTTAATTGTGCTCCGGCCTCGGAGTATTCTTTGTCTGAAAACCCGGCTTCATTCCCGGCGCCCTTTTCAATCAAAACCCTATGGCCATTGCTCACGATGGCATTGACCGCATCTGGGGTCAGGCAAATTCTTTTTTCCTGGAAATAGATTTCTTTTGGAATGCCAATAAATAGCTCCCCCTTTTGTTTTGCTATTTCCAGGGTTTCTTCCTGCGGAAGCAACTGCGCTATTGAGAAAGGTGTTTTTGGTTTTGGCATACTATAAACTTGACCGTATCAATTTACGGAATAATTTTCACATGTATTAAAAGGAAAAATTTACCTAAATAGGTCTTTGATTTGTTGCCAAAGCGATCTTTTTAGCAGGAGTTCCTCCTCAAAGGATTTCAGGTCGTCCTTGCGCATTTGGGCAAAAAGTTTGGCGCGTATAAGATAAACGAAGGGAACCAATACCATCATTATTGGGACTACGTAAATAATTTCAACTTCATCCGCATTTAGATTTTGTTTCAGAATGTTGAATAGCTGAAAAATATACATTGCCAGGGGGACTAAAATTATCCAATGCCACCAATGTTTACAGGTAAAGAACCAAATCAATAATAAGATTACAGGAATAGTCTTGCCGCTCAAAAACCAAGCATATTGATAAACAGATGGATATAGGGTGGTAAATGTAAAATAAGGAGTTTCCCAAACCTGCGTATTGGCTGGGAAACTCTCATAAGCGTAATATATAAAAGGGGTGCAAGCTATTATTAAAACAATAATGCCACCCTGTATAAGACTTTTTCTATCCGGCTGGCGGAACGATAACCGTTCTGACGTCGATTTGTTGTGGGGTTTGTTCATCTTGGATGCTTTCTGGGGTACAAGAAGCAAATAAACCAGCTGCAAAAATTGCGGCAACGATAATAATTTTTAAGTTTTTCATAATAGTAAGTTTTTGTGAGGTTAAATATTGGGTCAAACTTACAATCAAAAAATTTAAACTAAATAATTATGTTTATAGTATCTTTACAGGTTATTTTGCAATAATATGCTCTGAAACACATTTTATTATACAAATTAACGTTAAATAATTTAACATTTCAGATAACCTTTAAAATATTCTTTATAGCACGGGCAATAATTGAACTGGTTTTACTTCTGGGGTTTTTTGTTAGTATGTGGTTATTTTTTAAATTATGCTCTAAATACTTTTTTGAAAAATTCCCATAATGCCATCAGAAACAACGCTATAGGTTCAATAAATATTTAAATTGTGTAATAAAGGCACACGAAGGTACGGATTTATTTTGATAATAAAAAAATCGGAGGAATTACAAGAAACCTTATTCCGCATTACTAGATTTTCAATTTTTGAATGCGAAATCATCTTCAATTTTCTTTAAGTTTCTTCGAATGAATTGCACTGAAAGCTGATTTTCAAGAGGAAAAGACTCCAGCGGAGCTGTTTCTATGTCTTGATACAATTTTACTTAACTGGAGTTAAACGCAAGGTTCTGCTTCCGTCAGTATTTTTTATGATGTATAGATTATTTGCATCTTTTGGCAACAGTTGAATAATTTTTTCAGGCCACTCAATAAAAATATAGTTTCCACTGAATAGATAATCCTCCAGACCCATATCATAAGCTTCATCAATTTTTGCGATCCTGTAAAAATCAAAGTGGTAAACAATGTCTTTTTCAGTTTCATACTCATTGACAATAGAAAAAGTGGGGCTACCCGAAACATCTTTAACTCCAAGTTGTTTCACGATTTCCTTAATGAGCGTGGTTTTACCAACCCCCATTTTCCCAAAAAGAAGAAATATTTTTCCATCGGAAGCTGATAAGATTTTTTTGGCAACTCCGGGAATTTCGTTTTGGGTATAGGTGATCTCCATTTTAAAAAGAAACAAATATAAAAATTTCAGGAAGCAAACCAGTTTCTATTCAATGATTGAATCCATAAAAAATTTGTTTTGAAGCTTTACCTCGGCGTTAAAACGGCAAAGGGAATAATCATTTCTTCCAAAGAAACCCCTCCGTGTTGATAGGTGTTTCGGTAATAACTTACGTAATGATTGTAATTGTTGGGATACGCAAAGAAATAATCGCCCTTGGCAAATATAAAGGAGCTGCTCATATTTATTGTGGGAAGGTGGATGGATTTTGGATCCTTTACAGCCAAAACCTCTTTGTCTTCATACGTTAAACTCTTCCCGGTTTTATAACGAAGATTTAGGCTGGTGTTTTTATCGCCAATTACTTTTGAAGGGTTTTTCACGTTTATGGTCCCGTGGTCTGTGGTGATTATTAACTTGAAACCCAGTCTTGCCGCTTGCTGGATTATTTCGAGCAATGGGGAATTTTTAAACCAACTTTGGGTCAAAGAGCGGTATGATTTATCGTTGGAAGCCAATTCCTTAATTACTTCCATCTCCGTTTTGGAATGGGAGAGCATATCCACAAAATTATAGACCACTACCGTTAAGTCCTCGTCTTTATGGCTCCTGAAGTTTTCTACCAGTTTTTTTCCTTGCTTCAAACTTGAAATTTTGTGATAGCTCCAGTTTAATTTTAAGCCAAGGCGTTTTAGTTGTGCAGCCAAAAACTCTTCCTCTTTCATGTTTTTTCCGCCGTCCTCGGTATCGTTCAGCCAAAGATCCGGATGCAATTTTTCCATCTCACTGGGCATCATTCCCGAAAAAATGGCGTTCCGTGAGTATTGGGTTGCCGTGGGCAGAATGCTGCAAAAAAGATCCTCGGAAGTTTTCTTATAAATAGTTGCAATGGTTGGCTCAAAAGCTTTCCACTGGTCAAACCTCAAATTGTCTACTACCACCAAAAGGGTAGGAGTGCCCTGTTGTATTTGTGGTTGCACTTTTTCCTTAAAAAGGGTGTGCGACATGATTGGCGAATCGCTCGGGTTTTCAAACCATTTGGGATAATTTTTATCGATGAACTTGCAAAACTGGCTATTAGCTTCCGTTTTTTGCGATTCCAAAATCTCGAACATTCCAGAATCCTCAATGTTTTCAAGCTCCAGTTCCCAGTAAACCAATTTTGTATAGAGGTCTTTCCATTCCTCAAAACTGTTCACCATAGAAAGGTCCATGGCAATTTTTCGAAATTCCTGCTGATAGTTTGAAGTGGTTTTCTCAGAAACCAACCTACTGTGGTCTAAATTTTTCTTTAAGCTCAATAGAATTTGGTGGGGATTTACGGGTTTTATTAGGTAGTCGGCTATTTTGGAACCGATAGCTTCCTCCATGATATACTCCTCCTCACTTTTGGTAATCATCACCACGGGAATGGAAGCTTGCTGTTCCTTAATCTCGGCAAGTGTTTCAAGCCCAGTGAGGCCCGGCATGTTTTCGTCCAGAAAAACAATGTCGAAGGTTTCTTTTTTTATTTCTTCCAAAGCTTCCGAACCACTCTGTGCGGTGGTGACTTTGTAATTTTTGTTCTCAAGGAATAGGATGTGTGGTTTTAACAAATCTATCTCGTCATCTACCCATAGTACTTTTATGTCGCTCATATATATGTATATTTGTTGTTATACTCCGAAGTTTTAGCGTAGGAGTATGGTTATATTCAATTTGTGAATAATTCTCGCAGCTTTGAAGAATTTTCTTCAAAAATAGTCTGAATTATTTCAAAAAAATCCTGAACCAATTAATTTAAAGTTAAAGTTTGAAAACCCTTCCCAAGCTTAAAATTATAAACGACCCCATCTATGGTTTTATTACCATACCCAACAAGTTGGTTTTCGATTTGATGGAGCATAAATATTTTCAAAGGCTGCGCCGTATTTCGCAAATGGGCTTTTCGTATATCGTTTATCCGGGGGCGCACCACACGCGTTTTCACCACGCATTGGGAGCGATGTTTTTAATGCAAAAAGCGGTGCAAACCCTTCAAACAAAAGGCGTGAACATTTCTGAAAAAGAAGAGGAAGCGCTTTACGTTGCCATTCTTTTGCACGATATTGGGCACGGCCCTTTTTCGCACGCAATGGAAAACAGCATCGTTGAAAACGTGGGCCACGAGCAAATTTCATTGCTTTTTATGGAGGCTTTGAACCGAAAGTTTAACAAGCAATTAACGCTGGCCATTCAAATTTTCAAGGACGAATACCCGCGGAAATTTTTGCACCAGTTAATTTCCGGCCAGTTGGATATGGACCGATTGGATTATTTAAAACGCGACAGTTTCTACACAGGTGTTCCCGAGGGAACCGTAAACGCGCAAAGATTGATCGCAATGCTCAACGTGAAAAACGATGCCTTGGTGGTGGAAGAAAAAGGAATTTATTCCGTTGAAAATTTTATCGTTGCCCGCCGGTTGATGTACTGGCAGGTATATCTTCACAAAACGGGGATTGTGGCAGAGCAGTTATTGGTGAGGCTTTTAATACGCGCAAAACAGCTTTCTGCCAAAGGAATTGAGCTTCCCGCAAGTGAAGGATTGCAGTTTTTTCTGAACAATTCCATTGCTTTGAATGATTTTTCCGAAGAAGTGCTCAACACTTTTTCAACTCTGGATGATTACGATATTATTTCTGCGATGAAAGCGTGGGTGGGCAATGATGATTTCGTGCTCAAAAATCTCTCAAAAATGCTACTCAATCGCGATCTATTAAAGGTAAAAGTGAAATCACAACCATTTTCACTTCAGAAAATAGAAGAAAAAAGAAATATTTTGTGCCGTGCTTTCAACCTTTCAGAAGAGGAAGCGTCCTTTTTTGTTTTCACGGGAAAACTTGAAAACCTAGCGTACAGTATGGAAAAGGACACCATCAATCTGTTGCGGAAAAACGGAAAAACGGTGGATGTGGCAAAGGCGAGCGACCAACTGAATCTGGAGGCGCTTTCAAAATCTGTGGTAAAATACTATATGTGCTATCCAAAAAACAATACCCACAGCTATCGGGGCTAAATCCTTTTTTTCTATTTTTGCAAGAATGAAAACCATCGACCGACATTCAATTCATATTAAAAACACTATTTTGCGGGTGCTTATTCTATTTAATTCGGTTAAAGAAAACCAATACGCCCAATGAGACATCCAAGTTTAATTTTTGAGCATTCAGGGAAGCGTCTATTAAAGATGTTCCACCTGCCAGCCGACAGGCAGGTCTGTCTTTTAATAAACAAATAGGAAAGACAGATGAAATTTACAGCAACCCAAATAGCAGGAATACTGAACGGTACCGTAGATGGCAATGAAGGTGTAGAAGTTTCTAAATTAGCAAAAATTGAAGAAGGTCTCAAAGGCAGTTTAACTTTTTTGGCCAACCCAAAATACACACAATATATATATTCTACACAAGCTTCAATAACCATTGTTAACAATGACTTTGTGGCAACAGATAAATTATCTACAACCCTTATTCGCGTTGAAAATGCTTACAAGGCCTTTTCGCAATTGTTGGAATATTACAACCAAGTGAAGATGAACAAAACCGGAATTGAAAATCCAGTTTTTATTTCGGAAACCGCAAAATACGGCGCCAATTTGTATTTAGGCGCTTTTTCATATATAGGTGAAAATGTAAAAATAGGTGACAATGTTAAGATTTATCCAAACGTATATATTGGTGATAATGTGACTGTGGGAAGCAACTCAGTACTATTTACAGGCGCCAAACTCTATTCCGAGACCGTTGTTGGGGAATCCTGCGTCATAAACAGTGGGGTTGTTATTGGTGCAGATGGCTTTGGATTTACGCCAAACGAAAATGGCGAATACAACAAAGTACCACAAACGGGCAATGTTATTCTGGAAGATAATGTGGATATTGGCCCTGGAACTACCATAGACCGGGCAACTTTAGGATCCACGTTGATAAAGAAAGGCGTAAAACTCGACAATCAAATTCAGATAGCCCACAATGTAACAATTGGTGAAAACACCGTAATTGCGGCACAAACAGGGGTTGCGGGTTCAACCAAAATAGGAAAAAATTGTATCATTGGCGGCCAAGTTGGAATAGCTGGACATATTACCATTGGCGATAATGTAAAAATACAAGCACAGAGCGGAATAGGCAGGAATGTTAAGGACAACGAAACGCTGCAAGGTTCGCCCGCATTCGGTTATGGCGATTTTAATAAAAGTTATGTATATTTTAAAAACCTTCCCAAAATAATGGAAAGGTTCAATAATATTGAAAAAAAGCTTGAAAATGAATGAAAGTGTTGTGAAACAGCGCACCATTGGTAAGGAAGTATCGCTTACCGGAGTCGGTCTGCATACAGGTAAAGAGGTAACTTTAACCTTTAAACCCGCACCCGAAAACCATGGATATTCTTTTGTGAGGATTGATCTGGAAGGACATCCCGTAATTGAAGCCGATGCAAATTACGTGGTCAATACCCAACGCGGCACCAATCTTGAAAAACTGGGCGTTAAAATCCAAACTTCAGAACACGTACTTGCCGCATTGGTGGGCCTTGAGGTAGATAACTGTATAATGGAGCTGAACGCATCCGAACCGCCCATAATGGACGGCTCCTCTAAGTTTTTTGTGGAAGCTGTTGAAAAAGCTGGAATCGTTGAACAAAATGCAGCGAGGGAAGTATATGTGGTAAAGGAGGTAATTTCATATCTGGATGAAGAATCCGGCAGCGAAATAATCGTGATGCCATCTGATGAATACCAAGTAACCACAATGGTCGATTTTGGCACAAAAGTATTGGGTACGCAGAATGCTTCGCTAAAACATCTTTCAGAATTTAAGGACGAGATTGCGAATGCGCGAACTTTCAGTTTTCTTCACGAAATTGAAATGTTGCTCGAAAACGGCCTTATTAAAGGTGGCGACCTGAACAATGCGATAGTTTATGTGGACAAAGAGCTTTCACCCAGCACCATGGAAAAGTTGCGCACTGCTTTTGGGAAAGAAACAATCTCCGTAAAACCGAATGGAATATTGGACAATTTAACGCTTCATTATCCCAACGAAGCCGCGAGGCATAAGCTTCTGGATGTTTTAGGCGATTTGGCTTTAGTGGGCACCCGCATTCGCGGAAAAGTGATTGCCAACAAACCGGGACATTTCGTAAATACCCAGTTTGCAAAGAAGCTTTCAAAAATCATTAAAATTGAAGCCAGAAACAACATCCCAAAATTCGACATTAACAAAACACCGGTAAAGGACGTGAACCAAATAATGGCGATGCTTCCGCACAGACCACCGTTTTTGTTGGTAGATAAGATTATGGAAATGACCGAAACCAGTGTTGTAGGTCTAAAAAACGTGACAATGAACGAGCCTTTCTTCGTCGGTCACTTTCCGGGAGCACCTGTAATGCCAGGGGTTTTAATTGTAGAGGCAATGGCGCAGACGGGTGGAATTTTGGCGTTGAGCACCGTTCCCGACCCTGAAAACTATCTTACTTTCTTTATGAAAATAAATAATGTGAAATTTAAGCAACAGGTAAATCCGGGGGACACCCTAATTTTTAAATTGGAATTAATATCGCCCATACGCCGCGGTATCGTGCATATGCAAGGAAACGCTTATGCCAATGGCCGATTGGTAACCGAAGCCGAACTGATGGCCCAAATGGTAAAAACAAAAAACCTATAAATGAACCGAATACGTACGAAAACTTATTTTGAAAAAGATATTTTATTGCGCTAACACATTTCACCAATAAAAAATAATAAATACAAGAAATGAACCAACCACTTGCTTATGTCCATCCGGGCGCAAAAATAGCCAAAAACGTTGTGATAGAGCCATTCACGACCATTCATAACAATGTTGTGATTGGCGAAGGAACATGGATTGGGAGTAATGTAACCATAATGGAAGGCGCCCGCATCGGTAAAAATTGCAATATTTTTCCAGGGGCTGTTATTTCCGCCATTCCGCAGGATTTAAAATTTAAAGATGAAGAAACCACTGCCGAAATAGGCGATGGAACTACAATTAGAGAATACGTTACAATCAATAGAGGCACCATTGACCGTGGAAAAACAATAATTGGAAAAAACTGCTGGATTATGGCCTATTGCCACATTGCACACGATTGCACGGTGGGCGATAACTGTATATTTAGCAATAACAGTACATTGGCAGGCCACATTACCGTTGGCGATTACGTTGTTTTAGCGGGAATGACAGCCGTGCACCAATTCTGTATGATCGGCAATCACGCCTTTGTTACTGGGGGATCGTTGGTTCGGAAAGACGTTCCGCCCTTTGTTAAAGCAGCGAGGGAGCCTCTTAGTTATGTGGGGATCAATTCCATCGGATTGCGAAGAAGAGGGTTTAGTTCCCAGAAAATATCAGAGATCCAAAATATTTACAGAATTCTTTATCAAAAAAATTATAACACTTCCCAAGCTACCGAAATCATTGAAGCCGAAATGGAAGCCACACCCGAACGCGACGAAATACTTCAGTTTATAAAAAATTCCAAACGTGGGATTATGAAGGGGTATTTCAATTCAAATTAGTTTAAAAACCCGCCTGTGAAGGAAGGTTAAAAAGTTTAAAAGTTGAGGCGTTTAACTCAACAATCTAAAATCCACAATCTAAAATCTAAAATAATTAATGGCCACATCATCAGACATCAGAAAAGGACTTTGCATCCGTTATAACAATGATATTTATAAAATAATTGAATTCCTTCACGTAAAACCAGGAAAAGGACCAGCTTTTGTTCGCACTAAAATGAAAAGTGTAACCACAGGAAAAACTCTTGACAATACCTTTTCCGCAGGTCATAAAATTGACGATGTACGCGTGGAAACCCATAAATTCCAGTATTTGTACAATGAAGGCGATATGTATCATTTTATGAACACGGAAGATTATTCCCAAATCCGTTTGATGAAAGATATACTGGACACCCCAGAGCTGATGAAAGAAGGCGAAGTAGTAACTGTTCTTATTAATACTGAAGACAACTCTCCGCTTTCTGTTGAAATGCCAGCACATGTAGTTTTAGAGGTAACTTCCACCGAACCGGGCATTAAAGGAAATACCGCCACAAACGCCACGAAGCTTGCAACCGTTGAAACCGGAGCGGAAATAAACGTTCCGCTTTTCATAAACGAAGGCGATAAAATCCGAATCGATACCGAGAAAGGTCAGTATCAGGAACGGATGAAGGAATAGTGGTCAGTATTCAGTATTAAGTAATTTACTCTAAATAATTACTATTTTAAAATTAAACATTATACAATAATCATTAATCATATATTTTGAAATTTCCAACTCCCCAAACGCTTGAAAACATTGCAGCCCTAATCGGTTCCGATTTTGAAGGGGAAGCCAACTTTCCTGTGTACGGGATGAATGAAATTCACGTGGTGCAGCCTGGAGATATTGTTTTTGTGGACCATCCGAAGTATTATGACAAAGCATTGCAATCGCAGGCAACGGTAATTCTCATCAATAAAAAAGTTGATTGCCCTGTTGGGAAAGCTTTGCTCATTTCCGAAGATCCTTTTCGTGATTTCAATAAATTGACCCATCATTTTAAGCCTTTCCGAAGTGCTAGCAGTGCCATTTCAGAATCTGCGAAAATAGGGGAGGGAACCGTTATTCAGCCCAATGTTTTTGTGGGCAATAATGTGAAAATTGGCCGTGATTGTCTGATCCATTCAAACGTCTGTATTTATGACAACACCGTGATTGGCAATAATGTAACTATTCACGCGGGAACAGTTATAGGCAGCGACGCATTTTATTACAAAACCCGTCCCGAAAAATTTGATAAACTTTTAAGCGGCGGAAATGTTGTGATTGAAGACAACGTAGATCTCGGCGCGCTGTGCACCATAGACAAAGGCGTATCCGCTTCAACTACTATTGGTGAAGGCTCAAAGTTGGACAACCAAGTTCAGGTGGGCCACGACACGGTTATTGGCAAACGTTGTTTGATCGCTTCGCAAGTTGGTATTGCCGGCTGTGTTTTGATTGAGGATTTCGTGACTATTTGGGGACAGGTAGGCATTACCAGCGGAATTACAATTGGTGAAAAAGCAGTGATTTCGGCACAAAGTGGTGTTAGTAAATCGATAGCTGGGCATAAATCTTACTTTGGATCGCCTGCAGATGAATTTAGAAAAAAATACAAGGAATTGGCGTTAATTAGACTTATTCCTGACATTATAAAAAAATTGGACAAATTATCATGAACAATAGAGCAAAAGAAATAATAAGGGATTTTTATAGATCCGATATTTTAAGGGATGAAACGGTATTGGAGCGTTTTTTCCATCCGGAATTAGTCCTTATTTGGAACAGTGCCAACGGTCTTTCCATTATGCATTATGACGATATAGTAAACTTTTTTGCAGAAGTGAGAAGATCTTATAATGACTTAAGAGTGGAAGTAAGTCATCTATTGGCAGACGGGCCGCACGTAACCATTCGTTACAAATATTACATCCGCACTATGGAAAATCCAGATGAGGAATTGGGAATTGCCCATTTCATTGCCATTTGGGAAATAAAGGATGATAAAATCTACAGCGGGTATCAAGTTAGTCAACCAGTTACGGATAAAGACGATACCACCGAAAGCTACCACAGAGTTAAGGTTTAATATCTTTTAAATCTGGCAACAAAAGCTGTATCTTTGCGACAATTCTCGAAAAACAATCCAGAGTTTTTAGTTGAATAATAAATAGAATTAAATAATATCAAATAATTAAAAATGAGCGTTTTAGTAAATAAAAATTCAAAAATAATAGTTCAAGGATTTACTGGTAGTGAAGGTACATTTCACGCCGAACAAATGATCGAGTACGGAACCAATGTTGTAGGA
Organism: Flavobacteriaceae bacterium; assembly: GCA_016649715.1. Lineage (GTDB taxonomy): Bacteria > Bacteroidota > Bacteroidia > Flavobacteriales > Flavobacteriaceae > Aequorivita. The sequence continues at coordinate 11,555 of JAENXC010000014.1, read as the reverse complement.
GGGGTAACCCCAGGAAAAGGAGGTCAAAAGCATCTTGACAGGCCTGTTTTCAATACAGTTTCAGAAGCAGTTGAAAAAACAGCTGCTGATACAAGTATTATTTTCGTTCCACCAGCATTTGCAGCAGACGCCATTATGGAAGCCGCCGATGCAGGTATTAAAGTAATTATTACCATTACCGAAGGAATTCCTGTGAAAGATATGATTACCGCTTCAAATTACATAAAGAACAGAGATTGTCGCCTTATTGGCCCTAACTGCCCAGGAGTTATTACTCCAGGTGAAGCAAAGGTGGGTATTATGCCCGGCTTTGTCTTCAAAAAAGGAACTGTGGGTATCGTTTCAAAATCCGGAACACTTACTTATGAAGCAGCTGACCAAGTAGTGAAACAAGGTCTTGGGATAACTACTGCAATTGGAATTGGTGGAGATCCAATTATTGGAACCACCACTAAAGAAGCTTTAGAAATGTTGATTATGGATCCTGAGAGCGAAGCAGTTGTGATGATAGGCGAGATTGGTGGCCAATTGGAAATAGACGCTGCCAACTGGTACAAGAAAAGTGGCATCAAAAAACCTGTAATCGGTTTCATTGCCGGTGAAACTGCCCCTGCAGGACGCACTATGGGCCACGCTGGCGCGATCGTGGGCGGAAGCGATGACACTGCACAAGCCAAGAAAAAAGTGATGCGCGAATGTGGCATCCACGTGGTAGAATCACCCGCGGAAATTGGAAAGAAAGTAAAGGAAATTTTAGGCTAATTTATCAAAGCGTACAAATGAAGCTCTGTGAAATTCACAGGGCTTTTTTTATGGAGAACCCGCAACCTTTTGTTATATTTGAATTCCCGTCTTTTGCGGTTTTTTAATTCGTAAATGTCTGGTTGAGCCCTTAGGCAGAGTTTATATTGGGCAAAGTCGAAATGTTCAGAATAATTTAAAGTTGAGACCTAGGCTTATTAAATTTGAACTGAAAACTTTTTTATATGAAATGCCAAATAACAATTTGTAAACCAAATGAAGATGAATTATTAGGGCATTCCACCTGCCTGCTTAACGCAGGTAGGCAGGTCTTCCTCTAAAAACAAATATTATATACAGATGAAATTATTAGAAGGAAAAACAGCAATCATAACTGGCGGTAGCCGCGGAATTGGAAAAGGAATCGTAGAAAAATTCGCCCAACACGGCGCCAATGTAGCGTTCACATATAGCTCCTCGGCAGAAGCGGCAAACGCTTTGGCAGCTGAAGTTTCAAAAACGGGAGTAAAGGCAAAAGCCTATAAAAGCGATGCAGCTTCCTATGACGAATCACAAAAATTAGCTGAAGAAGTTCTAAAAGATTTCGGAAGCATAGATATCCTTGTGAACAACGCAGGAATCACCAAAGACAATCTCTTGATGCGCATTTCCGAAGAAGATTTTGATAAAGTAATTGAGGTAAACCTGAAGTCGGTTTTCAATATGACCAAAGCTGTGCAGCGCACCATGTTGAAGCAACGCAAAGGTTCCATCATCAATATGAGTTCCATTGTGGGTGTTAAAGGAAACGCCGGACAGACCAATTATGCAGCTTCAAAAGCAGGGATTATTGGGTTCACAAAATCTGTTGCCTTGGAACTGGGTTCCCGCGACATCCGTTGCAATGCAATCGCCCCAGGTTTCATTGAAACTGAAATGACTGGAAAACTGGACGAAGCCACCGTGCAAAGTTGGCGCGATGCCATTCCACTAAAACGCGGCGGCTCTCCCGAAGACATTGCAAACGCCTGCGTTTTCTTCGCCAGCGACCTTTCAGCTTACGTTACTGGGCAGGTGCTTAATGTTGATGGGGGAATGCTTACTTAAAAAGAGTGTTCAGTGTTCAGTGGCAGTTAGCAGTAATATATTTTTTTCAATGCTGTATTGAACCTGAACTTGAAACCCGTAACCTGAAACTTGAAACCTGAAACCTTGAACTTGAAACAACTTTAGTGACCACAGAAACCATATTTTATATAATCATCGCCGGAGTACTGTCAATTGCTCTGGCGGTTTTTATGTATGGCTACAAGTCTAAACAATCGGGTTCGCTGCCTTGGGTTTTCGGAATACTGCGATTTATAACCTTGTTTTCAATATTACTTTTGATCATCAACCCAAAATTCAAAAGTGAAACTTATACTATTGAAAAGCCGAAACTACCTGTTTTGGTTGATAATTCGGCTTCAATAGGGGAGTTGGACCAAAAAGAAAACGCTTCCCAACTGCTTCAAAAACTAAAAGAGAATAGTGCGCTAAACGATAAATTCGATATTTCGTATTATTCCTTTGGAAGTGATTTCCGCGAAAGCGATTCCCTGTCTTTTGATGAAAAAAACACGAATATTTCCAAAGCACTTGCTTCGGTAAACGAGATTTTCAAAAACCAAACGGCACCGACAATTATAATTACCGACGGAAACCAAACGCTTGGCAGCGATTACGAATTTTCTTCGGCAACTTTCAAAAACCCAATTTATCCAGTAATTCTGGGCGATTCCCTGAAATATACCGACCTAAAAATTGAGCAACTAAACACCAATCGATACGCTTTTTTAAAAAACCAGTTTCCTGTTGAAGTTATTTTGAATTACAGCGGTACAAACCCCGTGAATTCTGAGTTTGTCGTTACGCAGGGCGCATCAACCGCGTATCGCACAAACGTTTCCTTTTCAGAAAATGAAACTTCAAAAACATTAAATTTCACGCTTCCGGCAAATTCCGTTGGGCTTCAAAAATACACTGCGCAAATACTTCCACTGGCGGATGAAAAGAACAAAACCAACAACAGCAAGCAGTTTGCCGTTGAAGTGATAGATCAAGCCACCAACGTTTTGGTAGTTAGTAAAATCACGCATCCAGACTTGGGCGCACTCAAAAAAGCAATTACCACCAACGAGCAGCGCACAGTAACGTTAAAAAAACCAGCAGAAGCAGTAACTGCGCTGAATGATTTTCAACTCGTGATCCTTTATCAACCCGATAGAAGTTTTGCTTCGATTTTCGCTGAAATTGAAAAATTGAATAAAAACACTTGGGTCATTTCGGGCCTGCAAACGGATTGGTATTTTCTGAACGGCGCGCAGGACAATTTCAACAAAGAAGCTTCCAACCAAAGCGATGACGTGCAAGCGGAACTCAATAACAATTACGGCACTTTTGCCGTGGACGATATTGGGTTCAACAATTTTCCGCCTTTGCACACCGAGTTTGGAGCATTGACCATCAGCGTACCGAACGAAGTAATGCTGGAGCAGACCGTTAGCGGTATTGCCAATGGAAATCCGTTGTTGGCCACTATGGAAATAAATGGAAAACGCGAAGCAATCTGGGATGGAGAGGGTTTTTGGCGCTGGCGCGCACGCAGTTTTGTGGAAACGGAGAGCTTCCAAAGTTTTGATGATTTTATAGGAAATCTTGTGCAATATCTGGCTTCAAACAAGCGAAGAAGTAGGTTGGAAGTGTCCTCGGAAACTTTTTATTACAACAACGATCCCATAAAGATTTCGGCACAGTATTTTGATAAAAACTATGTGTTTGACGGGCGTGCATCGCTGAATATTTCCGTAAAAAATAAAGAGACTGAAAAGCAAACCGTTTTCCCTATGCTTTTGCGGAACAATTATTACGAAGTAGATTTGAACAGCCTTCCGGCAGGAGAGTATACCTTTACCGTTACAGTGACCAACGAGGCTGTTTCCAGCAGCGGAAACTTTACTATTTTAGATTTCAATGTGGAGCAGCAATTTTTGAACGCCGATGTTTCCAAGCTTCGGCGCGTTGCCCAAAACACGAATGGAAAAGCTTATTTTGCAGCACAATCCGATTCCTTAATCAATGCATTGGTTGAAAATACTAACTTCCAAAACATAGAGAAAAGCGAACAAAAAGTGGTACCTTTGATCGATTGGAAATATCTGCTCGCGCTAATCGTTCTCGCCCTCGCTGCGGAATGGTTTATCAGAAAGTATAACGGACTCATCTAAAAATTAATTCATAGAAAAAATATACAATGGAAAAATTGCCCAAACTCACAATACCCGTAATTATAGGAGTTATTTTGCTTATCATTTTAGTAGCAAAATCCTCTGTAACTATTAAATCCGGTCATGCCGGCGTGCTTTACGAAACTTTCGGACACGGTGTGGTTACCGACGAACCGCCACTGGGCGAAGGATTTCACATCATTGCCCCATGGAACAAAGTTTTTGTTTACGAAGTTCGTCAACAGGAACTTAGCGAAAAAATGCAAGTGCTTTCCTCCAACGGACTGGAAATAAAACTCGATGCCTCTGCTTGGTACCAACCTATTCATAAAGATATTGCAAAACTGCACCAAGAGAAAGGGGAGGACTATCTACAACGTGTTATCCAGCCTGCTATAAGGAGTGCCGCAAGAAGCGTGGTGGGCCGCTATACTCCAGAACAGCTTTACTCTACCAAACGCGACGCCATTCAAGAAGAAATTTTTGAGGAAACAAAAAAGATATTGGACAAGCAATACATTCAATTGAACGAAATTTTGGTTCGCGATGTAACGCTTCCCGATGCGATAAAAGATGCTATTGAACGCAAACTCCGCCAAGAGCAGGAATCTTTGGAATATGAATTCCGTTTGGAGAAAGCCACCAAAGAAGCACAAAAAGTGCGGATTGAAGCCCAAGGAAAAGCTGATGCGAACAAAATATTAAGCGCTTCGTTGACCGATAAAATACTTCAGGACAAAGGTATTGACGCAACATTAGAACTTGCCAAATCACCAAATGCCAAAGTTGTTATTGTTGGTTCAGGCGATAGTGGTTTGCCGTTGATTTTGGGGAATAACTAAAATCTCAGTACAATTTAAACGATAAACAAAAAACCTTCCCTTGCGGAAGGTTTTTTTTATGAAATCTATTAATCAGTTTTCTGAAAGGATTTTATAATCACCAAGCCACAAACTACGGCCACAGCAGTTAATCCATACCCCAAAACATTATTGCTATAAATGAAGTTTCCAATGGCAAACAAAGAGCAATAAACCCCGACCACACCCGCAAAGAACCCAAGGATCTTCATTCCAAAACCTTTGAATTTGGATTCTTTTCCAAAAATAAGACTGTTGAAACTGTTTAGAGTTTCCGCACTTGAAGGTTTCGTCAAAAATGTTACCAGCACCCAGCCAACCGTGGTGATTACTACGCTTAAAACCAATTGCCAATGTCCAGCCATATCAACCATTGGCGTGTCCATTTTTCCGTTTATAAAAAAGAAAGTGGCTATTACAAAGGAAATAAGCATCGCGGCAATTTCGCTATACGGATTTATTCTGCTCCAAAACCATCTTAAAATAAAAAGCAAACCTGTTCCAGCACCAATAGAAAGCAGTAGGTTGAAACCATCGCGGGCTTCTTCCAAAACAAGTGCCAATAGGCCAGCAAAAACCATCATTAAAACCGTGGAAATTCTACCAACGGCCACTTGTTCTTTTCCAGTAGCTTCTTTCCTAAGAAAACGCACGTAAAAGTCGTTCACCACATAGGAACTTCCCCAGTTTAAGTGGGTGGAAATAGTGCTCATAAACGCTGCAATCAGCGATGTGATTACAATCCCCAACAAGCCAGCGGGCAAGAAGGTTAGCATTGCGGGATAGGACAAATCATTTTTTACAAAGGCTGGGTTTAAATCTGGAAAGGCAGCTTGCAAACTTTCGAGGTTTGGAAAAACAATAATAGATGCCAAGCCAATAAGAATCCAAGGCCAGGGGCGAAGTGCGTAATGTGCAAAGTTGAAAAACAAGGTAGCCCAAGTTGCGTGTTTTTCGTTTTTTGCAGCCAACATACGCTGGGCGATATACCCACCGCCACCAGGCTCTGCGCCCGGATACCAAACGCTCCACCATTGCACTGCGAGGGGAATGATAAGCAGGGGAATCAGCAATTCCGGTTTTGAAAAATCGGGAAGCATTGCAGTTTTGGCAGCAACGGCAGGGGTGGAGAGGAGTTTCTCAATCCCGCCAATCTCTGGCATATTTACGATATAAATGGTAGCCCAAATGCTTCCGACCATTGCAATGATAAACTGCACAAAATCGGTCAACAAAACTCCCTTTAATCCACCGAAGGCAGAATAAATTACCACAACGGGCGAGGCAATCAATAAAACTGCATAAGCGGACAAGCCGAACATTACGTGGCCAATCTTTATGGCGGCCAAGCAAACATTCGCCATTATCACGATGTTAAAGAAAACACCGAGATAGATAGCGCGAAAGCCCCTTAAAAAAGCGGCGCTCTTGCCGCTGTAGCGCAATTCATAAAATTCCAAATCGGTGGTAATTCCGCTTCGTCGCCACAGTTTCGCATAAAAGAATACGGTCAGCATTCCCGTGAACAGAAAACTCCACCAAATCCAGTTGCCAAACACGCCGTCCTCCCGTATAACTCCAGCAACAAAATTGGGCGTATCTGCCGCAAAGGTTGTAGCCACCATACTTACCCCAAGCAGCCACCACGGCATATTTCTATCAGAAAGGAAAAAGGATTTAGTGTCTTTCCCAGACTTTTTTGCTACTACTAGACCAATTATGATAAAAACAATAAAAAAAGAAATGATAACTATCCAATCGATGGTGCTTAAGTGCATAATATTGGTTTTTGGTTCCGGTTTTTAAGTTCGGTTAAAGTACTTATTTTGAATATGTTTTTTAAAGAGCAATTATATTAATATTCACAAGTTTTTGAACAATCTGTAATGAAAAAGTAGCCACGAATTCACGAATATTTTTATATAAGTATTCGTGAATTCGCAGCAAACCCACCCAACACTATTTTTTGGAACTTTCCCCATTCTGTGAAAATTCGTAAATTCATTTTTCCTACCTTTAAAAAATAATCGACACTATATGGCTGCCAAAAGAAGAAGAAAGCAAAAAACTCCAAAAATACAACCTGTAAAAGCTCGGAATCTTTCCCCAGGAACCGTAACATATACTGGGGGAAAAACAACTACAAAAACCCAGCTGGACATAATTGATTACTCCAAAGAACATTACGAACGCTTTGAAACGCACAATATTGAAGACGCCTTCAAATATGAAGATTCCACACATATAACCTGGATAAACGTGAACGGACTGAGCAATACCGCTGATATTGTAACATTGGGGAATCACTTTGAACTCCATCCATTAATACAGGAAGACATCGTTAGCACCAACCAACGCCCAAAGATTGATGAATATGAGGACTATCTATTCATCGTTTTCAAAATGTTGCATTATGATGAAAATGAACAGCTCACCAACGAACACGTGAGCATGGTGATGGGAAAGGATTATTTGGTGACTTTCCAAGAATCTGAAGGGGATGTTTTTGGCGATCTTCGGGAGCGATTGGAGCATGGCAAAGGAAGAATCAGAGGGGCAGGAGCAGACTATTTGATGTTTGCCATCCTGGATGCCGTGGTGGACAATTATTTTACGGTGGTTGAATTTTTGAGCAATAAGGTTGAAATGCTGGAGGACAAACTTTTTGACGATAAAGAAGATCCCAATATTATCCAGGAAATCCAAGAATTAAAAAAAGAGATACTAAAAATCAGAAAGGCAGTCCTGCCGTTAAGGGAAGTAATAAACCGTTTGGAAAAAATTGAAATCCCACTTATTGAAGAACGCACCAACAAATACATTCGCGATCTCTACGACCACATTATTCAAGTGAACGAAAGCGTAGAAATATACCGCGAGATGATTTGGGGCCTTATGGATATGTATATGACTACCATTAGCAACAAAATGAATGAAGTGATGAAAGTGCTTACTATTATGGCTTCCATTTTTATCCCTCTCACATTTATGGCGGGTATTTATGGGATGAATTTTGACCACATGCCCGAACTCCACTTTAAGTATAGCTATTACTACTTGTTGGGCGTAATGGTTTTGGTATTCTTGGGAATGATATTGTATTTTAAGAGGAAGAAGTGGTTGTAGGAAATGATTTTCCAACGTATATCTATTTTCACTATATTTAGGCGTGTCATTATTTATATCCAAAAATTATGCGGTTATTTTTATTCTTTATTGTAATTCTCTTGGGGTGCAGTTGTAAAAGTGAAAAGAAATCAAATGAAGCCCTTGATATTGTTGAGCCCAAACGTGGAGAATTGAGCTTTGACTCCCAAATTTTTCTTGGAAATAGATTGTTTTCAGAGAAAACGTGTATCACCTGCCACGATGTAAAACGGGTTAAAAAAGGTCCTTCCGTCAAGGAAATCATGGCTGTTTACAATGAAAAGAATGGAGATATCGTTGCGTTTTTAAAGGGAAACGCACAACCCATTGTGGACACTACGGCTAGCCAAGTGGCCATTATGCAAAAGAATATCGATGGTTTCTTAAAAAAAATATCAGACGAAGAACTGAATTCCATAGCCACCTATATGCTGCATGTCGATAGATTATATCCCGAATAGCATAGTTTAAAGGTGTAATTTGTAAGCATCTTTAACGACAGAACTTCCCGAAAACAGTGCCAAAACATGGAAAACAAAAAAATGGAATTAATGACAGTAGGCGGCGGATGCTTTTGGTGTACTGAAGCCGTGTTCAACGAAGTTAAAGGCGTAGAAAAAGTAGTGTCAGGATATACCGGCGGCACCGCTCCCGGAAAACCAACCTACCGCGAAGTGTGCTCCGGATTAACAGGTCATGCCGAAGTAGTTCAACTAACCTTTGATCCCAGTATAATATCCTACGAAGATTTATTGGTTATTTTTATGACCAGCCACGACCCAACTTCCCTCAACCGTCAAGGGGGCGATGCGGGCACCCAATACCGTTCGGTAATTTATTACCACAACCAAACCCAAAAAGAAATAGCAGAAGTGGTTGCCAAGCAAATGGCGCCCTATTACGAAAGCCCAATAATAACCGAAATAAGCCCTTTACAAACCTTTTACGAAGCCGAGGACAATCATCAGGATTATTATGCCAATAATCCGAACGCTGGTTATTGCAGTGCGGTTATTACCCCAAAATTGACGAGACTACGGAAGATGCATGGGGATAAGCTTAAGAATACGCTTACATAACTAAACTATCGTGCATTAATAGTGACGAACGTTTTAAGTCCTGTTATATTAATCTAAAATTTCGTAATCAATAGAAAGTTTTCGAAGTGCTCTTAGAGCAGAAGCAGTGTCTTTATCTTCCACCTCAATTTCCACAGCGTCACCTTCTAGGAGTATATCTGTAAGTTCATTGGCCAAAGATTGATCTATATTAGTTGAAAGTTCAACAATACATTGGGCTATCGCTCTTCTATCTGGTCTCTGAGCATCACAAGACAATAAGTTTAATTTCATCTGTATAAAATATTTGAGAAATAGGAAGACCTGCCTACCTGCGTTAAGCAGGCAGGTGGAATGCCCCAATATACATCTTCAGTTGGTTTGCAATTTGTTAATGGGCATTTCATAATAATTATTTGTAAAGAATTTAAATCCAATTGATATCGATACTCTTCTACCGTCTACCCACTAACGACTACCGTCTCACTCAAACGTATATCGTTCCTCCGCCGTAGAAGACGCATTCAATAACTGATTAAATAACTTTATGTTATTAAAATCCCGAGTAATTTCCCCAGATACCGCAACCCCAGAAATCCCCGTTGCCAATATGGCTGTAACATCTGCTGTGGTTATGCCTCCAACCCCAAGAATGGGTGTGTCGGTTTTTAATACGTCGAGAATTGCAGCATACCCTTTTAAACCCAAAACCGGAGGTAAATCGGCTTTGGTTTCAGTAAACCGAAACGGACCTAAACTGATATAATCCACTTCCTTATCAATTAACATCTCGCAATCCTGCAAGGTATTAGCTGTGCCGCCAATAATCTGCCAAGTGTACAAATGCTTTCTATCAACAGTAGGGCAGGAGTCTGTTTTTCCTAAATGCACCCCATCAGCCTTAACCTCTCTTGCTATTTTATAATGATCGTTAATAATCAATCTGGTTTGAAAATGGGAAGTAATTTCCCTAGCCTCCTGGGCTAATTTTAATAATTTCTTTTCCGACCTGCCTGCCGAACAGGCAGGAACACCATTTAAACGCAACTGCACCAATTCCGCCCCAGCATTACAAGCCTTTTGGATGTTCTCCAAATGCCCCTTCGCAGAACTCCCCTGGGATATATAATGTAATTTAGGTATCATCGCATAAGTAGTTTGTTATTAATAGCTGCATTATATCCTTGTTCATTCCTCATTCCGAATCCCCAATACTTTTAATTTTGCGCCCTCTGCGCCTTTGCGGTAAAATAACCACAGAGCCACAAAGGGCACAGAGACGAATTAACCAATTCCAGATCCCGCTTATCTGCCGAAGCTTTTTCAGCGAGGTGGAAATATCTCTTCCCTCTCAACCAGTAGCCACCTTCTTAGAATACTCCATAAAATACTCCTCAAACCGCTCCAACATCGGATGCATTTTCTCCGAATACAGAACATACTGACATTTATGGATACTTTGGGTAATAGACATAATAGCTTTATAGGTTGATTGTTGCACTAAAAACTCAGCATCGTCTATACTGAATATCTTTAAATCAGCGATACTAACGCCATTAGTTAAAAACAGCTTGTTCATACTCTTGGGTGTGGAAATAAGAATGTCTATCCCCATAGCGATTTCCGATTTCTGCACGTCTATATGCAGCTCTTCATACCCAACATAAACCCGTAACGAATTGTGTTTGGTATAAAATAAAAAAGTGTCGTATAATTTCATGGCCTTTTCCTTATTCTCTACAAGAACCACCGCCCTTGGGGCATTTCCAACAGCCTTGCACTTCAATTTTTGCAAGGTAGTAAGGATAAGTGCAGTCGTCTTTCCACTGGCTGCTGGGGCTATGCAATACACATTGGCACCACTTTTTATAACGGGAATGCTCTTGCTTTGGAATGGAGTAGGGGTTGTTATTTCTAAAGCCGCTAACGTTTCTTGTATATCGGGATGTAATTTTTTAAAGGGCATAGGAAATTTATAGATGAAGGTTTAGCGTACTCTTTATGGGAATTGTGGTAAAGATACTGCCTACAATCGACATAGATGTATATAGTTATTTTTTCTGTTTTTAGTGAAATAGAAAATACAACGGAGTTAATCTTATAATTCAAACCGTCGGGGTCTCCTTTAAAGTTTGAAACACCCTCACAAATTCACTAATATGCAGATTTACAAGTGCCAGAGAGCCAATGGAGGATTAGAAGGTTATGTTGTATTATTTATATGTTTAATACGCTTTAAATATGCTATAAACATACTATAAATATACTATAAGATTACTTTAAATACGCTTTAAAGTAGAACTATAATGAGTTTATTGTTATATTAGCCTTTTAAAAACTTCATATTATGGCAAAGCAGACAGGGATTATTAAATTAAAGGGTACTATTGGAGATATTAATTATTATAAAACCAAAAACGGGGGGGATCTGGCGCGTGGGGCTGGAGGGGGCTTCAGCAAGAATCCGAAGAACAAGGAAAGCT
>JAENXC010000003.1 GCA_016649715.1 Flavobacteriaceae bacterium | reverse complement strand
GGCACAAAACGAACCGAGACAACTGGCACAAAACGAACCGTTATAGGTCCGGCTAAACAGCTGAAAGTGGCACAAATTGAACCGAAATGCCTGGCACTAACCGACCGAAATCACTGGCACCATTTGATCCGAGTTATCCAAAGATTTTCGATAAATAAAATATTATTTAATGAGGATTATACAGAAAAGCCGAAAAATTACGTCTTAAAATATTTCGTGAAAAGTATTTTAGACACAAATGAATTTATAGTTGTAAAAGATGAACGTTACCCCAACGATTTTAAATACTTGGTTAAAGATTTAGGCAATAATTTCTTAATATATCGTATTGCTAATGAAATATCTGACCCAGACTTCATTTATGTAGCCTTGTATAAAAAGCAAAAGTATTTTAATGACATCTTAAATTAAATGAAAAATACAGATTTAATTTTAGCGAAAGATTTAAATGGTCAAAAGATTTATATCAAGACTTTAGAAAAATGGCTGGCAGACGGGAACCAAAAAGAGCTTGCCGATTTTTTTTTCGATAGATTTTATACTAGATATTTAAAACCATTTGATTATAAGCATAAAAACTATATAACTTCCTATAAAAATGGATTTGCAATTATGGCTAGTTGTTGTTTGTTAATAGAGACATTTATATCTTATACGAATAACGAGTTCAAAAATAACAGACAAAAAAGCGAAAGAAGCTTTGGATATTTTTTTCTAACAAACAAAGAATTTATTTGTTTTTCAGAAGGTGGTCTTGAATTGAACAAATATGAGAAACAATTGACTAAATACTTAAATAACCGTGGCATACCAAAAGATTTTTATTCAAATGTGCGGTGTGGAATTCTTCATAATGGCGAAACTAAAAACAATTGGAAAATTATTAGGGAAGGAGATTTGTTCGATAAAAAGAATAAAACCATAAACGCTTCGGAATTCCTAAAAAATTTAGTGATTGTAATTGAACGATTTCGTAATAGTTTATTAAAAGCCGATTTTGACAATGATGAAATTTGGAAAACTTATAAATCGAGATTAATATTTATGATTGAAAAATCATATACCAATTGAAAAAACTACTGGCAATAACTAAGCATTCGTGTGGTCGGTACGACCCAATATGAATGCAGTGTTGACTGCCCGCCCACCGTGGCGAGAACCGGTGTTTGTCGGTTAGCGCCATAACTTCGGGGACAAGTCGTTTATAACAATGTTGCAAAACATCCTAGATATTCCAAAAGCATTGACTTCTTGAGCGAACGTTTAGCCAGATTTCAAGCCAAAAGAATAGAAAATAATCAATTTGTAACTGATTGAATTTTATGTAGTTGAAAAACCTTAGTCAGAATTTGAGAAAACTTTGATAACATACCAATTTTTGGTATATTTGATGTAAACTGTAATAAAATGAATAAAAACACATCAATATCACTTGGAAATTATTTTGACCAATTTGTTCAAAGTAGCATAAGCGAAGGAAGATTTAAAAATGTTAGCGAAGTTATACGTGCAGGATTAAGACTTTTGGAAGAAGAAGAAAATAAAGTGATTGCTTTGAAGAAAGCAATTCAAGAAGGAATTGATAGCGGAATCGCTCACGACTTCGACCCCAAAAAACACCTTGAATCGTTAAAAGCGAAAAAGCACTCGAATGCCTAATTATAAATTAACAAACAAAGCTGTTGAGGATTTGTCAAGGATTTGGGATTATACATTTGAGGTTTGGTCTGAAGGACAAGCTGACAAATATTACGATTCGCTAATTGCTAACTGTCAGGAAATTGCAGAAAACCCGAATTTAGGAAAACACTACGAAGGAATATGGAAGCAACTTCTCGGAATGAAAACAAATAGACACATAATATTCTACAGAACTTTGGACGATAATTACGTTGAGATAACGAGAATCCTGCACGAAAGAATGGATTTAAAGAAAAGGATAGCGGAATAAAAAGTGCACTCAATAACGGTAAACGTTGCACAACCCCATAATTTTTAAAAACCGAACGTATATAAGCTGCTCCAAGCGGCTTTGTTTTTTTTCAGTCTTGAAATTGAACAATATTTGGAACTGTTAAAAAGAGTGCTTTAGGTTTGTGGGGCAACATTTTGGTCAAAAAAACAATGGCAATCGCCAAAAAGAAATACCTACCAAAAGGGCAGGCAGGTTTGAAAGATAAGAAAATTGATCCTTTGGATGCTTCGCATTTTCTGCAACTCAAAATTCCGCAGCTAAAATTGTTTTGAATTCGCAAAGGTTTTTGCCTTCTTAAATTTTAAGAAAGTCGTTCAAATAAGCATCTCTTCTATTTCTTAATTAAAAATTGTTCAATGTTCTTTAACTTTGAAACCACTTATAAATGTTCCCGTTAAACTCTTGTTTACCCTGAAGTATCGTTTATAACTTTAATTCAGCAGATTAAAACCAAATGGTTTACAAAGTAAAAAAACTGATCGTTAGCTTTTTGCAGTTTAAAAAGGCATTCGTCAATTATCCTTTTAGGAAATTCAATGTTGTAGAGATATTGTTGTTCTGGGTTCGGGAGCGGTTGTCGCGTTCGCAATTTCTTATCTTCTCTGGAATACTCGTGGGACTAAGTGCCGGATTGGCGGGAGTGATTCTAAAGATTCTCGTCCATAAAATTCAATTCTTTATCAATAATGACGTTCCATTTGAGGAAAGGATTTTTGTTTTTGCAATTGCCCCATTGGTCGGTATCGTGCTTACGGCATTGATTGTTAAGTATTTTTTCAAAGGCGATGAAGACAAGGAGTTATCCTTTGTTTTGAAGGATATATCCCAGAATGGCAGTAAGGTGAAAGCGAACAAGATGTACTCTCAAATTGTGCAGAGTGCAGTAACTGTGGGCTTTGGTGGTTCCGTGGGGTTGGAAACACCCATTGCGGTAACAGGCTCTGCTTTTGGTTCCAACTATGCGCAACGGTATCGTCTCGGCTTCAAGGAGCGCACTTTGTTGCTCGCGTCCGGTGCCGCGGCTGGTATTGCTGCAGCCTTCGATGCACCCATTGCTGGAGTTATGTTTGCGTTTGAGATTTTGCTGGTGGGCCTTGTGTTCACAGATTTTATACCGTTGGTCATTGCCGCCATTTGTGGCAGCTTGCTATCGACCATTATCTTGAACGATGATGTTTTGTTCAATTTACCGGCGCGCGAAATCTTCAATTACGGAAATATTCCCTACTATATGGGTCTTGGTTTGCTCACGGGGCTTTACGCTCGCTATTTTATAGTGGTTGGGCAGAAAGTGCATCATTTTTTTGAACGGTTTAAACGAAAAATTCTGTTGCGGGCAATTATTGGCGGTACCCTTCTTTCATTGTTGTGCGTAGCATTTCCGCCACTTTTTGGAGAAGGCTATTTGAATATCCGCATCCTGCACCAAGGAAATGTTGAACATTTGATTCACGAAAGCCTGTTCCGTTATTTTGAGAGTTCACAACTGGTTGTCTTGGCATTTCTGGGTTTAACCGTGCTTATGAAAGCCTTTGCCACCAGCATTACTCTCAGTTCGGGAGGTAACGGAGGGAACTTTGCGCCTTCATTGGTTGCAGGTGGTCTGCTCGGTTATGCTTTTGGTCTTGCTTTGGAAATGATGGGCATGCCCAATGTGCCCATCACCAATTTGATGCTCGTAGGTATGGCGGGCGTAATGTCTGGAGCTTTATATGCACCGTTGACTGGGATTTTCCTTATTGCCGAAACAAGCAGCGGCTACGATTTGTTTATTCCATTGATGATCGTATCAGTGATGGCTTATGTGATAAACCGCTTTTTCTCGCCTATAAATCCGGCGTACAAAAAACTTGCCGACAAAGGCGAAATATTCACTACCCAGCAGGATCAAAACATTTTATCGCACATTTCACTTCGCGACTGTTTAAACCCGGCTTCTTTGGTCATCAATATTTCGGACAATATGGACGAGGTTTTGAACAAATTCAGGAATAGTGACCAAAATACAATGGCTGTGGTGGAAGCAGACAACAAATTCTGGGGCATTTTAAACCGGGAACGAGTAAGGCCATTCCTGCTGGGCAAAGAATCCACAAAGGACACCCATGTGAGCAAGCTCGCAATAAACCCATCGTTTATCATTTCGGATACCGATACAGTTATGCAGGTAATGAAAATGTTCGATGAAGCCGATGTTTGGCAACTGCCTATGTTGGACAAAGAACGAAGGTTCCATGGTTTTGTGAGCCGCTCCCGGATTCTGAATAATTATAGATTGCTGTTGAAGGACTATTCGGAATAATTTTACCGCAAAAACCCGTAGCTGAAATTATTTATTTCTTTCCTTCCCATTCCGCATAAAACTGTTTCAAAAAGACTTCCATAAATTGGTGTCTTTTTTCAGCAATTTTTCGTCCGGTTTCGGTGTTCATTCGGTCTTTTAAAAGCAAAAGTTTTTCGTAGAAATGATTAATTGTCGGTGTGCCCGAAGCTTTGTATTCCGAAGGAGTCATATTTAGATTCGGCTTTATATCAGGGTCGTAAAGTTTTCGGTTTTTAAAGCCGCCGTAATTGAAAGTACGGGCAATTCCTATTGCTCCCAGCGCATCAAGCCTGTCGGCATCCTGCACAACGTCCAACTCTTTTGAGTGAAATTCTTGGTTTTTGTGCCCGCCTTTAAAGGAGATGTTTTCAATAATTTTTACAATGTGTTCTATTATTGCTTCGGAAAGATTCTGGGTATTTAAAAATTGCCGTGCTTTTTTTGGACCGACGGTTTCATCACCATTGTGGAATTTTGAATCGGCTATATCGTGAAGCAAAGCACCAAGGGCGACAATGGTTTTATCAACTTTTTCACTTTCAGAAATCAGCAGCGCATTTTTATAGACCCGTTCAATGTGAAACCAATCGTGGCCACCTTCGGCATCTTTCAATTCATTCTTAACGAAAATGATTGTATTGCTAATTATTTTTTCTACAGAAAAAGAATTCATTATTTATGAATTTTTGAAGTGATAGTTTCTTCCACTTTGTCAATTAACGTTTCAACATCGTAATCTGAGATTTTTATCGCTGGATGTGCCGTCATTTCCAAACGAACGCCCATCTGTATCGGAAACATTCCCCAACGCTGCAATTTCCAGGAATTATTGAAGGTAACGGGAACAACATAACCGTCCGGAATTTTTTTGAAAAGCGTTTGCAATCCTGTTCTTTTAAAGGGTTTTGGAACGCCCGTTTTGCTGCGCGTTCCTTCCGGAAAAATAACGCCGCTTCGGTTGAATTTCTGAAGATATTTTGAAAACTTCACCATTTCAACAATGGCTTGCCGTGGGTTTTTTCTATCAATCAAAATGGAACCACCGTGACGAAGATTGAATGAAATTGAAGGAATTCCTTTCCCCAATTCCACTTTCGAAATAAATTTTGGGTGATACTTCCGCAGATACCAACTAATGGGCGAAATATCCCACATACTTTGATGGTTAGAAACAAATATAATAGGCACATTGTTTGGAATGCTCGTGTTTATATCAACGTGAAAGGTGGTTCCCAAAACGTTTAAACAACGCAACAAAGCCCAGTTAAAACAATCGACGGTTTTTTTGTGAGCTGTGTAGCCAAACAAGTTAAAAGAAATCCACTGTATGGGGTGAAATACGATTATCGTAATACCGAAGAGTAGGTAAAACAATACCGTAAAGGGATAACTAATAATTTTTGAGAGTGCGTTCATTAGCTTTCAAAAGTAAGAAAACCGCCCTTAAAAAGACGGTTTTACTTTTTGCTTGTTTAAATTTCCAATTTTTGAAAACTTCAATGTTTCGATTTCTCCCGAAACTTCGGGATCGATTTCGATTTGTTTTTCAATGTATTTCGGTCTATGTAAATATAATTGTAAACACAGAGTGCGATAATTAACAACCAAAATGCCCTGTAAAGCCAATCATCTATTTCTTTTCCGAATAAATGTGAAACCTTCGGATTTTCATAAATATTGAAAATAAGTGCACCGAACGCCAAGATTCCAATAACGATAGTAAACGGTTTTGTCATTTTCATAACGCTACAGTTTTAAAAAATCAGCAATATTCGTTATAAGCCCCTTTTAAATTTTCGGCAATCATCTGTGCGTGACGGCCTTCAATGTGATGGCGCTCCAGCATATGAACCAATTCGCCATTTTTGAATAAAGCCATAGAAGGCGAACTTGGCGGAAACGGGACCATATTGGCACGAGCGGCATCCACGGCTTCGCGGTCAACGCCAGCAAAAACGGTTACCAAATGATCCGGTTTTTTATCGTTTTGAAGAGACATTGCCGCTCCTGGGCGCGCATTTGCTGCGGCACAACCGCAAACGGAGTTTACAACCACCAAAGTGGTGCCTTCCTTTTTCAAAGCTTCTTCAACTTCGTGGGCTGTATGTAGTTCAGAAAAACCTACTCTTGTTAGGTCTTCGCGCATTGGTTTTACTAAATCGGGTGGGTACATAATTCTGTATTTTAATTATAATAAAAATGTGTTTGCAAATATACTAATTTTGAAGAAAAATAAATCCAAATCCCGAGATCCAAATTTTAAATAAATCCCAAGCTCCAAATACCAAATTTCAAGCTCCAAACGCCAAATTCCAAAAAAATAACAAATTCCAAAAAACTCAAATACTAATTAAGCACTCCACTTTTGGAATTTAGAATTTGAATTTTGGAGCTTATTTGGGTTTTGGAGCTTTAAATGGTATTTTTGTCGGCTCTAAACTCAAAACAGTAGTCTTTTATGCTTCGTTGGTTATTGGCCGTTCTTGGTTATTTTTTATATCGTTTTCCCGGAGCCATTGTCGGTTTTGTTTTGGGAAGTCTATTAGACAACTTGAGCATAAAGGGCAAAACTTTTCAGACTTCATTTGGCACCTCGCAACCGCAAGTTACACCTGCTGATTTTGAATTGAACCTCCTTTCATTGGCCTCTTTAGTGATTAAAGCCGATGGGAATGTGAGCCAAACGGAACTTGATTACGTCCGTCAATATTTTGTGCAGGCCTATGGAAGAGAGCGCGCCAATGCAACTTTCAAGGTTTTTAATGAAGTAATAAAGAAACGTGAAATTTCGGCAGAGAATATAGCTACCCTGTTACGACAACGCACCCGCTACGAAAGCCGATTGCAGATTCTTCACTTTCTGTTCAGTATTGCAAACGCAGACGGTAGTGTTTCAACTTCCGAAGTAAATGAAATTAGCAGAATTGCTGGATTTTTGGGAGTTTACGCCCGCGATTTTGAAAGTATTAAAGCCATGTTCTTTAAAAATCCGGACAGCGCTTACAGGATTTTAGAGATTGAAAGAACTGCCACAGTTTCAGAAATTAAAACGGCGTACCGCACCATGGTAAAAAAATATCATCCCGATAAGTTGCAGCATATGGACGAAGCCCACCAAAAAGGGGGTGAGGAAAAGTTCAAAAAAGTGCAGGAAGCTTATGAACAACTACAAAAGGAACGGGGATTTTAAAATTCTTTATATTTAGACAGGACTAAAAATAAAAATAGTTAAATAGAAAAATATTTTTACCTTTGTGCCTATGTTTACATTAGCCGAAGAAAATTATTTGAAAGCCATCTTCCATTTGGAAATGGAAAGCGAAGGTGAAGTCAGTACCAACGCCATCGCTGAAAGTATGGATACCAAGCCGTCTTCCGTAACGGATATGGTGCAGAAACTTGCCGAAAAGAAATTACTCACATACAAGCGTTACAAAGGAGTTCAATTGACTGCTGAAGGTAAAAAAGTTGCTGTCAATGTTATCCGTAAACATCGTTTATGGGAAGTTTTTTTGGTGGAAAAATTAAACTTTCAATGGGACGAGGTTCACGAAATTGCTGAACAATTGGAGCACATCCAATCGGAAGAATTGATAACCCGGCTCGACAAATTTTTGGGAAGTCCAGATTTTGACCCACACGGCGATCCCATTCCCGATAAACACGGAGTTCTAAAACGCACCGAGAAAAAGCTGTTGTCAGAACTTAAAAAAAACCAAAGCGGAATTTGTGTGAGCGTAAAGGAAAGCAACGGCGAATTTTTGCAATATTTGAACAAAAAGAAAATAGCCATTGGCGTGAAAATTTACGTCTTGGGAAAAGAATTTTTCGATGGATCTATGGTGATACGAGTGGGAGGCGAGCAGTTTTTCATTTCGCATAAAATAGCCGAAAATTTATACGTCCAAACCCAAAAATAGCGATGGACAGAAGAAGCCACAGATCTCTTGAGGAAGTTCATGGAACCATTGAAACCATAGGGAAAAAGACATCTTGGAAAAGACTGCTCGCCTTTTTGGGACCAGCCTATTTGGTAAGCGTTGGCTATATGGACCCCGGAAACTGGGCAACTGATATTGCGGGTGGAAGCCAGTTTGGCTATAAGCTCATTTGGGTTTTGCTGATGAGCAATATTATGGCTTTGTTACTGCAAAGTCTCTGCGCACGTTTGGGGGTGGTGCGCGGCCGCGATTTGGCACAAGCTTCGCGCGAAGCTTATAATCCCTTCGTAAATTTTGTACTTTATATTCTTGCTGAAATAGCCATTGTAGCCTGCGATCTTGCCGAAGTTATCGGGATGGCAATTGGGTTGAACCTTCTTTTTGGTTTACCGATGATTTGGGGCGTTACAATTACAGCACTTGATACTTTTCTTCTTCTATTTCTTCTGAACAAAGGCATGCGCAAAATGGAAGTTTTTATTATTGGGCTAATTTTTATTATTGGCGGTTCCTTTGTTGTGGAAATGTTTTTTGCAAAGCCGGATATGGGCGATCTTTTGGCAGGGTTCATCCCTTCGCTTCCCAACAGCGCTGCGCTCTATATTGCCATTGGTATTATTGGGGCAACGGTAATGCCACATAATCTTTACCTTCATTCTTCCCTCGTGCAATCCCGAAAAATCGATCGGACTAAAAAAGGAATCAAACAAGCTTTGAAATTCAATTTTATAGATTCGGCCATTGCGCTCAATCTTGCCTTTTTCGTAAATGCCGCGATTTTAATACTTGCCGCCGCCGTTTTTCATAAAAATGGCATGTTTGAAGTGGCTGAAATCCAAGACGCACACGCATTGTTAGAACCACTTTTGGGATCAAATCTAGCGCCGACCTTTTTTGCAATAGCCCTTATTGCCGCTGGGCAAAGCAGTACGCTTACGGGCACACTTGCGGGACAAATTGTAATGGAGGGGCATTTAAATCTTCGCATTCAGCCTTGGGTGCGGAGATTGATTACCAGAATGTTGGCCATTATTCCCGCACTTTTCACAGTAATTTATTTTGGCGAAAACGGTACCGGAAAACTGTTGGTTTTGAGCCAAGTAGTGCTGAGCCTGCAACTTGGGTTTGCCATTATTCCGCTCATCCATTTTGTGAGCAACAAGAAATTGATGAACGGTTTTCACATTAAATGGCCATTGCGCATTGCTTCGTGGTTTATAACCATTATTATTGTTGGCCTCAACGGAAAGTTGGTCTATGACGAAATTACAGGCTGGCTAACAACTTCTGAAAACCCCATCTACATTTGGACCTTGGTGATTCCCGCAGCTATTGGTGCAGCCGTATTGTTGATTTATATAACCTTTAAAACCACCATGAAAGATTTTAAAAGCGAAAAGAGAAAAATGGTCCCTCATATCCTCGATGCTAAAGTGGACGAACTTGCCAGCCCGCTTTCCTATAAAAAAATTGCCGTGTCAGTAGATTTTTCCACCTCAGACAAAAAAAGTATTTCAGCAGCCCTACAATTGGGAGGCAAAGAAGCCGAATATACCCTCATTCATATCGTTGAAACGCCGGGCGCAATGATTTATGGCGATGAAATAGACGATTACGAAACCGAAAGCGACGAAGCATTTTTAAATACATACAAACAAAAGCTCGAAGAAAAAGGTTTTAAAGTTTCGGTAGAACTAGGTTTTGGTTCTCCAAAAAAAGCGATTCCAAAAATTGTGAACGCTTCAAGCTTTGATTTGCTCGTTTTGGGTGGCCACGGACATTCAGGGTTAAAAGATTTACTCTTTGGAACTACGGTGGATAGTGTTAGACATAAAGTGAAGATTCCTGTTTTAATTGTATAAAAATATCCAGACCCCACAGGTCTTTGAAATCTGTGAGGCTTTTATTATATTTTCTGGCACTATTTTTTTAATGTACCTTTAAAATTGAAAAAAATCTGTACTATGAAAAATTCACTTTTAGCAATTTTAATCCTATTTTCAACCTTTGCTTTCGGACAAGAAGATTCAACAGAAACCCCTAAAATTGGAGTAAAATTACCAATGGGTGAAACAATTGTTTTGAAAGGTGTTTCCCTAAAATTTTTGGAGGTTTTGGAAGATTCCCGATGCCCCACAGGTGTTACCTGTATTTGGGCAGGCCGAGCAAGAGTAAAAGTTGCGGTTACTTCTAATGGGAAAACTGAGGAAAAAATATTGACTTTTGGCGAAGTTAGACCGAACGAAGAAAAAAACACGAATCTCTATAGTTCCAAAGAATTTGCAATCAATGGAATAACCCTAAACCCCTATCCCACTTCAGAAAGTACGGGGAAAGACACAGGTTATGTTTTGTTGGTTTGTGAAGAGAAGAACAATTGATTAATGGCACCCACAATCTTTCTTGCCACATTTGGTTTTACCCCCATCCAGCGTGCCGTTTGAGTTTTGGCGTGCTTCAAAAATAGGGTTCCAAACGAACTTTTTAAGCAAAAAGCCTGCAGCTATTGAAAAAATTATTAAAACCAAAATTGTTTGCATAACGCGAAGATAATTAAAAGACGTTCAAGACACAAATATATAGTGCGCTACAAAAAATTGTAAAGGCATCTATCCGTTTTAAAATCAACGAAAACTACAACTACTACAATCTGAATGGTCGCCGGGCTTATTTCTTTTCAAATTTTTGCCTGTTCCAAAGGGATTCCAAACAAACTTTTTTATTATAAAAACCACTGCTAACAGAAATGTTATTAAGACTAGTATAAACTGCATAATTCAAAAATATTTATTTTACTTCAAAATTTGATAGGCCGCAAATGCTAAAACATAAGCAATCGCACTCATTACAACCAATTGCCACATAGGCCATTTCCAACTATTTGTTTCCTTTTTAACCACTGCCAGCGTGCTCATGCACTGCATCGCAAAAGCGTAAAATAACAACAGTGAAACACCACTCGCAAAATTGAATAGCGGCCCGCCCAGAATTGGGTTTACCTCTGCGGCCATTCGGCTCTTTATTGTTTGCTCGTCGTCGCTGCCCACACTGTAAATTGTCGCGAGGGTTCCCACAAAGACTTCGCGAGCGGCGAAAGAACTTACAATGGCTATCCCGATTTTCCAATCATAACCCAAAGGCCTAACTGCGGGTTCAATGGCGTGGCCCACATGCCCGATGTAGGAATGTTCCAGTTTATAGGAATCCACATGCATCCTCATTTCTTCCTCAGAAAGATTTTGCGATGCGTATTTCTTTTGAATAATTTCTTCAGCATTGTTGAAATTCCCAGGACCATAAGATGCCAAAACCCAGAGGATAATTGAGATTGCAAGTATTATTTTCCCCGCACCAAAAACGAAAGCCTTTGTTTTTTCAACTACGGTAATCAATACGTTTTTCGGAAGTGGTAGTTTGTAGTTTGGCATTTCCACCACAAAGAAACTTTTGGTTTTTATTTTAAGGATTTTGTCGAGCACATAAGCTGAAAAAATCGCTGCCCCAAAGCCTAGTATGTACATAAACATTAGCGTAATGCCCTGAAGGCTAAAGATGCCGAGGATGCGCGTGTCTGGAATGACCAAGGAAATAATAATCAAATATACGGGTAAACGTGCCGAACAAGTTGTAAAGGGTGTGACCAAAATAGTAATCAGCCTTTCCTTCCAGTTTTCAATATTTCGGGTGGCCATAATGGCGGGAATGGCGCAGGCGGTTCCTGCAACCAATGGCACCACGCTCTTTCCGCTCAGTCCGAAACGCCGCATCAGTTTGTCCATCAAAAAAACAACGCGGCTCATATAGCCTGTTTCTTCCAAAATGGAAATGAAGAGAAAAAGGAACGCAATCTGCGGAATAAAAATTACAATCCCGCCAAGACCTGGAATAATTCCTTCGGAAATCAAGTTGGTAAAATCCCCCACCGGTAATGTTGTTTTAGCCCATTCACTTAAAGAAGCGAAAGAGCTGTCAATAAAATCCATCGGGTATTCGCTCCAATCGAAAATTGCTTGAAAAATCAATAGAAGTATCCCGAAGAAAATAACGTAGCCCCAAACTTTGTGGGTCAAAACGCGGTCCAAACGGCTTCTTAAATCTTTTGCGTTTGCGGTATCTATATGAAGTGATTCCTTTAAAATCTCATTGATATATTGGTAACGCGCCACGGTTTCTTTCTGCTGAAGCCGTTTCAGATTGCTTACCGATTCCGTTTGAAAGGAAGCCATACCTTTCAGTTCGTTGCGGTCCAATTTTCCGAAGTTCACATCCTGCGTTATTACCAACCAAAGCTTGTAAAGGTGTTGATTTGGAAAAGCCTTTCGCAAGCGGTCAAAATATTCCGGGGAAATACTGGATGCGTTTAAACTCGGTTTTGTGGAAAGTTGGTTATAGTTTTCAATCAATTCCTTTAAATAATCAAACCCCAAATTTTTGCGCGAACTGATGAGGGCGATTTTTGTTTTCAACTTTTCTTCAAGCAACGGAACGTCCAGCGAAATGGCTTTGCGTTTCATCCTGTCAGACATATTGATGGCAAGAATAGTGGGAATTCCCAAATCCTTTATCTGTGTGAAAAGCAGTAGATTTCTTTTTAGGTTTTCAATATCGGCAACCACTACGGCTACATCGGGGAAATCCTTGTCGTTTTTGTTGAGCAGCAATTCAATCACCACATTTTCATCTGCTGAAGAAGCGTTCAAACTGTAGGTTCCCGGCAAATCCAACACGTGGACCTTGCAGGCACGGCCAAATTTGCAAGTGCCCTGTTTTTTTTCGACTGTTATTCCGGGATAGTTTCCCACTTTTTGGTTCAGCCCCGTAAGCCGGTTAAAAACAGATGTTTTTCCAGTGTTGGGGTTTCCAATAAGTGCGACGTTTATGTGTTTTGCCATATTTCGGCTTCGCTAAGAAAAGGCGATTCTTTTTAAAATTATATCAATTCAATTTCAATCAAGCTGGCGGTTTCTTTGCGGATGGCGAGATGACTGCCGTTGATGTTGAGGTACAAAGGGTCGTTGAATGGGGCTATTTGGACCAATGAAACCTCATTGCCGGGAAGGCAGCCCATTTCCAAAAGTTTCAATGGGACCACATCCACTGAAAATTCTTTGATTATGCCACGTTGTCCTTTTTTAAGTGAAGCGATTGTTAAGACCATTTTTATTTAGATTGAATTTAAACAAGGCAAAAGTAATGGATTTAATTTAGAATGGGAATGATGGATTCAGAATTATTTTCGGAAGAATTTTTGAAAGTTTTGGTAAAAGCAGACGCTTTCTTAATGTTGAATATTATTAGAATGAATGTTTTGTTCCCCCTTTGGGGGTTAGGGGGCTTTTTCCTTTTCCAAAACCTTAATATCGTGCAGAAGCTTTTCAATAGCTTTAGGGTCCGTACCATCATAAAAACCGCGGATTCGCTTTTTTTTGTCCACCAGAACAAAATTTTCAGTGTGGACGAGATCATTTTCTGAAAAAGGTACGTCCTTGGCCGCCAAATAAGACTTTCTGGCGAGGTCGTAGATTTCTTTTTTATCGCCGGTAACCAAGTTCCATTTGGCATCGTTAACGCCTTTTTCCAGAGCGTATTTTTTAAGTTGGGCAACGGTATCTATTTCTGGGGTTACAGTGTGCGACAGCAGCATAACGGCATCGTCATTTTTCAGCTTTTCCTGTAAATCAGCCATGTGGTCGGTCATTATCGGGCAAATAGTCTGGCAGGTAGTAAAGAAAAAATCGGCGACATATATTTTGTCTTCGTAGTCTTTTTGCGTGATGGTCTTTCCATTTTGGTTGGTCAAACTGAAATCGGCAATGGTGTGGTATTTTTTTACATATTGTAGGGTGGTGTCCACAAGTTCCGCAGAAACATCGGCAGGCTGGTATATTTTCAATACTTCCGTGGGTTTCATTATTTGATAAATAATTGAAATAATGAAGATTGAAAGGACAAGAAAGAAAATTGCGAAGAATTTATATTTCCCAAAAAAAGTAAGCATTGCGTTAAATTTTAGACTGAAAGCACATATTTGGGTGCAAAAATACTTCCTAATAATATCAAAATGAATACTTTTAACAGCCTAATTTCATATTGAAATGAGCCTTTTGATTTATTTCTCTTTCCACCTTTAGGATAGTCTAGCGAATTTCAACTAAACCATAATTTAAATAAACACATCCAAATGAAAGCATTAGTACTCCCCTTTTTATTTTTGATTTCCCTTTTTTCCTTTTCACAAAATTTTCAGTCGGAAGACATCAGCGAAGCTGAGGCCAAAGCCGCTACGGGCCTCTTTACAACACAGCGCAACATGAACACTGGCAATTACGACATTAAATATGCACGGTTGGAATTGACCGTAGATCCTACACAACCTTTTATTACTGGAACTGTCACTTCCCATTTTGAGGCGAAAGAAAACATGAACTCAATCACTTTTGAGCTTGTGAACAATATGACCGTTTCGCAGGTTTTGCAACGCGGCACTCCGCTTTCCTTTACACAAAACAACAATGATGAGGTTGTGATAACCCTGCCGCAGATGCAGAACCAGGGCGTTTTGGATTCACTTTCCGTTAGTTATTCCGGAAACCCGATAAGTTCTGGGTTCGGTTCTTTTGAGGTGGATACCCACAACGGCGACCCCGTTTTGTGGACGCTTTCGGAACCTTTTGGCGCAAAAGCTTGGTGGCCCTGCAAACAGGATCTGATTGATAAAATAGATATACTGGATGTTTACATTACCTCGCCGCGTTTCAACCCTTCCAATGAAGAATATGTGGCGGTTTCCAACGGTTTGGAATTGAGCCAAACAATAAATGGCAGCAACAAAACAACGCATTATAAGCACCAACATCCCATTCCTGCCTATTTGGTGGCCATTGCGGTAACCAATTATACCGTTTATACACATACCGTTGCCAACAACGGAAATCCTTTTGATGTTGTAAACTATATTTATCCCGAAGACCTTGCTTACGCACAAGCTCGTACTCCTGTAACTGTAGATTTAATAAATCTTTACGCAGATCTCTTTGAACCCTATCCTTATGCTGATGAAAAATATGGCCACGCCGAATTTGGCTGGGGTGGCGGTATGGAACATACCACCGTTTCATTTATGGGCGGGCTTAGTCGCGGACTTATTGCACACGAACTGGGCCACCAATGGTTTGGCGACAAGGTAACCTGTGGAAGCTGGCAGGATATATGGCTCAATGAGGGTTTTGCCACTTATTTGGCAGGAATGGTAATTGAGAATATGGATGGCCAATCGGCTTTTAGAACTTGGAAACAGGACCAAATAAATTCCATTACAGATTATCCCGATGGTTCTGTATATGTTCCTGCGCAGGATACCACTTCCGTAAACAGAATTTTCAGCAGTAGGCTTACCTATAATAAAGGTTCTATGGTTTTGAATATGCTCCGCAAAAAATTGGGCGATGCCGTTTTCTTTCAAGGCTTAAAAGATTATTTGGACGATCCCGCGCTCGCTTATGGCTACGCGAAAACCCCAGACCTCATCAGAAATATGGAAACAGCCAGCGGGGAAAACCTTTCCGAATTTTTTAATGACTGGATTTATGACGAAGGCTACCCACGTTTTACCATTAGTTGGAACCAAGCCAATGCGGGAATCATGAATGTGAAAATATCACAGACCCAAAGCGATCCTTCCGTGTCGTATTTTGAAGTGCCGGTTCCATTGAGGATTCATGGAACACAGGGCGAAACGCTGGATATTGTTTTGGACAACACTTTTAACAATCAGGCTTTTCAGCCTGTAGTGCCTTTTACAATACAAAGTGTTCAATTTGACCCCGAACACGATATTATTTCAAAAAACAACCAAGTTATACTCGGCACTGATGATTTGGCTTTGGACCAACAATTGGTTTTATATCCCAATCCTACTTCGGGCGTTATCAATCTTCACAAACCAGAGTCATTGCAAGTGAACCAAGTTCGTATTTACAACGCTTTGGGACAATTGCTTTACTCCGAAGCCTATTCAGAAACCATTGATGTTTCAAGGTTTTCAAAAGGTATTTTGTTTTTTAAAATTGAAACTGCGGAAGGGGTTTTCAATAAAACCATTGTGAGAAAATAATATTTTCCCCACGAATACACTACAAATAAGCGGGAACAGACCCGCTTATTTTTTTTGGAAGCTCTAAAAGGTTACTTTTGTGCGATTTTTTTGCCGAAACTGACACACTGGCAAGCAAAATCATTTTAGGCTCGATTTTGGTGAAGTGTAATTTTTCCATCGAGACTATTTATAAAAATATCTATATAAAAAACTATGAGTCCATTCGCTGTTAAAGCTATACAACTTCTTTTAAGTTTATCATTACTAATCGTTCTCCATGAATTGGGGCATTTCATTCCCGCAAAAATTTTTAAGACTAGAGTTGAAAAATTCTACCTTTTCTTTGATGTAAAGTTTTCACTTTTCAAAAAGAAAATAGGCGAAACCGTTTACGGAATCGGTTGGTTGCCCTTGGGCGGCTACGTAAAAATTTCTGGAATGATAGACGAGAGCATGGACAAGGAACAAATGGCAGGTCCGCCGCAACCCTGGGAATTCCGCAGTAAACCGGCATGGCAACGATTGATTATTATGCTTGGTGGGGTAACGGTGAACATTATTTTGGGGTTTGTAATTTATATGGGACTTCTATATTTCTACGGAAGAAATATTACCACTAATGAAGACATCCCGCAGGGTTTTTCTGTTTCGCAACAATTTAAGGATTACGGTTTTCAAGATGGCGACCACATTTTAAGTGTAAACGGCAAACCTTTGGATGATGTTTTGGACATCAACAGATATTTATTTCTGCGAAATGTTTCAAAAGTTGAAGTGAAACACAACGACGGAACGGTCGAAACCATTTCAGTTCCCGAGGATGCCGGGACCAAAATGTTTCAGAATGAGACGCATTTTCCTTTCATTCCACGACAATCAGCTACAATAGATACCCTACTTCCCGATTATCCCGCCATTGAAGCCGGCTTTCAAAAAGGCGACAAAATTATTGCGGTTAATGGCCAACCTGTTCAGTACTACGATGAATTTCAAAATTTGGTAAAGACAGAGGCAAACACTGAAAACACAATAGTTGTGGCGCGAGGAAATCAACAAGATACTTTAAGAGTTGCTCCGAACGCAGAAGGGAAAATCGGTATAAATACTTTTGGAAAAGATTTAGTTTCACAATTGGGAAAAACTGAAATAAAATACTCTTTGGACGAAAGCATCGTAGGTGGTTTTGGTTACGGTTACAATACGTTGAAAGATTACGTTAAACAATTCAAATACGTTTTCACCAAAAAAGGAGCTACGCAAGTGGGCGGTTTTGGTGCCATCGGCAATCTTTTTCCAGATGTGTGGAATTGGCAGAGCTTTTGGGCAACTACGGCTTTGATTTCAATAATACTCGCATTTATGAATATCCTGCCCATTCCGGCTTTGGATGGTGGCCATGTAATGTTTCTTCTATATGAAATAGTAACAGGCCGAAAACCGAACGACAAGTTTATGGAATACGCCCAAATGGTCGGCTTCTTCATTTTGATTGCTTTAGTGCTTTTCGCCAATGGGAACGATATTTATCGCTGGCTGTTTGAATAAATAGTCAATAGAATCAATTTTCAAAAAAAAATACTACAGAATTCTTTCTGAAGTATTTTTTTTTGAAATAGTTTGATGACATTTCCTTTCCTTTTTCGATGTGTTTAAAATGGCGAAGTTGAGATTTCGGCTTTTAGGCAATAAAATTGGCAATGGATTAGTTCCTTTAAACGACAAAAAAGATCCATTTAACTTAAGTTGTCCAAAAATTTTAAAACGATTGTAGATAAATTGTATCTTTCTGTATTGTTTTAAAACCGATGCGCGAAATCAGCAATCAAAAAATAAAGGACTTGCCATTTAATAGAACGGTAGTGCTCATTAAACAAAATGATGCATTTACCTTAAAAGAATTGTATAAAACAAATTTTGCAAAAGTGAAGCGCTATGTACTAAAAAACAGTGGCGATGCACAACAAGCAAAGGATGTATATCAAGAAGCATTTTTGGCAATGTGGCGAAACATAAAAGACGATAAATTTTCTGCTGAAAGTGAAACCGCTATCAATGGGTATCTTTTTCAGATTGCAAAACATAAATGGTTGGACCAAGTACGTTCCATAAGGTATAAAAACACAACTTTCATAAACCGGGAATTGGAATATGACGAATCCGATACAGATGAAAACGAAGCCCAGAACAGAAAAATAAAACTGATTATGGATTCCTTAAACCAACTTGGCGAACGCTGCCAGTTGTTGTTGAAACTTTTCTATTTTGAGCGGAAATCTTTTAAAGAAATAGCTGAAATAATGGAGATGGACGAAGCATCCGCCCGCAACGCGAAATACCGATGCCAAGACCAATTAAAAAAAATGGCCCAAATTATCCCCAATGGACCCAAATAACAAAATACAGAACAATCAGGAAACACAGGAGCTTATTGATGCTTACTTGTTGAACACTCTGGACGCTGATGCCCAAACCGAGTTTAAGGAACGAATGAAACTATTTCCAGACTTCCGCGCCTTGGTTTTGGAGCAGGAAGCCTTGATTAGAGGAGTGGAAGAGCACAACCTTAAAAATTCTTTTGGCGATTTTCACGCAGAAATAGTGGAAGTGCCAGAAAAAAATTGGTTGTCACCCGGTTGGCTGGCATTGGCCGCTTCGTTTTTAATACTTGTCTCGGTAAGCACTTGGGCAATTTTGAGCAATGGGAATTCATCCCAAAAAGTATTTGCGGCAAATTTTAAACCAGACCCCGGGCTACCCACCACTATGGGCACCTCCTCTAATTATGAATTTTATTACGGAATGGTTAACTACAAACGCAAAGAATACGCTGAAGCCATCTTGCATTGGGAGACGCTTTATGCCGCCAATCCAGAGAACGACACCTTGGTTTACTTTTTGGGTGTTGCAAATTTGGCAAAAGGCAACGCTCGCCAAGCCGAAAAATATCTACAATCGGCAAAAGAGAAAACCGAAAGTACCTTTTATGAAGACACCCAATACTATTTAGCTTTGGCATTTTTAAAAGAAAACAAGATTAAAGAGGCCAAAGCGGTACTTGCCAAAAGCACTTCGCAGACCAGCATCAAGCTGCTTAAGGAAGTTAAAGCACTATAAATTTTCCTATAATTTCGGCGCCTTCGATTCCTAAAAACAAAATTCACAAAGTTTTTATTTTTTGTTTTGATGGAATTAAAAAATAGGTATATTTGCAACCGCTAACGCAAAATTCCTTCTTAGCTCAGTTGGTTAGAGCATCTGACTGTTAATCAGAGGGTCCTTGGTTCGAGCCCAAGAGGAGGAGCACAGTTAGACAAAGCCTTTACAGAAATGTAGAGGCTTTTGTGTTTTTGGAGGTCAAAACACCATCTTCTTTTCAAAAAAATATAATCCTTCATTTTTACTTTCATTAAAAATGAATCTAAAATACCTAAATTTACACCTTCTTAAAAAAGGCCTCATAGTTCAATGGATACCCGCCTGCCAATCCTTGAATTTTTTTTGGTCCCATAGTTCAAGGGATAGAATAGGAGTTTCCTAAACTCTAGATCCAGGTTCGAGTCCTGGTGGGATCACCAATGGCGGGCAGGGAATAGCCCCGAAGTTTCGGGGTCCTAAACTTTAGATCCAAGTTCCCCCGACACTTCGGGGTTGGTGAGGCTACTAAAAAGTTTGTAGATGGTAGTCTTTAGTTGGTAGTGGTCTAAATATTGAAGTTTAAAATGCTTATTTAGTAATGGTTTTTCATTCTCAACACTCATAACCCATAACTAAAAATCAATACTTTTCCTTCAAATTTTCAAGCATTATCTGCGTCATTTCATCTAAAGTGATTTTACTCTGCCAGCCCCAATCTTTTCGCGCTTCACTGTCATCAATACTTTGTGGCCAACTGTCTGCAATGGCCTGTCTAAAATCTGGCTCGTAACTTATTTTAAATTCAGGTATGTATTTTTGGATACTTTCCGTAATTCCCTCGGGATCAAAACTCATTGCAGAAAGATTGTACGAGCTTCGTATTTTTACCTTCTCACTTTCGACCTCCATTATGCCCACGGTTGCTCTTATTGCGTCATCCATAAACATCATGGGCAGGGTGGTTTCAGCATTTAAGAAGCAAATGTATTTTTTATGTTTTAGGGCCTTGTGGTATATATCCACGGCATAATCTGTGGTGCCACCGCCCGGAAGGGTTTTATAACTTATAAGTCCCGGATAACGAATGCTTCGAACATCCACTCCATAACGGTTGAAATAATACTCACACCAGCGCTCGCCAGTTTGTTTGCTTATGCCATAAACGGTACTGGGTTCCATAACTGTGCGTTGTGGCGTATCTGTTTTAGGAGTGGTAGGGCCAAAAACAGCGATGCTGGAAGGCCAGAATATTTTTTCAATCTTTTTTTCCTTTGCCAAATTCAAAATGTGGAAAAGCGCATTCATATTCAGGTTCCAGCCCTTCATTGGGAATTTTTCCGCCGTAGCCGAAAGCATTGCTGCCATCAAATAAACATCGGTTATTTCGTGGCGTATCACTACTTCTTCAACCGCATTGTAATCCATAGCGTCCAAAATCTCGAACGGACCGCTTTTCATCAACTCTTTATCGCCTTCGCGTATGTCGCTCGCTATTACTTTGTGTTTCCCGAATTTATTCCGAAGATATATTGTTAATTCAGTACCTATCTGTCCGCAGGCGCCAATAATAAGAATCCGCTTCTTCATCCGTTTGAATTTTAAAAATGAAGTGTAAATATACAGATAATCACAGTTCACAATATCTAAAAATTTTGTTCTACTTTTTTTATGTGGAATAAAATGAAATCTGGTAAAGATGGATATAAGACAAAAAGACTTAAGACGTACGACAGATTTTTTAGTCTTATGTCCTATGTCCAAATGTCTTATGTCATTTTTTTTAAATATTTGAAATCAATTGTTCAAAAACATTCGTGTAGAATCAATATTTTATGCGCCATTTGGTTAATAACCAGTATCTTTGTGCGTTTTTTATTTTTTATGAAGTATATAATCCCGCTATTAATTGTAGCAACTTTTATTTTTTCCTGCAGAAATTCTTCGGAAGAAGACCAAAACCAATCACCTGCAAACGATGCTTCCATAATTTTTGGCGATAAGGGCTATGATTTTCCAGAACTTTCTCCTCCGGCAAAAGAACAAGCCGTGCATTGGGGGGTTTTGGAAGATTTTCTTTCGGAAGCAAAAAAAGCGAACGGAAGCAATTACCAAGACCTTCGCAACCGTTCCGAACTTTTGCGGCAATATTCCGATTCGCTGTTCAAAAACATCCCGGACACGCTGAACACCAAACCCATCAATAGCAGGTTGTTGGTGCTTAAAACCCGTTCAGAATTGCTATTTCAAACTTCGCATCGCGCAACGATTGATTCTTTAAAAGTGCAGCAATCTTTGGAAGAAATGAACATTGCCATAAAAAACCTAATTGTCCAGTTGAACGAAAAATTTCAGAAAGACAATATCGATTTCCAAAGAAAGGAAGACGAAGAAACCGAACTTAAAAAACAACAACGCTACAAAGATTCCATTGTGAATTTGGAGCTTAAGGATCAACAAAATAAAAAGGTGTAACAAAATTGCCAAAAAGGCAACTTATACGTTCAGTAAAATTTTTAACAATAAATACTTTAATCAAAAACCATAAAATGAAGACTAATTTTTTAAAACCTGTTTTGGTATTTGTAGTAATTGCAGTAGCCACAACCGCTTGTAAAGAAAAAACCGATGTGGCTGTTGCAGACAACGAACCACACGGAATTATCCTTGCAAACATGGACACCACCATAAGCCCGAAAGCTGATTTTTACAATTACGTGAACGGAAACTGGATGAAAAACAACGAGATTCCGGATGACCAAACCAGTTGGGGAGGCTTTACAATCCTTCGGAAAAAAACCGATGCAGACGTATTGGAAATTTTAGCGAAAGCCAAAGAAAGCGGAAAATATGCTGCCGATACCGATCAAGCAAAAGCGTTAATGATATATGAGTCCGAACTGGACACAGTTGCAAGAAACAAAGCGGGCATTGATCCAATAAAGCCTACACTAGATAAAATTGCAGCCATGAACAGCATGGAAGATTTTCAAAAATTGATATCAGAAGATGCCATTGCGGTTTCGCAACCATTTTTGGGCCTTGTCGCTTTTTCAAACCCAAGTAACAGCGCGATGAATTCGGCTTATATTACGCCCGGCGGTTTGGGGCTTCCCGACCGTGATTTTTATACAAACACAGATCCTGCTTCCGAACAAATACGTCAGCAATATGTAGCACACATTACGCGAATGCTACAATTTTTAGGCGATACAGAAGAATCTGCACACAAACAAGCAGAGACCATTCTTGCTTTTGAAACCAAACTTGCCACTCCAAGATTGGATAAAGTTGCAAGTCGTGATTTTAGAAATTTCAACAATCCACGTAGCCTTGCAGAATTACAAAAAATGGTTCCACAACTTCAATGGCAAAAAACTTTTGAAGATATGGGCGTGCCTAAAAAACTGGATACGGTTATAGTGATGCAACCAAAATATATGGAAACGGTGGAACAAATGTTCGCCAAACCCAATTTTGATACGTGGAGAACCGAAATGCGTTGGGCAACGTTAAATAATTCCGCAGGAATGTTGACCACCGAAATTGAAAAAGCCAATTTTGACTTTTATGAAACAACCCTAAAAGGAACCAAATCACAAAAACCCGCAGACGAACGCGCACTTGCAACCGTAAACGGAAGCGTGGGTGAAGCTTTAGGAAAATTGTATGTGGACGCAATGTTCCCGCCAGAGGCGAAAGCGAAAGCTGAAAAAATGATTGCAAACGTAATTGATGCATATAAAGATCGCATTAACGCTTTAACTTGGATGAGCGACAGCACCAAGGTAAAAGCTATTGAAAAGCTTGATAAATTCACAGTGAAAATTGGTTATCCAGACAAGTGGAAAGATTATTCGGCTATGGCAGTGAAGCCGAAAAATACTTTTTACGACAATATGGTTGCCGTTCAAACTTGGAACTTTAAAGACAATCTTGATAAAATTGATGAACCAGTGGACCGCACAGAATGGGGAATGAGCCCACAAACGGTGAATGCGTATTTCAATCCTTTTAACAACGAAATCGTTTTCCCGGCAGCAATTCTTCAACCTCCTTTCTATGATTACAAAGCAGACGAAGCCGTAAATTACGGTGGAATGGGTGCAGTAATTGGCCACGAAATTTCACATGCTTTTGATGACAGCGGTGCTCGTTTTGACGCCAATGGAAACTTGGTGAACTGGTGGACAGACAGTGATCTTAAAAACTTCACCGAGCGCGGCGATAAACTTGCAGAGCAGTACAGCAATGTTGAGGTTCTGGACAGTGTTTACATCAACGGAAAGTTCACTTTGGGCGAAAACATTGGCGACCTTGGTGGCGTACTTGCTGCTTATGACGGTTTGCAACGTTTTTACAAAGAAAACGGACGCCCAGATAACATTGATGGTTTCACACCAGAGCAACGTTTCTTTATGAGCTGGGCCACTGTTTGGCGCACTAAAACACGTGATGAAGCAGTTCGTAACCAAGTGAAAACCGACCCGCACTCCCCTGGAAAGGTTCGTGCCACACAACCGTTGGTAAACGTTGATGCTTTTTATAAAGCATTTGACATTAAGGAAGGCGACCCAATGTATGTTGCTCCTGAAAATAGGGTGCGTATTTGGTAGTTTGCCAACTGTCACATTGAGCGCAGACGAAATGTTTTGAATTGAAAAGGAGCCGTTATTGGCTCCTTTTTTTATATAGAAGTTTTAAAAGAATAATTCAAAATCAATTTCAGATTCTCCGAATCCACCTGTTTATATACCTCATCCATTGAACTCTCGGCAAATGTTGGCGGTTCCAAACCAAGCTCCTTTGTTTTTTGAATATAGTAGTCAGCTTTCTTGGGGTGTTTTGGATTTACGGCGTTGAAAACCTTTCCGAAAGCGTCCTGCTTTAAAATTTCAACCAAAATAGCGATGCAATCCTCGCGGTGTATCAAATTTACTGGGGCGTTGCCGTCTGCCAAATCTTTCCGTCCCGCCAGATATTTTGCAGGTTGCCTGCTGCCGCCAATCAAGCCGCCGAAACGCACAATAGTTGTTTGCAGTTCTTCGGAATTAAAAAAAAGCTCTTCCACTTGCCGCAGTTGTTTTCCGGCTATGGTTTTGGGTCTGGGTTTGTTTTTTTCGGTCACCTTTCCCTGTGAATCGTCGTAAACCGAAGTACTGCTCACCAAAATAATTTTTGAAACCGAAGATTTTTTTATTGCTTCAAGCAAATGCACCATTTTCAAAACATAATCAGCACCCGTATTTTTCCTAATTCCGGGCGGTATCATTAGTATCAAACAATCGGCTTGGTTCAAAAGTGCTTTTATTTCGCCTTCAATACCGCTTTCCGAAATTTCAACGGGGAAGGCTTCAAAACCGTTTTTTTGAAGCATCGTTGCTTTTTCAACACTTGTAACGGAACCTTTTACGGTATAACCCAATGTAGCCAAGTGATAAGCCAACGGTTGTCCCAGCCATCCCAAGCCCGCAATGGCGATTGTTTTATTCATTCCTTAAAAATATTTGAGGATTGGTTTGCAGCGTATCTTGAATTTTCATCTTCAAAGAATCCACCGAAAATGTCCGTTTCACCGCCACAGCATCCGTAATTACAAAAGGTTTCGGCATGGTATAATTCGGCCGTTTTTCAATTTTGAATTGCGGATCGGTCAGCAAATCAAAAGAGTATTCCATTACTTTAAAAGAAACTTCTGCATCTTTTTCCACGGAAAATTTCACTTTTAGGGAATCGTTTTCGGAGACGTAATAATTTATGAGCGCTGTATTTTTCGTTCCCCGATAGTCTTTCATTTCATCTGAAACAGACATCTTTTGCCCATTAAATTCCAAAGATTTAAACGAAGTATTTCCAGTGCTGTACAAATCTATTTTGTT
Source organism: Flavobacteriaceae bacterium (assembly GCA_016649715.1). Classification (GTDB taxonomy): domain Bacteria; phylum Bacteroidota; class Bacteroidia; order Flavobacteriales; family Flavobacteriaceae; genus Aequorivita. The sequence goes on along the minus strand of JAENXC010000003.1, from coordinate 192,679 downwards.
CACTCGCCGCTTAGGAACGATGATAAATTTTACGTTCCGAAGGTTTTCAACCACCGTATCTTCGCCCAAAATAATTTCAAAATCGGGAATGTATATTTCTGGAGCTTCGGCTGCGTAACTATAATTTGTTCCGTATTTATTATAGGAAGCAAAGCCCAAAACCTTGGAGGCGTCTTCGGATTTTTCACCTAAATATTGCTTCGTCCATTCGTCAATTTCTTTATCATAAGTGAGCCAATACGTTTTCTCTGTATCCGCATCTTTATAATAAACAAGGCTGTTTGGTTTTTTTCGCTCTTCTGAAAAATCACTTTTTGAATGGGCTTTTATGAAGAAAAACACTGCGTGCAGCAAACACACAACAGAAAGTATTTTTTTCATTTTATAATAACCGAAAACGGGCCAAAGCATCGCAAAAAGCAAAACGGTAAAAACACAACTGATTACGAGCATTTTCAAGCCCAATCCCACTGGAAAAAACTGAATGAGCGGCGCAAAAATAAAGAGTGCCGGAATTGCCAAAAGTGTCATCGCCAAAAGATTTGGGCGTTCCTGCCGAAGCATCACGAAAAACGACAACAACCCAAAAAACACGGGAATTATGAAAAATGCTGCCCCTTTCAAGATTATAAAAACCGCTGCGTTTATCAAAAGCCAAAAAAATAGCGGAGCTACATAAAATGAGGGTTCGGTAAGTTTTTTGGTGAATTTTTTATAAACCGCAAACGTAATCGCCAACGAAAGAAAGACAAAAAACGCAATATACCAATGCCCATTATAGGTAAAACCTTGCTGTATTTCTGTGTATTGTGGGTAAAGAACGAGCAGCAATTTCCACCCAAAAAAACCGACAACTCCGCAAACAATCAAGGAAACCAAAAAAGGAACAAAGCCTAAAGCCATTGTTTTTCCGTTCAGTTTTTTTCTGTAAAGTCCGTAAAAAATCAGGAAAAGAAACAGCAAGCTCGCCAAAATCAGCATCGGTAAAATCCATGAAAATTGGTAGCTTACCATTTTTATCAGTGGGAAGTTGAAATAAACATTTTCCGTTTCAGCTTTTAATTTTGACAGGTCTGCGTTTGCAAAATAATGAATCAACGGAAGCAAATAGCTACCTTGGTGGGCGAGGCTATTTCGACTTAAATTATAAAAAGTGTCGTTAGCAGTGTGATAGTTGAAGTGACTGTCAATAAAGGCGAAGAAAAAGCTGTCAATATCGCCGTCTTCCCTAAAAACAGTGGAGTCGGTATCATTTGGCAACATTTTGTAAACGCTGTACATCAACGAAGAAGCCACTGGAAAATCTGGGTTTGCTGCTATGAATTCCTTTACCAAGTTTGAATTTCCACCGTTGGTTTCCAAAATCATATTGCTGGGGCCGCTCGTGCCGCGCGCCTCAAAGTTGAGCACCAAACCAATGTTTTTTGCCCATGGATGTTCGTTTACAAAAAGTTTGGCGCCGTCCAGCCCAATTTCTTCGGCATCGGAAAACAAAATGATTATATCGTTTTTGGGTGTTTTGCCCGAAGCGAGATAAGCGCGCACACTTTCCAAAATGGTTACCAACCCGCTGCCGTCATCGCTTGCACCGAAGGACGGCACGAGCGCGCTATCATAATGAGAAAGCAATAAAAGCGCTTTTCCATCTTCAGAGCCCTTTAGCCGGGCCGCGATATTGATGGGTTTATCCAGCGTTTTTGATTCTGGATTTAGGCTAAATCCTTTTTGGATGTGAGGGTCGAGCCCTAATTTTCGCAATTCTGAAATTAAAAACTTACGCACTTTTTCGTGCTCTTCAGAACCCAAATAATGTGGTTTTTTTGAAATTTCATTTAAAGGTAGTAACGCTCTATCTACTGAGAATTCAGTTGCTGGAGCGGTTTCATCTCCATCGTAATGCGGCGTTAACCCATAAAAACTGTAAAAGACAAATGCAATTATGAGGAACAACGAAAAGATGGCGTCGAGCTTTTTCATGGTTGGGGAGTTTTGGTTGTTAAAAATACAATTTTAATCGCGTTAAGTTAAAGGGTTATTGGTTATTGAGTTATTAAAACAGTAGCCATAATAACTCAATAACCAATAACTTAAAAACCCGATAACTTAATTTAATAAAAATGAGTATATTAGAAGTTCGCAAAAATTTGATATTATGGGAATTAAAAGTTTTATAGGCAGAAGGGCAAAGCCCAAAAAAGGTTCATCGGAAAAAATAAAAGTTTCCGATTATATGACCCGCAATCTTACCACATTTAGGCCAGAACAATCCATTTTGGAAGTTATGGAAGTGCTTTTGAAAAAACGGATTTCTGGAGGCCCTGTTGTGAATGAAAAGAATGAACTGGTCGGAATCATTTCCGAAGGCGATTGTTTGAAAGAGTTAAGCGACGCCCGCTATCATAACCACCCAATGGAAGACGTGAAAGTGGAAAAACACATGATAAAAAACGTGGATACTATTGATGGCGAGATGAATGTGCTGGACGCCTCCAATAAATTTTTGGAATCAAAACACCGTCGTTTTCCTATTGTTGAAAACGGAAAATTGACTGGCCAAATAAGCCAAAGCGATGTGTTGCGTGCCGCAATGGAACTGAAGGGACAAACGTGGTAGACAGCTCTTCTTACTAATAAGATTTTCTATCCAATTTGCAGAAGCTCTTCCCTTAAATGGGAAAGGGGTTAAGCAAATAACTCAATAAATTTATCACCAAATAGCCAATTTGATCTTATTCCTTTTCCTTAAAAATTATTTCTATTCGCTTATCGGGAACTAACCACATTAAGGCCGCCAAAATATAAAGTGAACCTGCAATCCACGGATAGTAAAATGAAGCAATAACCGCAACAATATAAATGATTGGGGAAGCTTTTCCCTTTAAATCCTTGCCTATCGCCTTCGCCAAAATAGAATCCTTTCCCTGTGTGGCCAATATGCTTTTCTGCAATATAAAATAGGCAATGGCAGCCATTAAAAGAACTGCGCCATAAAGCGCCATTGGAAGTTCGGCAAAATGGTTTTCGCCCACCCAGCCAGTGACAAACGGAATTAGCGATAACCAAAACAAAAGGTGAAGATTTGCCCAAAGAATCCCACCGCTCACTTTTTGTACCGTATGCATCATATGGTGGTGGTTGTTCCAATAAATCCCGATGTATATAAAACTCAGCACATAACTTAAGATAACTGGCAATAGCGGTTTTATGGCTTCCATATCGGTTCCGTGGGGAACTTTTATTTCCAATACCATAATGGTAATTATAATGGCGAGCACGCCATCACTAAAGGCTTCCAATCTGTTGCTGTTCGTGGATTTTCATTTTGATTACACTGAAAAGGTATGATTTTTATTTTTGGGATGCGTTATTCCAAAAACACTTTTTCATAGCAGAGCTTTCAAGTATTTAGTAATTGCTTTTTCAGACGTTTAACCCCATCAAAAACTTCTTCGGAGTAGTGCCAAATTTCTTTTTAAAAGCCGCAATAAAATGACTCGATGTGCTGTAACCTATTTTCAGACCAACCTCGTTCACGTTGTGAGTACCCGTTGCCAAAAGCTGTCGCGCCACTTCCATTTTATAATCAAAAAGGAAACTAAAAACCGAATCGCCATAAATTTGTTTGAAACCTTCCTTCAATCGGTTTATGGGTAAATTGATTTCATCTGCCAATGCCTGTAAGGATGGTGGTTCTGCCATTCGGGTAACCATAATTTGTTTTGCCTTTTTTATTTTTGAAACGTTGTCCTCATCAGCCAGAAAAGGACATTGTTCCACATCCACATCGGCGGGCCTGTTAAAATAAAGACTTATCAATTCATAAGCTTTTCCCTTGAAATACAGGGGTTTGATGGTAGGGTGCAGGTTGTAGTTCATCAATTGATTCAACACAATGGCCATGGAAGGCGAAACAGCGGCATCTTTATAATATTTTCGGTCTTTATTTTCTTCGTTCAAAAAAGTGATGTAATTGGCTTCCGTGGAAAAAAGACTGTGGAATTTGTTGATGGGAAGCAAAACGGATAATACCCATGAATGTTTGCTGAGCACCAAATTTATTGGCAAATCACGCTGCGGATTGTAAAGCAGGAGCGAGTTGTCCTCACGAATGGGAAGCGTGTAATTTCCGTCATTGAAAACAAAGGAAGCTGAACCTTTTATGCAAAAGTGAAACTGGATGAAATTAGAGCTTACTTCCCGCTTAAAAGTTTGATTTTCATTCGTTTCGTTGTTGAATTTCAGAATGAAAAAACTTGGGGAAATGGCAGTTTCTTCGTAAAAGCCTACCTCTTTGGCAGGCAGGCTTTGAGCGACATTTTTTTGAAAATCCATAACAGTTTTGAAATGATTTTATTTAGAACTGTTCTAAATAATTAAACATTAGATTTGTCAAGAGACTGCGAATTTAGGGCATTAAATATGACAAATCTCATAATTAATCGATTTTTAACAGACAACGACACAAAAGATACCGCTGGCGTTACTTTTTAAAAAACAATGCACTTACATTTGTTCCTGTTTATATGAAAAATAATTTGAACACATATTCTGGGAAGTCGCTTGAAGGCAATTTTTACGCCATCGGCCTCAATTACAAAAAAGCGGATGCCGAAATTCGTGGTCATTTTAGCATTGATGACACTGCCAAGGAAAAAATCCTTTTGCAGGCCAAAGAAGACCGAATTCCTTCACTTTCTGTAATATCCACTTGTAACCGGACTGAACTTTACGGTTTTGCGCAGCACCCATTTCAACTTATAAAATTGCTTTGCCAACACACTAACGGCACGGTGGAAGAGTTCGAAAAAGTGGCTTATGTTTATAAAAACAACGATGCCGTTTCGCATCTCTTTAATGTGGGGACGGGTCTAGACAGCCAGATTTTGGGCGATTTTGAAATCATCAGTCAGTTGCGCAATGCTTTCCGCGAGTCAAAAAAACACAACATTATTAATCCGTTTATGGAGCGGCTTGCAAATGCCGTTATTCAGGCCAGCAAACGCATAAAGAATGAAACGGGAATTTCTTCCGGAGCAACATCAGTAAGTTTTGCGGCGGTGCAATACATTATGGCGCGCGTCCCGCACATTTCTGAAAAAAATCTGTTGCTTTTCGGAACAGGAAAAATAGGAAGGAATACTTGCGAAAACCTAATAAAACACACCAAAAACGAGCACATAACGCTTATAAACCGAACCAAGGAGAAGGCTGAAAAAGTTGCTGGAAAATTCAATTTGGTAGTTAAGGATTATGCAGACATCCAAAGTGAGATTGCCCAAGCTGATGTGTTAATTGTGGCAACCGGAGCGCAGCAACCCACTATTTCGAAAGAACTTTTATATCTAAAAAGACCGTTGCTTATTTTAGATCTTTCCATCCCGAAAAACGTTTCTGGGGACGTTTTGGAAAATGAATTAGTAACGCTTGTACATTTAGACGATCTTTCAGCAGTAACGGACCAAACCTTGGAACAGCGCGCGTCGCAACTTCCTTTGGCGAAAAAAATCATTGTTGAAATTGAGAAGGAATTTAACCAATGGGCGGACAACCGAAAATTTGCCCCAACCATTAAAGCTTTAAAGAGTAAACTGGCTGAAATTAAAGCTGGGGAAATTGATAATCAACGCAAAAAAATTAATGGTTTCAATGAAGAACAGGCCGAGATAATCAGCGACCGCATTATTCAAAAAATAACTACACATTTCGCAAACCATTTAAAGGGCGAAGAAGGCTCCGCCGAAAGTATAGAACTCATCCGAAGGGTTTTTCAACTTGAAACCGCCTAACCTTGAAAAAAACAATCCGAATTGGTACCCGCGACAGTGAACTTGCGCTTTGGCAAGCCAACACCGTAAAATCCAAACTTGAAAATTTGGGATATACCACCCAACTTGTTCCCGTAAAATCTGAAGGCGACCTGGTTTTAGACAAACCGCTTTACGAAATGGGTATTACTGGAATTTTCACTAAAACCTTGGATGTTGCAATGATTAAAGGTATTGTGGACATAGCCGTTCACAGTATGAAAGACGTGCCCACGCTTTTGCCCAACGGCATTGTTCAAACGGCTGTTTTGGAGCGTGGTTCTTCCGAAGATATTTTGGTAACAAATGGCGAAATAGATTTTAAAAAGTCTTGCACGATAGCAACAGGAAGTTTGCGCAGAAAAGCACAATGGCTTCATCGTTATCCAAATCATAAAGTGGTAGATTTACGTGGAAATGTAAACACACGCCTTCAAAAACTGAAAGATAATGATTGGCAGGGCGCAATTTTCGCGAAAGCGGGATTGGAACGTTTAGGATTTATGAATAGCGCAAAAATAAAAAGCCCTTCCTTTGGAGGGGTTGGGGAGGCTTTAAGCTGGATGATTCCTGCACCTGCACAGGGCGCAATGGTTATTGTTGCTTTGGAAAATGATGATTTTTGCAAAGAAGCCACTTCAAAACTGAACGATACTTCTTCAGAAATTTGCACGCGTATTGAACGCGAATTTTTACGAACTTTGGAAGGTGGTTGTACAGCACCAATTGGTGCTTTTGCAGAAATAATTGGCAATGAAATTCTTTTTAAAGGCTGTCTTTTCTCTTTGGACGGAAAAGAAAAACTAGAGATTGAAAAACGTGTCCTATTGCAAAACCTGTCAGGTCTGAATTTTGGAAAAAACTGCGCCAACGAAATCCTCGAAAACGGTGGCCGCGAACTGATGCTTTCCATAAAAAAACAAATGCAATGAGTCTTTGGAAAAAAACAAGCCCAACAAATATCTTGGTTTGGTTTTTGGACCTTGGCCTGCTCGCATTTTTGATTTTCGACTTCGGTTTTGAAAATTTCAAGGATTTCCGTCAGTATAAACTTATCGTTCTCCCCTCGTTGCTGTTGGCGTTGATACTCTTCAACTTTTATAAATATTCCACCTATAAAAAAGACAAAGACATCTCACTGAGTAGCAGGATAAACCTGGCCATCTTGCTATTGCTCATTGTGCTGGAAGTAATAATGGTTTTGGCGAACTACGAAACCTCTGTGGTTGAAACTTTCTTCAATGCGCGCTACGTTATTGAATACGGTTTGCTGTTTTATTTCTTCATTCGACTCACGTTTCTGCTTCGGAAAATATACAGTCTTTATTTTAACCCTGCCATCCTTTTCGTTGGTAGTTTCGCCATTATAGCCCTTGCTGGCACTTTTCTGCTTATGTTGCCAAGCGCCACCACAAACGATATTTCTTTTACCGATGCCCTTTTTACCGCCACGAGCGCTACTTCAGTTACTGGCCTAATCGTGATGGATACAGCAAAGGATTTCACACCTTTTGGACAAACAATCATTATGATTTTGTTCCAGATTGGTGGATTGGGAATGCTGACGTTCACTTCGTTCTTCGCCTATTTCTTCAAAAGTGGGGCTTCCTTTAAAGAAAGTCTTTATATGAAGGATATTTTGGGCCACGAAAAACTGAACAGCGTAATGCGCACCGTGATGCAGATTGTGGTGTTTTCTATAATTTTGGAAGGCATCGGGGCGGTTTTTATTTATCATTCCCTTGCTCATATAGAATCCTTTAAACACAGAGGTTTTTTCGCTATTTTCCACGCTATTTCGGCCTACTGTAATGCAGGATTTTCTTTGTCCTCAAACGGGCTTTATGACAGCGGTTTGCGCTTCAACTATTATATGCAGTGGATTGTGATGGGGCTCATTGTTTTCGGTGGTCTTGGCTATCATATCGCTTATAATGTTGTTCAATATTTTAAAAAATTCATCACTAATATTTTCAGTAAAAAAGATCGCGTATTTATTTCGAGGGTAATCAATTTAAATACCAAAATCGTGCTTTATACAACGGTAATTTTAATTGCCGCGGGAACCATATTTTTCCTTTTTTCAGAACAACAAACAAACCTATTGCCCCACACCACAGCCTTCGGAAAGTTTACCACCGCAATGTTCTCTTCGGTAACATCGCGCACCGCAGGTTTCAACACCGTGGATATGGCTAACTTTACCATTCCGGGACTTCTTTTTATGATTTTACTAATGTGGGTTGGGGCTTCGCCCGCATCAACAGGAGGCGGAATCAAAACCACCACTTTTGCATTGGCAACCCTTAATATTTTTGCCATTGCGCGCGACAAAAAATATATCGAGATTGGCACCCGAAGAATTGCCATTGAAGCCGTACACCGCGCCTTTGCTATTATTTCAATCTCATTGGCAAGCATTGGCACTGGTATTTTGTTATTGCTTATTTTTAATCCCGAATTTTCACTGATACAGATTGCTTTTGAAGCATTTTCGGCCTTCTCAACGGTTGGACTTTCAATGGGCATAACCTCCCAACTCTCTGAATACAGCAAATATGTAGTTATATTTTTGATGTTTTTTGGAAGAATTGGTTTGCTGAACCTGATGATCGGGCTTTTGAAAAGCGTTGGGAAAACTGAATATACTTATCCCGAAGAAAATATTTTGATAAACTAAGAATACCGATTTTTTAAAAAAGAAGCGTATGAAGATAGTTGTTATAGGTCTTGGGAATTTTGGAATGTCACTTGCCATCCATCTTTCAAATACGGGTAATGAGGTAATCGTTGCCGACCACGACCTCGAAAAAATTGAGCAGATAAAGAATAAAGTGGCACATGCCGTGGCCATAGACGCCACCAATGAAAACGCCTATCAATCCTTGCCGTTGAACAATGCCGATATGGCAATTATAGCAATTGGTGAAAAAAACGGAGCTGCTATAATGAGTACGGCAATTGTAAAAAAATTGACAAAGGCAAAAATAATCTCCCGCTCCTCATCCGCTTTGGAAGACACCATTTTAGAGGCGATGGGCGTGGATCAGATTATCCATCCCGAGCAGGAATACGCCGAAAGGTTTACAAAGAAAATCAATTTAAAGGGAAGTATTGACAACTTTGAAATTGATGACGAATACTTGGTTTCAGAAGTTGAGGTTTGTAAATCATTGGTTGGAAAAACCATTCAAGAATCAGATTTCAGAAAGAAATTCAACTTAAATATCATCACAGTAATCCGTAAAAAGCAACACACCAACTTGTTGGGAAGAGGTGTTGAAAAGAAGGAAGTAGTTGGTCTTCCCACCCCAGACATGACTTTCCAGAGCAGTGATGTTTTAGTGGTCTTTGGAAAAGACATTGACATTAAAAAGTATTTAAAAAATTATGTTGGCGGTTCTATCAACTAAAAAATTATCTGAAAATCAAAGATCGTTACTGTTGAATGCGAGTATTTCGCTAGTGGAATACAACGCCATAAAAATTGAATTCGTTTCTTTTGAAGTTCCTTCAAATATTGGAAATGCAATTTTTACAAGCCAAAATGCTGTGAAGGCAGTTATGAGTTATGAGTTAGGAGTTATGAGTTGCTTTTGCGTTGGTGAAAAGACAAAATCACTTTTGGAAGAAAACGGCCAAAAAGTGATTAAAATGACCGAATATGCTTCTGAATTGGCTGACTATTTAGTGAAAAATCACAAAAACGATTCCTTTCACTTTTTCTGTGGAAATATTAGAAGCGATGAAATTCCTTCAATATTGAAAGAAAACAATATAGCTTTTGAAGAAATTGAAGTTTACAAAACAACTTTGAATCCAAAAAAATTTGAGAGAAATTTTGATGCAGTTTTGTTTTTCAGCCCAAGTGGGGTACGAAGTTTTGTTGAAGGAAATACAAATAACAATAATATTCCAGCCTTCGCGGGAATGACGAAAGCAGTTTGCATAGGAACCACAACCGCTCAAGAAGCGAAAAAATATACAGAAAACGTAGTAATTTCAAACGCCACAACCGTAGAAAGTGTAATTGCTAAAGCGGTGAAAATATTGAAAAAGTAAAAACTATAAACCTATCAGGTTTGGAACGATAACTTATGATTAAAAACGATTTATTTTTAAAAGCCCTTCGCGGCGAAACCGTAGAGAGACCTCCAGTTTGGATGATGCGCCAAGCCGGAAGATACTTGCCCGAATTTCAGGAAATTAAAGCAAAATACGACTTTTTTACCCGCTGCCAAACACCCGAACTTGCCAGTGAAATCACTGTACAACCCATCCGGAGATTCGGGATGGATGCCGCTATTTTGTTCAGCGACATTTTGGTAATTCCCCAAGCAATGAATATTCACGTAGAGATGAAACCAGGAATTGGCCCTTGGGTGCCAGACCCCATTCGGTCCATGAAAGATTTGGAACGCGTGATCGTGCCAGACATTGACGAAACCCTCGGTTATGTTATGGAAGCCATAAAAATGGCCAAAGAAAAACTAAATGATGAAGTTCCGTTGATCGGTTTTGCTGGCAGTCCGTGGACTATTTTGTGTTATTGCGTGCAGGGCCAAGGCTCCAAAAATTTTGATATAGCAAAAGGATTTTGTTTCACCCAACCAGTTGCCGCACACGCGTTACTTCAAAAAATAACCGATACCACGATTTTATATTTGAAGGAAAAAGTTAAAGCTGGTGTAAACGCCGTTCAGGTTTTTGACAGTTGGGGCGGCATGCTTTCACCAACCGATTATCAGGAATTCAGTTGGAAATATATGCAGCAAATCATTGATGCTTTGAAAGATGAAACACCTGTAATTGCTTTCGGAAAAGGTTGTTGGTTTGCTTTGGACACGATGGCGAAAAGCGGCGCTTCGGCTTTGGGTGTAGATTGGACTTGTTCGCCTAAAAACGCTCGTTATTTAACCGGGGGAAAAATCACCCTTCAAGGAAATCTTGACCCAGTTCGATTGCTGAGCCCACCTTCAGAAATAAAAAAGATGGTAAAACAGATGATTGATGAATTTGGGAAAGACCGATATATTGTGAACTTGGGCCACGGAATTCTGCCAAACATTCCATTGGAAAATGCGGGCGCTTTCATTGAAGCGGTTAAAGAGTACAAACAAGATTAGATGTTTTGGCGGATTATAAAGAATCTTGATTTTAAGCAACTTTTTGGGTTGCTCGTCCTTTTTCTTAAAAATCCGCTCTACGCCCTTCCCACAATTTTTGCGACTAGGAAATGTATGAATATCGCGCAGAAAGAATACGGCAGCAAGCATCATTTGAGCAATCCCGCAAACGCTTTTAGACATGCGTTGTGGGTTATTTTGATAATCCGAAAATGTTTAAAGTGGAAGCTGGATGAAGTAAAAGTAAAGGTTTGGGCGAAGAAATTTACAGATTGGCACGAGGAGTTTTCGCCAAACGAAGCTTTGGAACATGCGATGGATTTGCACAATAATAAAATGGGAATTGCACTTTTTGAAGAAGTGAAGGATAATAACGAAGCGGAAATCATTTTGTTTTTGAAACAGAAAGCTTTTGAAGCGGTGAAGATTGAAAAAACTGAAGAAGTTGAGAAACTTAAAAACGATTTAGTTTATATTCAATGAAGAAAAGAAACCTAACAGGTTTTCCTCCTACGCTGAAATAGCTTCGGCGGACAAGTAAAACCTGTTAGGTTTAGAATTCAAATGATGATTAAAAACATTCTAAAAGGTGTAAAAGCATACACAGGAACATTCAAGCTCATCAACAAACTAGGGCTTTGGAAGTATTTTGGGGTGCCTATGGCCATTAGTTTTTTTACCGCCGCCCTAATTGGTTTTTCGGCTTGGGGATTGAGTGATAATCTTGGGGCTTTCATTTCAAAAATATGGTTTTGGGAATGGGGTTCAGAAACCTTCAGAACCATTAGTGAATTTATTGGAGCGCTTATAATAATTGCCGTGGGACTGATTCTCTATCGCCATATTGTGATGGCGTTGAGCGCGCCTTTTATGAGTCCCGTTTCAGAAAAAATTGAAAAGTATTTTTACGGAGCAACCCATTCGCACAGAAATACTTCAAATGCAGAGCAGCTTTGGCGTGGTGTTCGGATAAACATTCGGAATTTATTGATGGAACTATTGCTGACCATTCCAATTATTTTGATAGGTTTCATACCTGTTGTGGGAATTATTTCTTCGGTACTTTTGTTTTTGGTGCAGAGTTATTACGCAGGTTTTGGAAACATGGATTATACGTTAGAGCGGCATTATAAATATGCTGAAAGCATCCAATTTGTGCGTAGAAACCGTGGCTTGGCCATTGGCAACGGCATGGTTTTTATGCTAATGTTGTTGATTCCGATCGTGGGAATCATTTTGGTTTTACCACTTTCAGTAACGGCGGCGAGTACCGAGACGTTGAGGGTTTTGGAAAACACGAAGACAGTAAAAGGAAATTTAAAATGAAAGAGCAATTTGTTAAATACATAAAAAATCTCCAAAACGAAATCACTTCCGCTTTGGAAGAAATTGACGGAAAGGCAAAGTTTAGAGAAGATAAATGGACACGCGAAGAAGGCGGCGGCGGACAAACCCGCGCGATTGAAAACGGCAACGTTTTTGAAAAAGGCGGCGTGAATATCAGTGAAGTTCACGGAAGATTGCCCGAAAGCATGCAGCAGTATTTTGGTGTAAAAGATGCTGACTTCTTTGCGTGTGGCCTCAGTTTAGTACTTCACCCAAAAAGTCCGATGGTGCCGACGGTTCACGCCAACTGGCGTTATTTTGAAATGTATGATGCCGATGGCAATATTGTGGATAGTTGGTTTGGCGGCGGCCAAGACTTAACGCCTTATTATCTTTTTGAGGAAGATGCAAAACATTTTCATCAAGTCTGCAAAACGGTTTGCGATAAACATAATCCTGACTTTTACGAAACCTATAAAAAACGGTGCGATGAATATTTTTGGAACACCCATCGCGATGAGTCCCGAGGAATTGGAGGCCTGTTTTTCGATTATTTGAAAGTTACAGATTTGATGACGATGCAGAATTGGTACAATTTTGTCACTGAGGTTGGCAATAGTTTTTTGGAGTGCTACCTTCCCATTGTTCAAAAAAGAAAAGATATTCCCTATTCCGAAGCAAACCGAACTTGGCAGGAAATCCGCCGTGGACGTTATGTTGAGTTCAATCTCGTTCACGATAAAGGAACGCTTTTCGGCCTAAAAACTAATGGACGGATTGAAAGTATTTTGATGAGCCTTCCCCCAGTTGTGCAATGGAAATATGATTATCATCCAGAAAAAGGAAGTGAAGAAGAAAAATTAGTTGAAGTTTTAAAAAATCCTAGAAATTGGGTTTAGATAAATGTCCCCTCGAGCACAGTCGAGAGGTTATTTGAAATTATTGAATAATAAATAGGTCTCGACTGCGCTCGACCTGATAAAATTTTTAAGATTATGTATCCATTAAGAAGAAACCGAAGATTGCGGATCAATGAAAGTATGAGAAGTCTGGTTCGTGAAACCATTATCAGCCCAAACGATTTTATCGTGCCACTTTTTGTGGTGGAGGGAAAAGGCGTGAAAGAGGAAATAGCTTCGATGCCAAATTATTACAGATTCAGTTTGGATTTGCTTCAAAATGAAGTGAAAGAGCTTTGGAAACTTGGCTTGAAGTCAGTTTTGCTTTTTGTGAAAGTGGACGATAAACTGAAGGACAACAGCGGGAAAGAAGCCCTGAACCCCGACGGATTGATGCAACGCGCTATAAAAGCAGTGAAAAATGCAGTACCCGAAATGATAGTAATGACCGATGTGGCCTTGGACCCTTTTTCAGTCTATGGGCACGACGGAATTATTTCCGGAGGAAAAGTTTTAAACGATGACACAAACGCCATTTTGGCTGAAATGTCACTGAGTCATGCAAAAGCGGGTGCTGATGTTGTTGCGCCGAGCGATATGATGGACGGACGCATTTTTGAAATACGATCGTTGCTTGAAGATGAAGGTTTTTTTGATACTGGAATTATGGCTTACAGTGCCAAATATGCCTCTGCGTTCTATGGCCCTTTCCGTGATGCATTGGATTCTGCGCCAGTGGATTCCAAAGATATTCCGAAGGACAAAAAAACCTACCAAATGGATTATGGCAATTGCGAGGAGGCCATCCGCGAAACCTTGATGGATATTGACGAAGGCGCTGATATTGTGATGGTGAAGCCTGGGCTTTGCTATTTGGATATTGTGCGTGAAATAAAAGATGCGGTGAATGTTCCCGTTGCCGTTTATCAAGTGAGTGGTGAATATGCTATGCTGAAAGCTGCAGCAGAAAGAGGGTGGTTGGATCACGATGCGGTTATGATGGAACAGATTACGGCCCTAAAAAGAGCAGGAGCTTCAATGATTGCTAGCTATTTTGCGAAAGATGTTGCGAAGTTGATTAATTAATAAATTTTTGCGATTTTCGAATTCAAATTTGATATACATTTGCTGCGTGAAACATGTTGAAAAACATATAAGTAGCTTACTGGTTTCGATTGCCATTTTGTTGGTTTTCGGGAACGTGGCTTTTGCTAGCGAAGGTTTTTCAGATAAGAGCAGAAGCGCTATTGTTTCTGAGCTGCAGAAGGATGACCACAAACCTTTTGTCTTCCATGAAATTTCTATTGGCGAGGTTTCGCAGACAGTTTCACAAAACGAATATACAGGTTTGGGGTTTTATGGAACCTTCTGTTCCAATCAGAATTTTTCCTTTGTTCACGTTTCTTCATTATACAATTCTTCTTATTCCTTAAAAGACAAACGGGAGCTCATCTTCCGGCATTTGTTTCCTTTCCACTTTTTTTGGTGATTTTTTTGATGGTTTTTTTGCTGTGTTTGAATTGATTTTCAAACCCTTATTCATTCAAAATTATTCATCTTAAAAGTTATTCATTATGGAATTAAGTGCAACCCTTGTGGGAATTATTATTACGCTATTAATGTTAGTGCCAGTAGCTTATTTAATTATGAGCGCGTCTGGCAAAGACAAAAAAGTAAAGAAATCTGTTATTCAACTTTCGCAAACCAATGGAATACAGTTGAAGAATATAGACGTCATCGGCAATCTGGTTATTGGCGTTGATGAAGCTTCAAAAAAGTTGGTTTATACTTCAAAAAAGAATCCGTCGGTAGATTTCAAAATCGTGAACCTGGAAGATTTGAAGGATTGCCGTGCCAAAAGTATCAAGAATACTGAAAAGACGCTGGACTGGGTGGGGCTGGAATTGGTAGAAAAAACAGGAAAGCGAGAAATCCCATTTTATATCGAAACGGCCGATGATGAACTGTCAAAGGACCCTTTTGTATGTCTTCAGGATGCCAAACGTTGGGAAAGCACGTTGCGTCCGCTCTTGAAAGCTTCGTAAGTTATAGTTATAAAAAACCGCCCGATGTGGCGGTTTTTTTTTGATCTGCACGTAAGGTTCTTTGTTTCCAAAAATCTTACATTTGAGGGAAAGTCCAGAAAAATGCAAACTGCTTTTATACATACACCTCTTGGTATTTTGGAACTTAAAGGAAATGCTGATGGGCTTTCAGCAGTGCTTTTTAGAGATTCTGAAGTGGCTGAGGTTTCAGCGAAAGTTCCAGAGGAATTGAAAGTTGCGGCAATGCAACTTCAGGAATATTTTGAAGGGAAGCGGAGAGAGTTCAACTTAAAACTTGCGCCGAAAGGCACTGATTTTCAGAAAAGGGTTTGGGAGCAATTGCAGGAAATACCTTTTGGGAAAACCGTGAGCTATCAACAAATGGCGAACCTACTCGGCGACCCAAAAGTGATTCGCGCTGCGGCATCGGCCAATGGGAAGAATCCAATTTCAATAATCATTCCCTGTCACAGGGTTATTGGTAGTGATGGTTCGCTTACTGGTTATGCTGGTGGATTGCATCGAAAAAAATGGTTGTTGGAGCACGAGAATCCTTCAACGCAACAAACTTTGTTTTAGGTGAAAAGACTTAAGAAATTTTTCAAGTGGGTTTTTGTGCTGCTGATAGTTGCGGTGGTTGGTCTTTACATCACAGGCTATGGCTATATTTTGAAAGGGGTTTGGGTGGTTTATCTTCACGGGCATAACACGGCCTATATTGACGATTTTAAATTTTTTGAAACCGAAAAAATCCCTGCCAGTACTGACCCTCAGCCTTGGCCCATCCATAAAGATTACAACACTGTTGAAGCGACAAAATCACTTTCCGAAATGAACGATACCTTGGGAACGGTTGCTTTTTTGATTATTAAAAATGACAGTATTTGGTTTGAAAAGTATTTTGATGGCTTCGGAAAAAACTCGCAGACCAATTCCTTTTCAATGGCGAAAAGTGTTACTTCTGCTTTGTTGGGAAAAGCTATTGATGATGGATTTATAAAAAGTCTGGACCAACCGGTTGGCGATTTTTATCCGCAGTATGCAGGAACAGGTTTGACAGTAGGTGATCTTTCCTCTATGGCTTCGGGGATGGATTGGGATGAATCGTATTCCAATCCGTTTGGAATGACCGCGCGGGCATACTATGATGGCGATTTAGCCAAAACTATTTTGAAAATGAAAGTAGTTGATACGCCTGGGGTACGCTACAAATATTTAAGTGGGAATACGGAACTTTTGGCGATGGTGATTCAAAAAGCAACGAAGAAACAGTTGGTGGATTATTTATACGAAAGTTTTTGGCAACCAATGGGTGCAGAAAATCCTGCAGTTTGGCAGGTAGATGATGGAAAGCACAGATTGGTAAAAGCGTATTGTTGTATTGGTAGCAATGCGAGGGATTTTGCACGGTTTGGGAAGCTGTATAAAGATTACGGGAAGTGGAACGGACAACAAATCTTGGATTCTGCTTTTGTAGCGAAATCCATTACACCGCGATTTGCCGAAAGTTCTGAGTATGGTTACGGATTTTGGTTGAGTGATTTTTTGGGAAAGAAGATTTTTGTGATGCGTGGAATTCTCGGGCAGTATGTTATTGTAGTTCCAGAGGATAATGTGATTATTGTACGGTTGGGAGAACAACGTGGCAATAAAACTGATTTGCCATTTAGTTCTGATTTTTATGTTTATGTGGAAGAAGCCTATAAGATGCTTGGTGAAAATCAATAATTTTTCGTATTTTTAAAGTTCTCCCCGATTGAAATTTTCAAATTATGATCAAGCGAATAAACTTGGAACATATCCTGTTTTTGGATATCGAAACCGTTCCGCAGCACGAAAATTTTGATGAACTTGACGACACATCAAAAACACTTTGGGAACTGAAAAGCCAATATCAAAGGAAAGATGAGGTTTCTGCCGAAGAATTCTATGAACGTGCTGGTATTTGGGCAGAGTTTGGGAAAATTGTCTGTATTTCGGTGGGCTATTTTGTGCTGAAAGGTGATGTTCGGAATTTTCGCGTAACCAGTTTTCACGGCGATGAGATTAAAATTCTGAAAGATTTCAAAAGTCTTTTGGAGACACACTTCAACAAACCACATCACGTGCTTTGTGCACATAATGGGAAGGAATTCGACTTCCCTTACATTGCCCGAAGGATGATTATTAACAGAATTGACATTCCCTTCAAACTAGATCTTTTCGGGAAAAAACCTTGGGAAGTTCCGCATTTGGACACGTTGGAACTTTGGAAGTTCGGCGATTACAAAACCTTCACTTCACTTAAATTGATGGCGCACGTCTTGGGAATTCCTTCCCCGAAAGATGATATTGATGGCAGCCAAGTGCGCAGTGTTTTTTACGAGGAAAAAGATATTGACAGAATCATTATTTATTGCGAAAAGGACACGATTACAGTGGCCCAGATTCTTTTGCGCCTTCGGAATGAGGAAATTTTAAGTGAGGACGAAATCCTTTCTGTGTAGTTTTTTTCTTAGGAAGAAATCTCTTAATGTGGTTTTCTATTTAATTTTTAGTAGATTTAGCGGTCATAATAAAATAGCTACTTCTATGACAATTCCAAGATTCAATTCAAAATCGTTTTTAATAGTTTTATTTGCTGCGGCTCTATTTTTTATTTCCTGTAAGGATAAAGAAAAAGTAGTGGATACCCCAAACACAGTGCAAGAGGCTACGCTTGAACAGAAAAAGCAAGCCCTTCAAAATGTAGCGCCAACTACAAACACTACAAGCGCAAGTGGAGATTTGGCTATGAACCCAGCACACGGACAACCGGGACATAGATGTGATATCCCTGTGGGAGCGCCTTTGAACGGTGCTGCGGAGAGTTCTAACTCAACACCAACGCTTAACAAAACCAATTCAGTTCCAGCTTCAATTTCTGGGAATGGAGTAAATCCACCACACGGCCAGCCAGGGCATAGATGTGATATTAAAGTGGGAGATCCTTTATAAATTTTAAATATTTTAAAAGAAGAGGCCCGTTTCAAAACTGAAACGGGCCTCTTTGGTTATCAATACTAACTAACTATTCTTTTACAAAACGTTTCATTATTTTGTTTGCTTCCGTATTTACTTCAAGCATATAAACACCGCTTTGCAATGTTGAAATATCTAATGTTTCGTTGAAAGTGCCTTTGCCCACAATTTGTCCCATAACATTATAGATTACATAATTTTTGCCCGTTGCATCAAGCAATGCAATATTCAAAGTATGTTTTGCTGGGTTTGGATATAGGGTCATTTCTGAAGATGCAAGGCTGTTGCCTTCAGCAAATCCTTGTGAGGCACCGCTTCCAATTATAACTGTGTAGTCTTCCACTTCGCCATAACTGAAAGTTTCACATGAGGTAGAATTGGCGTTATATTTCATTGAAACTCGCATTCTGGTCGCGCCACTAAGTGCTGATGTGGGAACAGTAAAACTTCCCGACACAGATGTAGCCTTAGTTTTTGAACGTGTATAAACTTGTTCCCCAGAATCGTTGAAATCGCCATCTTGATTATAGTCTATCCACACTCTATACGCTTCATAATAAACCGTGCCACTCCATTTTGGAGTAATGGTAATGGTATTGCTACTTCCTTTTGACAGTGTTGTTGAAATACTTGTGAAATCTGCATAACCACCATTATTGCCCGAAAGATTGTTAATACCACCAAGTTGAACTTTATTTATATATTCATCGTTTGTGCTATTTCCTTTTGAAGTACAATAAGTGACCGAGTTTGAAAGCGTGGTAACATTTACGGTATTACTAAAACCAGAATTATTGCCAGCAGCATCGTGTGCACGCACTTTAAAAGTGTAAGCAGTTGCAGGGGAAAGGCCAGTAATACTTGCTGCAGTTCCTGTAACACTACCCAAATTTGTACTGCCTTGGAAAACGTCATAACCTGTTACACCCACATTATCTGTAGAAGCGTTCCAAGAAAGCGAAAGCGTTGTTTGCGTTACGTTTGAAGCTACTAAGTTTGAAGGAGCCGTTGGAGCCTCTGTATCTGGCCCTGCACCACCAAGGTTGATAGTATAATCTTCAACTTCACCATAACTGAACGTTTCACAAGACGTTGGGATTCCATTGTATTTCATGGAAACGCGCATTCTGGTTGCTCCGCCCACAGTTCCAGATGGCACGGTAAATGTTCCGCTGTTTGGAGTGTTTTTTGAAGCGGCCTTAGACCAAACCAATTCGCCTGCATCGCCAAAATCCTTGTCGCCGTTATAGTCAATCCAAACTGCATAGCCTTCATTGTAGGTACTGCCAGTCCAGGTTGGGGTAACGGTAATGGTATAGGTTGAACCTTCACTTAAAGAAGTTGAAATATTTGTAAAATCTGAATATTTCTGAGCCCCGGAAGCATTGTTGATAGTGTTCAACTGCACGCGGCTTATGTATTCGTCATTCACGTTGTTACCTTGTGAAGCACAATAGTCGCTTCCGCCACCGCCATAAGCAGCTCCAACTCCAACGGCGTACCAAGCATTTGTAGTTGCAATTTCTTCGGCACTACCTGCACCGTATAAATCTTTCGCGGCTTGAATTGCGCCGTTTCTGGCATCACTGTATTGTGAGTTTGAGTTCAAGTAAACAGTAAGGTTTCTGTAGGCGATAGCACCTGCTTTGTCCATCCCGATTCCGGTAACATTATAGGTGTCGCCTTTATCGTTAGTACCACTTTTACCTACGCTCAAAACATAAAACCAAAAGTTTTGGACTCCTGAATTTGTGTGTACTCCTCCAGAATCTCCAGAGCCTGCATACCAATTGGTTCCTTGATAGGTGTCAGGATCTCCAAAAGCGTTCGGATTGCTCATAGAGCGCAACGCGCCGCCGCTTCCGCCTGCGCCAATGTCATCGCCCATTAACCAGTCATTGGTCCCGGATGCAAACTTTTCAATAGATTCTCCGAAGATATCTGAAAATGATTCGTTCAAAGCTCCCGATTGGTAGCTGTAAACAAGGTTTGCAGAATATTCGGTAACCCCGTGGCTAATTTCGTGACCGCAAATGTCCAGTGAAACCAATGGTCCATATTGAGACCCATCGCCATCGCCATAAGTCATTCGGGTTCCGTCCCAGAAGGCATTCACATAATTGGTGGAATAGCTAACGTAAGATTTAATGACCCCACCTGTGTTGTTGTAGGAGTTTCTTCCATATTTCTGTGAATAGTATTTATAGGTACGTTCTGCACCGAAATGCGCCTGAACTCCAGTTGGGTTTGAGGTAAAATTGGTAGAGCTGCTGGTTATGTCAACAGCACTGTTATAATTGGTGCTGTTGTTCAAATCAAAAGTTTGGATTCCACCTCCGTCTGCCGTTTGGCGCAAACGGTATGGGCCCGATGCATTGTCCGCAGTAAAGGAAACGTTGCCGTTGTAAAGGCTTGTTCCCGTAGCAGGCACATTTGCATCATGGATTCTTTTGTTTTCCATAAT
Source organism: Flavobacteriaceae bacterium (assembly GCA_016649715.1). Lineage (GTDB taxonomy): Bacteria > Bacteroidota > Bacteroidia > Flavobacteriales > Flavobacteriaceae > Aequorivita. The sequence goes on along the minus strand of JAENXC010000003.1, from coordinate 172,015 downwards.
GAACTGGCCGGTTTTGGCATCAACATATACATCGGCCCTGTAAAGTGGAGCAGTGGCGTAAATGTCAAATTTATAAGCAAGTCGGGTTGTTCCAGAAATATTTTCAATGGCGGGAATAATTACCAAATCTCCAGTTGGTTTTTTATAGTTATCAACCAATGCAGCTTCCGCAGTGTTCTGCCACAAATATTTGGAAGCGCCCACATGGGCAATCGCACTATTTAGAGCTTGCGAATTACTTATGGATGGTGTTGTGTTGAAATCCTCCGCAATTGGTGAATAGGCAGAATTTAAAGATTGTACCGTTCCATTTTTACTGCTTAACGTTACGGTAGCAAATTCAACTTTAACACCTTTAAAATATTGCTGCATTTTTAGGTGTGTAAACCCCAAAGGGTCTTGTTCTTGTTTTAGCGTTGTGAAAGAAGTTTGGGAAGATGGGTTTAAAACTTCTTTAAAAATTTGAGAGGAATTTTGAAGCGAATACGATTGTGAAGCGTCAAAAATTACTAAACTTGGGGGCTGAATAACGTTTTTCTTTTCGTCATTTTTGTTTTGGGCGGAAACTACCGCCGAAAACCCAAAGAGCATTAACGAAAACAGAAAAACGAACTTGCTAATTTTTTTCATAATAATTAAGATTTAGTGAGTAAAAAGGTTTGATGTTTTATAAAAAACAATTAAAAGAACGACAATAATTGCGATTATAAAATTTTATTCGATGAATTGCATTAAAAAAAATATCCCGCCGATTATCCTATCTTTGAATAGATGAAAAACAAGCCTTTATTATCTGTTGAAAAGCTTTCGGTTTCCTTTGGAAATAAGGAAAGTAGCGTTGAGGTTTTGCATTCCATCTCCTTTGAAGTTTATGAAAACGAAATTTTGGGGATAGTCGGCGAATCTGGTTCGGGAAAGTCTGTTACTTCACTTTCCATAATGGGTCTGCTGCCAAAAAAGCAAGCAAAATTGTCCGGAAATATTTTCTTTGAAGAAAAGAACTTGTTGAAAACAGAGGAAAAACAATTCAGAAAAATTAGAGGTAGCGAAATAGCCATGATTTTTCAGGAGCCGATGAGCGCCCTAAACCCATCGTTGAGATGTGGTTTTCAAGTATCAGAAATACTTCAGCTTCACTTAAAAATGAATTCTTCCGATGCGAAAAAGGAAACCATTTCATTGTTCAAAAAAGTAAAATTGCCGCGTCCTTCTAACATTTTCAACAGTTATCCGCACCAAATTAGTGGCGGACAAATGCAGCGGGTTATGATTGCGATGGCCATTGCCTGCAAACCCAAACTGCTCATTGCGGACGAACCCACCACAGCGCTTGACGTAACGGTTCAAAAGGAAATTATTTCGCTTTTAAAATCAATCCAACAAGAAACAAAAATGGCGATGCTCTTCATCTCGCACGATTTAAGTTTGGTTTCGGAAATCGCTGATAGAGTAGTGGTAATGTATAAAGGTGATATTGTTGAAACTGCTACTACCACGGAAATCTTCAAAAGCCCGAAAGCAGAATATACGAAGGCGCTTTTGGCATCTCGGCCCTCGTTGAATGTACGTTTGGCGAAATTGCCCACAATTGCCTCCATTGCCGATAAAAGTTTCAAGCCACGAGAAGTAAAACCAGCAGAACGGGTAAAAAGGCACAAACAGATATATACCCAAAAACCAATTTTGGAAATTGTAAATCTGAAAAAATACTATTTCAGCAATATGGGAATATTTGCAAAAAAGGAAATTGTAAAAGCGGTGGACGAAGTTAGTTTTTCGGTTTTTGAAGGTGAAACTTTGGGACTTGTTGGTGAATCTGGCTGCGGAAAATCTACCTTGGGAAGAACGATTCTTCAGCTGGAAAAAGCAACTTCCGGAAGCATAAAGTACAGAGGAAAGGAACTCACTAAACTTTCCAAAGGTGAAATTAGAAATCTTCGGAAGGAAATACAGATTATTTTTCAGGACCCATATTCATCATTGAACCCTCGTTTAATGATTGGCCAGGCATTGATGGAACCTATGGAAGTTCACGGCTTGGGAAAAACTAAAAGGGAAAGAAAAGATCGGGTGCTTTCACTACTTGAAAAAGTAGGCTTGGACGAAAGCTATTTCTACCGCTACCCGCACGAGCTTTCCGGGGGTCAGCGCCAAAGGGTTGGAATAGCGAGAACCATTGCCGTAGAACCGAAACTGGTTATTTGTGATGAATCGGTTTCGGCTTTGGATATTTCGGTGCAGGCGCAAGTTTTGAACTTGCTCAATGAATTGAAGAATGATTTCGGGTTCACCTATATATTTATATCGCACGATTTGGCGGTGGTAAAATATATGTCAGACCAACTTTTGGTGATGAATAATGGAAAAATCGAGGAATTGGGCGATGCCGATGAAATCTACGAAAATCCGCAAACGGAATATTCCAAGAAACTAATCTCGGCAATTCCGAAGGGGATTTAAAAATCTTAAAAAATAAGCAATAAAAAAACCCGTTCTAACCTCACGAAGAACGGGTTTAATCTTTATCTGTTGTTTATGACAGATTTGGGGCGTAAAACAACCATAAAAAAGATCAGATCATTAAAAACACTTTCTTAAAAATGAAAAGCACGTTTAGCAACAATTCTTTAGTGCTTTTAATTGATCTAATTACTTTTTCCATATGAGGTTAAGTTGGTAAGATTTGGGTCTGCGAATATGAGAACTAATATTTGAATAGAACGACAAAATGCATATAAATTCGATGAAATACACTAAATTTTAACATTTGACTCCTTTCTCGGAGTTTTTTTAACATAAGAAAACCATGAAAATCATGGTTTTATAAAGTTTGAGAATCGTTCTATTCTTAAAATTTCATCTCCATAATGTCTCCAATTACAACCAAATCTCCCTCGGTAGCTTTTTGAATTTCTTCAACTGAAACTCCCGGGGCCCGCTCGAGAAGATGAAATTTTCCATCAATAATTTCGAGAACTGCAAGGTTGGTTACAATTTTTTTAACGCATTTTACTCCAGTTAAAGGCAAGCTACATTCTTTTAAAAGCTTGGATTCGCCTTCTCGGTTCGTGTGCATCATCGCTACAATTATATTTTCTGCGGAAGCAACCAAGTCCATGGCGCCACCCATTCCTTTTACCATTTTTCCAGGGATTTTCCAGTTGGCTATGTCGCCATTTTGTGAAACTTCCATCGCCCCGAGTATAGTTAAATCAACGTGTTGCCCTCGAATCATCCCAAAACTCATCGCCGAGTCAAAGAAGGATGCGCCGGGCAAAGCGGTGATTGTTTGCTTTCCTGCATTAATTAAATCTGGATCTGCTTCGCCTTCAAATGGAAAAGGACCCATCCCGAGAATTCCGTTTTCACTTTGGAATTCTACATTTATATCATGGTTCACAAAGTTGGCGACCAAGGTTGGAATTCCGATACCCAAGTTAACGTAGTAGCCGTCTTTTACTTCTTTTGCAATGCGTTGTGCTATTTGTTCTTTTGAAAGTGCCATAATTTAATTTGAAAATTTGGTAATTTTATGATTTGAAAATGGAAGTTTTACGTTAAAAATTTTGTCTATGAGTAATGGTTTTGTCAAGATTTATTTTTGCTTGAACTAATGATTTTTGAAATAATTTTTATGATTGACCCTAATTCTGATAGCATTAATTCCGAAGGGTTTGGATAATGTTTGGAAGCAACACATAGTTTCAACCAAAATTCGGTTTCATCTGCTTCTTTGGCCGCTATTTTAAATTTGTGAATGAAGTCGGCAGGGCTTTCAGCATTTTGTGCTTCTTTCGTGTTTGCCTCAACGGAGGTCCCACTTTTGAATAGTTGGGAAGCCATTTCATATTTATGTAATTTCCGTAATTCCTCGGTATAGTCAATAATTTCCAATGTGAAAGCAAAGGTTTTATCCACAATTAAATTGTCTTTATCATTTCTCATAATTTAAAGTATTAGCAATTCTGCATTATCAAATTTTCAAATCCACATATTTTCAAATCATTTTTTTCTAACAGTTAACTGCTCAATGCGCTTTTCATATTTTTCTCCTTGAAAAATCCTTTGGATAAAAATTCCCGGAATATGAATTTGGTTCGGATCCAATTTCCCAGCGGGAACAAGTTCTTCAACTTCCGCGACGGTAATTTTTCCGGCACCGCACATAGCTGGGTTGAAATTTCGTGCTGTTCCCTTAAAGATGAGGTTTCCGGCTTCGTCTCCTTTCCAAGCTTTTACGAAGGAGAAATCTGCTTCAAAGGCTTTTTCCATTACGTACATTTTTCCGTGGAATTCTCGGGTTTCTTTTCCTTCGGCAACTTCGGTTCCGTAACCAGCTGGGGTGAAAAAGGCTGGAATCCCACTTCGGGCGGATTCACAACGTTGCGCCAATGTTCCCTGAGGAACCAGTTCAACCTCCATTTCGCCGCTTAGCATTTGCCTCTCAAACTCGGCGTTTTCGCCTACATAAGAGGAAATCATTTTCTTTATTTGATGCTTTTTCAACAACAGGCCAAGCCCAAAATCATCGACGCCCGCGTTGTTTGAAATACAGGTAACGTTTTGGATATTTCTCCGAACCAATTCTGAAATAATATTTTCTGGAATGCCACAAAGCCCAAAGCCGCCTAGCATAAAGGTCATTCCGTCTGCAATGCCATCACAGGCTTCGCGAACGTTTGCAACTGTCTTTTTTATCATTTTTTAATTTTTCTTAAAATTACAAAAATTCATTTTATAAAAAAACCTCATAAGTCGTAAAGAACTATGAGGTTTGTTCCCCTCCTATTGGGAGGGGCTAGGCCTGCCTACCATTCTGCCAAGTAGGCAGGGGTGGGACTAAAAATCAAACTCGTCTGGAATTTCTTCAATATCCGGGTTACCTAAGCGCCATTTGGAACAATCGGTTTCAATGGAAAGATTTGCAGGTCGCTTAAAGTTTCCGGTTGAAACATCTAAATCTTTATCGGCATAACAGCTTTTCATATACATTCCCCAAATGGGTAGCGCCATTGTTGCACCTTGCCCATAAGCAGTGGAGCCGAAGTGGGTTGCGCGGTCGTCGCCGCCAACCCAAACCCCTGTAACCAAATTGGGGACCATTCCCATAAACCAACCATCACTATTGTTTTGGGTTGTTCCGGTTTTTCCGGCAATAGGGTTTGTGAAATTATATGGATATCCAGTTACAGCATTTTTATAAACAGCCGACCCTTCCCGACCCGTACCACGCAAACGGCTACCAGAGCCAGATTGGGTAACACCTTCCAATAAACTTACTGTTACATAAGCTGTTTCATTGCTGATAACGTCTTTCGTTTTGGGAACGTTTTGATAAAGTACAGTTCCGTTTTTATCTTCAATTCGTTGAATTAAAATTGGTTCAACATAAACCCCTTCATTTGCGAAAGTGCTATATGCACCAACCATTTCATATACTGAAACGTCTGGCGTTCCGAGTGCAATGGAAGGCACTGCGGGCATGTTATCAGTATTAACCCCCATTTTCTTTACCAAATCTATCACAGGTTCCGGGCCCACGCGGTCTATCAATCTTGCGGTAATAGTATTTATGGAATTTGCAAGTGCATATTTTAAGGTAACCATTCCGCCATAGGTGCCACCGGCATTTTTTGGAGTCCAAGGCTGTTGAAGCCCGTATTTGCCAGCAGGAATTGTATAAATAGTGTTTGGCAAAGTATCGCAGGGAGACATATGCATTTGGTCTATGGCTGTTGCGTAAACAAAAGGTTTAAAAGTGGAGCCAATTTGACGTCTTCCTTTTTTTACCATATCATATTTATAGTGTTTGTAGTCTATTCCGCCCACCCAAGCTTTTACTTCGCCAGTTTGTGGAGTCATGGACATCATTGCGGCTTGTAAGAAAGATTTATGATAACGTATGGAATCCAACGGTGTCATTATAGTATCGATATCGCCTTTCCAAGAAAAAACACGCATGGGTACTTTCTTTTTGAAACTTTTTATTATTTCATCTTCGTCTATCCCCGCCCTTTTCATTTGTCTCCAACGGTCGCTTTTTCGAATTGCGGAATTTAGGATGCCTTGGGTTTCTTCTACCGTAATATCCCGAAAAGGTGCAGTTTTATTTTTTTTGTTTTGTTCGTCAAAAGCTACTTGCAGATGGGCCATATGTTTTTTAACGGCTGCTTCGGCATATTCCTGCATTTTGCTATCGATGGTTACATATACTTTCAATCCGTCTTGGTAGATATTGTATTTACTGCCGTCCGGTTTTGGGTGCTCCTTTATCCAATCCTCCATAAAAGTACGGGCGTATTCACGGAAATAGGTTGCAATTCCCTCATCGTGGCCCTGCGGTGTAAATTTTAAGTTCAAAGGAAGTGCCTGTAATGAATCCATCACTTTTTCAGAAATGAAATCGTACTTCTCCATTTGGGACAAAACCACGTTTCTTCTGTTGCGGACCAGTTCTGGTCTTCGGTTGGGATTAAAAAGAGAGGAATTTTTGAACATTCCAACTAGCATTGCAGCTTCTGCAGTGGACAATTGTGCAGGAGATTTGTCAAAATAAATATTTGCTGCGCTTTCAATACCTACGGCTTGGTTAAGAAAATCGTATTCATTAAAATACATTGTGATAATTTCCTCTTTTGTGTAGCGTCTTTCCAAACGTATGGCGATGATCCACTCCTTTATTTTTTGAAGTCCCCTTTCTATTTTGTTTGATGCTGTTTGGTCTGTAAAAAACAATTTTGCCAACTGCTGGCTGATGGTGCTTGCACCGCCACGCGTGCCCAAAAATGCAATTGCACGCAGTGTCCCTCTACCGTCTATACCGGAATGTTCGTAAAAACGGGCATCTTCGGTTGCAATTAAAGCGTTTACCAAAGGGTCCGGCAATGAATCGAACGGAACGGGAGTCCTATTTTCTTTGTAAAATTTTCCAAGGGTTTTTCCGTCCGAAGAAATGATTTCGGTGGCAAGGTTTTTTTCGGGATTTTCAAGGCTGGTTTCATCGGGGAGACTTCCGAAAACGCCCCATGAGGCCAATAGAAAAAACAGAATAACGACCAATATAAACCCTGCGAAAATTTTCCAAAAGGTTTTGATATGATGACTTAAATCATTCTGGTTTTTGCTTTTTGGGGATGCTTTTGTTGTTGCCATATTTTTTACTGTTTGGTAGCTTCTTCAACACTGAAACCAACATCGGTAATGCCTTCGAGTTTTGTAACGCCCTGCACGGCACCGTTATTGCGCATGGCTTGGGCTATGTCTATGGTGTAATTTCCAGTTTCAAAAAACTGTACGTGCTCTTTGTACCACAGTTTGTTTTCCTTCACATCGCCAATTCCCTGGCCTATCCACGAGCCGTCTGGGTTTGCCATTCGGTATTCCAGCGTGTCGGTAACGGTTTTGCCGTGGGGAAAATTCATTGAAACTATCAAAAATAGATTGTTGAATTTATACTCGTTTGTGTTTCTGATGTTTATAAACAGATTGTATTTTTTAAGTGAATCCAATTGTGGGAGTTTAAAGTCCACTACTTCTTCTGCGCCCCAATAGCCATCCATCGCCCTCGTTTCACTGAAAACCGTTTTGGAATGGCAAGAAACGAGCAAAGCCGCGAACAAAAAAAATGCCAATATCTTATTCATTTTTTGGTAGCTTGGGGTTCCTGTTTGGGTTTCCGGTTTTTTTTGCCGGTCTGTTTCCAGACCTGCCAGCCGGCGAGGCAGTTTTTTTTTGCTGTGGATTTCTACCTGCTTCTGTTTTCACCTCGCTTGCTTTGTTCCGGTTTTTGTTCCGACGTTTTTTTGTGCTTTGTTTGGGCCTGTCAAAACGCGTTAAACTGTCTTGGCCAACCACGTTGCTATAGGGTTCTTTTTCGGGTTTTGATACCTCAATAATGTATTCTTCAAGCGCTATCGGTTTTTTGCCTTTTTTGTTTAGTTCTATTATTTCATTGGCTTTTTCAGCGGTCAGTTCGTGCCAATTCATAAATTCCTTTTCGTAGGCATACCAAAGCAAACCTTTAAAAATATCTATTTTTTGACAAGTAGCAGTCCCTTTTTCAGTCAGAAGTTTTGTTTCTGTACTGGGGAAAGATTCCAAAGCTTCCAAATAAGTATCCAATTCATAATTCAGGCAACATTTCAATTTTCCGCATTGTCCAGCGAGCTTTTGAGGATTCAACGAAAGTTGCTGATATCGTGCTGCGGAAGTGTTCACAGAACGAAAATCGGTCAACCAAGTAGAACAGCAAAGTTCGCGGCCACAACTCCCGATTCCTCCCAAACGTGCTGCTTCCTGACGGAAACCAACTTGTTTCATTTCTATACGTGTGCTGAAAGTTCGTGCGAATTCCTTTATCAATTCCCTAAAATCAACCCTTTCTTCGGCGGTGTAATAAAATATAACTTTGGAGGCATCGCCCTGAAATTCCACATCGCTAATTTTCATTTGAAGTCCGTGGCGAATGGCGATTTCGCGTGAACGCTTTTGAACATCGGCCTCTTTATCGCGAACGCCTTGCCAAATATCAATGTCTTTTTGCGAAGCTTTTCGGTAGATTTTCGGCAGTGCTTCCACTTTTAACGGAATTTTTTTCTTCTTCATTTGCACGCGAACCAGTTCTCCGGTAAGCGTTACAATACCAATATCGTGACCCGGCGAAGCTTCTGTTGCAATTACATCGCCAATGCTTAAAGTGAGGTTTTCGGGATTTTGGAAGAACTCCTTTCTTCCGTTTTTAAAGCGCACTTCCGCCGCATTGAACGGTTCCATATTTGCGGGAAGTTGCATATTTGAAAGCCAGTCGAACACCGTAAGTTTGTTGCAGCCATCGGTTCCGCAAGTACCATTATTCTTGCATCCCTTTGGCTGTCCGTTGGTGCTTGTGGCACAGCTGTTACAGCCCATATTTTTATACATAAAGCCCTTTTCCAAGTGAAGAGGGACGAAAATTAAACAAAAAATTTAATCAGTAAAGATACCAATAAAATTTTCGATTTTAGATTGACGATTTTAGATTTTTAAAATCCTCCCCCGACCCCTCCAAAGGAGGGGAGAGAGCACAGTGAGTTCCCCTCCGCGGCGGGTTAGGGGGCTTTCTTAAACTTCAACTTTTCAGACCGTCCCTTTTTAAAAATTTTATTGCTATTCGGGATGCCTTGGCGAAGTCTTTTTTGCTCTTCTTCGGGCAAGTGGATTATTTCAACACATTCGTCGGAACAACAGTTCTCCATCGCCAAGGCACATTTTTCGCATTGAATAAAAAGTAAGTGGCAGGCTTCGTTGGCGCAGTTGGTGTGTGTATCGCAAGCTTTGCCGCATTGATGGCAGTGGCTAATAACGTCTTCGGTAATCCGTTCGCCACGGCGATGGTCAAAGACGAAATTTTTCCCGATGAATTTATTTTCCAAACCTTGGTTTTCAACCTGTCTGGCATATTCAATAATGCCGCCCTCAAGCTGAAACACATTTTTAAAACCTTTGTGTTTGTAGTATGCGCTGGCTTTTTCGCAACGGATTCCGCCAGTGCAGTACATTACCAATTTTTTGTCTTCTTTATGGTCCTTTAAATCATTTTCAATAATATCCAAGGAGTCACGAAAAGTGTCAACATCTGGCGTTACCGCGTTTTTGAAATGGCCAATTTCACTTTCGTAATGGTTTCGCATATCTACCAAAACAACGTTTGGATCTTCAATAAGTTCGTTGAATTTTAGGGCGTCCACGTGAATTCCTTTGTTGGTAACGTCGAAAGTTTCGTCATTCAACCCGTCGGCAACAATTTTATCGCGGACTTTCACTTTCAGTTTTAAAAATGATTTTAAATCCTGTTCAATGGCGATATTCAACCGGACGTCTTTCAGAAAATAAATCCCGTCCAAAAACTCCTTGAATTCCTTAAAACGTTTCGCCGGAACGGAAAGTTGAGCGTTGATTCCTTCATGGGCCACATAAATTCGGCCTAAAACATCCTGCTCGTACCAAGCAATAAACAAATGATTTCTGAAAAGATGCGGATTGCCAATTTTGGCGTATTGATAAAAAGAAAGGGTAAGCCGTTCCTCGCCGGCCTGTTCTAAAAGTGTTTCCCTTTCCTTTGCACTTAATTTATTGTACAGTTGCATGCTATACTTTTTTAGGTGAAAAGAATTGATTTTTTTTAAGATTCGGCAAAATTAATCATTATATTTATTGTTAACAAAAATCCTTTCTCCCCATATTTTACTTTTGTCCTAAGCACAAAGAAATAGTATCTTAGCTACTTAAAATTCCATCATAAAACATAATGAAAATGAGCACTGAAAAAGACGCAAAACTAAAAGCTTTAAAGCTAACTTTAGATAAACTTGACAAAACCTACGGCAAGGGAACCGTGATGAAAATGGGCGATAGAGCCGTTGAAGATGTGGAAGTGATCCCCACAGGTTCTTTGGGACTTGACGTTGCCCTCGGCGTGGGCGGTTATCCGCGCGGCAGGGTTATTGAAATCTACGGCCCGGAATCTTCGGGTAAAACTACACTTACGCTTCATGCAATGGCTGAGGCGCAAAAAAAAGGAGGCATTGCCGCTTTTATTGATGCCGAACACGCTTTTGACCGTGGCTATGCCGAAAAACTTGGCGTAGATGTTGAAAACCTTATCATTTCACAACCGGACAACGGCGAGCAAGCTCTGGAAATCGTCGATAACTTAATCCGTAGTGGAGCCATTGACATTGTGGTCATTGACTCCGTTGCAGCATTGACCCCAAAAAGCGAAATAGAAGGCGAAATGGGCGATAGCAAAATGGGACTTCACGCGCGTTTGATGAGCCAAGCTTTGCGAAAACTTACAGGCTCCATCAGCAAAACAAAATGTACCGTGATCTTCATTAATCAATTGCGCGAAAAAATTGGCGTGATGTTCGGAAATCCAGAAACCACAACAGGTGGAAACGCTTTAAAGTTTTATGCTTCCGTGCGTTTGGACATCCGCCGTTCCACACAAATAAAAGATTCCGACAGCAACGCCACGGGAAACAAAACCCGCGTAAAAGTGGTGAAAAACAAAATTGCGCCACCTTTCAAAATGGCAGAATTCGACATTATGTATGGCGAAGGAATCTCTAAAGTTGGTGAAATCATAGACCTTGGGGTTGATTATGAAATCATCAAAAAATCGGGATCATGGTTCAGCTATGACGACACAAAACTGGGGCAGGGCCGCGATGCCGTTAAAGCACTATTATTGGACAACCCGGAATTGATGGACGAACTGGAAAAGAAAATCAAGGATGCCATTACTGCGGTAAGCAAATAATTTTTCAGCGAACCACGCAACCCTTTTGATATACGGGTATCTACAAAGCGTAGGAACCTTGATTATTACGGTTGCCCTCTTTCAATAACGGAGGTATTTACAACAGAACAATAACTCACGGTACCGCGTTTGACTTTAGACGAGCTCATAATAAAATGCAAACATCAGGATGCAAAGGCACAGGGCGAATTGTACAAACAGTACAACAGGGTCCTTTTTGCTATATGCCTTCGCTATTCGCCTAATTTTAACGAGGCTGAGGATAATTTGCAGGACGCTTTTATAACCATTTTTAATAAAGTTGAGCAGTATAAAGGCAAAGGTTCTTTTGAAGGCTGGATGAAACGGGTAACCGTGAACACAGTCCTTCAAAAATATAGAAAGCAGCGCACCTTTGAAATTGTTGGCGAAGGTCAGATTGAAGATGAAGCAGAAGTTGAAATTGAAAATGAGGAAATCCCATTGGATTTTCTGCTGAAAATTGTGCAGGAACTGCCGGATAGGTACAGATTGGTTTTCAGTATGTATGTTATGGACGGCTATCAGCATAAAGAGATAGCAGAAATGTTAGGAATCAGCGATGGAACGTCTAAATCAAATCTGGCGCGTGCCAGAATGATTCTGAAAAATAAGATTGAAGACTATAATGCTAAAAACGATAACACTTAAAGCATTGTATGATTGTTTAGATTGAATAAAATGCCCCTACTTTTAGGTAGGGGTTTTTTGAAAAAGTTTCCCTTTTTAAGGGTAATAATGAAAGAAAAGAAAAACATAGACAACATTTTTAACGAAGGTTTCAAAAATCTTGAAGCCACTCCTTCGCCGCGCGTTTGGGAAAACATCCAAGCCGAGCTGAAAAAGGAGAAAAAAGAACGCAAGGTCATCCCGCTGTGGATAAAACTTAGCGGTGTTGCTGCGTTGATAGCTTTAATGTTGACTGTTGGCAATTCACTTTACAATGCTTCCGATACTGGTACGCCTTCAATTACCAATGAAAATGTGAAGCAAGCCGAAAAACAACTTCACGAAAACAACTCTGAAATTGAAAATCAAACGAATAATTCGCAAGTAGCTTCGGAAGAAAAATCACTTCAAAATGAATCCACGGAGAATTCTGATGCTTCCAATGACAATACTTCAAAAAATAAAGGCGAAACGAAACCTACCTCACCGGCAGACAGGTCTTCGGATAAAGTTTTCAAAAATGCTTCCGAAAAAGGGAATAATACGGTAATAGCTTCAACCAATTCTGAAACCGTGCCTGCCGACAGGCAGGAGAATTCTTCCAAAGTGAAACAGAATTCACAAAAAGAGTTGATTGAAAAAAACACTTCAAAAAACAATTTGGACGAAGGAATTGCTGCAGCTTCGAAAAATTCCTCTAACAAAATCAATTCTGGCAAAAACGAAAAAGAAGCGAACGAAAGTATCATAAAAAAAGACAAGGAAATTTTCAAACAAAACAAAGACGGTGTTGTTGTAAATGAAAAATCTGAAACCGTGCCTATTGACAGGAAAGTAAATAATTCCGAAAAGAATTTAGTTAAAACCGAGGAAGAAGTTCAGAAAGATTCTGAAAACAAAAAATCAATTTTTGACGCCATTGCAGAAACAGATGAAGAGGTAGTTGCTGAAAAGAAAAAGAAACAAAAACCCGAACATCGCTGGAACGTAGCTCCAAATGTGGCTCCGGTTTATTACAGCAGCTTTGGCAATGGTTCGTCCATAGATCCAAGTTTTTCTGACAATCCACAAAAGGGCGATGTGAATATGAGCTACGGGGTGCAGGTGAGTTATGCTTTGAGCAATCGTCTGAGCGTTCGCGCGGGTGTTAACAATGTAGATTTGAGTTATAGCACTACGGGTATTGAGGTTGGCACAGGCCCAGTTTCAGTGGCGTTGCGTTCCGTTGATTATGGCGGAAGTGATATGGTGGTGACCGTTGCCGATAAAGGATCGTTTGCAAATGCAAATTCTTCCAATGGATTTGGTGCAATAATGCCTAAGTCCACGGAAGGTGATGCTAGGCTTATCCAGAATATAAATTATTACGAAGTGCCTTTGGAACTGAAATACGCCGTAATCAACAATAAAATTGGCGTAAATGTGATTGGTGGGGTGAGCACTTTATTTTTGGGCAACAATGAAATTTCAGTAAAAGCTGATAATTTTACTGAAGTACTGGGAGAGGCAAATAACCTTTCCTCTGTAAGTTTTTCAACTAATGTTGGGCTGGGTCTGGACTACAAACTGTCCAAAAAATTTACGTTTAATATTGAGCCAATGTTTAAATACCAGCTCAACCCTTATACTGATTCCTCTGTAAATTTCAAACCTTATTATTTAGGGGTTTACAGCGGATTGAGTTTCAAGTTTTAGGTTAGTTTTTAGTTGAATGTGTTTGATTATACTTCAAACAAAATGAATGCAAAAACCGTTCTTCGCCATAGGACGGTTTTTTTATGCACTAAACTGTAGGCTTTAACAATTCCCTTAAAATTATTTCTCGGGTTTCTTTTTTCAGTTCCTTTCTTTTTTCCAAAGTCATATTTTCTGTCGGAATAAGCTTATGCACCTTAACCCGCATTTTCCCTGGACCACCTCTAAAAAATGAATACGGAAACCTTTTTTTGTTATCGTGAAAAGTCATTGGAGCAATGGGAATTTGATGCTCTATGGAAAGCCGGAACGCCCCATCCTTAAATTCGTCCAGCAAAAGCGAAAGATCTTCGGGCACGCCACCTTCGGGAAAAATGCAGACGCTCAATCCCTCGTTCAAACGTTTTTCAGCTCTTCGGAAAGCCTCCACACGGCTTTTGTTGTTTCCGCGGTCCACCAAAATACAGGTACGTTTATAGATATATCCAAACAGCGGAAACCTTGCCAGTTCTTTTTTTCCAACAAAAACGAACGGGTTTTTGGTTGCATAAAACATCAACATAATATCTGTCATTGAGGTGTGGTTGGCCACGAACATATAGCTTTTGCCTTTTTCATAATGGATTTCACGTTTTATGATTGGGTAACAACCAATTCCGAAAATTATAAATGCAGACCAAGTTCGTGCAACCTTAAAAAAGAACGGATACCAAGAATGTTTAAGAATACTGATTATTAGAAAAGGAAAAAGTAAGATTGTTGCGAGTGTTACAATCAAATAAAACCAAATACGGTAAAACGCCGCAAATATTTGCTTTAGTAATTTCATCAAGATTCAAAAGTACTCATTTGAACGATGTGAATAAATCAAAAAAAGTACCTTTGCTGAAAAATTTAGTTTCATTAAAGAGATGCCTGCCACAGTTTATATTGAGCGCAGTCAAAATACGGCAATACATATGTCCAGAATACTCACAGGAATACAAAGCACAGGCACACCACACCTCGGAAATCTTTTGGGCGCAATCGTTCCCGCCATTGAAATGGCCAACGACCCTAAAAATGATTCCTTCCTTTTTATAGCAGACATGCACTCGTTGACCCAGATTAAAAACCCCGAAACGCTTCGCGCAAATACCTATAGTGTTGCTGCAACTTGGTTGGCATTTGGGTTGGATATTGAACGGGTGGTTTTTTACCGCCAAAGCGATGTGCCTCAAACAGCGGAACTTTCGTGGTATTTGAGTTGTTTTTTCCCTTTCCAAAGATTAACGTTAGCACATTCATTTAAGGATAAAGCAGATCGTTTGGAAGACGTGAACGCCGGACTTTTTAGCTACCCAATGCTTATGGCGGCGGACATATTATTGTATGATGCCGAAATTGTTCCCGTTGGGAAAGACCAAATGCAACATATTGAAATTACGCGCGATGTCGCTTCCCGTTTCCACGCGCAGATGGGTGAAACTTTTGTGATGCCCGTTGGCAAAGTGCAGGAAGAAACCATGTACGTTCCCGGGACGGACGGAGCAAAAATGAGTAAATCCAAAGGAAATATTATCAATATCTTTTTGGACGACAAGCAACTTCGGAAACAGGTAATGGGAATTGAAACAGATAGCACGCCGCTTGAAGAACCAAAAAATCCGGACACTTGCAATGTTTTTGCGCTCTATAAAATATTGGGTTCCAAAGCTGAAGTGGCGCGAATGCGAAAAAATTACGAAGGTGGAAACTACGGTTATGGCCATGCAAAACAAGCTTTGTTTGAATTGATAACCGAAAAATTTTCAGAAGAACGCACTCGCTATAATTATTTTATGGAAAACCTTCCTGAGATTGACGCAGCCTTGGCCACTGGTGCTGAAAAGGCGCGGAAAGTTGCAGATGAGGTTTTGAAAAGGGTTCGTGGAAAGATTGGCTATTAAACCAACTGAAACAACTTCCCCGGTAACGGCCTAACAACTCCTTTCAATTCCATATTCATCAAAATGCTGGCGGCTTTATAGGCTGGAATGTTACATTCCAAAGCAATGGTGTCCAGCAGTTCTTTTTCCTTTTCCTTTAAAAAACGGAAGACTATTTTTTCTTCTTCATCTAATTCAACGAAAAGTTGGGTCTGTTTAGGCTTTTGGTTTTCTTTTAGCTCCCAGTCGAGCATATAAATTATATCCGCTGCGCTAGTGAGCAACTGTGCTTTTTGCTGTTTTATCAAGTTGTTGCAGCCGCGGCTTTGGCTGTCTGTAGCTCTGCCGGGAACGGCAAAAACTTCGCGATTGTAGGAGTTTGCAATATCTGCCGTTACCAAACTTCCGCCTTTTTCGGCAGATTCAATAACGATGGTTGCTTCGGAAAGACCGGCGATGATGCGGTTTCGTTTTAAAAAATTATTTCTATCGAAAGCGTCACTACTCCAAAATTCACTTATAAATCCGCCGTTTTCCTCAATTTTTCGAACGTATCTTTTATGGTCTTTTGGGTACATTTGGTTTAGTCCATGCGCCAAGCAAGCAATGTTTTGGAGGTTGTTTTCAATTGCGGCTTTGTGGGCACAGATGTCAACGCCATATGCCAAACCCGAAACAATTACGGGATTTAAAGGGGCGAGCTCTTCAATAAGACTTTGGCAAAAAGCATTGCCATAGCTTGTAATTTTCCGTGTGCCCACTATGCTGATTATTTTTTTCCCTACCAAATCTATATTTCCACGCTGGAAGAAAAGTATGGGGCCATCTATGCAGTGTTTTAGTTTTTCGGGATAGGTTTTGTCTTGAAAATAGCTGTACTCAATATTGTTTTTTTCAATAAATTCCAGTTCTTCATCGGCTTCTTCCAATTGTTGTTTTAGATTAACGTCCTTCAACCGTAAAAGTCCGATGCCGTCAATCTTGGCGAGATTACTTTTTTTCTCTTTGAAGATTGCTTCGGCAGAACCCATTTTTCGCAGCAATTTTTTTGCTGAAATATCTCCCAGATTTGGAATTCGCTGCAAAGCAAGTGTATAGCGCAGTTCGTTTTTTGAAAGCATAGTTCGAAAATTGAAGCTGGGGAGAAGTTTTAAAAATACAACTTTTTAAGTTGTTAATAAGTTACAAAAACAAAAATTGGATTGCTTTCAAAAAAGGGTAATTTTGTTTCTATGCAACTTACAACCTACATTTCTGACCTGCTTTACCGATACGAATGCGTTATTATTCCTGGGTTTGGCGCGTTTTTGACCCGTCATAAATCTGCACAGATTGACAATTTCACAAATACCTTCCATCCACCTTCAAAAATTGTTTCGTTCAACAAACAGTTGCAGGCCAATGATGGTTTGTTTGCAAATTACGTGGCTTCGGTAGAAAGATGTAGTTATGAAACCGCCCTGCAAAGAATACGAAATTTCACAGCTCAAATTTCAAAAGATCTTTTAGAAGGGAAAACTATTTCCTTTAAAAACATAGGCGAATTTTCACTAAACGAAGAAAAATCGCTTCAGTTTGAACCACTTCACCAACAAAATTTCAGTACTTCAGCCTTTGGGCTTTCTTCGTTTGTTTCTCCAAAAATAAGCCGCGAGGTTTACAAAGAAACCGTTCAAGCTTTAGAGGAAAAAGCACCAATACTTTTCACACCCGAAAGAAGGGCAGCAAGACCATACCTTAAATACGCCGCAATTGCTGTAATCGCTCTTTCTGCTATAGGTTTCGGAAGTTTGAAACTTTATGAGGGTCAGGTTCAAAAATTCAATTACGCCGAAAGACAAAAAGCCAATTCGCTGGTTGAAAACCAAATTCAGGAAGCTACGTTTGTAATAGAAAATCCACTGCCGGTGCTAAGTTTGCAACTTCCCAAGCACACAGGAATGTATCACATTGTTGCTGGCGCTTACCGCATGGAAGCGAACGCTGATAAAAAAGTGGAGCAGCTTCGGGAAAAAGGTTTTTCTCCTTTAAAAATGGATGTTTCCCGTTATGGCCTCCATCAAGTTCTGTACGCTAGTTTTGAAGACAGAATGGAAGCCTTAAAAAAACTTCGCGATATACAAAAGACCGAAAATGCCGATGCCTGGCTGTTGGTGCAGGAGATTCAGTGAATTAGTTTTCAGTAATCAGTTTTCAGTACGCAGTGTTCAGTAGGCTCGCGATTTATCACGTGCAAATCTTGAACGAATTTTTTCATTATTCTTCACCGCGGCGGATTGGGGCTTTTTCTCTGTTCTTTTTTCTCTACTCTTTCTTCTTTCTTGGGTATCTTTGCAAAAATTTTTCGAGATGCAACCAAAAACCCCAAGTGAATCACAAACCATTTATACGGACATGGTCCTGCCCAGCGATACAAACCCGATAGGGAACATGTTTGGTGGCGAACTACTTGCAAGAATGGACCGTGCAGCCAGTATTGCCGCACGTCGCCACAGCAGAAGGATTGTGGTTACCGCTTCCGTGAACCACGTGGCGTTCAACAAAATGATTCCGTTGGGAAGTGTGGTAACGGTTGAAGCAAAAGTTTCGCGTTCGTTCAACAGTTCTATGGAAGTGTTTATGGACGTTTTTATTGAAGACCGTGAAAGCGGTGAAAAAAGTCTTTCCAATGAAGCTATTTATACTTTTGTGGCGGTTGATGAATTGGGTAAACCCGTTCGCGTTCCCGAACTTATTCCAGAAACAGAACTTGAGAAAAAACGTTTTGATGCTGCGCTTCGCAGAAAACAATTAAGCTTAGTGCTGGCCGGAAAAATGAAACCCAAAGATGCCACTGAATTAAAGGCTTTATTTGTGTAACCTATATTTTTATTTCTAAATTATTGATTTTCTGTTGCTTCCTAAAAAAAAGGGAATTTGTTAAATATCCTTTTTTTAAATGTGGAATATGCTGTTTATGGTTTCAAATAAATATATTTGAGAAGATTTGGCGATTTTCAAGTCATTTTTTTTAACCCACAACACAAATAAAAATCAATTATGCTAAAGATTACTTTTTCTAAAATTCAAAGCTTATGTTTTTTGGTGCTGCTGTTCGTTTTCTCGATAACGTTTGCCCAAAATACAAATGACATCCGTTTTCAGGGTGAAACCTACTCGATGCCTGAAAATATTGCTACCTTTCAATGGACCCAAATGCCCGAATCTTCTAAATTGGGCAATGGCTTTATAGGCTGGGTTCAATTTTATGAAACGCCAACACAGCAAGTTCAGGATTTGTTCAAACAGAACAATCTGGAATTGTTGGAATATATTCCGCAGAAAACATATCTTTTTTATTTTCCGAAGAACACTTCTGTCAATTTCTTAAAAAACAACGGTGTCCGCACCATTGTTCCCGTGAATGGTAATGCAAAGCTTTCCACAGCACTTAAAAATCCGCCCTATGATTATTGGGCAAAGGATGGCGATAATATATTGGTAACCCTTCAATTTCACAAAAATGTGGATGCCAGTTATGTAATCCAACAACTTGCCGAAAAGCAAATTGCCGTGAAACATGAATATAAAGGGTCTAACAATATAGACCTTTCCATACCTAATAATTGTTTGGAAGACCTTTCCAATCTATCTTTTGTGAAATGGGTTGAACTTATTGTTGCCCCTTCCACTCCTGATGATATCCGCGGGCGAAGTCTGCACCGTTCCAGCAATTTGGACACTCAAACTTCAGCCGGAAGGAATTATACAGGGCTGAACATTGGCGTGTTGTGCCGTGATGATGGTATTGTGGGGCCGCACATAGATTTTAAGGGAAGGATAGACAATTCACAGGCCAGTGGCTCAGGCCAGACTCACGGTGATGGCGTTTCAGGCATTATGGCTGGTGCCGGAAACCTAAACCCTTCCAACAGGGGGATGGCTGCCGGAGCTATGCTACACGTAGTAAATTATACAAGTAACTTTTTAGATTCTCCAACAGTCTCGCTTATTAATAGTGGTGATGTTGTTATAACAAATTCATCCTACAGTAACGGTTGTAACGATGGATATACTACCATTACACAAACGGTTGATACGCAAGTGTATACCCTTCCCAATTTACAACATACTTTTTCTGCCGGAAATTCCAATGGAAACGATTGTGGTTATGGAGCTGGCACTCAATGGGGTAACATTACCGGAGGCCACAAACAGGGAAAAAACGTTATTGCAACTGCAAATGTTTATTTTGATGGATCGCTTGTAAATTCGAGCAGTCGCGGTCCTGCCCACGATGGTAGGATTAAGCCGGATATTGCCGCCAATGGCCAAAACCAAATTTCAACTTCAGAAAACAATACCTATCAAACTTTTGGTGGTACTTCTGGGGCTTCTCCAGGTATTGCAGGAGTTTCTGCCCAGCTTTATCAAGCGTATTCCGAAGCGAATGGAAACGTTTTACCCCCATCAGCACTTATAAAGGCCACTTTGCTAAACACCGCAAACGATGCCGGAAATGTGGGTCCCGATTTTAAATTTGGATGGGGGATAGTGAATGGTCTTCGTGCCGTAAAACTTATTGAGGACAATCGTTTTCTTTCAAGTACTATTTCACAAGCTGGTTCAAACGACCACAGCATCAATGTGCCATCTGGGACTAAACAGGTTCGGTTTATGGTTTATTGGAGCGATAGCCCCGCATCTCCCGGAGCAAACCCTGCTTTAGTAAATGATTTGGATTTGGTGGTTACCGATCCGGGAAGTACGATGCATCTTCCTTATATATTGGATTCTACACCGAATCCTGTAAATTTGAATCTTCCGGCCACTAACGGGCCCGATCACCTTAACAATATGGAGCAGGTGCTTATCAATAACCCGGCTTCCGGAAATTATAATGTTAATATAAAAGGTTTCAATGTTCCGGTAGGTCCACAAGAATATTATGTGGTTTATGAAATTATTTCAGACAATATAACGGTTACTTATCCAAATGCTGGAGAGAGTTTCGTTCCCAACGAAACGGAATCCATACATTGGGATGCAGTGCCGGTGAACAACACATCAAATTTTGTACTTGAATATTCAGTGAATAACGGAACTAGCTGGAATGCCATTGCAACTGTTCCAAGCACTACTACCAACTATGGCTGGAGTGTGCCAAACTCAGTAACGGGCAAAGCTTTAATTCGTGTAAGTAACGGTTCAAATCAAGATGTTAGTGATGAAACTTTCTCTATTGCACCTTTGGTTTCCAACGTACAGGTAACCCAAGTTTGTCCCGATCAAGCAAACTTTTCTTGGAACGCCGTTGCAGGTGCTGAATCATATGATTTATATATTTTGGGAACTAAATATATGGAAGTAGCAGGTAATTCCACTACCAATAGTATTACCGTGCCCATTGCAGATCCAACGGCACAGATGTGGTTTTCTGCTGTGGCGAAAAACGCGACTGATGATTGGAAAGGAAGAAGAAGTATCGCAGTTTTTTACAGTGGCGGATTGCTTAATTGCTCCTTAACGAATGATGTTTCAATCGAGACCAACAACCAACCCAGCGATTTCAATTTAGTATGTAATCCAGGTCCCGCGATCGTTTCGGTAGTGATTAGAAATACAGGTGTTGACCCACAAAGTAATTTTGACGTAAGCTATCAATTGGACAGTGATCCAATAGTGACCGAAACTTTTACTGGAACTTTGACCTCTGGGCAACAGGCCGTGTACAATTTTACCGCTCCATTGGTGATTTCAACTTCTGGAAATTACACGCTTACGGTATCTGTTAACTTAGTTGGTGACCAAAATTCCTCAAACAATTCGGATGTCCTTACTTTCTTTGCCGCCATTGATGCTGAGCCATTGGATTTTGTGGAGCCATTTGACGTTAATGGAATGCCACCTCCGGGATGGAACGTGCTTAATCCTGATAATCAAGATACTTGGGTAGAGAGAACTAATGTAACGGGAAGTAGTGGAACACCAACCGTGACTGCATATCTGGATAATTTTGCATACAACGCAGCTGGTGAAGAAGATTCTTTGGAAACTTTATTTGTTGATTTAACTTCCGCCTCTTCAGCCCAATTGGACTTCGATTTGGCAAAAGCACAATATTCAACAAGTTATTCCGATGCTTTTAGGGTAGATGTATCCATTGATTGTGGCGCAACTTTCACTCAAATATATTATAAGGAAGGTTTGGATCTATCCACGGTCTCAGGTTATCAAACCAGCAATTGGACTCCAAATTCCGCTGCCGATTGGCGTACAGAGAATATTGATTTGGCTCCCTATTTGGGTGAAAATGTACAATTTCATTTTGTGAATATCAACGGTTATGGAAATAGTACTTTTATAGACAACATCAACGTTAGCGGTGTTTTGGGTATTGTGAAAGAAGATTTTACCAATATCGTAATGTATCCAAATCCCGCTTCAAATGAAGTGTATATCAATCTGAAAAATGTAGCTCAGGGAGCTGTTTCCATTGCAATGTTCAATAGCTTGGGCCAACGTTTACAATACATTTCTGAAAACGAAATGGCAGGAAAAACCCAAGCCGTTCTCAATGTTTCAAATTATTCCACGGGAATCTACTTTGTAACAATAAAGGCGGGAGATAACGTTGCCACCAAAAAATTGGTCGTACAATAATCTATTGCATTCATACAATTGAAAAAGGGAGCCAAAACGGCTCCCTTTTTTTACATTCTATAAATCCAATCTGCCGGATTTATTTTTGTCTTGTTCTGATAAATATAGAACTTCAAAACAGTTCTTCCTTCGGTTGGGCTTTTTGCAACGGTTCCTATTTTTTGTTTGGTTGAAACCTTATCGCCTTTTTTAACTGATACTGTAGCCAAATTACTATAGACAGATAAATAATCCCCGTGTTGAATAATAACCACTTTGTTGGCTCCTTTTATAAATTGAATAGACAACACCTGTCCTTCAAAAATGGAGCGCACATCGGCGTTATCTTCTGTGGCTATCTCCACGCCACTGCTGTTGGTGGTAACGTTGGGAAATTGCGGATGCTGATGGGTTCCAAAGCTTTTTACAACCATTCCTTTTTCAACAGGCCAGGGAAGTTTCCCTTTGTTGTTCGTAAAACTGGCAGCCAGCGCTCTGTCTTCTGCCGTTAATGCAAATTCCTCTGTCTTTGTTGGTTCGGTAATTACGTTCTTTGTGGACGTTGTTACTGTTGTACCATTTGCCTTTGCCGCCGCTGCCTCAGCTGCTGCTTTTGCTCTCGCTATTCTGTTAGCTTCTTCAATGGCGGCCTTAATCAATGCGTCTATCTGTCGGTCTATTTCGTCTGCCTGTTGTTGTTTGGTCCTTATTTGTGAGGTAAATTTGCCCTCGTCCTTTTTCAATGTTGCCACCAGCGCTTGTTGGTCTTTACGCTCTTCGGTGAGTTTACTTTTTGCCACTTCATTTTCGGCAATCAGTTTTTGTTTGGTTTTCTTTTGTCCAATGAGGTCAGCATTTAATTTTTGAAGTTCTTCCGTTTTCGCTTTGATTCCCTCACCCTGTTTTTTTCTGAACTTGGCATACTGCTTCATATATTGAATACGCTTGTAAGCCTGTAAAAAGTCTTCCGAAGAGAGCAAAAACATAATCCGGCTCTGCTGGTTTTTGCTTTTATAGGATTTTTGGATCATTGCGGCATAATCCGCTTTCATTACTTTCAACTCATCGCGAAGGGAACTTATTTTGTTGATATTTTCGTTGATATTTCGTGTGAGCAAATTGGCTTGTTGATTGGTAACCCGAATTAAATTTTCGGAAGCTGAAATGCGCTGGTTTATATCCTCAACTTGCGAAAGCACAGATTTTTCCTCTTTTTTTGTTTTGAAAAGAAGTGAATTTATCTGTTTTATCTCCTCCAAAATAGCCTGGCGTTTTTCCTCCAGTTCTTTCTGTTTGTCCACTTGGGAAAAAACATTTGAAGCTGTAATCAAACAGACGAATAAAAAAAGAAATGTGCGGAAATGCTTCATTTAATTAAGTTGGATTTCTTCGTAACCTTCGGGAACATCAAACGGAAAACTCACATCTACGTTCAAATCTATTTTTTTATAATTGAGTTCAATTCTAGTTGCCGACCCTTTTTCCGAAGTATTTATCATTATGGTTGAAGGGTAAAACTGTCCGTCAAGTTTTTGATAAACGCCGTAGCGGATGCTCAACAAACGGTCGTCATTAGGTTGTGCTAACGTTTCAGAAGCAATTTTGAAATTGTCCGGATTTATAAATAGCGAATGTATAAAATTTTGAGGTTGTTGCTTGGGCTGTATTTTGAATTTATTCTGAAAAACTTCCGCCGAATATTCTGAGGGATTAAGCGTGAAAATGGACTGCCCCAAAAGCATGTTTTGCGCTTGTTGAAAGTTTATCGGTGTGCCAATCCATTCTCCTAAAAGAGCGAAATCACCTTGAAAATAGGTTCTTCCGATAGTTTCGTAATAACTCACACTCGTGGGTGTAATTAAAACCTTCGCAATGGTAATGCCCAAAACGGAAGCTTTTATCCATATATTTTTATCTTTTTCCATCCGAAGGCTTACGGTTATGCTCTGCAGTTTTTCATCGGTTTCGTAAACCAATTGCACGCGGCCTGCCAAGGTTTTAAATTCCGGCGTTGCGGCTTTATGCGCCGAAATCACTTCTTTTGCCGAAGTGTGTTCGAGGTTCGCAATATTTTTGGCGCCACCGCAGGAAGCCAAAAATAAAAGCATTAAAATATAAATAGGCTTTAACTTCATAAATCTTAATTGGGTATTTTGGTTGCGGCTGCTTTATCGGAATACATATTAGCCTTTTTGGTATCGCCTTTTGTGGTGTACGCAAGGCTGAGTTGTTTGTAAAAATCTTGCTCCATTTTTGGGTCTTCCAAAATAAAATCGAGTCCGGTTTCCAAACTTTCAATTGCTGCGTCGCTTTTTTGAATTCCGTTGTTGGCAACACCGTTTAGTAAATATAAAAGTGCCTGTGCTGGAAAGATTTCCAATCCTTCAGAGCTCAATTTTGCGGCGGCTTCATATTTTTGGAATTCAATCTGGAACAAAAGTGTGTTTTTTAAAAGGTTGTAATTGTCAGGGTCCCCAGCTATTCCCTTTTCGTAAGCGTTCAAGGCATCTTCCTTTCTTCCCTTCGCAGCGTAATAGTCGCCGAGTTTTTCATAAACCCGCCCATTTTCAACTGAAAATTGATTGACAATTTCTGCCAGTTCGTTTTCATATTGTGGGTTTTCATTCACAAACTGAATAAAATCACCGAGAACTTTATATTTGGATTCCTTGTCAATTTCTTCCGAAGAAAATACAATTTTCATGGATTTTATCGCTTCGGGGGCGTTGCCTTCTTCCAAATAAAATTTGTACAGTGCCAAATGCACTAACTTGGATTTTGGATTGTTTTTCAGCAGATTTTTTGCGGCTTCAAAGGCTTTTTCTTTATTGCCCTGTTCGCTGTAAAGAAAGATCAAATTTAGATTTTCTTTCTCGTTTTTTGGGTTGTTGTCAATCTTCTGTTCAAGGTTTTCAATGGCAGCTTTGGTGTTTCCAGTTACCCGATAAATTTGTGCCCGCAGTGCATTTCGGGTATCGCTTTCGCCCCAGACTCCATCTAATTCATCGAGTAGTTCCAAAGCTTTGTCGTACTGTTGTGTAAGCGTATAAAGATTGGCCAAGTCTTCTTTGTAATCCTCATCAAAGGGAATCAGTTTTTGCACAAGGGGAATAGACTTTTCGTAATCTTTTTGTTGATAGAAAACTTCGTAAAGCTGTTCCAAAACATCGGGCCTGTCGCCTTCGCTTTTTAAAACCTTGTTGAAATTCTCTTCGGCTTGGGCATAGTTTTTCAAGTAAGAATAATTCTTACCCATTTCAAAATAAACCACCGCTTTGTTTTCGGGGCTTTTAGCGGCTTTTTCGGCTTTGTTCAGCGCTGTGAGCGCCAATTCATAATTTTCAATTGCTTTTTGTTTCAGGGCTTCAAAAAAGTTTTCTTGAAAGGCATCGGTAACATCACCCAATTGGTCCATTGGGTGATGGATGGAATCGTTCCCGCCAGCCGGACGGGCAGGTTTTATTTCTTGGGCACAGAGTTGCTTCGGAAGAAGAATTCCGAAAAAAAGCAGGAAAGTATATAAAAGATTTGTTTTCAATTTAAATGTCTGGTCGAGCCTTTCTGCAGGCTCAAGATTAACTAAAGTCGAAACCTTTGTTATTATTTCAATTCCGAATAATCCCCAATACTCACGTTAGTGAACTTGCCATCAAAAGTAGCATAATTGCCAATCATTGCGTTGTCTAAAATTGCGTTTTTGATTTTTGAATTGGTTTGGATGATACTGTTTTTTACCGTGCTGTTCTCAATTACCGTGCCCTCGCCAATGGAAGCATAAGGGCCAATGGTGCTGTTTTTTAAAATTACATTTTTACCAATGAAACACGGATCAATAATTTTGGAATTTTCGTTGCTGATATTTTCAGAAATCAAAGGTCTATTTGCATCGAAAAGAAAGCCCAACATTTTCTGGTTGGTTTCCACGGTAACTTCCTTGTTGCCGCAGTCCATCCATTCATCGACCGTTCCGGTTTTGAAAATTTTTCCGGCTGCCATCATCCTTTTGATGCCGTCGTTTATTTGGTATTCGCCACCGTTGATGATATTGTTGTCCAGCACGTATTGCAATTCCTTTTTCAATTGCGAAACATCCTTAAAATAGTAAATACCTATAACGGCTTGGTCACTTACATATTCTTTTGGTTTTTCAACCAGCTCGATTATTTCATTTTTTTCGTTGAGGTTTACCACGCCATAAGCTTCCGGATTTTTCACTTTTTTGGTCCAGATTACAGCGTCTGCTTCTTTGTCCAAATCGAAATCCGCACGAATCAAAGTATCTGCATAAGCAATTACAGCTGGTCCTGAAAGTGAATCTTTGGCGCACATAATGGCGTGGCCGGTTCCTTTTGGATCCAATTGACGGTATATGGTGGGTTTTGCGCCTAAATTTGTTGCGAGTTCTTTTAAACTTTCAACTACATCTTCACCAAAAAAAGCAGGGTCGCCAAGAATAAAAGCGATTTCATCGATTTCTTCATTCAAAACACTTACGATGTCTTCCACCAAACGGTGCACGATGGGTTTTCCCGCCACGGGGATTAATGGTTTTGGAATGTTTAGTGTATGTGGGCGAAGGCGACTTCCGCGGCCTGCCATTGGGACTATTATTTTCATTGAATGAATGTTTTTTATTAAAACAGTTTCTTTTTGAACTAATTTTTTTACTGTTCGTGGAGGATTAACCCATTAGTATTGACTTTTCAAAAATGGCTTTGAACAATAATCAAATCCTAACCAATAATTACCCAAATTTTCGGTTTTATTAGGGTCACTATAAACATTAATATTATAACCATCCCATAAATTCCTTTCCCAAACTAACTCTGAAACAGAAATAAAATAGTTGTACCATTTTCTTTCTCCTAAAATTGCTGGATTTAGTTTATTGTTTTCTATTGTTTTCTATTGCTTTCAAAATTTTGGTTTCTAGAATATCCATAATTATTAATTTATAAAGTCAAAAAACAAATGCTTTAATTTCCTGTTAGAATGAATTGACTCAAATATTTGAATATCATATAGAGTTGATGCTGTTATTTTTATAGTTTCTTTTGTTCTTTTTTGAGACTCAATTTTCGTGTTAATTTTTGAAATCACATCTTCTAATTTTCCATTAACTAAATAGCCTAACATACAGCCTCTCTTTTCCTTAAAATGACCAGTTATCCACCGATCAATTCCTTTAGTGATATATTCTGTTTGTTGTTGAGATGCATTTACTTTGCTTCCTCTAGATTTTTTCCATTCAGAAAGTGAAACATTTTTAGCTTCAACATTATAATCTAACCTCAGATCATTCCAAATATTATGAAATCTAATATCTATAGGGTTTGCTTCTTTAGGAGATTTTAAACCATTATCAATTTTATCATCTTCAAGCTCTTCTTCTTTAGTTATAGTAAGATTATATTTTAAAGCAATCTCACATTCTTTCATTAAACTCACTAAGTGTGATGAAAAGGTTTTTTCCTCCCAATCTTTAGAATACTTTTTTAAAGTTAAAGATGTAATATAGGATTTGGCTAAAATATTCAAACACTTATGTTCAAAACTTGAATTTATGCTATTTATTAAAACTGTGCTTTTAGCCATTCCCTTGCCCTATTTCAATTAGCAATGTTTTACTATCTTCCATAGCAGCGGTTTGACTCCAAAACCTTCTTTGGTTTGGTTTAATTATATAAACATCATTCCCATCGTAATAATTTATTTTTTTTCTAAAATATAAATTACTGCTTTCTTCTTCCCAAAGTTTTCTGTCTAAGGTTTTAAGTTCATTGTAAATATTTTCTTCTGAAATTTTTGTTTCATTATGTTGAGTTCCAAATGTTAATTTCACCAAATATAAAGGACAGTTGTTGTTAATTTCATAATGCGTTGCAGATGCTTTTAGATTAACGTCACTTAGCCAATCATTAAGATCTTTTATTAGCCGATTTGTGTAAGTATTGTTGTCTATAACTGATTTCACTGCATCAGATTTCTTTTTCTTTTCAAATAAATCTAAACTATAATTTAATGTGTCATCGATGATTATTTTTTCATCTTCTGATAAGTTTAGAATTTGATTTATTATTACTTCGTTTATTTTAAACTCAAAATTTGAATATTCTTTTATTAAAGCATCTGATTCTTTTATTGATACTATTTTATCAAAAAATGAACTAATTCTATTCAAGGTTTTGGCGTCGTTAAAAAAATAAGGAAGGAATAAAAATTCATTTGACATTATTTGCTCTCTTTCTATTCCCCAAGAAGATGATATTAGGAATAAAAAATAGACTGAGAATTTTGAGTTAATAAAAGCTACTATTCCTTTTTTTTCTTCTTTTGTAATATTATTATTGATTATATAAGCACCGCTCATGCAATAAGCATTGTGAGATATTAAAGAAGCAGTTATCAACTTGTCTTTTTGCCCCTTTTTTATAGCAACATAAGGTGGTATAAAAAGATCTTCATCTATTTTTCTAAAATATTTAGTGTTAGGCTCTATTGCTGAGATAGGAGTAATATATCTTTCTATACTACTAGTTTTTACTATTGACTCGGGAATAAAATCTGGATTCTCCAAATCTCCATTTAAACCTGTTCTATATTCAATATTAGATTCTTTAAAGTGATTTTTTAAGTTATCATATTTACTCTCTATTTTATCAATCAGTACAAAATCATAATAGCTTCCCCACATTGCAATCTTCCAAATTTTAGTGTCTGGTTTTTCACATTCTGTTCTAGGTAAATGCTTTACGTCCGAAGAATCAATTACAATGCCTTCTAATACATCGTTTTTAACGTAAGTTTTAGGCGCATAATATGTAATTGTATCTTTTGAATGGTTTGGTTTGTCTTTTTGATAAAAAATAATACTTATCGGTCCAACTGCAGAACCAAAAAGTGAACCACCTTCGCTCTCTGAAACATTTCTTAAAATTGAAAAATTGTAAATTTTTTCAACATAATTTTCATTGAATAACCATCTTCTAAAGTTTTGATATGTTCCTCCTGTATTGGTAAGAACTTTAGTATTGAAGATTAGCGCTATTTGACCTTTAGAAGCTAGTAATGTAGCTTTATGCAGAAATGGTAAAACCATTTCTTTAGCAAAATTTTCTTTATTACAGTATTCTCGAATGTATTTTTGTTTGTTTTCTACATCCTTTGTTTCTGAAAGTAATTTTCCAAAGGGAGGATTACCTATTACTAAATCAAAGTTTTGCAACTGCGATATTTCAAAATTTGAAATAGTATCTCTTTTAAAGAGATTAGAGCCCTGTGCTTCTAAAGATTTATCGTCGGGATCGTTTATTAAATAAGGAAATTTAATTTTTCCATTCCACCAACCCGTTCTGGGGTCAAGATTATCTAATAATGCTAAATACAAACTAAAAGCAGCAACTTTAATTGATTTTTGGTCTATTTCAATTCCGAAAATATTTTCTTTTAAAATTTTTTCTAAAATATTGAAATCACTAAGCTTTTCGTTGTGCTTATTTTCGTAGCGTTTTACTAATCTTTTAAAACTTTGTACTAAAAAAATTCCCGAACCACAACTTGGGTCTAACGTTTTTATACTGTAGTTTGACTCATTATTTTTTACAGGTAACTTTTCATTTAAAATTAATTCTACTAATGATGGTGGCGTATAAAATGTGCCTGAATCTTTCTTGCCTTTTTTATCTAATTCAGATAAGAAGTTTTCATAGATTTCACTTAGCAATTCTATTCTAATAATTTTAAAATCAAATAACCTCCAATCTTCAAAAAGAATGGTCTGTTCGTTTTCTTCATATCCATTGATAAAGCATCTTCTTATTAAGTCTAAGTGCTCCGTATTAACGATATCTTTCTCATTATCGCTAATACTGAATAAACTTCCATTAAAATCATTGGAGAGTCTTTCAAATAAAGAATAGGTTGCTTGTGGACTTTCAAGAATTTTAAAATAAGAATCAGCACCTTCAAAAAATCCATTATAAAAATCTTTTGTAGTTGCACCTTTGTCTTGTAAATAGAGTAAAAATAAAGACCGCATCATTAATTTGTGAATAATGTCTTTATCTTCTAAACCCTCATTCTGTAATTTCTTTGAAACATTGATTAAACTCTTAATCAAATATTTATCTACTCTATTTTGAAGATTTAATTTATCTCTTATTTCTTTTGCCTCCGTTGCTGACCAAATAAAGCCAGTATCAATAGCTATTCTTGAAAAGAGGGTATTGAGAGTTGCTAATTTTGATTTATCTGATTCTTTACAAGAGTAAAGTTCAAGATTATGAAGTTCATTTTCAAAATTAATATTTTCATTATCAATTGAATAAACAAAAGGCTTTTCTGAACAATTGTAAATTCTGATTTCCGATTTTGAGTAAACATATAAAAATAATACCTTTTGAAAATTCCAACAATCGTGTTGAATTTTGGCAATTATTTTTAGTGTGTCTAAATCAAATGAATCAACTTCCTTTAGGAAGAGAGCAGGCTGTCCTTCATTACCATATACCTTAACAGCACCATAATTAGCAATATCAAATATATCAATATCAAAGACTTCGCTATTTTCAGCAAAGTCAATTATATCTAGATTATTTATTATAGAATGTTGCATGTTTTTCTAAATCATAGATGCATTTTCCTTTGGAAAAAAGCCGAGAATTGAAATTAGTTTTTTAGGTTCCATTATGGTTAAAGGCATTTAGTACAAAACTATCAAATGTATTTGCGCTGTGAAGGGATTCTCAAAAAGGTAATAAACAATTTCTTTAACAATCTGTGACTTACGAAACTATGGATTATTTCCAAGATGAGCAAGGATTATATTGGAAATAATCCTATTATTTTGACCCAGTACTCCCAAAACCTCCAGCTCCGCGCGAAGTGTCAGTCAGCTCATCCACTTCTTCCCAAACCGCACGCTCGTGTTTTGCGATTACCAATTGTGCAATGCGCTCGCCGTGCTCGATGGTAAAATCTTCGTTGGAAAGATTAACTAAAATCACGCCGATCTCACCGCGGTAATCGGCATCGATGGTTCCGGGAGAATTCAGAACGGTGATTCCTTTTTTTGCTGCCAAACCGCTTCGTGGGCGCACTTGAGCTTCATAACCGATGGGCAATTCAATAAAAAGCCCAGTTTTAACGATGGCTCGTTGCAAGGGTTTTAATGTTGAAGGCCCGTTAACACAGGCGTGCAAATCCATTCCTGCGGAAGCGATGGTTTCGTAGGAAGGCAAAGGGTGATTGGATTTGTTGATTATTTTTATGCTTGTGAAAGCATGTATCTTATCGCTTGAATTCATAGTTTAATTGTATAATCCGTCTTCGGAGGCGCTTCGACTGGGCTCAGCGTGACATTCAAATTATTTTTTGATGATTTTTAAAAACTCCTTCTTTTCAGAATAGAACATAATTGCGGCAAACACTAATAACAACGCAGTTCCCACCCAAATATTTCCATTGAAAACATAATAGGAAATCGCTGAAAAACCGATGGCCATCACTAAATAACCGCTTATTTTTTTCACTTCGTAAGGCACGTCGTAATACTTGCGGCCGTAAAGATACGAAAGCACCATCATACTGCCGTAAGCCGCGAGCGTGGCAATGGCAGAACCCATATAACCCATATACGGAATCAGGACATAGTTGAGCACGAGCGTAACAATAGCCGCAAAAACAGATATATAGGCGCCGTATTTTGTTCGGTCCGTAACCTTATACCAAACGGAAAGGTTGTGATAAATTCCTAAAAATAAATTTGCCAAAAGAATGAGCGGAACTATTTTCAACGCTTCCCAATACTGACTGTTTGGGATTAAAATACGTTTGAAAATATCAATATAAACAACCACTACCAAAAGAATCAAACAGCCGAACAGCGTAAAATATTTGGTAATTGTAGCGTAAGTATTTTTTGCATTTGTGTGTGCGGAATGATTGAAAAAAAATGGTTCAATCCCCAAGCGGAAAGCCATTACGAAAAGCGTCATAAACATTCCCAATTTGTAGCAAGCCGAATAAAGCCCCACTTGAATTTCGGCAATGTTTTCGGGCAACAAATATTTCAGAAGAATCTTGTCAAAAGCTTCGTTTATACTGAAAGCAATTCCAGCAACGAGCACCGGAATGGCATATTTCATCATCTGTTTCCAGATAGTTTTGCTGAAACCGAAACCAATTTTCACATAAAGTGGAAGCAACACCAAAAGCGTCACGGCGCTCGCTATTAAATTCGCAATAAAAACATAGGCTAATTTGTTTTCGGGAAACCAAAGGGAATTCCAGTAAGTACTGTTTTCTGCGAGTTTCGGAAGCAGTAAAAGGAAAAATAGGTTGAAGGCAAGATTTATAACAACATTGAAAATTTTAACGGTAGCATAGCGTATCGGTTTTTCGTTGGCACGAAACCACACGAAAGGCAGTACCACCAAAGCATCTAACGCTAAAATTAAAAGTCCGTAGGTTACGTATTCGGGTTTAAATTCGGAAACCTCGGCAATGAAATTTTTGAAAAGCAAAGTGATTCCCAAAAAAATAAGTGTCGAAACCGTAAGCGAAGTAAGCGTGGTTGATTGTACGATTTTCTGCTGTGAAGCATCTTTGGTGATGAACCGAAAAAACGCAGTTTCCATTCCGTAGCTTAGCAAAACATTGCCCAAAATAAGGAAAGCCATTACGGTGGAATAAATTCCGTATTCCCCTGGCATCAAAACTTTCACATAAAGCGGTACGAGGATAACCGTTAAAATCCTCGGCAACACAGTGGCCAGCCCGTAAATAAAAGTCTGTTTAAACAGTTTTTTGAAAACGCTCAATGCGGTGCAGTTTTATAGCGTAAAAGTATTGAAAATAATAGTTTTGAAGGTTACTTGACGGCCTTCATGTTTAAATGAAAAGATTGGATATTTCTTTTGTAATTTTTGTGGGTCGGAATGTTTTGCCGTCCAAAAAGCACCAAAGAGTTTTGGCCTCTACAATGGTTTTGCCATCTGAAGGACGGATTATTCTGTACTGTCGTTCACTTTTCACGCCTTCGTAACTTTCAATCCACGTTTGGGTTTCAAGTTCTTCCTCTAAAAACGAAGGATTTTTATAGGAAATAGAATGATTTAAAACCACCCAAACATTTTGTTCGCGCTGTTCTTCAGTAGTTTTTGAAATCCAATGTGCTTCCGCCGCATCGAGACACCATTGAAGATAGGTAACGTTATTTACGTGGTTCAGCCCATCGATAGCCGAAGCCGGGACGATGAAACGTTGTTTGAAGATTTCAGATTTCAAAAGCCTAAGATTATTTTTGCAATGGTGAAGTAAATTAAAATCCCAAAAATATCGTTGCTTGTAGTTATAAACGGACCGGTAGCCATTGCGGGATCTATTCCCCATTTATCGAGAAGAATCGGCATGAAAGTTCCAATTAGCGAAGCCGTAATTATTACAGATATTAATGAAATAGCAATGGTAATTCCAAATAAAAAAGTGAGGCCCAGAACTAGCATGCCACCTACCACTAAGATCGTGGCAAGCAGGAAGCCGTTTAGAAGACTTAGTAATATTTCTTTAATAAGTCGTTTCCAAAGCGAACCTTTCAGACTGTTGTTTGCAATACCCTGAAGTACAATTGCTGATGATTGAACACCTACGTTTCCAGCCATAGCTGCAATAAGAGGCACAAAAAAGAAAAGCTCTCTATGATCGTTCATAGCGCCCGAGAATGTGCCTAAAACGCTAACACTCACAAAACCACCAATAAGGGCGAGAATAAGCCAAGGCAAACGAGCGCGTGTGAGGTGCCAGATGCTATCATCAGCTTCAACGTCTTCCGAAATACCGGCAGCCATTTGGTAATCTTTTTCTGCCTCTTCTTTTATGAAATCTACAATATCATCAATGGTAATTCTTCCAACCAGAATCCCTTCATCGTCAACCACGGGAATGGCTTCCAGATCGTATTTCTGCATCATCCGTGCAACTTCCTCTGCTTCGGTGTGTACAGTTACGTAATCTACTTTTGGGATGTAAACATCGCTTATGTGTGCTTTTCCGGGAGCGGTTAGCAAATCTTTCAGTGAAAGTCGCCCTTTAAGTTTCCCTTGTTTATCGGTAACGTATATGGAATGGACGCGGGTCACATTTTCGGCCTGACGGCGCATTTCACGTACACAGCCGGCAACGGTCCAGGTTTCCTTTACACGCACCAATTCCTTCGCCATCAAGCCACCTGCAGTGTCTTCATCATAGCGCAAAAGGTCCACAATATCGGCGGCGTGTTCATCATCTTCAATGTGGCTGATTACCTGTTTTTGAACGTGGTCATCCAGTTCCGCGATGATATCTGCGGCATCATCGGTGTCCATTTCGTCAAGCTCGTCGGCAATTTCGGAAGGGGTAAGCTGGTCCAAAATGCGCTCACGGAAATCGTCATCCAGCTCTATCAATATTTCGCTGGTAATTTCGCTGTCCAGCAATTTTACGATATAGGTAGCCTCATCTGTGTCGAGCTCGTGAAGAATTTCAGCTACGTCGGCAAAGTGTAAATCGTGAAGGAGTGCTTTTAAACCATCGCCATCATTTTTGGCAATAAGCACTTCAACCTGCTCGATAAATTCATCTGTCAGTTGAAATTGCATCGTTTTCCAGTTTTTGGGTAAGGGCTATAAATTGTGAAACCGAAAGTTGTTCCGGGCGCAGGCCAAAGATAGCATCTTCTTTTATTTTATCGGAAATATTGAAGGATTTTAAACTGTTGCGAAGGGTTTTTCTTCGTTGTTGAAAAGCGATTTTCACTACTTTATAAAGCATTTTTTCATCACATGGAATCGAAAAATCTTTTTTTCTGCGCAATCGGAGAACGCCGCTGTCTACTTTAGGAGGGGGACTAAAAACCGAAGGCGGCACCGTAAAAAGATATTCGGCATCGTAAAATGCCTGCGCCAAAACCGAGAGGATTCCGTAAGTTTTGCTACCTTCTTTTTCGCAAATACGCTGCGCCACTTCTTTTTGGAACATTCCCGTAAATTCAGGAATTTGGGTTTTCCATTCCAGCATTTTAAAAACAATTTGGGTAGAAATGTTATACGGAAAATTGCCCGTTATGCCGAATTGTTCTTCCCCGAAAAGTTGCGAAAGGTCGTATTTTAAAAAATCTGCTTCCAGAATTTCGAGGTTTTTGTCAGGATAATTTTCTTTTAAAAACGCAATAGATTCTGGGTCGAGGTCCATCGCGATAACTTCACTATTTTTTTGGATTAAATATTTGGTGAGCATACCCATTCCGGGGCCAATTTCCAAAACGTTTTTATAGCCTTCCAAGGTTAGTGTGTTGCCTATTTTTTCAGCAATGGTTTCATCTTTCAGAAAATGCTGGCCGAGGTGTTTTTTGGCACGAACCTCTCCGTGATGGGGTTTAGAAAAAGTTTTGTTTGTATTTTGCTTTTTTTGTACCATTTTCTTTTGTTTCTCTGTGTCCTCTGTGCCTTCGTGGCAATAAAAACCACAGAGCCACAGAGGACACAGAGGTTTTTACTGTTTTTGGAAAAGTTCGTTATGGGCTTCTCCAATTATTTCAAGTTCGGTGCGGAATGCTACAAATTTTCCTTCAAAAGGTTTGCTCTGGGCGCGGAGTTCGGCAGCGTTTTCGGAATAGTATTTTTGAAGGGTTTCTTTGCTGTCAGTTGTGTATTGTACGGAATATGTAATGCCGCCCATTTCTTCCTCAACAATTACACGCGTCAGTAATGCTTTTCTGAATTTTCCAGTTGCGAGCATTGCGGGAATGTGTTCAGACTTCATCCAATGCAGCCAGCGGTCGTGAATGGTTTCTTCTATGTTTATGGTTACGTTGTAGATGTACATAATTTTAAAATTCCAAAATTTTAAGCACCAAATTCCAAATAAAGGCCAAAATTCAAATTCCAAAGGCATTTTAAGAATATTCCATCTGCGGTTTTGGAATTTGGAATTTGAATTTTGGTGCTTTTCAGTTTGGTGCTTTTTTAATTTATAGCATCCCCTCGTAAAGCCCTATACTTCTTCCGTGCTTCCACAAAATAAATGCTGTCCGCAAAGTGAAAAATAATCTCTTCGTACTGTTTCTTTGCTTTTTCGGGTTGACCCAATTTTTCTTCGTAAAGTTTTGCTAAGCGAAAATGGGCGTCATCGGCCAAAATATCGTCGTTGTAAAACTCGATTATTTTGAGGTAATTGGCTTCGGCTTTAGTGTATTGTCCCGTTTTTTCATAAAGTTCGCCTTGTTTAAGAAGGGCTTCGTCTTCAATTTTTTCACCTTTGTTGTTAGTCAAAATATCTTCTAAAACGGAAATGGCATCTGCATCTTTATCCTGAAATTCCAACAGGTCGGCGCGAGCATATTTTTTAAGTGCTGTTTGTGTAGAATCTTCCAAGGAATTGTCGCGGATCAAAAGGCTGAGTTGCATGGCATCATTCGCCATTAATTGTGAAGTGGATTTTTTTAGCACATCGAGCTGTACTTGCGCCCATTCAAAATCGCCTTTAAAGTAGCTTGTGCGCGCCACTTTAAAACGGGCTTCCTGTGCCAGCACATCGCTCTGCACTCTTTTCTGGATTTGGGAATAATAGATTAATGCTTCGTTGAATTTTTCGTCAAAAACCAAAATATCTGCGAGTTCCATTTTCACCCTCGCTTCTTGATAGGAAGTTAGTTTTTCTTTTGCCAAGGCTTTCAAATTTTCAATGGCGAGTTCTTTTTTGTTTTCCTGAAAAGCTAAAAAATGGTTGTAGTCTATTTGCAATTGGTAGGTTCCAGGGTTTCGTCCAAATTCATCCAACAAATTTTCAAACTCTTTTTCTACTTCGGGGTATTGTTTTGAAGTGGCGGTTTTCACCTCCATTTTCATCAAAATTTGATTGCCCTGAAGCCTGTTTTGCGGTGTGAAGGAATTGTCGATTAAGTAATTTACTATTTCCCTTCCGCTTTCATAATCATCATCGGCAATGGCGATATAAGCCAAATCGGTAATGCCGCTGAGGTCTTCGCCCACGCGTTTGTAGATTGCTTTTTCCTGGGTGAATGCTTTTTTGTATTCTTTTTGCTGAATGAACAACCAGCTGAGCAATTCGTTATAAAGAATGTTTGGATTTTGCTGCGACCGTTGTAGGAGTATTTTTTTAAGAACCAAATTCGCTTCGTTGGTGGGATCTTCAGTGGTGTAGAGACTGAAATAACGTTGTGCAACCCCTTTGAAACTTAAATTTTTTTCAATAAGATTAAGGTAACTGTCAAACATCTTTTCAAACTTTCCCTGTTCGCCATAAATCTGCGCCAGTTGCATGTTGAAATCCATTTTGTCGCTCAGCAGCATCGCTTTTTCGTATGTAGAAATCGCTTCATCAAGCAGACTGTATTTTTCAAAAGTGGCGCCAATGTTATAGGCAAAGTTTAGATTTAAATTTATAGATTCAATAGCCTTATTGAAGTTTTCGGTAGCCAATTCCGTTTTGCTTTGAAGTGAATAATTATAACCAAGTTCCACATATAGTTGCGGAAAACTTCTGCCGTCGCCCAATTTTTCTTTCAGCAATTGTTCCGCTTTCGAAAAATTTTCGAGCTGTTGGTTGGCTTCCACCATACTCATAAAATAATCGAGACGATAGGGGTTTTGTTGGCTCAGTTTTTCATAAATGCTCAAAGCCTTTTCAAATTGGCCTTGTTCAAAATAATTATTAGCCAAAGCATCACTCTGCGAAAAGCTCGCCGCGACCGTAAAAAAGAAGAAAATGAAACAAAGTTTGCGCATGCTGTAAATATAATGAAATGCCCCGATAGCTTTAGGGTTCTGAAAATATTTATCAAAAACAAAGCCGCAATCTTTTCTTTTTACGGGAATCTATTTCAATAAAAAAAGGGCCGCCGTAAAGCGAACCCTTCTTTTCAACATCAAACAATCTCCTCTTATTGTTTAATGATTTTGTATGTGGCGGATTGACCTTCAATAGTTACCTTCATAACATACACTCCCGGTGTTAGGGAAGCCACATTGATTGAAGGTTTATTTTGGTTGGGCGTGATTTTCAAAACTTTTTGACCCAATAATGAAAATATTGAAACGTTTTCAATTGCATTTTTTGCTGAAAGGTTCAACATGTCTTGGGCTGGGTTTGGATAAAATTTGAAACCTTCAAAGTTGTTGTCCGCTATTCCTGCAGTAACACCGTTCTTGGCATCAAAATACAATCCATACCCCCAAGTACAGCCACTACTAGTGGCCGCGAAAGCCATACAGAGAAGTCCGTCATGTGTTTCTGCAATAGCTGATGGAAATCCGTCAAATACGTCAACACCTGAGTCGCCCACTCCTTCATAAGGACCAAAGGTATTACCATCATATTGATAGGAACGGTTTTGATCATTTATAGAATTGTCGATATCATCGCGAACGTATGCAGTTTCCATTACTTCTACTGGCCCGGCTGTGCTCATCCAGGTATCTATGTGAGCAACGTTGGCGTCACTTCCTGCGCTTATGTATGCAACGGGAGCATATGCGGCACCATTTTCTCTTCGGTACCC
Organism: Flavobacteriaceae bacterium; assembly: GCA_016649715.1. Taxonomy (GTDB): domain Bacteria; phylum Bacteroidota; class Bacteroidia; order Flavobacteriales; family Flavobacteriaceae; genus Aequorivita. The sequence goes on along the minus strand of JAENXC010000003.1, from coordinate 133,251 downwards.
TTGCCCAATATATGGATCTGAACTTCCAGCCGCACGTGAAGAGGCAATTATTAAAACCTCATCTGTTGCAAAAGCCTTGCGCGTTGCCCGGATGGTTGGGTTAAGGGATTCTGTTGCTGCACCAGAGGCCACAATTTCATTTGAACCCCAAGATCCAGGATCGTTGTAATTTGAATTTGCCTGCGCATACAAGTTTCCTGAACTAGCTCCAGTAAATGTTGTATAACATCCCCTATTAAGCCCATAACTAAACTCCACTTGTTGACCACAAATTCCAAGGGAAATTTCATCTACCCAATCAAATCCATAGCTTCCTGCAGTACTTCTGGCTGAATGTACTTCTGTACAGCTCGTGGTTTTTTGATAGGTGGCAAAAACACGTTGAGATGGTGTAGATCCAGGAAAGTTGGTGTCTACTCCAAAATCTGTAACATCGACTGCAACAGTTTGAAAATCCATAACTCCAGTGGCCATATTCCATCTAATAGCTTGGAAAACCCCATTTTGGAATGATGCATAAACGAGCAAATACTCATCGCCGGTTCCGTCAATGGTAATCGTCTGTATTTTTGCGAAAAAAGAACTAGATACGGGCTGATCTTGCCATAATACAAAAGTATTACCGCCATCGGTGGAGCGGTATATATAAAGCTCTGAATCTGAACCACCTCCAGTAACGTTTTCGAAAGCGGCAATATAGATATCGCCATCAGTGGTTACATCCATATCCAATCCATCAATATAGCCGGATCTCAACAATTTATCGGTGTCCCAATCGTCAGGAGATTTTGTTTGCACTGGGCGCTCTGGTATGGTAGTGGGGCGATAGCTGCCGTCTCCACCAAGTGGATAATTGGTTGTTACAATTGGCTTGTAAAGAGCCGCAACCTTAGGGTCAATTTTCTGCCAAGCATTTTTTATGGCAAGACGGTTGGCGTTTATCTCGGCCGCCGTGCCGTTCTGTTCAAGAGCTTTTGCTTTTTGGTACAAAGCTTCCAGCGCTGGTGTTCTTTCGGGAATAACAATTTGGTTCCCGCTCAAATCTGACTGTGCTATCCCTGTGATGATACAAAGTGAGCACATTAAAAAGGTAATTACATTTTTCATGATTACTTGTTTTTAATTAATACTTGTTTATTTCACTTTATAATTGAGGAGTAATTGCTATTGAGTGATTTAATATGAAACAAATCTATGGTAAGTTTCAAGCGAGCAGTATGACTATTGTAACAATCTCTATAACATATGTAACACAAACGAAAAAAGCCGAAAACACAGTGGTTTTCGGCTTAAATAAAATTAAAAAGTTGTTTGTTTAGCCCAGTTTTTCCAAATCCAGTTCATCAATTGCATCCCAAGTTTCGTCTATATCCATATTGGTACCTTTGGCCTCCAGATAAAAACGGTTGTCTTCCAAAAGCTGAATTGTGCTATAGTTGCTTCCCGAACGATATTCCTCAATAGCCTTTGTGCCATTTTTGGTAACGGTCTTTCGGGAGCCGTTTTCGCTCTCTTCCTCAAAATCCTGGCTCATCACCATCCGAATGCCAGTGGTTGCCGCTGCGCCCATTTGGCCTGCACCGTCAATAATGGTAATGGAAAATTGTTTTGATTTGTCTGCGTTGGCATACGTAGCTTCTATGGATGCAATCCCCATCATTCCTGCTTGGCCTGCTTTAAAGCTGATGCGTTTCATTCCGTTCACTTCATCGGGAAGCCATTTTTTCAATTCTTCGTTGGTAAGCGGAGTGGTTTCCTGCAGCTCTTTTATGTCGTCCTGCATGTTAGTCATTTCCTCCACTGCATTGGTGGTGTTTGAAACTGCTTCTTTTGTTTCCCTAATTTTTTTGCTCACTGGATTGTCTTTACAACTGATCAAAGCTGAAAAAACAAAAAGAGCCAATACATACTTTTTCATAATCGAAGATTTTAGTTAGTGAATAATTCAGTTGAATTTAGAACACTAATATAATCATTATGAAAATAAGATAAATGAATCCTGTGATAAATGTTGTGAAGAATTACATTTCGGAAGCCACCTTTTCAAGTTCAGCATACCAGTTTTCGCCGAATTTACGGATTAGGGCAGTCTTTACGAATTTATAAACGGGCACTTGCAGTTCTTTTCCCAAAGCACAGGCTGGGTCACAAATGGGCCATCGGTGATAGTTTACCGCTGAAAATTCACTGTATTCCTGAATGCGCACGGGATAGAGATGACACGAAATAGGTTTTCTGAAATCAATTGCGCCAGCGTTAAAAGCATCTTCAATACCACAACTTGCGATGCCTTTGTCCGTAAATGTTACGTAGGTACATTCCTTGCCTTCTACTAATGGGGTTTCCAGTTCGTCAAAGTCGGTTTTAATGTGGGTGCCTTGTTTTTCAATGGCGGCAATACCCTCAGGGCGTAGAAAGGGTTTTACTTTTGGGTAGATTTTTTTGAGGATTTCAACTTCTTCTTCGGTTACGGGCGCTCCTGCTTCGCCTTCTATACAGCAGGCACCTTTACAGGCGTTGAGGTTGCACACGAAATCTTTTTCAATTAAATCTTCGGAAACTATTGTTTTGCCAAGTTGGAACATGGCGCAAAGCTATAAAATTGCAAATGAATAAATTCCAAATAACAAGCACCAAATTCCAAATAAATCTCAATAATTAAAAAACAATCAAAAAAACTTAAATTATAAAGAGACGTTTATTTCAAAAGCCCAAACAATACCCCTAATTTTGCAGTCTCAAAAAAAAGGAAGCCAATATGAATTTTAATTTTAAGGAAATAGCTACTGCTACCATGGTGCTTTTTGCGGTAATTGATATTATTGGGAGCATCCCTATTATTATTGGTCTGCGTGAAAAGGCTGGGCACATCAATTCTGGAAAAGCTTCTATAATTGCGGCGGTCGTAATGATCGTTTTTCTTTTTTTGGGCGAAAGTATTCTGCATCTTATTGGGGTAAATGTCAATGAATTTGCCGTAGCGGGTTCTTTAATACTTTTCTTTATTGCTTTGGAAATGATACTGGGCGTTACCCTTTTTAAAGAAGGAGATACTACGCCAGATTTGGCTTCCATATTCCCCTTGGCGTTTCCGCTTTTGGCAGGACCGGGAAGCTTGACAACTTTACTTTCACTGCGAGCTGAGTATTCCATTGAAAATATTATTGTGGCAATAATAGTGAATATCGTGATTATTTATGCGGTCTTAAAGACCTCAGGCAGATTGCAACGGTTTTTGGGTAAGAATGGAATTGCGGTGATCCAAAAAATATTTGGTGTAATTTTGCTGGCTATTGCGGTGAAGCTTTTCACTTCAAATATTCAAGGATTGTTTAATTAGTTGAGGAGTTGAAAAGTTGAGGAGTTGAGGAGTTGAAATGTGTTTTTTCTCAATTCATCGGCATAAAAAAATACAAATGAAAATATTTATCTACATTTTGATTGCCTGCGCCGCCGGACTTATAGTTTTCAACGCGACCAAACTGGATTTTGACCATTTGCTTAAAGGAGACAGCTCTGTTGCGGCAGTAAGCATTTTGGCTGGATTGTGCGCTATTTTGGCACTTGGCATTTTGCTTATTTCAAAAAGTATAGCTTCAAAAACTAAAAAGTAGCTTTCCTATTTCTTATTCAAATGATCTTTGTCTTCCAGCTCCAAAACCTTCAAAAGCATGGGGTCCGTTTCATTTAGGATTATTTCGTATTCGTTGGGACCAAATAGCTGTTGGGCAATGTTCGCTTTCAGGGTTCTTTTTAGCTCTTCAATATATTTTGAAAGGTCTATCTGCGCTTCGTTGAATCTGGCATATTCAATAAATTCCTTGGAAAGTTTATCTTCAACTTTAAAATTCTTTCTGAAATCGTCAAACTTCATTCCCTTAAAAAAAGTTCTGTTTTTTTCGAGATATTCAAAGATGAAATAACTCATAAATCCACTTCGCGAAACATATTGCAGGGTTTCGTTTTCCACGCTTGTGTCTTTTGGTACAAAAACATCGGGGATAATTCCGCCGCCGCCGTAAACTACTTTCCCTTTTGGAGTGACATATTTTAAAGAATCTGCAACCTTAATACTGTCTTCGTGAATCAATTCGCCATTGCGGTAGCGTTTTTCATAATCGTTGTAATAGGTGTCGTTTCCTTTTCCGTATGGACGTTGAATGGAGCGGCCAGTTGGGGTGTAATAGCGGGCAATAGTTAGCCGTACGGCACTTCCATCGCCGAGCGACATTTCACGCTGAACGAGTCCTTTTCCAAAAGACCTTCTACCGATTATTGTTCCTTTGTCGTTGTCTTGAAGAGCACCTGCCACAATTTCACTGGCGGAAGCGGAGTTTTCGTTTATTAAAACATAGAGTTTTCCGTGTTCAAAATCGCCTCGACGCGTGGCGTAAGTTTTGTTGATTTCACCACTTTTATTTTTTGTGATAAGCACCAATTTTTCCTTTTCCAAAAATTCATCTACCACCCGTTCCGCCGTTGAAATATAGCCGCCGGGATTGTTGCGAAGATCCAAAACCAATTTTGTGATGCCTTGATCTTTCAGTTTATCGAGGGCGCTTTCAAACTCATTATAAGTAGTTTCGGAAAAACGGTTCAGTTTTATATAACCCAAATCGTCCGTCATTTTATAGGAAGCATCTACACTAACCAGCGGCACTTGTTTTCTCCGCACTTTTATTTCCAATGTTTTATTTTCACTGGGGCGGTAAACATCCAAAGCTACTTTACTGTTTATTTCGCCTTTCAGATAATTGGAAATGCTGTCGCGCTGCACCAATTCGCCAAAAAGTTTTTTACCATCGGCATACAGAAGTCGGTCACCACCCTTTATTCCCGCTTTTTCTGCAGGACCTCCTTCAATGGCCCGGATTACAGCAATGGTGTCTTTATAAACATAAAAACTTACTCCAATTCCAATGAAGGCGCCACGCATATCGTCTGCATTGTGTTGGTATTCACTTTTAGGAATGTAAACCGAATGTGGATCCAGGTTTTGAAGAATTCCGTTCACGGTAACGTCCACGATGCTGTCCGTGTTCACATTGTCCACATATTCGTAATCTATATAGTCAATAAGCCGGTTTAGCTTGTCTTTTTTTGAATTTGTGGCGAAGATTTTTTCGGTAGTATCGTTAAAATTGAGTTTGGAACCAATAAAAACGCCAACGGCAAGCGCCAAGCCAATCCAAAGTGGCAACAATGGCAGCCTTTTTTTAGTAGTATTGTTCGGTGTGGAAGCTTGTTGTTCCATTATTCTGAATCCAAATCTGAAATGTGCTGTATGCTCACGCCCGCTTTTTCCAAAAAGGCGATGCCGGAGTTGTCTTTATATTCGTTTTGATAAACTATTCTTTTTATGCCAGCTTGGTGTATCAATTTGCTGCATTCTCTACAGGGTGACATTGTGATATAAAGTGTCGCCCCTTGGCAGGCTTGTGTACTTGAAGCTACTTTCAATATTGCGTTTGCTTCAGCGTGAAGAACGTACCATTTTGTGTAGCCTTCGTCATCTTCGCAAATATTCTCAAAACCTGTGGGCGTGCCGTTGTAGCCGTCGCTGATTATCATTTTGTCTTTCACAATAAGTGCGCCAACCTGTCTGCGCTTGCAATAGGAAAGTTTGCTCCACTCTTGAGCCATCCGTAGATAGGCAATATCGTACTTGCGTTGTTTGCTGTCCTTCATACTTTTAAATAGACAGCGAAATTACTGGGAAGTTACGCCACTGCCAAAAAAAAGGTTGTTAAGTTATTGCCAAAGTGGATTTGGGGTGTAGATGGGTTTATGAGTTGAGAAGTTTAAAAGTTTAGACCATTTCAAACCATTATTTTCTAAAGACTATCAACTCTTCAAAAAATCCAGTTATTGATAAGCATCGGGATAACCATACCGATTACCAGTGATGAAACTACCAACACCCAATCGCGTTTGTTAAAGCGGAAAATGGTTTGAAAGATGAAGGCAATAATTAAAATGATGATGACTGCTATAATTTGTGCAGCTTCAATGCCAAGAGCGAATTCGAGCAATGGCATAAAGCCACCACCGCTATCCAATGCTGTAAAGAATGATGCGAATCCCAACCCGTGAATCAATCCGAAGAAAATGGTGACTATGTAAAAAATGCCCATTTTTTCTACTTTTTTCTCTTTTCCGGCTGTAAAAAGATTGAAAAGCGCGGTGACCAAAATAGTAACGGGAATCAAAAACTCAATGACTTTCCCTGAAACACTTATAACGTTGTAACTGGCCATAAGCAGTGAAAGCGTATGACCAACGGTAAACAAGGTAACCAAGAGCAGTAATTTTTTCCACGAAGAAAAAGTACAGGCGGCACAAAGAACAACCAAAAACAAAATGTGGTCATAGGCTTTCCAGTCCAAAACGTGGTGGAGGCCGAGGTTAAAATACAACCAGAAATCAGACATTGGGGATAGGGGTTTTCAAGGTTTGCCCAAATATAAGGATTGTGGGGAAGATTTCATATATTTATGGAGAATTCTAATTTTTTCCGTTATGAAGAAAATTACATCAGTAGTATTTGGAATTTTGATAGGGTTTCAGGCTTTTGGCCAAAATCCAGACCCAGAGCTATTTAAAACGTGGAATCTTTACAAAATTGAGGTGGATTTTGGAGGCGCAGTTTATGTAGAGGATATTGATCCACCCATTTATCCGTATTTGACGATCAATCAAAATCTTTTCTTTGAAGGTTACGGTGCATGCAACTCCTTTTCAGGAAGATTCGAAGTAGTAGCTAATCAAGATAAAGTACGACCAGTAGATTTTATTCAAACATTTAATAATTGTGAAACCCAGTTTCTGAATGATTTTGAAACTCTCTATTTCGAATTTTTTTCGATCGAAGATGATTATTCGTATTTGTTTTATACGGACTCCACCGATAATTTAAGACATATGTACTACACCAATAATCCCTCTGGTTTTTGGTTAGACTTTATTGCGGGAGATCCATTATCAATAGTTGAAAACAATTCTGAAAAAATTCAAATATATCCAAACCCAGTCTCTGATCAACTTTTCATAAAATCGAATAAAGCCATTATCGAAAAAATAACAATTTATTCCGTTTCGGGAAAAAGAATAAAGGAATACCCTCCAGCAGATCGTTCAATTGATATTGCCACCCTTGCGAAAGGAATGTATTTTTTGGAAATAGTTTCTCCCGAGGGCAGAGGTATTCAAAAATTTATTAAAAATTAAATAATCACTCGCACTTCCCCAAGCTGTTGCACCCTATACGGAAATCGTTCTCCCGGCGCACCAATAAACATAAAGTTGATGGGGATATGCCATCGTTTTGATAGTTCATTGATTTTTTCTGGGCCAAATACACCCGGCTCTTCCACAAATTGAATTTTTATGTCCGGATAAGCGCGGTCAAGCACTTCCACATCTTTTTTTAGATTGTTGGCGACCACCATTCCTTCATCGAGTACAGCCACAATTTTCAGCCTTTTGGTGGGTTCGTTGTTCTTTATGTAAAGCATCACTTTGTTAATTGTTTCCACGTTGTCGTTATTTGTGAAAAATACAAATTGCTTGCCCGTCAATTCCTGCAGCCTGTTTTTGGTAATGCGTTTCCAGTTCTTAAAAAATTTGCTATTATCGGGAGCAATATAATCTATAAAGAGAAGTGCAGCTTTCAATATATAGTGATGATAAAGCATAAAAAAGACCACAAAAAGTGTTGGGACTAGATATTCAAAAAAGGTAGCCAAAAACTCGGGATTCAAGAATATGTTTCCCAACAATGCGGCAATAACCGAGGCAATTGCAATAAAAACGGCCAAATAGGAAGCCCGCTCGGGCCTTGGCAGATGCTTTCTGTTAAGTTTCAATAAAAGGTTTCCGACTCCAAAAAGCACCATCACTGAAAGAAAGGCAATAGTATAAACTCCAGCCAATGAAGGTAAATCTCCGTGGGTTACCAGTAAAATGGAGGTGCAGAGTGCGAAGAATAATATAAAGATTAGGTAGGGACTTTTATTTTTGTTTCTAATCAATAGAAAACTCGGAAGCACCCTATCCAGTGCCATGCGCTCCATCAGTCCACCCACACCAACGTAGGAGGTAAGCACTGCCCCGCTCAAAACCAATGCCGCGTCTATACCAATTAAAAAGGAGAGCCAATGGCCGCCCGATGTTTCGCCAAGAAAAGAGAGCAGTGCGTCCTGGTTGTTGTTTACCACTTCCTGAGGAAGCAGTCCCAGCGCAAGAAAGGCGATAAGTGGATTGAAAATGCTTACCACAATCCACATATTGCGCAAGGTTTTTGGGAAAACGCCTGGCTGCTGTTCCTCAACGTAATTTGCTGAACTTTCAAATCCGCTAATACCAAGCATTGCTGCTGAAAAGCCAAAAAAGAGTGCCATCGTTATACTACCGCCAACAGGCATTTTAAAATTTGCAATCAAAGTTTCAAAACCATTGCTGAAAAAAAAATAGAGACAGAACCCGCAGAGAAGAGTCAATGAAAAAAGATGGAAAAGAAAAATAAAGACCGCCACTTTTGAAGATTCACCTATTCCTATAATTACTAACCCCATAAATACCAACAAAAGCGCGATTGTTACATAAAACACGGGAATTGCATCCCAAACACTGTGCGCATATTTAACTGCTTCACTGGCAGAAAGTACTGCCGTTGCCATATAAGAAAGCACTGTTAAAGCTGCTGCAACCGAGGCTGTGGATTTTTTTGTAGTGTTTAGAAGGGCATTGTAAGCACCACCATTTAAAGGTAAAGCGCCAACCACTTCGCCATAAATTTTTCTGAATAAGAACAAAACGCCCGCAACCATTAAAAGCGAAATCCAAGCATATTGACCGGCATAGAAAATGGCGAGCGCCGAAACATATAAACAAGAAGAACTAATATCATTGCCACAAATGGCGGTGGCTTCCAGTTGGTTTAGTTTTTTCGACATTAATTTTAGATTGAGTAACTTAAAGGTAATTACACAAAAAAACTTTATAGGAAAGATACTGTTAAAATTTGGAAGCAGATATAATTTAATTAAAATCTGAATAAAGAAATAAAATCTCCATAAAATAAAAAAAGCCTCAACATATAGTTGAAGCTTTTGTACTCGAGGCGGGAATCGAACCCGCACGTCCTAAAACACTGGATTTTGAATCCAGCGCGTCTACCAATTCCGCCACTCGAGCAAACGGGAGGCAAAAATAAACAAATATTTGTAATTTACTGAAAATATATAAAAGGTATTTTTTTAAAAAGTGCTTCGTATTAATATTTACCTTTGCAACCTAATTAACAATCCATAGTATGTCAACCATTGCGCCAGACCCCAAGATTTTTGCCTGCAAACAAAGTGAAGCCCTCGCAAAGGATATTGCGGAAGCCTTCGGAATATCATTGGGTAAAGTTATTACCGCCCATTATAGCGATGGCGAATTCCAACCTTCTTTTGAAGAATCCGTTCGTGGCAGCCGCGTTTTTCTCATAGGGTCCACTTTTCCAAATAGCGACCATTTAATGGAGCTTTTGTTGATGATTGATGCAGCAAAACGCGCTTCTGCAAGACACATTACGGCGGTATTGCCCTATTTTGGTTGGGCTCGTCAAGATAGAAAAGACAAGCCACGTGTTCCCATTGCAGCAAAATTGGTTGCCAAAATGCTCGAAACGGCTGGGGCAACCCGAATCATCACTATGGATTTGCACGCTGACCAAATTCAAGGATTTTTTGAAAAACCTGTGGACCATCTTTTTGCTTCCACTATATTTCTTCCCTATTTAAGAAGTCTAAACCTTGACAATCTAACCATCGCTTCGCCAGATATGGGAGGGTCAAAACGGGCGTATGCCTATTCAAAATTTTTGAACAGTGACGTGGTTATCTGCTACAAACAGCGTGAAAAGGCCAATATAATCTCACATATGGAACTCATCGGCGACGTGCAAGGCAAAAACGTAGTGCTCGTGGACGACATGGTAGACACCGCCGGAACCCTTACCACTGCTGCCGATTTGATGATGGAGCGCGGCGCATTGAGCGTTCGTGCGGTTTGTACGCATCCGCTTCTTTCGGGAAATGCGTATGAACGCATTGAAAAATCACAACTATTGGAATTGATTGTTTCAGATTCAATCCCCACAAAACCTAGCAGTAAAATTAAGGTAATAAGCTGTGCCAAACTTTTCGCGGACGTAATGTTGAGCGTAAACGCCAATAAATCCATCAGCGGCAAGTTTTTGATGTAATAGCCCCCTAACCCCCGAAGGGGGAACTTTTATCGCCGAAAGAAAAATTCGTAATTCGTAATTCGTAAATCCAAAATAAACTATATCTTTGCCGTCCCTAAAAAAGGGGTAATGAAAGTAGGCCGTAAAATGCCACACCATTAACTTTTAACTTTTAACAATTAACTTTTACAAAATGAAATCAATTACAATTAAAGGATCACAAAGAGAAAGCGTGGGCAAAAAGGCAACGAAAGCCCTACGTAATGCTGGAATGGTTCCTTGCGTAGTTTACGGAGGGAATGAACCAATTAGTTTTTCAGCAGAAGAAATTGCATTTAAAAACTTGGTTTACACTCCAGACGTACACACCGTTGTAATTAATCTGGGAGGCACAAAAGTAACTGCCATCCTACAGGATATACAATTTCATCCTGTAACCGATCGTATACTTCACATCGATTTTTACCAAATTTTTGATGATAAAGAAGTTACTATGGAAATACCTGTACGAACCACCGGAAATGCCCGTGGTGTTCGTAGTGGTGGTACATTGCGTATTGTTACCCGTAAACTTCGTGTAAAGGCATTGCCAGAAAATCTTCCAGATTTTATTGATGCAGACATTGCCGAAATGCGCATTGGAAGCAAAATGTACATTACCGAAATTAAAACCGATAATTTCAAGATTATGCACCCAGATAACACCGTTATCTGCCAAGTTAGAACTTCACGTGTCGCCATTGTGGACGAAGTTGAAGAAGAAACTGAAGGCGCAGAAGGCGTAGAAGCTGCTGCTGAAGGAGATGAAGAAACTGCTGAAGCTGCAGCTGAAGCATAAATTCTTCTTTTTAAAGATAAGTGAAAAGCATCCAGTTAATTCGGGGTGCTTTTTTTATTTTTACCCAAGAATACAAAAAAGATGTTGCCGTTTCTCAGAAAATTATTTTCAGCAAAAGCTGACCAAATTAGTACCGAAGAAGATTCCATGAAAAAATTTCTTATTGTAGGATTGGGCAACATTGGCCCAAAATATGCAAACACCCGCCACAATATCGGCTTTAAGATTGTGGATTTTTATGCCGAAAAAAATTCACTTTCGTGGGAAACCGCTAAGTTGGGCGACGTCTCTTCACATAAAGTGAAAGGGCGGACTTTTGTTTTTCTGAAACCAAGTACGTATATGAATTTAAGCGGAAAGGCAGTAAATTACTGGCTCGATAAAGAGAAAATTCCTTTGGAAAATATGCTTGTAATTGCAGACGATTTAAATTTGGCCTTCGGAACCATTCGCATAAAAACCAAAGGAAGCGATGGGGGCCACAATGGATTGAAAGATATTCAAAACACCTTGCAGACCGCTACTTACAACCGATTCCGATTTGGAATAAGCGATGCTTTTTCAAAAGGAAGACAAGTAGATTATGTTTTAGGCGAATGGGAAGCGGATGAGGAAAAACAATTGCCAGAGCGGTTAGAATTGAGTAATAAAATTATAGAATCATTCGCACTCGCGGGAATGAACATCACGATGAACACCTTTAACGGAAACTGATTTTGAAGAAATATTTGGCCGCTTCCGCATATAAAAACGACCGCCAGAGCGTGGTCACCATTGGCACTTTTGACGGCGTTCACATTGGCCATAAAGCCATTTTGGAGCGTTTGGTAGAAACGGCCAAGAAGGAAAACCTGGATTCCGTTGTCCTAACTTTTTTTCCGCATCCGCGGATGGTACTTCAGCAAGATTCAGAAATGAAACTGATAAATACCATTGAAGAACGAGCCGAACTCCTTGAGAACACAGGTCTGGACCATTTGGTAATCCATCCTTTTACCCATGCTTTCTCACGGTTGACCGCTTTGGAATATGTGCGTGATATTTTGGTAAACAGATTAAAGGCGAAAAAAATAATCATCGGTTACGACCACCGCTTCGGAAGAAATAGGACCTCGAACATTGAAGATTTAAAGGAATTTGGAAGAACTTATAATTTTGAAGTGGAAGAAATTTCGGCAGAAGAAATTGACAATGTGGCCATAAGTTCTACAAAAATTAGAAAAGCGTTGAACGAAGGCGATATAGAAACCGCAAACATTTATTTGGGCTACAAATTCATGATTTCCGGCGAAGTGGTCCGCGGAAAAGCCATCGGCCGCACCATTAAGTATCCTACTGCAAACCTAAAGTTGAAGGAAAACTACAAGCTCGTTCCGAAAAATGGCGTTTATATTGTTCAATCTTTAATTGAGGGCGAAGAAATCTTTGGAATAACCAGCATTGGCACTAACCCCACCGTTGGGGGCAAAGAAAAAACCATTGAAACACATTTTCTGGATTTCAATAAAGATTTGTACGGAAAGGAAATTACTATCCAATTTATAAAATTCATCCGCGATGAGGAAACATTCAATTCTGTTGAAATACTTCGACAAGAAATAGTAAAAGATGAAAATTTTGCAAAACAATTCTTAATGAAACGTGAATAGATTTCTTTTCATACAGGCCAATAACACTGGGCTCGTCTTTTTTAGGGCCGTGTTTGGCCTTTTGATTGCTACCGAAAACGGCAGAACGTTCTACAACGACAAAACAGGAAAAGAACTAAAAATAACGGAATATAAAAGCAAATTAGGAGAACTTACTTTCAAATAATAAAAATTGAAAATTGAACTTTGAGATTATTGTAGGCACAAACATGTCAGGTTTAAAAAATCAGAGTTTCTCACACAATCCTCGAACCTCTTTTGAAAAAAGGGCTATAATTCTTTTCTGAAGCGTATCATCTTTGGAAATGCTTCGTCCGTCAATTTCAACAATTGGTGTTAATTCACCCATCGTTCCCGTTGCTAAAACCCCGTTGGCGTTATAGAATTGCGAGAGCGTTAAATCTGCTTCGGTGATTTCGATATCGTTTTTTTGACACATCTCAATCACCGAATTTCTCGTGATTCCTGGAAGGCAGGCGTGAGCAAATGGCGTAAAAACTTTTCCGTTTTTTACTATAAACAGGTTGCTGCCGTTCAGTTCAGCCACAAAACCACGGTCGTCCAGCATTAACCCTGCGTCTTTTCCGGCAACGTTGGCTTGGATTTTAGCGATAATATTATTGAGCAAATTGTTGTGGTGTATTTTGCTGTCCAAAAATTGTGGCGAGTTGCGTCTTTGACTGGTACTTATCACTTTTATGCCGTGATCGTTGTCGTAAACCAAGGGTTTCCATTCCGCCAAAACAATGAGGCAGGAACCATTTTGGTTGAGTCGCGGGTCCATGCCGCTGGTTATTTTTTCGCCTCGCGTCAAAGTTAAACGGATGTGTGTATCGTCATTCATTCCGTTGGCATCGAGGGTTTGTTTTATTGCTTTTTTGATGAATTCTTTGGAAGGAATATCTGTGAATGCCAATGTTTTAGCAGATTCGTGCAGACGGGTCAAGTGTTTGTCCAAACACACCACGCCCTTGGGATAAACGCGTAAACCTTCCCAAACCGCATCACCGCCCTGCACCGAGCTGTCAAAAACCGAGACTTTGGCTTCGCTGCGCGGATATAGTTTGTCTTTTATAAAAACTTGAATGTTGTCGTTTTTTGGGTTGGATTTTTGAAGCATAATTTATCAGTTGTGAGTTATCAGTTATCGGTAAAGGGGATGTTAAATTGAAAGAACTTCCTTTTATATTAAAATATTATTTTTTAAGGTTTCATAATATGGCAAGGCCTCTTCAAGCAAAGGTTTCAGATGTTCGGGCAAGGGTTGTGAACTGCTATTCTGTAAAGCGAATCCTTCACTATTGTGAACATTGCCGTACCAATGTGTTGCCCAAATTCCATCTTCCGGTATTCCGCCTTTTTTCCACCGAAGCATTTTTTTGGAAAAAGGAATATCTAATAAATTGCAAAGTTTTATGAGATACGATTCTGGGTTTTTTAAAAGTTCGTCGCTATCAATTCCTATTGGTGTTTTTCCGTTTTTCTTCAGAAATAAAAACAGTTCCGAAGCTTTTTTTAAGCCGATATCGTTCAAAGTTGGGGTGTGAATCACTTTTGAAAAGGAAGCAATCAACTTTTTGGGATGGCGAATTAGAATCACGTTTTCCCAATTCAGAATAAAAGATGGCGAATCAGTCAAATAATGATGCGCCATTCCTTTTACGAATACATTTTGCTTTTCTGAAAGTGAATTTATTGCTTCTACTACTTTTTCCTCTTTCAACTCCATAGTTTGAAGGATTTCCTTTTGTGAGGGATGTTTGTTTTTCAAAGAAGCATTTTGAAGGTAATAGCCGTAAAAAGGTTCGTCCAAAACCGTAACATCTTCGCGCTGCGCGAAGGAATACATAAGTGCTGTTGAAAGATTTCGAGGTCCGGAAATGAGGTTGATGACTTTCATGATTTAAAAGTATCAATTTAATTTTAAAAACGAACCACGAAGTTACGACAGTCTGAATCAACTTTTTGTAAGCAGAAATAGAAGTAAAGGGAATCAGAATTTTAAATCCTGCCTCTACTCAACAATTACAGACATAATGATTCCAGCCTCAATTGAGTTTAATTACATTCCTGTTTTGAAATTTGTAGGTAGTTTTCTTTTTTCAAAGGGGTAAAATAACCAATATAAAATAGACTGATTTTGATTTAGGAAGAAGGGTAATCTAATTTGACCCTTTATAAATACTCAACGGTGATACTTTCATTTAAAGAGGGTGGATACCACACCTTACATTTCAGATAAAAATCTAATTAACATAATTAATTTTCTGATTCTTTCTTGATGCAACCAAAATAAATAACTCTTAGAAAAATAAATA
The DNA here is from genome assembly GCA_016649715.1 of Flavobacteriaceae bacterium. Classification (GTDB taxonomy): domain Bacteria; phylum Bacteroidota; class Bacteroidia; order Flavobacteriales; family Flavobacteriaceae; genus Aequorivita. Next base: position 118,212 of record JAENXC010000003.1, on the reverse strand, counting down.
CAAGAACAGAAACAATCATTCCTACAACAATTTCGATTCCATAATTACTAAATATATTTTCCATATTACCACTTTGTTTATGGTTCAATTTACAAAAAAATAACTTTAAAAAGTGGACTTCATAAATCTTAAATATCTACTCTACCGTAACCGACTTCGCCAAATTCCGAGGTTGGTCCACGTTTCTGCCAAGCATTACGGCAATGTGGTATGCCAACAATTGCAACGGAATGGTTGTCACCAATGGCGATAACGCCTCTGGGGTGTGCGGCACTTCCATCACGTAGTCTGCCAGCTCTCTGACCGCAGTGTCGCCTTTTGAAACTACTGCTATAATTTTTCCTTTGCGAGCCTTAATTTCTTGAATGTTGCTCACCACTTTGTCATAATGGTCGCTTTTTATTGCAATAACCACCACGGGCATTTGCTCGTCAATAAGGGCGATGGGGCCGTGTTTCATTTCGGCAGCAGGGTAGCCTTCTGCGTGGATGTATGAAATTTCCTTTAGTTTTAAAGCACCTTCCAAGGCTACTGGGAAGTTGTAACCTCTTCCCAAATAAAGGAAATTGCGAACGTTTTTAAATACTGCGGCTATTTCTTTTATTTTGTCTTCGGTCTTCAGAGCTTCTTCCACGTGGTTTGGGATGAGTTCCAATTCCCGCAAATAAAGCATAAAATCACGATGGCTGATGGTTCCTTTCGCTTTAGCCAAGCGCAGGGCTATCATTGCCAAAACAGTAATCTGTGTAGTGAATGCTTTGGTTGAAGCAACGCCAATTTCAGGCCCGGCGTGCGTATAGGTTCCGCTGTGGGTTTCCCTTGAAATGGTGGAGCCCACAACGTTACAGATTCCATAGACGAATGCGCCTTTTGATTTCGCGAGCTTTATAGCGGCGAGCGTATCGGCAGTTTCACCACTTTGTGAAATGGCGATGACCACATCTTTTTCTGAAATAATTGGGTTGCGGTACCGAAATTCGGAAGCGTATTCCACTTCAACGGGAATGCGAACCAGATCTTCAAAAATATATTCAGCCACCAAACCGGCGTGCCAAGAAGTTCCGCAGGCCACAATGATAATGCGATCTGCGTTGATGAATTTTTCAATATAATCCTCCAATCCTCCAAGCCTTACAATGCCTTGTTCGGCAAGCAATCGGCCACGGTATGTATCTTTTATAACTGAAGGCTGCTCGTGAATTTCCTTAAGCATAAAGTGGTAGTAACCGCCTTTTTCAATTTGCTCCAAATTAAGCTGAAGCTCTTGAATGTAGGGCGCAACCAATTTGTCATCCTTTATTTTACGAACCTTAACATCGCGCCCAAGGCGGATGATTGCCATTTCTTCATCTTCCAAATAGATGGCGTTGTTGGTGAATTCAATAAAAGGGGAAGCATCGCTGGCAACGAAAAATTCGTCTTCGCCAATGCCTATGGCCAGTGGGCTACCAAGTTTTGCCACCACGATTTCATCGGGTTTCTTTTTGTCGAAAAGTGCGATGGCATAGGCTCCCACCACTTGGTTCAAAGCTATTTGAACAGCTTTTCCAAGTTTTACATTTTCGTTTATTTGAATATCCTCAATAAGGTTTACTAATACTTCAGTATCTGTATCGGAAGAAAAGGTGTAGCCACGTTTTATCAATTCCTTTTTAAGGGAATCATAATTTTCAATGATTCCGTTGTGGATGATGACCAAATCGCCGCTGTTGGAGTAGTGTGGGTGGCTGTTTACATCGTTGGGCACACCGTGTGTTGCCCAGCGGGTGTGGCCAATGCCAAGGTTTCCTTTGCGTGAAATTTCCTTTTCGGCTTTTTCCTCAAGATTTGCAACCTTGCCTTTTGTTTTGCAAAGTTGGATGTCAGTTCCGTCAAAAAGTGCAATTCCTGCACTGTCATAGCCCCGGTATTCCAAACGTTTCAAACCGTTCATAATGATTGGGTATGCTTCTCTTTTGCCAATATAGCCTACAATTCCACACATAAGCGGGGTTTATTTTGGTTCAGTATAATAAATTTGGAGCTTTAATCTTTTTTCTTGGTTTGGGGTGGCGTTTCCATAAAGAATGGTTCCTTCGGGCGAAACAACGCAACTGGACGGAACTTGCTCAATACTGGGTTCCATTGGGTTTTGAAGTTTTTGGGTGGTACGGATTGCAACATTTTGTGAAACCACTATTCCCAAAGGCACATTGGTACTGTCTTTATTGATAAGATTGCTGATGTGATTGGTAATTTTCAGTTTGTAATATTCTCCATTGCCATCACTGCCTCTTTGCAATTTGCCAAAGTGATTGACAAAAGCATCAACAGGGGGCTGGCCGTTGGTGGGATCGAGGATATAATCGACCAAAACGTTGCTGTTTTTAAGGTCGTAAATCATAATCCTTTCTGGCTCGGTGGCACCTCCAACCATTAAATTCTGGTTCACATAAAAGATGAGGTTTGCCTCGTTGACAATCCATTTTTTACTGCGAAGCTCTTGCAACTCATCCGCCACACCATTATTGTCATTGTCTTTTCCAAAAAGTTCGACTACCGAAATAATACCATCGCCACCGCGCAAGTAAAGGTTTTCATTCCCAGTTTGAATATTGGGGTTGGCCACGGCAGTTTGAATTTGTAAAGGCAATAGGTTTTGGAAAGTGTTCACGTTAATGCCTCCCAAATTCAATTTGAAGACGCCCAAGTCCCGCAAGGTGGGGTCAATTTCGTTATCAAAACTATAATAAATAGCAACGTGAGCTTTGGACGCATCAAAAATGAAAAGGCTTCCGTCGTTGGTAGGGGAGTTTACTTTAAAATAAATTCCTCTTAGATAATTTTTGAAGTTATTGTTGTTCCACAATTCCTCCTTTCCTTCCATTTTTATAATTTTCTCCTGAAAAAAGGTAGAATCCAGTTTTATGCGGAGTCCCGGTGCAAGTTTTTCTTTTTTGTCCGTGTTTGTATTTAAAATAAACCCTCTATCGTTGGGGGTAAAATTTTCAACAGCACCCAATTCAGTTCCTAAATATTCTTCAAAAGTTGGGCCTTGGTTGGTGTAGTAATTTTGAAACTCTTCAAAATTGCTGTTTGGGTCGTAATCCCTTAAAAAATAATTAGAAGTAAGTACGGAAACGTTTATTGGCGAAGCGCCATAGATGGAATCCAGTACGTAGGTGGTGGTGCTATCTACTGTTGTTGCAGTGCTAAAATAGGGCAGGTAGACAAAAACACTGTCCAATACGGCATTTTCTCCAAAAGTTGGATTGCTTTTTTCCAAAGTGAGTTGGGAGAGCATATTGATGGTAGATTTTCCATAAACCGGGTCGTTGTAAACCCCAAGTTGGTATGCCGGCAATCTGTTGCTTTGCAGCGGTCCGAGCTTTCTGCTATAGGAAATGACTGTCTGTGAATCGTCCAAAATACCGTTTGGGGTTTCATCTCCCAAAAGTCCGGAACCAATAGTGCTAATGTCTTCTTGACAAGAGGACAAGGCAATTATTATAAATAAAATAGTGCCGGCTATGGGCAGCAAACTTTTAATTTTCATCTTTAAAATGTTATTGTGTTATAAGTGAAACGTTTGGTGTACATTTCATTGTGAATGTTGAAGAATTTATTTTAAAACTTTAGTGCTGTAAAAATCTAAATATGCTTGGGAAAAATTTTCCATATTGTGATATTTTAACACAGGTTTATCAATTGTGTTAAGATATTCCTCCAGCTCCTTTGGAATTTCCTCGGAACCAATGATTATTGCATCCGAATTTTTGATGGCAATCTTCATCAAATTCACATAATTTGGTTCTTCAAGTTCAGCAATGGCATCGTCATCTATGGCGTCATACCTAACTTTGTCAATGGTGTTTTTAGCTAACGAACCTTCGAAGCCTTGATTGTACACAGAAGTAACTATTTTGCTGTTTTCAAACAAAGGCTCGTTGCCGTAGTAGTTTCTTAAATATAAAGGAAGAAAGGCAGCCAACCAGCCGTGAACGTGAATAATATCTGGGGCCCAATTCAGTTTTTTCACGGTTTCTATTACTCCTTTGGCGAAGAAAATGGCGCGCTCGTCATTATCTTTGTATAAGTTTCCTTCTTCATCAGCATACGTTGCTTTTCTTTTAAAGTAATCCTCATTATCGATAAAATAAACCTGTATGCGCTCTTTGGGGATGGAAGCAACCTTAATTATTAAGGGCATATCCAAATCATTTATCACAAGGTTCATCCCGGAAAGACGGATAACTTCGTGCAGTTGGTGCCTCCTTTCGTTAATATTGCCGTAGCGAGGCATAAAGATTCTTATTTGTCCGCCATTGTTGTTTATCATTCGGGGAGCTTCAAACGACATTGAAGAAATCTCGGTCTCGGGAAGGTAAGGTATTACTTCGGAAGACACATACAAGACTCTTTTATCTTTCATCTATTGGGGTTTTAAAGTATTATTTCGGAATTGGCCTCAAAGCATTGAGGCGCTTAAAAACACGCAAAATTACGAAAATTTATGTAGATTGTCTTTAATATATTATTTTTGCCCGCTCTTAAAGCAATTTTATGGTGATATATACCCAGAAAGAGTCATTGGTTCAGGCCTTGTCTTCTGGAAACAAGAATAACAAAATAGGTTTTGTGCCAACGATGGGTGCATTGCATAATGGGCATATCTCCTTGGTAAAGAAAGCTTTAAGTGAAAATGATTTGGTTGTGGTAAGCATTTTTGTAAACCCAACCCAGTTCAACAACAGCGCAGATCTTCAAAAATATCCACGTACCCCAGAAGATGATATTTCTCTTTTGAAAATCATTAAAGGCGAAGTGATTGTCTATTTGCCAGAGGTTTCAGATTTATACGAGGGTTCAGTTTCAGCAAAAAAACACAATTTTAACGGCCTCGAAAACGAAATGGAAGGCAAACACCGCAAAGGACATTTTGACGGAGTGGGAACAATTCTCGAGAAATTCTTCAAAATAATAAAACCGCAGAACGCCTATTTTGGCGAAAAGGATTTTCAGCAATTTCAGATTGTAAAAAAATTGGTCGCTGTTGAAAAGCTTCCCGTAAAAATAGTGGGATGCCCCATTTTAAGGGAAACGAACGGACTTGCAATGAGTTCTCGGAACAAACGACTAAGCGTAAAGCAATTTGAGGAAGCAACCCTGATTTATAAAACATTGAAGGAAGTACAGGAAAAATTCAGCTCCACTTCCATTGCAGATTTAAATGCCTTGGTTGCGGAACAGTTTTTGCAAAACACCAACTTGAAATTGGAATATTTTGAAATTGCCAACGAGAAAACCCTTAAAACCGCAAAACGAAAGAATAAAGGATCGAAATACAGGGCCTTTATAGCAGCTTTTGTGGGCGAAGTTAGGCTGATAGATAATATGCCATTAAATTAATATCTTTGCGCCATGCAAATACACGTAGTAAAATCTAAAATCCATAGGGTAAAAGTTACCGGGGCCGACCTAAACTATATAGGCAGCATCACTATTGATGAAGATTTGATGGACGCCGCCAACATTATTGAAGGCGAAAAAGTCCAAATAGTAAACAACAACAATGGCGAACGTCTTGAAACCTACGCCATTCCTGGCCCGCGCAACAGTGGCGAAATCACGTTGAACGGCGCCGCCGCCAGGCGCGTGGTTCCGGGCGATGTGCTCATCCTCATCGCGTATGCGCTGATGGAACTGGAAGAGGCCAAAGTTTTCAAGCCCGCAATGGTTTTCCCCGACGAGGAAACTAATTTACTCCGCTAATTTGAGCCGCTCTCTTTCAAAATTTTTACAGATTGCAATCCCGCTCGGATTGGGTGTATTTTTGATTTGGTACATCTACCAATCTTTCACGCCCCAACAACTTGAAGAAACCCAAAAGTATTTTGCCGATGCAAACTACGGTTTTGTGTTGCTTTCGGTTGCGTTCAGTGTGCTCAGCCATATTTCGCGCTCCTACCGTTGGAATTTTATGTTGGAACCCTTGGGCTATAAAACCAAACTAGCCAACAATTTTATGGCAGTTTCAGTGGCTTATTTAATGAACATTTTTATCCCGAAAAGTGGCGAGTTTTCTCGGGGCATCATTTTGGATAAATATGAAGGTGTCCCTTTCCAAAAAGGATTCGGCACCATTATTTCTGAAAGGATTGTCGATCTTATTTTCCTATTGTTTTTTACCGTTTTGGCACTTATTATAAAGTTTGATGTGTTATTTGAATATGTGGCCGGAAGCATGCCGAAGTCATTTCTTTATATGATTATCTTCGGATTAATTTTTATTGCCGTAAGCATTCCGCTTTACCTTAAATTTTCAAAATCGAACATTAACAAGAAACTGAAAAATATTATAATCGGTTTAAAAGAAGGTATTTTCAGTATTTTGAAAATGCGGAAAAAAGGAGCTTTCCTTTTTCACACCTTTATTATTTGGGGACTCTACCTGCTTTCTTTTTACACCGCGCTGCACGCCTTGCCAGATACAACAAACATTCCTTTCGGAACCATCATCATCACTTTTGTGGTGGGCAGTTTTACGTTCGCTTTCACAAATAGTGGTTTTGGCACCTATCCCGCTGCCGTTGCAGGTATTTTAACTGTTTTCGGAATTGCCAAAACCGTGGGCGTTGCTTTTGGATGGATTGTTTGGATTTCAAACATTGCTTCCATAGTTTTCTTTGGGGTACTTTCGTTGGTTGTGCTTCCCCTTTACAATAGAAAACGGCTAAAACTGTAATTATCGGTTTATTTTTTCTTCTGAAAAAGTACACAAATCCAAAATTTGTTATCTTTCCGAAGATTAAAAAACCCCAACAATGAAAAAAATCCTACTTTTTGCTTTTTGCGCTTTTATTAATTACGCTTCTTTCTCCCAAATTATTTACGAAGAATTCAACTCTGCCAAACTCGGGGAATCCCGGAAGTTGAAAATCCAGCTTCCCCGAAATTACGAAACGAATACCGAAAAAAAATACCCCATCGTTTTGGTGCTGGACGCCGATTATCTCTTTGAACCAGTTGCTGGAAACGTTGATTATTCCAGCTATTGGGAAGATATGCCCGAATCTATTGTGGTTGGGATTATGCAGGGCAATTCGCGCTATGACGATTGCGCTTATAACAATGAAACCTTTATGCCCGGTGAAAAAGGTGCCCAGTTTTTTGAATTTATAGGGATGGAACTCATACCTTATATTGACAAAAAATACCGCACGGCAAAATTCATTATTGGTGTTGGGCACGATTTTACGGCAAATTTTCTGAACTATTATCTTTTTAAGGACCCACCGCTGTTGAATGGATACATCAATCTGAGCCCAGATATGGCACCGATGATGGAAGAACGGCTTGTGGAACGCATCCCGAACATCCGCGGAAAAATATTTTATTACTTGGCCACTGGAACCGACGACATAAAAGGCTTAATGGAATCTGCCGAAAGCTTAAATACACAACTCAGTGCCCTGAAGAGCAAATCCTTCAATTATTATTATGACAACTTTGACGGTGCAACCCATTACTCCCTTGGCGGCCGTGGCATTCCAAACGCCTTGGAAAAAATATTTTCGGTCTATAGGCCTATCAGCAAAAAGGAATTTACCGATGTACTTTTGAAATTGGACACGCCAATCAGTCAATATCTTTTGGATAAATATAAAGTGATTGAAGACCTCTTCGGGATAACTAACAACATTCGCGTGAACGATTTTATTGCCGCCGCAACTGCTTCCGAAAAAAGAAACCAATGGGAATCCTTACGCGAAATAGCGACGCTTGCGAAAAAGCAATACCCAGACACAGTGCTCGGTGATTATTATTTAGGACGCTTTTACGAAGAAACCGGAGAACCCAAAAAAGCGATGAAAATCTTCCAAGGTGCTTATGACAAGCAAGAAGTGGATTTTATAACCATAGACACATTGCTGGACCGAGCAGATAAAATTAAAGCTGATTTTGGATATTGAGCCTAAAGATCTTTGATTATGTTTTTATAAAGATATGCCCAACTGTTAAGTGAGTTGGTGCTGTTTTCAATCTCAAGCTTTGTAATTATGTTGCTTCGGTGTTTTTCAACCGTGCGTGTTGAAATGGAAAGCATTTCTGCTATTTCGTTGCTTCTCATTTGTTTTGCCACCAATTTTAAAATGGTTTTTTCGGAAGAAGTTAAATGTTCAATTTTTTTTAATTCTTCCGAAACACTTCGTATTGAAGCAGGTTCAAAAGAGCTACTGAAATATATTTGACCGTCCAAGACATTTTTGATACAATGCTCAATTTCAGAAAAAGAATCTTCCTTAAGCAAATAACCATTTATCTGAAGTGCTTTGGCCTGAGAGATATAATCGTGTTCTTTGTGAAAGGAAAGCACTATAAACTTGGTGTCCACCTCCTTTTCTTTTGCTATTTTTATTACCTCAAAACCTGTAAAACCGGGCATATCTATGTCCAATAACGCGAGCGTGGGCGTATGTGCCAAAATAAGTTCCAACGCTTCTATACCACTTTCAGCTTGTCCCACAACGTTATAACTGTTAGTCTTTAATTCGTCATTTAATCCTTTGAGGATCATTGGGTGGTCATCTGCAATAACAATGGAAACGTTTTTTTTGTCAATCATTTAAACGGGTATAATTAATGAAACGGTGGTTCCTTGATTAACTTGGCTTTTTATATCAATTTTTGATTGCAAGATTTTTGCCCGCTCCAACAAAGTTTTCATGCCAAGGCTTGCACTGGTTTTAACTATTTCGGCATGCTCGAAACCTTTTCCGTTGTCAGAAATGGTGGTTTCAATTGTGTTTTTCTTTTTTTCTATAATAACGGAAGCTGCCTTAGCATCTGCATGTTTTACCATATTGTTCAGCACTTCCTGTATTATTCTATACAAATGTAGCGATGCTTCTTTGCTTAACAAAGCGTCTATGTCTTCAATTTCGTGCGTAAAAAATATATTGGTATTTGTGTCTATCTCGTTTATCATAGCCTTTATGGCGGCAGAGGGGCCAAGGCGTTCCAAATTGGCGGGATGCAGCCCACGCGAAATTGTCCGCAATTCCGTTAAAGTATCGCTGGCCAAGGATTCCATTTCCAGATTTCCAATTGTTTTGGTTTTTTTGGTAAGGAGCATCAATTTTTGACCCACACTGTCGTGAAGTTCGCGTGCTACTCGTGTGCGTTCATCTTCCTGGGCTTTAATTAAACCTTGGGAAAACGATTCTTGAAGCCTTTGCCGTTTTTTGGCATTGTTCACGGAACGCACCAATATTATAAAGCCGAAAAACCCTATTAGACCAAGACCTCCAAAAAGCATCCATTGAGTCTTTTGGCGATTCTCGGCGTCCAGCAAAGCTATGTCGCTCTGTTGGCCCTTTATTTTGAGGTCTCTTTTTTCGGTTTCGTATATTGTTTGGTAATAACTTAGGGCTTTTACATTTTGAATATTGGAAATGGAATCCTTTATATTTTGATAGTTTTTAAAATGCACCAATGCCTTTGTATCATTGCCGAGCGCTTCATATACATTTGACAGGAATTTTTCAGCACCCATTGTATCTTCAAAAGAAGTATTTTTCCGTTTCAGGGCCAAGTGTTGTTGTCCATAACGCAGCGCGCCCTGAAAATCTTTTATGGCGAAAGCCAGATGCTTTAAAGCATTAAGGTAATCTTCTTCTTTGCTCCCTGTTATGTTTTCTGGGTTTTGTGTAAGTTCTTTAAAATATTTTTCTGCTTCAGCTATGTTTCCCTCTTGGGAATATGCCGAAACAAATCCCGCCAAAATAGGAGACTCATAAAGGGCAAAGTATTTTGATTTTTTCGCAAATTCAAAGCTTTCTTTTAAATTTTTAATTTGAAGCTCATGGTTGCCGATTTTTTGGGCATCGGTTGCGGCATTGTAGTAAAAAGAAACCAAATGCCCATAACTTTTTATTTTCTTGGCAAGTACGATAGCTTCGTCCCTTTCTGCTTTCGCCTCTTTAAAAAATGAATTTTTACTGTATAATATGGAAAGCGAATTTTTGGCACTAATGATATTCGAGGTATCGCCTATTTCTGAAAAAATCTTTGCTGCTTCCTGCAAATTCTTGGAGGATTCAGCAAAACTGCCTTCGTTTCCCAAAGTTCCTGCTTTGTACATAATGGCAAGTGCCAAGAGCCTTTTTGCATTGCCGCTCTTGGCAAACACTTGGGTAGAGTCGTAATATTGATTGGAAGTTTCATACTCTCTTAAATAAAAATAGCTATCGCCAACGTTCAGATATATTTTCGCAAGTACCTTTGCATCTGTAATATTTTTTATAAAATACTTGTATTTTGAAAATTCCTGCAATGAAACTTCTGGTTGTCCGTCTATATTATTCAGATTGTCCATTAAATCGGCAAGATGCGCTCCAGCGTAATTGAGCGAATCCAATTGCAGTGCATAGTTCACAGAAATACGCAATACTGAATCTGCACTTTTTTGTGTGTTTTTAACGATGAAAATGTTAAGACTGTCCAGCCATTTTAATTTTTCAGCGTTTTCAGATTGTGCAATTTTGGATTTTAATTTCGCTATTTTTGTATGCTGCTGATTTACTTGGGAAGAAATAATATTACTGAAAAAAAGAAATATACAAATGGTTAACAAACGTTTCATCAGTGGGGATATTTCTTTCAAAGATATAATATAATAATAAATCCATTGGTCAAAACGAAAACCACTTTTTTCTGCCAGAACTGCGGCGCACAATTTGCCAAATGGCAAGGGCAGTGCAATTCCTGCAAAGAATGGAACACCATTGCTGAGGAAGTAATCCAAAAAGCCGAAAAAGTAAGTTGGAAATCTTCTGAAAACACTTCAAAAAGAATATCGAAACCGCAACGTATTTCAGAAATTTCAACCCAAGCCGAAGCGAGGCTGAACACAAAGGACAACGAGCTGAACCGTGTGCTCGGCGGTGGGTTGGTTCCCGGCTCGCTCACACTTTTGGGCGGTGAACCCGGAATTGGAAAAAGCACGTTGATGCTTCAAATCGCACTGCAACTACCCTATAAAACGCTCTATGTTTCAGGCGAAGAAAGCGCCCAACAAATAAAAATGCGTGCCGAACGCATCCAGCCAATTTCTGAAAACTGTTTCATTTTAACCGAAACAAAAACCCAAAATATTTTCAGGAGTATTGAGGAAATTGAACCGGATATCGTGGTGATAGATTCCATACAAACCTTGCACACAGATTCTATTGATAGCACCGCCGGAAGCATTTCACAAATTCGGGAAACCGCCGCAGAGCTTATAAAATTTGCAAAAGAAACCGCAACACCCGTTATTTTGATTGGCCATATTACCAAGGATGGAAACATTGCCGGACCAAAAATTTTGGAACATATGGTAGATACGGTTTTGCAGTTTGAAGGCGACCGAAACCACATTTACAGAATCCTCCGTGCCAATAAAAATCGCTTCGGAAGTACCAATGAACTCGGCATATACGAAATGCAGGGCAGTGGTTTGAGAGAGGTTTCAAATCCTTCGGAAATATTGATTTCAAAAAATGATGAAGATTTAAGTGGCACCGCAATATCGGCAACTTTGGAGGGCATGCGTCCGTTGATGATTGAAATTCAGGCCTTGGTGAGCAGCGCTGTCTACGGCACACCGCAACGAAGCGCCACAGGCTACAATGCAAAAAGATTAAATATGATTCTCGCCGTTTTGGAAAAAAGAGCTGGCTTTAAACTCGGTGCAAAAGATGTTTTTTTGAATGTAACTGGCGGAATCACTGTGGACGATCCAGCAATAGATCTCGCAGTTGTGGCCGCCGTGCTTTCCTCAAATATTGACATAGCCATAGACAAGCGCCTTTGCTTTGCAGCCGAGGTTGGTTTGGCGGGGGAAGTGCGCCCCGTTACCCGCGTGGAGCAACGCATTTTGGAAGCCGAAAAACTTGGGTTCACATCAATAGTTGTTTCAAAATACTGCAAAATCCCAAAGCACAATTTTCATATAAATATCATTAAAGTGGCGAAAGTGCACGATGTGGTGCATCATCTTTTTGGTTGATTTTGACACAATTTCCGTTACTTTAGCACCGCTATGAAGCAAAGTTTTTTTATCACTTTAATTCTTTTGGGAATAAGTATCTCCAGCTGCAAAGAAGAGATTCAAAATGCTGCTGAGGTAATTGTACAACAAACCGCTCGCGAAGTTTACGAAGCTAATTTTCCCAAAAATGATTCGCTTTTACTTCAATGGAAAAATGCATTTGAAAATGCGAAACGCGACAGTCTTCAAATAACGCTGCCTTATTCCGAAAGTGGCGTTTTTACTGAAGAAAATTTCAATGTTTACAGTTATAACATTCAGTTGAAAGAAGGGGAACGCATTGTAGTTCAAGTAGAAAAACAACCCGATTCTGCCTTGGTTTTTGTAGACCTTTTTCAAGCTGAAAATGAATCACTGAAGTCTTTTAAACTTTTGAAAAGTTCCGAGGACAAGCAATCTACCCTTTCACAAGAAATTGAAAAATCCGGCTTTTATAAAGTTATTGTGCAACCGCAAATGCAATTGCAATTTCCTTTTGTCCTGAAAATTTTTGCCGAGCCGCTTTACGTTTTCCCGGTAATTGGCGGCAGCAATAAAAGCATTCAAGGTTTTTGGGCAGATCCGCGCGATACCGGAAGCCGCTCCCACGAAGGGATCGATATTTTTGCGGATCGCGGTACTCCGGTTATCGCGATTACCGATGGAGTGATTGCTTCCGTTGGCGACCACGGTTTCGGGGGAAAACAGGTTTGGCTTCGCGATGACCTTTTTGGGAAAAGAATATATTACGCGCATTTAGACAGCATTGCGGTTTTCGAAGGAGAAAAATTGAAAATTGGCGACACCATTGGTTTTGTGGGAAACACAGGCAATGCCAAAGACCTTCCGTCGCATCTCCATTTTGGAATTTATAAATCAAAGGGTGCCGTAAATCCGCTTTCATTCATCAAAAAGACAGAAATTCAAACTAACGAAATACCTTCGTCCGTAAAAAAGGCGGTTTCTTTAAAAAATCGAGTGGATATTCGGAAAGGGCCGGCATCCGTTTTTAAGCAATTTGGAAGCTTGAAAAAAAACGATACAATCATCGTTTTGGGCAAAAATCAAAAGTGGTTTCACATTCAAACAGCTACTAGTTTGAAAGGCTACGTAAATGAAACCGCAATAAAACCGTTGCCTTCAAATTAACTTTTTTTTAGCCTTTTAAAATTTACGTACCCTTATCTTTAAGTTTCGATTTCATTTTCGATTTCGATTTAAAAACTCACATCATGTCCATCTTTTCGAAAATCAAACAGACTATTCATTTAATGCAGGAAATTGACCTCGATGCGCTTGGGAAACTTTCGCAAAAAGTAGATCTTTCTGAAATTTTGAAAACCGTGGGCGAGCTCGACGATCGTCAATTAGCTGGTTTGATGAAAATGCTGAAACACAAAGGCGAAAAAAAAGGGCAACATAAATTGCCACCTATTGATGGTGATTTTTACGATTTAGCTTTAAAATTAAGTCCCGAACAACGCGAACTTCAATTAAAAGTCCGCAATTTTATGGAAGACGAAATAAAGCCGATAGCCAATGAATACTGGAACAAAGCCGAATTTCCCTTTCAAATTATTCCGAAAATGGCAGAATTAAATATCTGTGGGCTTACCTATGAAGGTTACGGAACACCTAATGAAAATTATGTGATGGAAGGAATAATAGCAATGGAACTTGCCCGTGTGGATGTTTCCATTTCCACATTTTTCGGGGTACATAGCGGCTTGGCTATGGGCTCTATATATATCTGCGGAAGTGATGAACAAAAACAAGAATGGCTTCCTAAAATGGCAAGAATGGAACTTATTGGCGCCTTTGGTCTGACTGAGCCTGAAGTGGGTTCCGCGGTTGCGGGCGGTTTGGGAACCACTTGCAGGCAGGAAGGTGATGAATGGGTTTTAAACGGACAGAAAAAGTGGATCGGAAATGCCACTTTTGCTGATGTTACCATCATTTGGGCCCGTGATGAAGCTTCGGACCAAGTAAAAGGTTTTTTGGTGCGAAAAGGAAACCCTGGTTTTAAAGCTGAAAAAATTGAGAACAAAATGGCGCTCCGAACCGTGCAAAATGCACTGATAACAATGACCGAATGCCGCGTACCGGAAAGCGATAGACTTCAAAAATGCGATTCCTTTAAAGACACTGCAAAAGTGCTGAGAATGACCCGAGCTGGCGTAGCTTGGCAAGCCGTGGGTTGTGCTCGTGGTGCTTATGAAGCTGCACTGAAATACACTAAAAAGCGTGAACAATTTGGAAAACCGATTGCTTCGTTTCAGTTGGTTCAAAATCATTTGGTTGAAATGGTCGCCAACTTGACGGCGATGCAAACTATGTGTTACCGCCTTTCGGAACTGCAGGATGAAGGTTTATTAACGGATGAACACGCCTCGCTCGCAAAAGTTTTCTGCAGTATGCGAACTCGAGACGTGGTTAGTCAGGCCCGTGAAGTTATGGGCGGAAATGGAATTTTGCTGGAATATGACGTTGCCCGTTTTGTGGCCGATGCCGAAGCTATTTACAGTTACGAAGGCACAAAAGAAATCAACTCGTTGATTGTGGGAAGAGCCATTACGGGATATAGTGCGTTTGTTTAGAACTAATTCAATTCCATCAATCTTTTTAGTTTTAGACCTATGAGGTCTAACTCCTATTAAAATTCCAGTTCCACCAAATGTGGACAATGGTCACTGTGCATTGCCTCGGGCAAAATAACGGCGCGTTTTAAGTTTTTCAACAATGGCTCCGAAACCAAATTATAATCTATCCGCCAGCCTTTATTGTTGTTCCGGGAGTTAGCACGATAACTCCACCAAGTGTAATTATCCGGTTCTTTATTGAAATGACGGAAACTGTCTATAAACCCGCTTTTCATAAACCCGTCTAACCACTTTCTTTCAACAGGTAAAAAACCAGAAACATTTTTATTTCGAACGGGATCGTGAATATCTATCGCTTCGTGACAAATGTTGTAGTCACCGCAAATCACCAAGTTGGGATTTTCTTTTTTTAGATTGTCAACATACTTCTGAAAATCGGCCATATACGTGAACTTGTGTTCCAAACGGTCTATGTTCGTGCCGCTGGGCAAATACAGACTCATAACCGAAACCTGCCCCGCCGGCAGGCGGGCATCGTCAAAATCCAGCCGGAGGTTTCTTCCTTCGGCGTCCATATATTCAATGCCGGTGCCGTACTCAACGTGGTTCGGTTTTATTTTTGAAAGAATTGCAACGCCACTGTACCCTTTTTTTACAGCACTGTACCAATAATGATAAGGATATCCAGCCTTTTCAATTTCCTCGATTTCCACTTGGTCAAAATTGGCTTTTGTTTCTTGAAGGCAGATAACATCAGGGTTTGCGGCCATAAGCCATTCAATAAATCCTTTGCGCATTGCAGCGCGTATTCCGTTTACGTTGTATGAGATTATTTTCAAAATTGAAGTTTTTTTCTCTGCGGTTCTCTGTGTATTTCTCTGTGCAACTCTGCGTTATATCTATTTCACAGAGTTTCGCAGAGAACCACGGAGTTACACAGAGGGTTTGCGTTGCTAAAGTAAATAAGATTGTATTTTTACCCTAAAAAATTCGCAAAAGGTTATCACAAAATAACCGACAAAATAAAAACCCAAACGTTTAGTTTTATAGTTGATGAAGTTATCCTTGTTTGTTTTCCTCTTTTTTATGGCCGCCATCGGCTATGCGCAGGATATTACTTCAAATTATAAAGAAAAAAAAGTCGCGGTAAAAGATACCGTGGTTTTGGATAGTGTGGGCATAAACCCAAAGCGTTTCGTTATTCTCGATGGAGAAGGAAATTCGCCGGACCCCTTCAGTTATCGGATAGATTTCAAAAAAGGAATCCTTATTTTTTCCGAAGAACTACAACAACAACAGGATTCGCTGACTGTTCAATATCTACAATACCCAGATTTTTTAACGCGGGATTATTTCGCCCTCGACCCAAAAATTATAGTTAAAAATACGGGGCAAATGGACAAACTTTATTCGCTACAGGAAAGCACCAATAATAATGTTTTTACACCTTTTGATGGGTTAAACACTTCGGGTAGCATCTCTCGCGGTATAACTATTGGGAACAATCAAAACGCTGTGGTCAACAGTGATTTGGACCTTCAAATCACTGGAAAATTGAGCGATAAAGTTTCCATTCGCGCCTCCATTCAAGATGCAAACATTCCAACACAGGAAGGTGGGTATTCGCAAAGTTTGAATGAATTTGACCAAATTTTCATCGAGCTTTTTGGCGAAAATTGGAACATCCGAGCGGGTGATATTGATTTGCAAAACAACAATAGTTACTTCGGAAGGTTTACCAAAAAAGTCCAGGGAATCTCGCTTGGCGGAACATTTAAGAATAAAGACGGTTCCAAAATTTCAGCTTTTGCTTCGGGCGCTTTGGTGCGGGGCGTTTTTTCAAAAAGTGAATTTATTGGGCAGGAAGGAAACCAAGGGCCGTATAAATTGGTCGGTCCCAACGGCGAACTGTATATTTTGGTGGTTTCGGGCAGTGAGCGGGTTTATGTGAACGGCTTACTTTTGAGACGTGGCGAAAACGAAGATTACGTAATAGATTACAATGCTGGCGAACTGAAATTCAACCCAACCTATCCAATAACCAGCAATATGCGGATTTCGGTGGAATATCAATATACCGACCGAAGTTATACCCGTTTCATTGGCTACGGGGGTGGAAATTATACGAGCGATAAACTGGATTTGGGAGTGTATATATATTCCGAAAACGATGCAAAAAATCAGCCGCTGCAACAAAATCTTTCCGAAGAACAAGTGGCAATTTTAAAGGCCGCAGGCGATAATAAGGATTTGATGACTGCTCCTTCGGCCATCCCCGACACCTATTCCGTAAACAAAATTCTTTATAAAAAAGAAATCATAAATGGCGAAGAAGTTTTCGTGTTTTCAAACAATCCCGAAGACGAACTTTTCAGTGTGCGTTTTTCGCTGGTTGGTAACCATAACGGCAATTATGTAATAAATAATACCAATGCCATCAGCCGTATTTTTGAATATGTGGCTCCAGTGAATGGCGTTCCTCAAGGCAATTATGAGCCTGTCATTCGGTTGAATGCGCCTGTAAAAATACAGGTTGGCGGCCTTAACGGAAGTTTTCACCCTTCGGAAAAAACAAAAATAGATTTTGAAGTAGCGGGCAGCCAAAACGACCTTAACCTTTTCAGCGATATTGACGATGGCAACAATGACGGATTTGCAGGAAGATTGGCTTTTAAACAACGTGTTTTGACAACGGCAGATACACTGAAAGTGGATGCTTTTGGCTCTTTGGATTTTGTTCAGAAAGATTTCCGGACCGTTGAAAGACTTTACAATATTGAATTCAACCGCGATTGGAACCTCATCAATCCAATGGGCAATCAAAGCTTCGTAATTTCGGGAGTTGAGGTTTCGCATCCAAAAATAGGCGGTGGCCGTTATGAATTTCAAAATTTGAATTATTCTGAAAATTTCAACGGTACGCGGCACGTAATTTCTTCAGCTATAAAGCTGAAGAAGCTGAGATTGTTGACTTATGGAAGTTTTTTGAACAGTAAAGCAGATTCCATTTCCTCTAAATTTTTCAGGCTGAACAACACCACAACTTATTCGTTTGAAAAAGCTTGGGTGGGCGGAAAAGTGGCTTTGGAGAACAACCAAATAAAAGATGTTTCCCGCGATAGCATTTCGCCTATAAGCCAAAAGTTCAGTGCTTTTGAGGTGTTTTCGGGCATTGGCGACAGTACCAAAGTATTTGTGGAAGCTGGGTACCAATTTCGGGTGAATGATAGTATTCGGAAAAAGATGCTTCAAAAAGTAAATTCGTCCAACACCTATTATTTGAAGTCGACACTAATAAATACTGAAAACACACAGCTTTCCGCTTTTGCGAATTATAGAACTTTAAAATATGAGCCGATTGGGAATGATGGATCGCCTACAACCGGTTCAACGCCTTTCGTAACTATTACTGGCGAAACGGAGCGATCACTAAATTCGCGGATTCTATACAATCAAGCGCTGTTTGATGGCGGGATACGATGGAACACCACTTTGGAATCTAACAGCGGGGTAATTCCGCAACAGGAATTCACATATATAAAAACCGATCCGGGGCAGGGCGTTTACACTTGGATTGATTATAACAACAATGGAATCCAAGAGTTGGAGGAATTTGAAATTGCACAATTTCAGGACCAAGCTGAGTACATTCGGATATTGCTTCCCAACCAGATATTTTTGAAAATCCGGCAGAATAAATTCAGTCAAATCCTCACCTTGAATCCCCAAAAATGGTCGAATAAAGAAGGTTTTAAAAAGGTTCTTTCACATTTTTATAATCAAACTTCCTACGTTTTGGACCGAAAAGTGAAGCGGAGAAACGATGGCTTCAATATAAATCCTTTTGAAGATGGCGGCGATGACCAGTTGGGATTGACGCTGAATTTCAGAAATGCTTTGTTTTTTAACCGTGGGAAACAGCATTTTACTACGAGCTACACTTTTATTTCCACTTCTGCGGATAACTTGTTGGCGGTAGGTTTACAGCGAAATGATCTTAAAAGCCATCAACTAAACTTCAACCATAAATTCTGGGAGAGTTGGTTGTTGAATTTAAAGGGCGCAACGGGAAGTAATGAGAGTCTTTCAGAAAGTTTTGCGAACCGAAATTATCGTTTGGATTCGTATGAATTCAATCCGAAAATTTCCTATTTGTTCAATCAACAAGCGCGTTTTGATATTTTTTATGAATTTGCTAACCAAAACAACCAATTGGGTGAAATGGAAAATTTAAACCAGCAAACCGTTGGTTTTTCCTTCGCTTATACCAATGCGGAAAAGGTTTCAATCAATGGGGAATTCAATTATATTGACAATAAGTTTGAAGGAAGTCCTTTTTCGCCAGTGGCCTACCAAATGTTGGAAGGTTTGCAGCCCGGAACCAACTTTACATGGCGTATGCTTTTTCAAAAGCGAATAACGAAATATTTGGATGCCAATCTTTCCTATTTCGGAAGAAAAAGTGAAACCACCAAAATGGTGCATACGGGCAGTATCCAGTTGCGGGCGTATTTTTAAAAGTTGTATCTTCATCAATCATTTAAAACCTAAAAAAATGTTTTTAAAAACAACACTCCTAATATTCTCAGCATTCATCCTTTCCTGTGGCACTACGAAAAAACAAACCGAAACCACTTCCACTTCGGAAACTACTACAATTGTTGAAACCATTGAAAATAACGAAATCATGAACCCTCAAAAAATGATTGCTGCGGGATATTTGTTGGGCACTATTGTTTATTCCGACAAGGAAGGCGACTGTCCCTATACCATACAAATGCCGGGCGACAAGATGGAATTTTATTATTTGGACCCCATCAATCTAGAAGAAAAATACAAAAAAGACGGGCAAAAAGTGTGGATAAAGTTTGGGGGGCTTGAGCGGATGAACCGATGCGACAAAGCCACCCCAGCTCAAGTAATCGATATGAAAAAAGGAGGATAAACCAATGTTATCCTCCTTCGAAATATAAAAATAATCACTAAAAAATTTATTCGGAAAGCCAGTTTTTGTATGAAATGGTTTCCTTCATTTTTTCTGAAATTTCACTAATAGAAATTCGTTCCTGCTCCATCGTATCGCGATAGCGAATGGTTACCGTATTGTCTTCTATAGTTTGGTGGTCCACGGTTATGCAGAAAGGTGTTCCCAAAGCATCTTGACGCCGGTAACGTCTTCCCACAGCATCTTTTTCATCATAAATAACGTTGTAATCCCACTGCAGATCGTCGATTATTTTTTGTGCAATTTCCGGCAGGCCATCCCTTTTTATCAAAGGAAGAACGGCAGCTTTTACGGGAGCTAATATTGCTGGAATTTTCAAAACAGTGCGCACACTTCCATCCTCTAAAGTTTCATCTTGAAGCGAATTGCTCAAAACGGCTAGGAACATTCTGTCAAGTCCGATGGATGTTTCAACTACATACGGCACATAGCTTTCATTGAGTTCCGGGTCAAAAAACTGTAATTTTTTTCCAGAGAATTTTTCGTGCGCTTTCAAATCAAAATCGGTTCGGGAATGGATTCCTTCCAATTCCTTAAAACCGAAGGGGAAGTTGAATTCAATATCTGTCGCGGCATTGGCGTAATGTGCTAGTTTTTCGTGGTCGTGAAAGCGGTAGTTTTCTGCGCCCATTCCCAGGGAAAGATGCCATTTTAGGCGAATTTCTTTCCAGTATTCGTACCATTTCAGTTCCTCGCCCGGACGAACGAAAAATTGCATTTCCATCTGTTCAAACTCGCGCATTCTGAAAATGAATTGTCGGGCAACTATTTCGTTTCTAAAAGCTTTTCCAGTTTGCGCAATTCCAAAGGGAATTTTCATCCTTCCACTTTTTTGCACGTTTAAAAAGTTTACAAAAATGCCTTGGGCGGTTTCTGGACGAAGGTAAAGATCCATCGCGCTGTCTGCAGAAGCACCCAATTTTGTTCCAAACATAAGGTTGAATTGCCGCACTTCAGTCCAATTTTTTGAACCTGTATCAGGATCGGCAATTTCAAGCTCTTCAATCAATGCTTTTACGTCTGCCAAATCCTCTTTTTCGAGCGAACGCGCCATTCTTTCCAAAACGGTGCGCTGTTCATCAAGATATTTTACGACACGTGGATTGGTTGTTGCAAACTGTTCTTCATCAAAGCTATCGCCAAAACGGTTTTTTGCTTTTTCAATTTCCTTTTGGGCTTTCTGATAAAGTTTTTCAGCGTAATCTTCAATGAGCACATCTGCGCGGTAGCGTTTTTTGGAATCTTTGTTGTCTATCAATGGGTCGTTGAAAGCGTCCACATGGCCAGAAGCCTTCCAAGTTGTGGGGTGCATCAATATTGCGGAATCTATGCCCACAATGTTTTGGTGCATATACACCATGCTGCGCCACCAATATTCGCGAATGTTTTTCTTTAGTTCCACCCCGTTTTGGGCGTAGTCGTAAACGGCACTAAGGCCGTCGTAGATTTCGCTGGATGCAAAAATAAAACCGTACTCCTTTGCGTGGGAGACCACTTTTTTGAATTGATCTTCATTGTTTGCCATAGCGCAAAAATAGGAAAGTCCCCCCAACCCCCAAAGGGGGAGGCTGTTTTTTCCAAAGAAAAAAACCATTGCACTTAGTGCAATGGTTTTTCAAGATAATTTGATTCCCCTTTGGGGGCAGTGGGACTACTTGAGTTCCATTGTGCTTGTGGCAATTTGGTTGGGGCCATCAAAAAGATTGATGGTATATCTTCCTTCAACAAGATTGGCTTCTGAAGCGTTTACGAGAATACAAACATCCAGTTCGTCATTTTCATAAAAAACATTTGTTGATGCGCTGTAATTCAGGTTTTTATCCTCAAATTGTTTCACGGTATTGTCGCCCATCATTTTACCTTTTGGGTTTATGATTTGTACGTAAAGAATCCTATCGCCCTTTTGAGCGATTGCATTTGGAGTTAAAGTAAAACATGCTCTAATTTTATCTGCTCGGCTTGAGCGTTTTGTGTCGACTACCTTTCCATTGTTTCTGATGATAACGGCTTCCCCACGAAGGTCTGTAGCTTTAACAACGGAACCTTTTTTGATAGTTTCGTTCATCGACATATTTTCTTGGCTAACGGAATCTACGACCATTCGGGTGTTGGCAAGTTCTGTGGAAGTGCTGTCGCGCTCGTTGGCAAGTTGCCTGTTGGCAGCTATTAAGCTATCGGCACGTTTGAAAAGCATAATGCGTTCATTCTTTAGTTTGCCTATTTCAATTTTATACCTGTTGATTAATCCAACATTTGCTTCCGCATCTTTTACCGAATCCAGAAGCACAGTGATTCTTTCCCGCGCAGCGAGCAGATCTTTGTCTTTCAATTCGTTATCCTTGATTACTTCGTCATAATTGGCAATCAAACCTTCTAGTTCCTGTTCAATATCTGCTTTTTGCGTTTCCAGACTGGAAATCGTAGATTTATTGTCGTTGAACAAGGTTACGGTATAAACCGCCAGGGCAATAAGCAAAACCGAGAGAACCCCAATAAGGATCTTGAATTTGCCACTATTGTTTTCGTTTTCAGTACTCATAGTAAGTATGTTAAGTTTGAACGGCAAATGTAGGTAGGTATTTCTTTAACAAACGTTTATAAAATGATAAAAATTCATAAAGTATGTTAAATCTTCTTTTTCCAAAAGTCTGTGTGGGCTGTAAAGAGCAGCTTCTCAAGGGAGAGGAGCTGCTTTGTTTAGACTGCATCCATTCACTTCCCATAGCGGCATTTCATAAAACAGGGAGCAAGATGTTGAAGGATAAATTTTATGGAAGGTTTTTGGTAAAAAATGCCACAACGGCCATTTATTTTCAGAAAAGAGGGCTGTCACAGGAATTGTTGCACAATCTAAAATACCGAGGTCGGAAAGAAATAAGCTCTTTCTTCGGAAAATGGATGGGTGCGGAACTGGCTGAAATCCCAGAGTATAACGAAATAGATATTGTAATTCCCGTGCCGCTACACAAACAGAAACTGAAAAAGCGTGGTTACAACCAAGTGGAAGGTTTTGGAAAGGAAATAGCCTTGGCTTTGAATGTTCCGTATCGGGATGACGTTTTGATAAAAATCTCTAAAACCGGATCGCAGGTTTTCAAGACACGGATACTTCGTTTTGAGACCGAAGAAGTATTCTCCATTCAAAATCTGGAAGTAATTAAAAACAAACACGTTTTGTTGGTGGACGATATTATTACCACGGGCGCCACGCTGGAAAAATGTGCGCTGCAATTGCTGAAAGGCGAAAATGTGAGCATCAGTATTGCTACAATCGCCACGACATAAAGGTTAATTGTTAAAGGTTAATTGTTAATGGTTAGTGGTTATTGTTTAATTTTGAAGAATCTAGTTGGTTGCTCCACAATTAACTTTTAACAAAAAACAATTAACTCTTTTGAAACACCGTCTCCTTTATATACCTATCGCATTGCTGTTCATGCTTTCTTTTTTGGACTGCGCAAAAAAGGGAACTCCTTCTGGTGGGCCGCGGGACATCATTCCGCCAGTAATTGTACGGAGCAGTCCCGAAAACTACAGCATCAATTTTACTGGCAATGAAATTGAAATCCGTTTTGACGAATACATTAAGTTGAAAGATTTAGACAAGCAGCTCATCATTTCGCCACCCATGAAGTTTGCACCGATCATTACTCCGCTAAGTACTTCAAAAACACTAAAAATAAAATTGTTGGACACCTTAAAACCGAATACTACCTATTCCTTCAACTTCGGAAAAAGTATTATGGACAACAATGAAGCGAACGAGTTTGAATATTTTAAATATGTTTTTTCAACCGGAAGTTATATTGATAGTTTGAAACTTTCGGGAAAAGTGATGGATGCACAGCTTATTGCTCCCGAAATTCCAACAACCGTGATGCTATATGAAGCAAACGAAACTTTTAAGGATTCCTTGATTTATTCAGAAAAACCAACTTATATAACCGTTACCACAGACAGTACGGGCACTTTTGAGCTGACCAATTTAAAGGAAGGAAAATATCTATTGCTCGCTTTGAAAGATAAAAATAACGACTACATCTTTCAGCCGAAAAACGATAAAATTGGGTTTGTGAAAGAACTGATTTCCGTTCCTTCGGATTCCATATATTCAATGACGCTTTTCAAGGAAACACCCGATTATAAATTTGCGCGCCCCAGTCAAATTGGTAAAAACCACATAGTTTTTGGGTATGAAGGCCGAGCTGATTTAAATATCGAATTACTTTCCGAAGTGCCACAGGACTATGTTTCCACAACTTTTAAGGACGAAAAAAAGGACACACTTCACTATTGGTTTAAACCTGCCCTAAAAACCGACTCACTGATTTTTAAAGTTGCGAACGGTAATAGAATTGACACAGCCATCGTGCGGATGCGAGAACTTTATAAAGATTCGCTAAAAATTTCAGCGATAAAAACGGGGACATTAAAGCTGAAAGACACTTTTAAATTGAGCTCCAACACTCCGTTGGTTTCATTTGATGTCGAAAAATTTCAGGTAATGGCGAAAGATTCCTCGCTGGTGGAAACCACCATAAAATTGAACAAAAAGTATAACTGGGCCGAAGTCTATTTCCCAAAACAAGAAGATAAAAGTTATGCCTTAAAATTGTATCCCGGAGCATTGACAGATTTTTTTGAGAAGACCAACGACACACTTCAATTTAATGTGAACACGCGTCCTGCCTCAGATTACGGAACTATCAATCTTACATTGGTGAATGTAAACCGTTTCCCCATAATCGTGCAAATGGTGGACAGCAAATACAATGTGGTGGCGGAAGAATTCTTGACCGAAAACAAAAATGTGTTTTTTGATGAACTTTCCCCCGCTAAATATTTTTTAAGAATCATTTACGACGACAATCAAAACGGAAGATGGGACACCGGAAGTTTCCTAAACCGTTTGCAGCCCGAAAAGATAATCTATTACCCCAAACAGATTGAAGTGCGCGCCAACTGGAGCTTGAATGAAACTTTTACTTTAAAGTGAAATGATCCCTGTCATTCAAAAACTGAAGATGTTTTCGGTTGTTTTCAATGTGTTCTTTACTTAATAATACGGTTTCAAAAAATTCCTTTTCAAAAGAAGCTAAGGAAATCCTTTCGCCCAGAACATCATAAACTGCGGAATGACCAATGTATTCGTGGCCATTGTCATCAAAACCTACCCGATTTACACCAATGCAGTACGCCATATTTTCAATGGCGCGGGCGCGGAGCAATGTGTCCCAAGCTACGATTCGTGTTTTGGGCCAATTGGCAACGTAAATCAAAACATCATAATCTTCCGTGTTTCGTGCCCAAACGGGAAAACGCAGGTCGTAACAAACCAACGGACAGATTTTCCAACCTTTGTAATCCACAATCAGTCGTTCGTTTCCCGCGGTGTAGGTTTCGTTTTCCTTGGCTAAAGTGAAAGTGTGTTTTTTGTCATATTTTTTATAATCTCCATTTGGAAAAACGAAAAATAAACGATTGTAAAAATTGTTTTCTCCTGCCTCGCCAACAGACGGGTCGAAAATTATAACACTTCCCGTAATTGCAACATTATGTTTTTTTGCTTCGGAAATCATCCAATTTAAAGTTTCTCCATTGTTTGGCTCCGCAAGTTTTTCAGCATTCATTGAAAATCCTGTGGTGAACATTTCGGGAAGCACAATCAAATCGGTTTCGCCTTCAATATTTTGGATTTTTTCAGAAAACATCTTTCTGTTTGCCGTAGCGTTTTCCCAATGGAGTTCGCTTTGGATAATTGTTATTTTTAAAGAATTGTCCATTTTTATTGAGAATTAATTTTTTTTAAAATTATTGCCGCTTCTGCCAATGTTTCATCGGTTTTCGCAAAACAAACCCGTATTTGTTTAAAATCTTTTCCGCCTTCATTGAATACCGAAGTTGGGATGGTTGCAATTTTGAAATCCTTCGTAAGCCTTTCCGCAAAAGCGATATCACTTTCATTGGAAATTTCTGAAAAATCCAACATTTGAAAATACGTACCTTTTGAAGGAATAATTTTGAAGTTGGAACCTTCCATTAAATGTAAAAAGAAATCGCGTTTCTGTTGATAGAAATCTGAAAGTTTTAAATAGTGGTTTGCATCTTTTAAATAAGTTGCAAATGCTTTTTGAAAAGGATGGTTAACACAAAAAACAATGAATTGATGCACTTTTTGAAATTCTTTCATCAGCTTTTTCGGAGCTGCACAATACCCCATTTTCCAACCTGTGTTGTGAAACGTTTTGCCGAAGGAGGCCGTAATAAAACTTCGCGCTGCCAAAGCTTCAAATTTTGAGGCGCTTTGGTGCACATTTCCATCAAAAATGATGTGTTCATAAACTTCATCGCTTAAAACCAATAAATCATTTTTTTCTGTCAATCGTTGCAATTCCAGCATATCGTCTTCAGAAAATAACATTCCACTTGGGTTGTGAGGCGAATTGATGATTATCATTTTCGTTTTTGAAGCCGTGCCTGCCGGATGGCAGGAAATTTTATCGGCAACTTCCTTCCAATCCACTGTATAAAATGGAGGTTTCAGTTGAATGGGAACCACTTTTCCGCCAAACAATTCCACTGTTGGGGTATAACAATCATAGGCTGGAGTGAAAATTATAACTTCGTCTCCTTTGGAAATAGTTGCAGCAATTATGGTGAAAATAGCTTGGGTTGCTCCAGCAGTTATCGTAATTTCAGTTTCGGGATTGTAAAAGTGATTGTGAAGGTTTTCGATCTTTTTTGAAATTTCCATCCGCAGCTCAAAATCGCCTTGCATTGGAGCATATTGATTAAAACCATCGCGCATTGCTTGGTCCACCAAAGCATTCAAAGTCGGATCGCTGGGGAAATTTGGAAAGCCCTGGGAAAGGTTTATGGCATTGTGTTCGGTCGCCATTTTGCTCATTACGGAGAAGATGGAGGTTTCAATGTTTGGTAATTTTGAATTAATCATTTTGTCCAGTATTTATATAAACCAATATATCCTTGATGCACCTGTCTAAGTTAGTCTTTATTTCATTCGTCCAAAAACGAAAAACGGTATAGCCCATTTCTTCTAATTGGTTGATAACTTCGCAATCTCGCTGCATATTCCGCTCAATCTTTGGAATCCAAAAACCTCTATTGCTTTTTAAAGTTTCTTTCCGTTCTGGCCAATTGTAACCGTGCCAAAATTCGCCATCAATAAAAATGGCAAGTTTGTATTTTTGAATGGAAACATCAGGTTTTCCAGGAAGTTTTTTGTTGTCAACGCGATAACGAATGCCTTTTTTCCAAAGTGCTTTTTGGAAGAGTAGTTCTGGCTTCGTATTCTTACCACGAATTTTGCTCATCATTTTTGAGCGTTTTTTTGTGGTATAGAAGCCGGATTCTTCGTTAAATCTTGGGACTTTTATTTTTTCTTCCTCATAAG
Source organism: Flavobacteriaceae bacterium (assembly GCA_016649715.1). GTDB lineage: Bacteria > Bacteroidota > Bacteroidia > Flavobacteriales > Flavobacteriaceae > Aequorivita. Next base: position 91,141 of record JAENXC010000003.1, on the reverse strand, counting down.
CCATCATCAAATAAATTTAGAATAATCTAAGCTTGGTAAAAGTTAACTATTTTTCACAAAAAAACCCTAACATAACTGCAAGGGTTTCATTATTTAAAAAAGTCCCTTCGACTGCGCTCAGGGTGACATTTCGGTTATTAATATCTGTAATACTCCGGTTTAAAAGGCCCTTCAACAGTTACACCAATATAATCGGCTTGTTCTTTGGAAAGCTCGGTAAGCTCAACCCCAATTTTCTCAAGGTGAAGTTTTGCTACCTTTTCATCCAAATGTTTTGGAAGCATATACACTTCGTTTTCATAGTTTTCACCGTTTTTCCAAAGCTCTATTTGTGCTAAAGTTTGGTTGGTGAAAGAGTTACTCATCACAAAACTTGGGTGGCCTGTGGCACAACCAAGATTTACCAAACGGCCTTCCGCCAAAAGAATGATGTCTTTTCCATTAATAGTGTATTTATCAACCTGTGGCTTGATTTCAACGTGCGTATTTCCGTGGTTTTTCTTCAACCAAGCTACAGCAATTTCGTTGTCAAAATGCCCAATGTTACAAACTATGGTTTTGTCTTTCATCGCTTCAAAATGTTCTGCGCGAACGATGTCTTTGTTTCCAGTAGTTGTGATTATGATATCGGCATTGCCAATAACAGTTTCCAATTTTTTCACTTCAAAACCGTCCATTGCAGCTTGTAGCGCACAAATCGGGTCAATTTCCGTGACGGTAACGATACTTCCTGCACCTTTAAAAGAAGCGGCAGTACCTTTACCAACATCACCATAACCGCAAACAACAACGCGTTTTCCGGCCATCATTATATCGGTCGCGCGGCGCACTGCATCCACAGCACTTTCACGACAACCGTATTTATTGTCGAATTTACTTTTGGTAACGCTATCATTAATGTTGATAGCTGGCATAGGCAATGTGCCTTTTTTCACGCGTTCGTACAATCTGTGGACACCAGTAGTAGTTTCTTCAGAAATACCTTTTACGCCAGCAGCAAGTTCTGGATATTTGTCCAAAACCATATTAGTTAAATCGCCACCATCGTCAAGAATCATGTTTAATGGTTTGCGATCTTCGCCAAAGAAAAGCGTTTGCTCAATGCACCAATCAAATTCTTCTTCAGTCATTCCTTTCCAAGCGTAAACTGGAAATCCAGCAGCGGCAATTGCAGCAGCGGCGTGGTCTTGGGTGGAAAAAATGTTGCAAGAACTCCAAGTAACTTCGGCTCCCAAAGCTTTCAAAGTTTCAATAAGTACAGCTGTTTGGATGGTCATGTGAAGACATCCGGCAATTCGCGCGCCTTTCAAAGGCTGCTCTTTTCCGTATTCTTCACGCAAGCTCATAAGTCCCGGCATTTCTGCTTCGGCGAGCTCAATTTCTTTTCTTCCCCAGTCTGCCAGGGAAATATCTTTTACTTTAAACGCCGTGTAAGGCACATTTTTAGTTTGCATATTTGTTATCTTTGCTGAAGCCCCACCGTAGGGCAGGGTCGATTAAATATTTATCCAAATTTCTTTCGGATTTTCCGATTGCAAAAGTACATAATATCCTTCAAAAGTTTATGCCACTTTACAAAACTATAACAGTAAATCCACACACTAAAGTCTTCATATGGAAGATTGAGGAGTCTTTTGAAGCACTTTCCGAAGGAATTCAACTTACCGAAAACTGTGCAAACCGTGTGAACAACATGAAAAGCGAGCTGCACCGCCGCGGCTTTATGAGCATTCGCCATTTGATGGCTTTGGAAGGATATACAGACTTCGATTTGTATTACGATGAAAACGGAAAGCCGCATTTAACGGGCGATAAGCACATTTCCATTACACATTCCTTTAACTTTTCAGCGATAATCATTAGTGATATTGAAGTAGGTATTGATATTGAAAAGCAGCGAAATAAAATTCTAAGAATCGCCCATAAATTCACACCCATTGAGGAATACCGGACCATGGCAAACGATGATGCTTTAATGCGAAAACTCACTATTGTCTGGTGTGCCAAGGAATCACTTTATAAGAGTTTTGCGGAAAAAGGGGTGAGTTTTTTGGAACATATTTATGTTGAAGATTTTAGGCTCGATGAAACTAAAACCACGGCTACCGTAACTTACGAGGATAAACAGCAAAAATACAATGTAGATTTTCTCGAATTCGAGGAATTCACTTGTGCCTATGCCCTCATTTCTGAAGAATAGTTGATGGAAGGACCGTTTTACAAATCTTTTCTAAAATCAGTTGCTGAAAAAGAAAAGCAACTTGCCATTTTGATAGATCCCGATAAATTCAATATTTCTGAAACGAATTTATTTCTAAAAAAAATACCGAAGGAAACCACCCATCTTTTTGTAGGTGGAAGCACAGTTGCAAATGGCAAAACGGAAGTAACGCTAAAAGCACTGAAAGTTAAAACGAAACTTCCCATTTTTCTGTTTCCCGGGGACCATTCCCATATTACACCTTTTGCGGATGCACTTTTGTTTTTAACATTGCTTTCGGGAAGAAATGCTGAATATTTGGTTGGTCAGCAAGTAAAATCAATTTCAAAACTGAGAGATTCTTCGTTGGAAATTATTCCCACTGGCTATATTTTAATTGATGGCGGAAACGATTCCGCAGTTTCAAAAGTGACCCAAACAGAACCACTTCCGCAGGAAAACCTTGAACTGATTGTAAACACAGCTTTGGCCGGACAATTTATGGGAGCCAAACTAATTTATTTGGAAGCAGGAAGCGGGGCTAAATTTCCGATAAAACCCGAAATCATTTCAGAAGTAAAAAAAGTTATCAAGATACCTTTGATAGTTGGCGGCGGTATAAAAACCGAAACACAAAAGCAAGCCGCATACAACGCTGGGGCAGATATGGTTGTTATGGGAACAGCTTTTGAGTAAATTCCAAATCTCAAAAAACCAAATTCCAAAAACTGTTTCATATTTCCACTAAAATCTTCAATTAAGTTACCTTTGGAATTTGGAATTTGTTTTTTGGAATTTAAAATATAAACAATGGAAATCTCAGTAGAATTAACCCTAACGCCATTACAGGACGATTTTGAACCCGCAATCATCAATTTCATTAAAAGTCTTCGCAATTCTGGGCTTACAGTATTGGAAAACCCACTTAGCACACAAGTTTATGGGGATTATGATACAGTGATGAATCTGCTTCAAAAAGAAATGAAAATTGCTTTGGAAGCTGTGGAAAGAGGTTTGCTTTACATAAAAATTGTAAAATCTGACAGAAGCGACTATGAGCCCCATTTTTGATTGGTTTTTTGCGCAGTACAAAGACATTCCAGTCTATTTGGTAACCTTGGAAATCATTGCCGTTATTTTTGGATTTTTGAGTGTTTGGTATGCCAAGCAGGACAATATTCTTGTTTACCCAACTGGGATAGTTAGCACTGCGATTTTTGTTTACATCCTCGCTATATATGGGCTTTTGGGCGATATGATGATTAACGGGTATTACTTCGCAATGAGCATTTACGGTTGGTACATTTGGACCCGAAAAGTGGATGAAACACATTATACGCCAATCACAAAAACCACGAAAAAGGAACAAAAAGCTTCAATTTTCATATTTATTGCAACACTTATTTGCGTTTTCGCAGTTTATGAATTTTATGAAAAATGGAACAGTTGGACTGCTTATGTAGACACGGTTACAACAGCCATTTTCTTTGTGGGAATGTGGCTTATGGCGAAAAAGAAACTCGAAAACTGGACGTATTGGATCATTGGAGACATCATTTCCATTCCTTTGTACCTATATAAAGGACTCGTTTTTACATCGTTCCAATACTTTTTATTCACTATTATTGCCATTTACGGATACCGCGCTTGGAAGAAAAACCTGAACATACCCGAAACCAGCTTGCTGAATTGATAAAAGTGGTTCTATACGGTCCCGAATCTACGGGCAAAACCACGTTGGCAAAGCAATTGGCGGAACATTACAACACACTTTGGGTGCCCGAATATATGCGTGAATACCTTCAAAAAAAGTGGGATGATGAAAAGAAATTGATTGCAAAAGAAGACCTTTTGCCCATGGCCGATGGACAGATGAAACTCGAAAATGAAGCTTCGAAAAAAGTTAAAAATCTACTCATTTGCGATACCAATTTGCTGGAACTGAAAGTGTATTCCGAATACTATTACAACGGATTTTGCCCTTCTGAAATTAAAACCGAAGCAACCAACCTGCCCGCCGTGGCGGGAAATAAGTACAGCATCTATTTTTTGACATATATTGACACGCCTTGGGAACCGGACATTTTGCGCGACCGACCAAACAATAGGGAAGAAATGTTCCGTATTTTTGAGGCCGAATTGAAAAAACAGAATTTCCCCTATGAAATTTTAAAGGGAAATAAAAAAGAACGATTTAATAGAGCAGTTGAAATTATTGACCGATTGCAGAAATCAAACTCTCCGTGAACCTCTGCGGTTCTCTGTGCAACTCTGCGTTATAGCTATTACACAGAGTTTCGCAGAGACAAAACACAGAGAATCTACGAAGAAAAAATTATACATAGCACAGAATGTTTACTGAAAAGAACATACAACAAATAAAAGCTCACGGTCTTTCCGAAGCCAGTGTTAAAGGCCAACTCCAAATATTTAAGAATGGAATTCCATTTGCAAATGTGGCGGAAGCTGCGTCAACCGAGAATGGAATTGAAGTATTTTCAGAAAAAGAACAACAGCATTTTGCCAATCTTTTCGAAGTTGAAAAAGACAAACTCGATTTGCTGAAATTTGTTCCAGCTTCCGGTGCCGCCACGCGTATGTTCGAGTTTTTGCATCAGTTTTTGGAAAATTATGAACCAAAACTTGAAATTGAGTCTTTTCTCCAAAAGGAAGAAAATGAAAATTTAAAAGTATTCTTTGACTCAATCGAAAAATTTGCTTTTTCAGATTTGGTTTTTTGGGAATTGGAAGTAAAATACCGTGATTTCAAAACATTTGAAAAGGGAAAGAAATATTATTTGTTCGTCCAGGAAATGCTTGAAGAAACAGGTCTGAACTTCAACAATACTCCCAAAGGATTGGTCCCTTTTCATAAATACGGAGAAAATTATGTAACTGCTTTTGGTGAACAATTGTATGAAACGGCCTTTTACGTAACTTCCAAGGGTGTTGCAAACCTACATTTCACTGTTTCCGAAGGTCACGAGAAAAGATTCAAAAAGTGGTTTGATGAAATAAAACATTTAGTTGAAAAGAAAACTGGCGTTCGTTTTAAAATTACTTATTCCTTTCAGAAAAAGAAAACCGATACTATTGCCGCAACACCGCAAAATGAAGTTTTTTTGGATGAAAGCGGGAATTTGGTTTTCCGTCCTTCCGGCCACGGAGCGCTGCTGGAAAACCTAAATGATGTGGATGCCGACATCATTTTCATCAAAAATATTGACAATGTGGTTTCGGAAAATTATGTGGAAACTATCGCCTTTCAGAAAAAAGTTCTGGCTGGAAAATTGATTTCGCTTCAAAAGAAGATTTTTGGGTTTGTTGAAAAACTCCATTCCGAAAATCCTTCCGCGGAACTATTGAAAAATGCTTCCGAATTTATTTCTTCGGAATTAAAAATTCAAAACATTTCAGCAGTTAAGGAAATACTTCTAAAAATTCTGGAACGTCCCATTCGTGTTTGTGGCGTGGTTAAAAACACGGGTGCTCCAGGCGGCGGGCCATTTCTTGTAAAGGACAAAAATGGCAATCTTTCCTATCAAATTGTGGAGATGTTGCAGATGGACACCAACAACCCACAACAAAAAACTCTGGTTGAAAAAGCTACGCACTTCAATCCTGTGGATTTGGTTTGTGGCGTGCGTAATAATAAAAGTGAAAAATATGATTTGCTGAAATTTTCAGATTCGGATGCAGGTTTTATTTCAGAGAAATCACACCAAGGAAAACCAATAAAAGCATTGGAACTTCCTGGACTTTGGAATGGCGCCATGGCAGACTGGAACACGGTTTTTGTGGAAGTGCCGCTCATCACTTTCAACCCTGTGAAAACCGTAAACGACCTTTTGAACGAAGTGCACCAGCCCAAATGAACACGGAGATTTTAATATCTGAACTTACTTTTAAAGCCATCCGCAGTAGCGGACCGGGTGGGCAGCACGTAAACAAAACGGCTTCAAAGGTGGAGGTTTCCTTTAATTTGGAAGATTCCGAAGCGATTTCAGAAACTGAAAAAGAAAGACTTCGGGCTAAACTATCTACAAAAATTTCTTCCGAAGGAATCATTTCCCTTCAATGTGGCGAAACCAGAAGCCAACACCGCAACAAAGCTATCGTCATTGAAAGATTGGTTGAATTACTTCAAAAAAACCTGAAAGTTGCAAAACCCCGAAAAAAAACGAAGCCATTAAAAGGCGCAATCGAAAGGCGATTAAAATCCAAAAAGGAACACGCCCTAAAAAAATCCAACCGCAAACCGCCAGACTTGGAGTGATTCGAGATTTGTTAATTCGGGATTTGGGATTTGATATTTGGAATTTAAAATAGCTATCTTTGCCGAACATCTCAAAGGGGTGCAGATTTTAGTTATGAGTTATGAGTTATGAGTTCAGAGTTTTTTAACTCATAACTCATAACTCTGAACTCTGAACTCGAAGAAGCTGAGATTATACCCAAAGAACCTGGGCGGGTAATGCCGCCAAGGGAAAACAAATAGGAACCCCTGTAATATTGCGCGAAGCACTATTTTCAGGGTTTTTTATGTAAAACCTTAACCAACAAAGAATAACGCCCCTTTTATTCGTATAAAATATTTTTACGAATGAAAAAGTTATTGATTTCAGCAGTTTTTGCTTCACTTTTTTTCACGATTTCTGCACAGGAAATTCCGCAGACAAAATCACAGGATTCTACGAAAATTGAGACCTTGGACGAAGTTTTGGTGAAGGCCGTTCGCGTGGATGCAGATTCGCCTATCACCCACTCAAACCTCGACAAAGAGGAACTTGAAAAACGAAATCTTGGGCAGGACATTCCGTACATGCTTAACTATCTGCCTTCCGTCGTCACAACAAGCGATGCTGGTGGGGGCGTAGGTTATACCTATATTCGGGTTCGCGGGAGCGATGCTTCACGTGTGAATGTTACACTAAACGGCATTCCGTATAACGATTCCGAAAGCCAAGGGACGTTTTGGGTGAATTTGCCCGATTTTACTTCTTCGGTGCAAAGCCTCCAATTGCAACGTGGCGTGGGAACTTCCACTAATGGTTCGGGAGCTTTTGGCGCGAGCTTGAACTTGTTGAGCGATGCAGTTTCAGATGAAGCTTATGGTGAAATTGCAAATTCCTTCGGAAGTTATAATACGCATAAACACAACATCAAGTTCAGCACTGGCTTGCTTTCCGACCATTTTGAATTAGCGGGAAGGTTGTCAACCATCAAATCTGATGGGTATATTGACAGAGCCAGTTCAGACTTGAAATCGTATTTTTTGCAGGGAGCTTTTGTCAATAGAAATACATTGATAAAAGCTTTGGTTTTTGGCGGACGGGAAGAAACCTATCAGTCGTGGAACGGTTTGGAAGATCCCGAAAAACTTAAAAATGATAGAACTTTCAACACCGCGGGAATGTACACCGATGAAGAAGGAAACATTCGGTTTTATGATAACGAAGTGGATAATTATGCGCAGGACCACTATCAATTGTTTTGGAACCAGCGTTTCAACAACAATTGGAACACAAATGTTTCTTTCAATTACACAAAAGGAAAAGGTTATTTTGAACAATACAAAGAAGACGAAAAATTTAAAACGTATGGTTTCGAACCGATTGAAATTGGCGGCGACACGATAAATACCACGGATTTAATCCGCCGCCGTTGGTTGGACAACCATTTTTACGCCGCCAATGCAAACGTGAATTACAAAAATGATAAAATAGATTTTACGGGCGGAGCTTTTTATAGTTATTACGAAGGAGATCACTACGGCGAAGTGATTTGGGCCCGCTACGCCAGTAATTCCGAGATTCGCGATCGTTATTATGAAGGAAATGGCGAGAAAAGTGAATTTACCATTTTTTCAAAAGCTACGTATAGAATTAATGAAAAATGGAGCGTTTTTGGCGATTTGCAGGGGAGGTTTTTGAATTATAAAACCTCGGGAATAACTTCCGATTTAATGCTGCTGAATGTGGATGAAAACTATTCATTTTTCAATCCAAAAGCTGGATTGACCTATAAATTCAATACTTCTAACCAATTCTATTTTTCCTACGGAAAAGCACACCGCGAGCCTTCCCGAAACGATTACGAACAAGGAATTATCACACCTGAAAAACTGGATGATTTTGAACTTGGCTATCGTTTTGTATCTGACCCGCCTGCCGGACGGGCAGGAAGAACAAAGGTGAACGCCAATATTTTCTATATGAATTACAAAGATCAATTAGTGCTTTCCGGCGAATTGAATGATGTTGGCGCGGGTTTACGAACCAGCAGCGGAAAAAGCTACCGATTGGGACTTGAAGTTGATGCTGAAATACAGCTTTTGAAAAATTTGAGAACTCTTCCTAATATTGCTTTGAGTACCAATAAAAATGTAGATTTCGTCACTTCTCGGGATGGTGAATTGGTAAATCTTGGCAGCACAAATATTTCTTTTTCACCTTCGGTTGTTGCAGGAAATATGTTGGAATATTCTCCAATCAAAAAATTGCAATTAGGTTTCCTTTCAAAATTTGTGGGTGAACAGTATATGGGCAATATTGACAGTGAAGCCTCAAAACTGGACAGTTATTTCATAAATGATTTAAATATAGTTTACACTTTGGATACACTTCCGTGGATAAAAGAAGTGGTTTTTTCGGCTTTGGTGAACAATATTTTCAACGTGAAACATATTTCCAACGGCTATTTTTATACGTATGATGATGATTATAGTAATCCGGGAACTGTTACTACTGTTGAAGGTGCGGGCTATTATCCGCAGGCTACAATTAATTTTTTAATTGGTGCTACCGTGAAGTTTTAGAATATAAATGAAAATTAGTTGCTGATAACAATATTATTTCCATTGCGCTCAGCACGGTAAGCTTGCATTGGGTATTTGGAGTCGGGCTCTGTTGTGTGCTGGCCCGAAGTTATGTAATATTTATTTGTATCATTTTGGCAGGGGCAACTGGCAATAATTCCATCCAAAACCATTCGGGAGCAGTCGCTGGGCGCGTGATTTGGGTCTGTAAGGTCGAAGGCAAAATAAAGAGTCTCACTGGCACAGTAAACCACAATCCCTTTAATTCCTTGGGGCGTAATCACATAATTGCCCGGAAATTTCAGTGGGTTGTACTCCGGAAGGTTCAAGTTCAGGTTCAAGCTTACCGCAGGATCTATTAAATACGGGTTTCGCTGTTGTTTTTCGTCACTTTTGGTACAGCAGGAAAGCGTCAAAACGCAGATTAAAAGGAAGAGAGATTTATTTTTCATTTGAAACAACTAAATTTTAAGGCCAAAATTACAACAAATTACACAACAAGTAAATTTTTAGTATATTTGTGGAACAGAATCCCGTCAGCGCATGGGATTTTTTCAATTTATTAAAGTGAGTCCCGCCACGAGTCGGGATTTTGTTATATTAAAGGATATGTATGTTCTGCATACACAAACGATGAAGTTATGAGTAAAGTATCTTATTACACTGCCGAAGGATTAAAAAAATTGAGGGAAGAAGTGGGCCAACTGCGCGATGTGGAGCGTCCAAGAGCTTCCAACGCTATCGCCGAAGCCCGCGACAAGGGCGATTTAAGCGAAAATGCTGAATATGACGCTGCCAAAGAAGCGCAGGGAATGCTGGAAATGCGTATAGCAAAAATGGAAGAAGTTCTAGCGAATGCCCGTTTGATAGATGAGTCGCAACTGGATTTAAGCAAAGTTTTGGTTCATTCCACCGTGAAAATCAAGAACCAAAATAACGGAATGGAGATGACCTATAAGTTAGTGGCGCAAAGCGAAGCCGATCTTAAAACCGGAAAAATTTCCGTTGATTCTCCTATCGGTAAGGGATTGTTAGGAAAGCAAAAAGACGAAATAGCTGAAATAAAAGTGCCCAATGGGGTGCTTAAATTCGAAATATTGAAAATTTCAAGAGATTAAATATGGCTTCTATTTTCACACAAATTATTGAAGGCGAAATTCCTTGTTACAAAATTGCCGAGGACGATAATTTCATCGCTTTTTTGGACATAAATCCAAACGCCAAAGGACATACGCTCTGCGTCCCAAAAGTAGAAATTGACAAGATTTTTGATATGGGTGAACATATGTATCTGCAACTGATGCAGTTTTCCAGAAAAGTGGCCAGTGCACTGGAAAAAACCGTTCCCTGCAAACGCGTGGGGATGGCCGTGGTAGGTTTAGAAGTTCCACACGTGCACGTACATCTTATTCCGCTGAACGAAATGGACGATATGCGTTTCACCAAAAAAGTGAAAATGACCTCAGAGGAATTTGAATTTTTGGCCGAAGCAATTTCCGAAAAACTTAAATCTTAGGAATCAAAATATAAACCACAGCGGCAAACAAAACAATTGCCACAACAGTCAAAATATAAAATAGCGGTTTTACCTTTAAATATTGTTTATTGGTTTCCGCTATTTTTTTGTTGTAGTCGAAAACTCGCTCAATATCCTCGGTCCAGTTTACGGGGTAAATGTTGTTTTTGCAAGTATGGCAATACAGTTTTTCGTCTATTTGTGTCGCTGGTTTTTTGAAGAATGGCGTTTCTTTCTCTTCCTGTGTAAAAGTGATTTCTAGGCCATCTGTTCCAAAACATGTTGGACAATTATTATTTAAACGTGCTGTGTGTAGTGTGTGGGTTCTATGTTTCATTGTTAACTTTCGGTCTTTAGTGCAATTTCCATTGTTGTGCCTTGGTTTGGGGTGCTTTTCAAAACACGGATTTTTCCGTTGTGATATTCTTCAATAATACGTTTTGCCAATGAAAGACCCAAGCCCCAGCCTCGTTTTTTGGTGGTGTGTCCGGGCGTAAATATTTTTCGGAATTCACTTTTTGTCAATCCTTTTCCAGTGTCGGTTATATGCACCAACGCATATTTTGAATTCTGTTCGATGGAGATAGTTATTTTGCCTTTTCCCTTCATAGCATCGATGCCGTTTTTTACCAAATTTTCAATAGTCCAGCTGAAAAGTTGCGGGTTCATTTCAACATAAATGGGTTTTCTGGGTACGTTGAGCTGAAAATTTATGAGTTTTGAGGTGCGTTTTTGCAAGTAATAAAAAGTAGCTTTTGTTTCTTCAACCAAATCGTGCTGCTCTAGTTTTGGTATAGAACCAATTTTTGAAAAACGGTCTGTAATGGTTTCCAATCGGGAAATGTCCTTCTCCATTTCAACAATATATTCCGGGTTTACGTTTTCACTTTTTAAAATTTCCGTCCAGCCCACCAAAGAGGAAAGTGGGGTGCCAATCTGGTGTGCCGTTTCCTTCGCCATTCCTGCCCAGAGCCTGTTCTGCTCAGCAGATTTGGAGGTTTTGTAAAAGAGGTAAATCGCTAAAATGAAAAGGAATAGAATTAAAATCAAAGCTGCTGGATAATATTTCAGCTTATTGATCAGCGGTGAGTTTCCAAAGTAAATTACCGAAAGTACTTGGTCTTTATATTTAACTTCAATGGGTTGGTATTCCGAAATAAATTGATTGATTTTCTTTTTTCGGGCATTTTCGTTTTTCAGAACCGCATCTTCAATGTTCCTGCCTTCATAGTTGTCTTCTTTCAGGGTGTGGAGAATCATCGGCGTGGTGCTATTGCTCCTTATGATGGTCAGCGCAGTTTCGCTTACAGAATTTCCTGTGCCCTCTAAACTTTGTTCCAATTCCTCCTGAGCAACAGCCCAAATCTCCATTTTCGTGCGTTCATTCGCCTTTAATTGTGTGAAAAACACATACGTATTCCACAATATAAGGCTGATAACAATAAGAGAAGCCAAAATAAAACCCCAACGGGTGAATGTTTTTTTACGCAACATAAAGAATTTTTTTCCTGAATAAATATAAAGCAAATATGTTGATATTATTGTACAATCAAGTTTTTACAAGCTATAATCTTTGGGTACATTTGTAGCCAATGATTTCTATTGAACCACACGAACTTTCCACAAGAAAACTGCACGGCTACCTTTTGGGAGCAGTTGCACCAAGGCCTATATGCTTTGCCAGCACCGTTGACAGCGAGGGAAACGTAAACCTTTCGCCCTTCAGTTTTTTTAATGTTTTTAGTGCACGGCCGCCAATCTTGGTATTTTCGCCAGCGCGTCGAGGTCGTGACAATACCACGAAACACACTTACGAAAACGTTTTGCAAGTGCCCGAAGTGGTTATAAACATTGTGAGTTTTGAAATGGTGCACCAAGTTTCGCTTTCTTCAACCGAATATGCCAAAGATATAAACGAATTCACAAAAGCTGGTTTTACTGAATTGGCTTCCGAAATGGTAAAACCACCCCGAGTGGCCGAAGCTCCCGTTCAATTGGAATGTAGGGTGAACCAAGTTATTGCGCTCGGAAAAGAAGGCGGTGCAGGCAATTTGGTAATTTGTGAAGTGGTAAAACTTCATATAAAAGAAGAAATTTTAGCTGAAGATGGCAGCATTGACCCTTTTAAAATTGATACGGTTTCCCGTCTTGGCGGCAATTGGTACAGCCGCGCCAAAGCGGGGCTTTTTGAAGTGCCAAAGCCAATAACAACATTGGGAATTGGGGTGGATAGCCTTCACGAAGAAATTCGCAATAGCAAAGTATTGACAGGAAATGATTTGGGAATGTTGGGCAATGTAGAAAATTTTCCAAATTCGGAAGAAATTAATACCTTTATAAATGCTTCGAAAGAACTTAAAAAATTAGTTGCTTCCAAAAATAATGAAGCAATCCATAAAAAAGCACAACAATTTCTGTGCGAAGGAAAAATAGTAGAAGCGTGGAAAGTTTTGCTGGGGAATCAGTAGGCAAGTGATTTATTGCGTGCAATTATTCAATAAGAAAACAAAATAAAAAATAACAATAAAGAATAAATATTAAAACAATGGAACTACAAGGAAAAATCAAAATGATAGACGAAACCAAAGAATACGGCAACAATGGTTTCAGGAAACGGGAGTTGGTAATTACCACAGAAGAACAGTATCCACAAGTTATAATGATTGAATTTGTACAGGACAAAACTGATTTATTGAATAGTTATAAAGTGGGACAGGACGTAAAAGTAAGCTTTAACGTTCGCGGTCGTGAGTGGGTGAACCCACAGGGCGAGACCAAATATTTCAACAGTATTCAAGGCTGGCGTGTTGAGAATGTATCACAAGCAGCGGGAAGTAGCGATATGCCGCCAATGCCACCGGCAGAAGCTTTTGAGCCAGCGGACGATGTTAACGACGAAGAACACGATGATCTTCCTTTTTAAAATATAATATATTGAGTATGACGCCTAAAGATTCAAAAAACGAAGAGCCGATAATCAGCTATAAAGCAGTAGAAATTACAAATGGTAAGATTATCGTGAAAGGGAATGACTTTATTGAGGTAAACAGGATAGCCGAAGCTACGGGAAAAATCTATAAAATAGTTTTTGTTCCAAACCCCAATTTGACATTTGTATTTTGAAGGCAGTTTATCCCTTTACTGAAGAACGAGGGGTTTTTAGGCCTATGTTTCCCATTGCCATTCAAGATTCCAAAACTGGAAAGCTACTTATTACGAACGGTCTAGTAGATACGGGTGCCGATGTTACCGTGTTTCCAATTGTTTTTTTCAAAGCCTTGAAAATTGATATTGTAAAAGACTCCAACTCAATCTCGAAGATTTATGGTGTGTCAGGCGAAGCCACAAAAGTTTGGGAATATCCCATTGACATTTTAATTTTAAAGGATAAAAGCAATGAGCCCCTTAAACGTGTTTCCAAGATAATGGTAAATTGCGTGGATTCAATGGATTCAATAATATTACTTGGCACAAATTTCTTTTCCCCGAAATTTAAAATTACTTTGGATTATTCAAATAAAATAATTCTTCTTGAATGTTAATTTATGGGTTTGTTAATCAAATCTGTGTTTAATACATGAAAACCTATCTCTCTAAGGATTTTTAATGATTATTCTTACTGAAAAACTTTGGTTTCCAAAACCTTCAGAAGCTACCATTGATGGAATGCTGGCCATTGGCGGCGACCTTTCTGTGGAGCGTTTGTTGCTCGCATACAATTCAGGGATTTTTCCGTGGTTTGAAGCCGGCCAGCCTATTCTTTGGTGGAGCCCAGATCTACGGATGGTTTTGTTTCCTGAAAAATTCAAGGTTTCCAAAAGTCTTCGGAAAACTTTAAAGAGCGAAAAACTCAAAGTCACTTTCAACCAAAATTTTGGGGAGGTCATTAAAAATTGCGCTACTGTTCCTCGAAAAGGACAAGGCGGAACTTGGATAACCCAAGAAATGCAGGAAGCTTACATTGCAATGCACGAAGCTGGACACGCTATTTCCATCGAGGTCTGGGAAGATGCAAAACTCGTTGGGGGAATTTACGGAATAGAACTTCCGCAGAAAAAAGTGTTTTGTGGCGAGAGTATGTTCAGTTTGAAGAGCGATGCTTCAAAAGTGGCTTTTTATTATCTTTCGGAATATGTAAAAAATAAAAATTATAAATTTATTGACTGCCAGCTTTATAATGAACATTTAGAAAGTTTGGGGGCGGAGGAGATTTATAGGAAAGAATTTTTGAAGATTCTTTCTTGATTTGGCTACCATTTGGAATGCCAAACATATTTTTCAATATATTGTAGTTCAAACTCTTTTATATTTTTTCAGATGAAATAATTTAAAAACCTATCTTCGTATTCCACAATTCACTATTCACATGAAAAATAAATACACAAAATACCTCTTGGTATTGTTGATGGCTTTGCAAACCACATTCGCCATTTCGCAGGAAAAACAAAACCTTCCCCACAACCTAACCGAAACAGAGAAAGGTCTAATTTCGGATTTTCAGTTTAAAAGTCCACAAATTACGTTGCCACCCTCGGGCCCCGTTCGCGCCGCTGCTGAGTGGGAAGAGGTGAAATATCTGTTGGTTACTTGGAATCCTTCTTACCCAAATATTCTTCGGCAAATAGTACAGGCCGGGGTGCAGGAATGTGAAGTGATGATCACCACCCAAAACCAGGCTTCGGTTTCTAATTACTTGACCACTAATGGGGTAGATATTACAAATGTTACTTTTTTAAATGTTCCGTGGGACAGTATTTGGATTCGCGATTACGCCGGAAACACTATCTATTCGGACGATGTGGGCGAACTTGCCCTTACCGATTGGATCTACAACCGCCCCCGCCCAAATGATGACGTGATGCCCATAGCACACGCCGCGCAAGCCGGTATTCCACTCTACACAACCAATTCCGGAACCAATGATTTGGTAAACACTGGCGGAAACTATATGAGCGACGGTTTGGGAAATGCCTTTGCCTCAAACCTGATTTTGAACGAAAATGCCGCTGGAAATCCTTACGGCGTAAGCGTTAAAACGGAAGCGCAAATAGACGGAATTATGCATGAATATATGGGCATCAACCGTTTTGTAAAGATGCAAACGCTACCATATGATCAAATCCATCACATTGATATGCATATGAAATTGCTGGATGAAGAAACAATTCTCGTCAGCAAATACCCAACAGGAGTGGCTGATGGTCCGCAGATTGAGGCAAATATTCAATATGTTTTGGACAATTTTCAATCGCCTTTTGGCACGCCTTACAATATTGAATGGATAGATGCGCCGCCAAGTACAGGTGGAAACTATCCAAATACGGGCGGTCCATACAATACTTATAGCAATGCGGTTTTCGTAAACAAAACAATTATGGTTCCAACCTATCGCCCAGAAGTTGATGCGCCAGCCTTGGCACAATATCAGGAAATGTTGCCAGGTTACAACGTGGTGGGTATAGATGTGGACAATGCAGGGGAAAACTTAATCAATTCCTTAGGAGCCATTCATTGCATTACGCATACCATTGGCGTTGCCGATCCGCTTTGGATTGTGCATCAACCCATTGATGAAGCCAATGTTGGAAGTACCGTAAGCATTGAAGCAATGATTAAACACATATCTCTAGTGGCACAGGCAAAGGTTTTTTGGCGTGAAGAAGGTGCTACTGTCTATAACGAAATAGAAATGTCACCATCCAACAGCGATAATTGGATGGCAGATTTTACCATTCCAAACACCACTGCGAACATTCAATATTATATTTGGGCAAAAGCCATTAGTGGGAAAGAATTGAACCGTCCCATTGTGGCTCCGGAAGGCTATTGGACCATTCAAGTGGAAAATCTTTCGGCAGATGAGTGGGCTCAAAACCATATTTCAGCAGCCTATCCAAACCCAACTACTGGACAAGTATCGTTTAATATGAATACCATTCAGGGCCCTGTAAATGTGAAAATATTCAACCTTTTAGGTCAAAAATTATATGAAGCCAAAGTTGAAAATGGCAATGGAAAAATAACGTTGGACCTTGACCAAAACTGGCAGGGAACGTTGCTTGTAAGCTTTGAAGGCGACTTTGGGAAAATCCATAAAAAAGTTATTAAGCTGTAAATGTTTCAATTAGAAAATAATATTTTTCCGAAAAACCACAAATTATTGTGGTTTTTTTTGTTTTTTTACATTATTAACCAAAACCAATAGCTGTAAACCTACAATACTGCAGCTGTTTGTTTATTAAATTTTTAGCCCCAAATGAAATTCAAGTCCAACCTACTTGCGTTTCTGCTATTTGCAGGAATTAGCACCGTTTCCTTTTCCCAAACTAGCACTAAAACCGACGTCAATAAAGATATTGATGTGGTCCGCGCGTACGAACAAGTGGTCCAAGAAGGCTACGGCACGCCATTTATTTACAAAAATTTGGCGAATGCGTATTATTTCAGAAATGAATACAAGAATGCTTTGATCTGGTTCGAAAAGCTTTCCGAAGCCGAAAAAAACGCAGATCCTGAAATTGCCCAGCGCTATCAACAAACACTAAAAGCTGTTAAGGCAAGCAAAACTTCTGACGCTGTAGTTAAAATTTAGAACGTCAAAATTCTTTTTTAAAAAAGATAAACCCTTATTTTGTTAAATTTTATTGGGTGCGGCAATATATTGGATTTTTTTTAGTTTTCTGCGCAACAAACCTGGAGGACAACTGCAATCCCGTTAAAACAGCAAGCGTTCGCTTTAAACTCAATTTCCCCGATGATTACTAAGCAAAACCTGCTGGCCTTTTTGCTATTCGCAAGTATTTCAACCTTTTCTTTTTCACAAACAAGTCCGCACAAAACTGACGTTAATAAAGATATTGATGTAGTTCGGGTTTACGAACAAGTGGTAGAGGAAGGCTACGGAACTCCTTTCATTTATAAAAAATTGGCAACGGCATATTACTTCAAAAGTGAATACGGAAAAGCGTTGTCTTGGTTTCAAAAATTATTTTCGGAAGAAAAAAATACGGATCCTGAACTTGCCCAACAATACAACCAAACTTTAAAGGCGGTTGCGGCTGGAAGTTCAGCGAATCCCAAAAAAGTTACTATTCTGAAATAATCACACCTCGTGATAACGGAAGCAACTTTCAATGTGGTCGTTCACCATCCCTGTGGCCTGTAAATGCGCATAAACCACGGTGCTTCCCACAAATTTGAAACCGCGTTTCTTTAAATCTTTGCTCACAGCATCGCTAAGCACAGTGGTAGCGGGAGCATCTTCGTGCGATTTTAGGGTATTTTTCAAGGGTTTATTATCCACAAAACGCCAGATATAATAACTAAAACTTCCGAATTCCTTTTGAATTTCCATAAATGCCTGGGCATTTGTAATTGCGGAATGGACTTTCAGTTTATTGCGGATAATCCCTTCGTTTTGAAGCAATGAGTCAATTTTGGATTGGTTGTATTCCGCGATCTTTTTATAGTTGAAACCATCAAATGCTTCCCTGAAATTTTCGCGTTTCAGAAGAATGGTAATCCAACTCAATCCTGCTTGAAAAGTTTCCAAAAGCAGAAATTCAAAAAGTGTTCTGTCGTCCTTCACGGGCACGCCCCATTCCTCATCGTGGTATTTCATATATAGCGGATCTGTCCCGCACCACTCACAGCGCACTTTTTCTGGATTCATATTTTTAAATTTTACTGATTACTTATTTAAAGTTGTCCTGGAAAATTAAAAGTAATGGTCCCCAATTGTTTCGCTTTTGAGGCATCGGTAGTGAAACGCGCCTGCAGGGAATATTCCATTGCCGCGTCAATCAGACATTCATTAGTAGTGGAGGAAGCCGTTTTGTTATAAGAATTCTTCTCTACTTTGCCAAGATTGTTCACTTCAATATTTATCACCACCTTTCCAGAGCCGTAACAAGTATAAACGGGATTGGGCAATGCTATGTCTTTTCGGTTTACCAATTGGTAGCTAATCGTGGTGTTGCGGTTCCCGCCTTTTACAATGGCTTCACTGTTCTTGCCACTTTCACTGTTGGAAAGTTTCTTCTTTTTTTCTTTTTCAGGTTTTGTTAAAACAGTTGTGCCAGTGCCGTTATCGCTATTTTTTGAATCTTCCATTGCATCGTTCATTTCCTGAAGTTTGCCCTCGGTGGTTTCCGTAATTTCTTCATTATCGTTTTCTACGGAAGAAATGAATTTTTCGGCTTCGTTGTACGCTCGGTTGGTTTCTACCTTTACTTTTAAGGGCGTAAGCTCCGCAATGGCAATATCTTCGGGCAATAAATCTTCAGGAGCCATAACTACATCATAGCTTTTTTCATTGTTTTCTACCTGATTTTTGGAGAGTTTTATGCTGTAAAGAAGTAGCACCAAACAGCCCGTGAGAAGTGAGGTTATAAGAAAAGCCCGATATGAATAATTAAAATTCATTATTGCAAGTACTGAAAATTTTTGCAAAATTCCATAAACCTTTTGAAAATTAAAGCCGTATTAGCTATATTTTAACTTGGTAGGGAAGCTTCAAACTGCTCAATTCCAACAGCATTTTCTACGGAAAATTCTCCAATCTTAGTTCTTCTCAAAGCAGAAAGATGGGCGCCATTTTCTAAAACTTTTCCGAAATCGTTCGCCAACGAACGGATATAGGTGCCTTTGCTGCAAACCACTCGAAAATCTATTTTTGGAAGCTCAATCTTCATTATTTCAAATTCTGAAATAGTAACGTTTCTGTAGGGAATTTCCACATCTTCCCCGCTTCTTGCATATTCATAAAGGCGTATTCCATCTTTTTTCAATGCCGAAAAAACGGGCGGTTGTTGCCGTATTTCACCTAAAAACTGCTTTGTGGTTTGTTTTATTTTTTCAGAAGTTATTCCTGAAATATCAAAAGTGCGATCAATTTCGGTTTCAAGATCGTAGCTTGGCGTGGTTGCGCCCAAAGTGAAAGTGCCAGTATATTCCTTTTCCTGCGCTTGATAGGTGTCTATTTGTTTTGTGAGCTTTCCAGTGCAAATTATCAAAAGCCCCGTTGCCAATGGATCAAGTGTTCCCGCGTGACCCACTTTTATTTTTTTTATTCCGAAGGATTTTCGGATCAACCACCGCACTTTATTTACCGCTTGGAAGGAAGTCCATTCCAACGGTTTGTCTATTAAAATAACCTGGCCCTCTTTGTAATCTTCTGCAGTCATTAAATAACGGTAAGTTCTTGAACAAAAAAGTGGATCAACAAAACAGCGATTCCGGCGATAATCCTATAATAACCGAATATTTTGAAACCGTGTTTGCTCAAATAAGTAATAAAAGATTTTATGGCAATCAAAGCAACCACAAAACCGACAACATTTCCAATAATCAACATATTTGCTTGTTCCGAAGAAAGTTGGAAACCCGCTTCGTAATAGTCGTAACTTTTTTTCACTGTTGCCCCGAGCATCGTTGGAATTGCCAAAAAGAATGAAAATTCCGCAGCCACGGTACGCGATAGTTTTTGGCTCATCCCGCCCACTATGCTCGCTCCACTTCTTGAAACGCCCGGAATCATTGCCAAACATTGAAAAAAACCAATTTTGAGAGCAGTTAAATAGGAGATTTCGGTTTGTTCGCCATCGCCAAACCAATCGTCTACTTTCAAAAGAATAAATCCACCAATAATCAATGAAACCGCAACGGTAATTGGGTTTTCCAAAAGGCTATCAATAAAATCACTCAACATTAATCCTAAAAACACAGCGGGAAGAAAGGCAACAAAAAGTTTATAATAAAAATCCATGCTTTGGAAGAAGCGTTTAAAGTACAAAACCACAACGCTCATAATAGTTCCGAGCTGGATAACGATGGTAAAAAGTTTGGTAAAATCATCGTGCGCAATCCCAAAAAAGGAAGAAGCGATAATCATATGCCCCGTGGAAGAAACGGGCAAAAATTCAGTTAAACCTTCAATAATGGCAAGAACGATGGCTTGTAACGTATCCACTAATTTTCTTTTTTGCTATCGGGTTTCAACAAAATGGCATACACTTCAATGGCGAAACCAAGTAAAACCAGTGCTGGGGCCAAACGAATGCGGCGCCAATTGTATATCTCTGGGTTGAAAACGTTGGGGTCATCGCTTCCGCCACCGGTCATCAAAATGAAGCCAAGGGCGATAAACGCAATGCCGATGAGCATAAACTTGTAGTTTTTTCGATGGAAAACAAATTCCTGTTTTCTTTCCTCTTTTCGTTTTTTCTTTCCCATTTTTTTAAAGGTTTCAGGTTTCTAGTTCAAAAGTTCCAAGTTGTGTTTTTCATTTTTTGAATGCGCCAATTCCCCCGCCGCGGCGGGGCTAGGGGCTTAATAGTACAAATCGTCCGTACGCAAATTCAAAAAGCGTTGCGTGGCTATAAAAGTACTTATCCAAGTTATGAGTATGCCCATTAAAAGTATAAAAACAAAAAGAATAGCAAGTAAAACGGGGTCGCCCAACAGTTGCAACTGCGGAAAACTTTGGTTGAGGTAATAAAGCACCAATCCCATCCCAATCATCGCCACAATGGCACCGATTATTCCAAAACGGACGCTTTTCCAAACAAAAGGCTGCCGAATAAATTTTTTGGTCGCACCTACCATTTGCATCGTTTTTATAGTAAACCGCTTTGCGTAAATGGAAAGCCGAATGCTACTGTTTATAAGCAATACCGCAATAAATGTGAAAATTCCGCTGATTACCAAAACCCAAAAACTGATGCGTTTTACGTTTTCGGTAAGTTGCACAATTAGAGGCTTGTCATAAATCACGTCGTCCACAAAATTCTTGCCTTTCAGCTCGTTGGTAATTTCCTCCATTTTTTGCGGCGTCACGTAATCTGCCAAAATATAAACGTCAATGCTGTTCTGTAGAGGGTTTTCACCCAGATATTCTATAAAATTTTCGCCTAAGGTTTCTTGGTGTTCCTTGGCGGCATCTTCTTTTGAGACGAAGGTTGCGGATTTTGTGTATTCGGCCAAAGCTAGGCTCTGCTTAAGCTGTGTGATTTCCACCTCTTTTGCGCTGTCTTTCAGAAAAACGGTTATGGCAATTTGTTCTTTAAAATAATCCGCCACTTTTTTTGAATTCAAAACCAGTAATCCCAACAATCCCAACAGAAAAAGCACCAGCGAAATACTGATAACCACTGAAAAATAGGAAGAAATCAACCTGCGTTTTTGGTATTTTTCAAAAGAAGAACTCATAGGAATTGGAGAATTTTGTGGTAAAAATACAAGTAATTTTGCATCTTGCACTAAACAACGTTTAAAGTTTTGACTTTCGTCTTTATTCGTTATTTTTTTTAAAAGGAAAGACGGAATGCCCGATTTGTAATTTAGCATACTTTCTAAAAATGTTAATGGCATTTCGTACAATAGCAGTAAATTTGTCCGCAATCTCCGAAGCTTCAGCGTAGGAGTTCTTTTTTTACCTGAAATAATTATAATGAGCAAATATCATTTTAACGATATTGAAGCCAAATGGCAGAAATATTGGGCCGAAAACCAAACTTTTAAGGCCGAAAACCCTGTCCTGAGCGAAGTTAAAGGAAAGAGTGAAAAACCAAAATATTACGTTTTGGATATGTTTCCCTATCCGTCCGGTGCGGGCTTGCACGTTGGGCATCCGCTCGGCTACATTGCCAGTGATATTTACGCGCGCTACAAACGACACCAAGGTTTTAATGTTTTGCATCCAATGGGCTACGATTCTTTTGGTTTGCCTGCTGAACAATATGCAATCCAAACGGGGCAACATCCGGCTGAAACCACGAAAGTGAATATTGAAGGTGGTGTTGATAAGAATGGAAATGAAATTGAGGGTTATCGCAAACAATTGGATAGAATAGGTTTTTCATTCGATTGGAGTCGCGAAGTGCGCACTTCAAACCCCGAATATTATAAATGGACACAGTGGATTTTCATCCAGCTTTTTGAAAGTTGGTATGATGCAAATTTGAACAAAGCCCGTTCAATTGAAGAGCTTCGCGGAATTTTTTCTTCGGAAGGAAATATCCACCTAAACGCAGTGTGCGATGAAGGAATTACACATTTCACGGCTTTTGAATGGCTTGATTTTTCAGAAATTAAAAAGCAGGAAATCCTTTTAAAATATAGACTGACATATTTGGCCGAAACAGAAGTAAACTGGTGCCCGCAATTGGGTACCGTTTTGGCAAATGACGAAATAATAAACGGCGTTTCCGAACGCGGCGGTTATCCCGTAATCCGCAAAAAGATGAAACAGTGGAGTATGCGAATCACGGCTTACGCCCAACGTTTATTGGACGGCTTGAACGAATTGGATTGGCCGCAATCGTTGAAGGATTCGCAGACTAACTGGATTGGAAGAAGTAAGGGAGCAACGGTAAATTTCCCCATCCTAACCTTCCCCAAAGGGGAAGGAACTCGGCCGGGATATATGACCGGAGGCAATAATTCACGTGTATTGTTGGAAAGAGCAAAGGATATGAGGAATAATTCAACTGATGCAGAAGCCATACTTTGGGAATATTTGAAGTCCAAAAAATTAGGTTGCAAATTTAGAAGGCAACATTTAATAGATGATTTTATAGCTGATTTTGTTTGTCTCTCAAATAAATTTGTAATTGAAGTTGACGGAAAAATTCACGGAAATCAAAAGGAAGAAGATGAAAAAAGAACTTCAATTTTAAATGAACTTGGATATAAGGTTATTCGATTTACCAATGAAGAAGTGATTGGAAACTTGGATAATGTCTTAGATACAATTTCAAAAAGTATAGAGCAGAGTGATATTCCCCCTTTGGGGGCAAGGGGGACGATTCCTGTATTTACAACTCGGCCCGACACTATTTTTGGTGTAAGTTTTATGGTTTTGGCGCCGGAGCACGATTTGGTTTCAAAAATCACAACTGCTGAGCAAAAAGAAGCCGTTGAAAATTATATTGAAGCAACCGCAAAAAGAAGCGAGCGCGAACGAATGGCCGATGTGAAAACCATTACCGGAGTTTTCACGGGCGCGTATGCCGAGCATCCTTTCAGCGGAAAACAAATTCCAATTTGGATTGGCGATTACGTTTTGGCTGGCTACGGAACCGGTGCTGTAATGAGCGTTCCCTGTGGCGACCAGCGCGATTATGATTTTGCAAAACATTTCAATCTTCCCATCCCGAATATATTTAAGGATGCAGATATTTCTGAGGAAGCTTATTCCGATAAAGAAAATACAATTATTACCAACAGCGACTTTTTAAATGATTTAAACTATTCCGAAGCCACCGAAAAAATAATTACCGCTTTGGAGGAAAAAGGCGTTGGCGAAGGGAAAATAAATTACCGATTGCGCGATGCCGTATTTAGTCGGCAGCGGTATTGGGGCGAGCCGTTCCCGATTTATTACAAAGACGGAATGCCGCAAATTATCCCGACCGAATGTTTGCCATTGCGCCTTCCGGATGTTGAAAAATATTTGCCAACGGAAGAAGGCGAACCGCCTTTGGGCCGCGCTGAAAAATGGTATTGGAACGAAAAAAATAAGGAGGTCGTCTCCCCTCCTTTGGAGGGGTCGGGGGAGGATATTTTTCCTTTGGAATTGAATACTATGCCGGGTTGGGCGGGAAGTAGTTGGTACTTTTTCCGATATATGGAAGATGAAAAGCGCGATGAAGTTTTCGCCTCAAAAGAAGCGTTGAACTATTGGAAAAACGTGGATTTATACATTGGCGGCAGCGAGCACGCAACCGGCCATTTATTGTACAGCCGTTTTTGGGTAAAATTTATGCACGACCGCGGTTTTGTAAATGTGGAAGAACCTTTTAAAAAGCTGATAAATCAGGGGATGATTTTGGGGGAGAGTGCGAAAATTAAAACCTTGCTTGTGGGACTTCCCTATAATGAAAATAATGTAACGAAAATTCATCCTATAAAAGTAAAGTTGAGCTTCTATTCGAAAAATTTACTGCCTGAAACAACAGATTGGTTTAAAGATGAAAATATCGAGAAAAATATTATAGACCAAATTCTTAATGATATTCCTGAAAGTTTCACTAATATTTTTGGAGAGAATAATCCAATTGCTAATAGATTAAAAGGTGAAGCAAAATCTGAAATTATTAGTGTTTTAAAGGGTCATTTGTTATTTAAATATATTTCCATTCCTGTTGATGTTAATATGATTGACGGTGTCGATAAGTTAAATATTGACAAATTTTTGGAGTGGCGAAATGCAAATAAATTGGCTCTTTATTATTATGAAAATGGTAATAAATTTTTTGTTTCCCGCGAAGTAGAAAAAATGTCCAAAAGCAAATACAACGTGGTAAACCCAGATGATATTTGTGAGCAATACGGCGCCGATACTTTAAGAATGTACGAAATGTTTCTCGGGCCGCTGGAGCAGGCAAAACCGTGGAACACTGCTGGAATTACTGGCGTGCACGGTTTCCTAAAAAAACTTTGGAAATTGTATCATTCCGGTCCAGATGAAACTTTTTTTGTTGACGAAAATCCCCCCTCTGGGGGGCAGGGGGGACTGAAGACATTACACAAAACCATCAAAAAAACGCAGGAAGACATTGAGAATTTCAGTTTCAATACTTCGGTTTCGTCTTTTATGATTGCGGTGAACGAGCTTTCGGCACAAAACTGTAATTCGCGGGAAGTGTTGGAGCCGTTGGCAATTCTCATTTCGCCATATGCGCCGCACATTTCGGAAGAACTTTGGCAGAAATTGGGGCATTCGGAAAGTATTTCCACAGCACCTTTCCCAAAATTTGAACAGAAATTTTTGGTGGAAAGCAGCAAGGAATATCCAATTTCCTTCAACGGAAAAATGCGTTTCACGATGGAATTACCATTGGATTTAAGCAAAGAAGAAATAGAATCTGCCGTAATGGCACACGAGAAAACAGCCCAGTATTTAGAGGGGAGAACGCCGAAAAAGGTAATTATCGTACCCGGAAAAATCGTGAATATTGTAGGCTAAAAATTTGCACACTATTTGCTGTATTGTAATTGAAAAACCTCTGTGTTCTCCGTGCCTCTGTGGTAAACTTAATCCACCACAGAGGCACGGAGGACACGGAGAAAAATAACAAACTATAAACAATAAAAACTATGTTTGGATACTATATAATTGCAGGTCTCATTTTTTTGGTAAGTTGGTTAGTAAGCAACAAACTGAAAAGCAAATTTAAAGAATACAGCCAAGTCCATCTTCAAAATGGAATGAGCGGGAAGGAAATTGCCGAAAAAATGCTCTCCGACAATGGAATTGCCGATGTGAAAGTAATTTCAGTTGCAGGTCAGTTGACGGATCATTACAACCCAGCAAACAAAACAGTAAACTTAAGCGAAGGCGTATATATGCAACGTAACGCAGCCGCAGCCGCGGTCGCAGCCCACGAATGTGGTCACGCCGTGCAACACGCCACAGCTTACAGTTGGTTGAAAATGCGTTCGGCTATCGTTCCGGCTGTGGGAGTGGCCAGCAAGTTGTCCAACTTTGTGATTATGGCTGGTTTAATAATGACTGCCATGAATTTCATGGGAGTTTTGGGGAATACTGTATTTTTCATAGGAATTCTACTTTTTGCAGCGACAACTGTTTTTGCTTTTATTACGTTACCGGTTGAATACGACGCTAGCAACAGAGCGTTGGCTTGGCTGGAAAGCAGCAAAATGGTTACTCCACAGGAACACGACGGCGCAAAAGACGCCCTAAAGTGGGCAGCCAGAACCTATGTAGTTGCAGCAATTGGGTCATTGGCCACCTTGCTGTATTTCATCTCCATTTTCATGGGAAGAAGATAGAAGGATTGCTGATTTACGATTTTTCGAATAAAAACAAAACCCGCAATTTTTTTTGCGGGTTTTGTTTTTATTGTCAATTTTCACTGAACACTGAACACTGAACACTTTATTTAATGCACATTATCCGGATTATATCCCAAATATTTCACTTCCTCTTCGTGAAAAATAATTCCGTTTTCTTTCAGTTCCTTTAAGATGGGTTCGTAAACTTCTTTGGCGATTGGAAGTTGGACTCCGGGCGTGGTTATTTCTTCGTTTAAAATTTTCAAAGCGGCAATGGCCACGGGAAGTCCAACGGTTTTTGCCATTGCGGTGTGGGTTTGATCTTCACCAATTAGGGTCATATGACTGTCAATTTGATACTGTTTCCCGTCAATTTCGTACCCAAATTTATGGTACATCACTATCATATCTTTATCCTGTGGGGCGAGTGTCCATTTGTCTTCCAGTATTTTTTGAAGTGCCATAGCCGGAGTTGCATTCTTGATGCCAATGGTTTTTTTCTTATTAAAAACATCCAATTCCTCAAGCTTTTCCCACATCAAATCGTCTTGATCGATTCCCAGGGCATAACGAAGTTTCAGCTCGACGGTATCTGTTGGGGAATAGGCCAAAAACAAGTTTACAAATTCACGATAGGTCAAGTTTTCAGAATCTGGGATTGTGTAGGTGTCATCGGTCATTCCAAGTTGAACAAACATATTCCAAGCTTTGCTAAAACCAACTCTTCTTATGGTTCCACGATATAGTGTAAGGATATTCTCAAGTCCGTAAACAGATTGGTATTGTAGGGAGTTTCTATTGGCTAATACTTCAAATTTCCCATAACCTTCAATATTGATGAATTCTGTTCTTCGGAAAAGACGGTGGTACGGAATGTACTTGAATTTTCCTTCCTGAATAAATTCCGCAGCGCCACCTTGTCCTGCCAAAACTACGTTTCTTGGATTCCATGTAAATTTATAATTCCAAAGATTATTATCGCTTTCTGGGGCAATCAAACCTCCGCAGAAAGATTCAAAAAGAAGCATTTTTCCACCTTTGGCGCGAATTCTGTCTATAATTTGCATCGCGCTCATGTGGTCCACTCCCGGATCGAGGCCTATTTCATTCATAAAAATCAATCCCTTAGATTCGGCTTTGTGGTTCAGCGCTTGCATTTCTTTGCTGATGTATGATGCCGTAACCATGTGTTTTCCAAATTCGATACAGTCTCGTGCTACTTCAATATGATAACGCGCTGGTAGCATAGAAATCACCAAATCGCTGTTTTTAACAGCCTCTTTTCGTTGCACATCGTTAAAGACGTCGAGCATAATACCGCGGGCATTCGGGTTACCCGTAGTAAATTTTTGCGCAGACTGAATGGAAATATCCCCAATGGTTATAAACAGGTTTTCTTTTTCGCTTTTATCCAGTAAATAGCGGATTAAACTTGTGGCAGATCTTCCTGCCCCTATAATTAATATGTTTCTCATTCCGGGAGTTTTTTGTTAACTTTGGAGATAGATTTTGTAAAGGACGAAATTACTAATTCCAAATTTTAAAAATGACTGTTTTTGATAAAAATATGGTGGCAACCGCTTCTTTTTTGGCGGCAATTACAATAGCCATCGGCGCCTTCGGGGCACACGGATTAAAGCAAATAGTGGATGCTTCGGCTTTGAATACTTTTGAAACTGGCGTTCGCTACCAAATGTACCATTGCCTCGCTATTTTGGTGTTGGGACTGGCACCTTCCATTCCAATAAAAATTAAAAAAACCGTCTTTTGGCTTTTCATTATAGGAATACTTTTTTTCTCGGGATCCATTTATCTGCTTTCGCTCAACGAAATTTTGCCATTTAATTCCGCCAAGATTGGTTTTATAACTCCTATAGGCGGTTTGTTGTTTATTATTGGTTGGTTTTGGTTTGCATATAAAATGCTTTCGTTAAAGAAGCGATAAATGTTTTTTATATTTTCTTCAATCTCTCTAAGATTTGCTACTTTTGTACTCTACAAAATTTAAAAAGGTATGGTCGATAAAAACCAAGCTACGAAAACGATTTCTGTTGAAAAATACGGAATCAAAAATGCAAAAGTTAAATATCAACTTTCTTCTAAAGAACTTCACGACGAAACACTTCAGAAAGGACAGGGTAAGGAAGCCGCAAGTGGCGCCCTCGCTGTTGATACGGGAGAATTTACAGGCAGATCGCCCAAAGATAGGTTTATAGTAAAGGACGATATTACGCGCGATACGGTGTGGTGGGGAAATATAAATATTCCCTTTCCGCCAGACATGTTTGATGCACTTTACAACAAAGTTGCGGGGTATCTTTCCGAAAAGGAAATTTATGTGCGCGACAGCTATGCCTGCGCCGATGAAACTTATAAATTGAATATTCGTGTTATTACCGAAAACCCGTGGTCCAATTTGTTTGCCCTCAATATGTTTTTGAGGCCCACAGAGAGTGAATTGAAAAATTTCGAACCCGATTGGCTCCTTATAAGCGTGCCTGAGTTTAGGGCGAATCCAGAAGTTGACGGAACGCGCCAGCACAATTTCGCAATTCTTAACTTCACAAAAAGAATTGCGCTGATTGGCGGTACAGGCTACACGGGCGAAATTAAAAAAGGGATTTTCTCTGCGCTTAATTTTATAATGCCAGTAGACAAAAACACCCTGCCAATGCACTGCTCCGCAAACGTTGGCGATAATGGAGAAACAGCGATTTTCTTTGGGCTTTCAGGAACGGGTAAAACAACACTTTCAGCAGACCCAGAACGAAATTTGATAGGCGATGATGAACACGGTTGGGCCCCGAACAATAATATTTTCAATTTTGAGGGTGGTTGCTACGCAAAGGTTATCAACCTTTCCGCAGAAAATGAGCCGGATATTTTCAACGCTATAAAACCAGGGGCTATTCTGGAAAACGTTGTTATGGACAATAATGGCGAAGTAGATTTTGCAGATACTTCCATAACCCAAAACACGCGTGTAAGTTACCCAATTTACCATATTAAAAATATTCAAGTGCCATCAATTGGCAACAATCCAAAAAATATTTTCTTTTTAACTGCCGATGCTTTTGGTGTTTTGCCTCCTATTTCCAAATTGACACCGGGGCAGGCTGCATATCATTTCATCAGTGGCTATACAGCGAAAGTCGCAGGTACCGAAGAAGGAATAAACGAGCCAACCCCGAATTTTTCAGCTTGCTTTGGAGCTCCATTTATGCCGCTCCACCCCACAAAATATGCTGAAATGTTGAGCAAAAAGATGAAAGATGCCAAGGTAAATGTTTGGTTGATAAATACTGGATGGACAGGTGGCCCTTATGGAGTGGGAAACCGAATGAAGTTGAAATACACCCGCGCAATGATTGCCGCAGCACTGGAAGGAAAGTTGAAAGATGTGGAATTTGAAAGACACCCTATTTTCAATTTGATGATGCCAACCTCCTGTCCCAACGTTCCTTCAGAAATATTGAACCCTAAGGAAACCTGGAAGAACAAAAAAGCCTACGATATTCAGGCCAAGGAACTTTCAAATTCGTTTAAAGAGAACTTTGCAAAATTTGAATCTTACGCAAATGAAGAGATTCTTTCTGGAGCACCCGCTTCAGAATAATTTCAGTATATGTTATAAACAAAAAGGCTTGCCACGTTGGCAAGCCTTTTTTATTTGCAATTAATCGAGCTTATTTTTTGTTGTTTGCCTCTTTGATGTATTTCTCCAAAGCCATCGTCATAGAGGGAGTTTCGGGGGTTGGAGCCTGAATATCCACCCGTAAGCCTTGCTCAGTCGCTGCCTTTACAGTGGTATTCCCAAATACTGCGATTCGGGTGTCGTTCTGTTTGAAATCTGGAAAGTTTTCAAATAAGGACTCAATCCCGCTGGGGCTGAAAAAAACCAAAATATCATAATAAACATCACGAAGGTCCGAAAGATCGCTGATTACTGTTTTGTAAAAAGTGGCTTCTTTCCAATCTACTTTCAGCTCGTTCAAAACTGCGGGAACGTCCGGTTTCAATTTATCTGAAGTTGGGAGGAGGAATTTTTCGTTTTTGTATTTTTTTATAAGGGGTGCAAGTTCAGGAAAGGTTCTTTTGCCCACATAAATCTTTCTTTTCCTGTAAACCACATATTTTTGAAGGTAGTAAGCAACTGCTTCGCTCAAGCAAAAATATTTCATCGTGTCCGGCACCTTAAAGCGAAGTTCCTCGGCAATCCTGAAATAATGGTCCACTGAGTTTCGGCTGGTAAGGATAATGGCAGTAAATTTTGTAAGATCAACCTTTTGGGTACGCACATCTTTGCCTGATACGCCTTCAACATGGATGAAAGGACGGAAATCTATTTTTACCTTTTGTTTTTCGATCAAGTCGAAATAGGGCGAATTTTCAATTTTAGGCTCGGGCTGAGAAACCAAAATAGTTTTCACTTTCATAGGTTACTTGATTTTTTTAGAATAATATCCCCTTAAAAAACGTTTTATAGAGGATAATATAAGGTGCGATTTCAAGTGCGCAAAGATACAAAATAAAATAGAAGAAATTGCCCAATATTGTCTTTCCGTTTTTCCTATAACTGTAAAGCAGCGCAATAGCGTTCAAGCTTAAAACAACACTACTAAAAATAAGCAATGCCGAAGTGCTTGGCGGAAAGATATAAAGGAAGAAAAGATTGGCAAAAAAAAGGAGAATACCCAAAAAGTTTCTGTAACTCAGCTTTTGGTACAAATAATTGTTGATGAGTACGTCCAGGGAAAAAATACTGCCGACAATCTTTTCAAAAGAAAATTTTATGAGCACAAAAACACTGTAAGCCGTGCAAATTTGAAGAAAGAGCCATTCATTTTTTTGAACTTCGGAAGGATTGAAAACCTTGAAAAGCAAAAAGACAAAAATGGAAACACATATTATCTGCACTACAAAAAGCATTATGTTGAAAGGATGGTTCAGTTCATCATCTTTGCCGTGAACAAAAAAGTACTGATTAGAAAGTGGGAGCATTGAAAATTCGTGAAATCTTTTGGGGTAAAAATATTTTGAAAGCGCAAAAAGCACGAAACAGGCCACTAGCAAATAGGTAACCCAGTCGGTTGAAACTATAACTCTTTCGCTGAAATCCACCTTTAAATTTTAGGTAAAGGTACAGCAAAATTTATTTCCACTTTGGGGCATTAATTAGATTTTACTTCACATTTGTTTATTCAAAAAAAGGTACATTTGCGCTAAAATTGCAGTATGTCCAAGGCGGTAGTGGTGGTGCCAACTTATAACGAAATTGAAAATATAACGCGGCTGCTGCGCACTGTTTTTTCGTTGCAGCGCGATTTTCACATTTTGGTGGTGGACGACAATTCTCCCGATGGGACCGCAGCAGAGGTCGAGGCAAATTTCAAAATCTATCCCGATAAATTATTTATGCTCAAACGACCTGTAAAGACGGGCTTGGGTTCGGCTTACATTGCGGGTTTTAAATGGGCATTGGAAAACGGCTACGACTATATTTTTGAAATGGATGCCGATTTTTCGCACAACCCAAACGATTTGATTCGGTTATTCAATGCTTGCCATAAGGAGGGGAACGACGTAGCCATTGGTTCGCGTTATGTGAAAGGAGTGAATGTAGTAAACTGGCCAATGAGTCGTGTTTTACTGTCTTGGCTGGCCTCAAAATATGTTCGGTTTGTGATGGGGATGGATATTTATGACACCACCGCCGGATTTATTTGTTATAAAAGAAAAGTACTGCAGAAAATAAACCTAGACAACATCCGTTTTGTGGGCTACGCTTTTCAGATTGAAATGAAATTTAAGGCGTATAGCAGTAACTTCAAGATAAAGGAAGTGCCCGTAATTTTTACGGACCGCACCAAAGGGGAATCCAAGATGAGTTCTGGTATTATTTCCGAAGCTATTTTTGGCGTGATTGCAATGAAATTTAAAAGTGTATTTAACAGAAAAAGATTCAATGAAGTCAGTTTTAATTAAGAACGCGTATATTGTAAATGAAGGGGAAATCGTGAAAGGCGATGTTCTTGTTCAGGACGGCCGCATTGCGGAAATTGCTGAATCTATCAGCATGAAATCTGCTGAAACGAAAGTGATTGACGCCGACGGAAGCTATCTTTTGCCCGGAATGATTGATGACCAAGTTCATTTCCGCGAGCCGGGACTGACCTACAAAGGCACCATTGAAACCGAATCGAAAGCTGCGGTGGCGGGCGGCATCACTTCCTTCATTGAAATGCCGAACACCGTGCCACAGGCTACAACCATTGAACTGCTGGAAGAAAAATTTGACATTGCTTCAAAAACCTCGTGGGCCAATTATTCCTTTATGTTTGGCGGAACCAACGATAATTTGGAAGAAATACTGAAAGTGGATCCCCAGAAAGTTGCTGGCTTAAAATTGTTCTTGGGTTCATCAACAGGAAATATGTTGGTGGACGACCCAAAAATTTTAGAGGAAATTTTCAGCAAAACCAAGCTGCTTATTTCGGCGCATTGCGAAGACGAAACAACCATAAAACAAAATCTCGAAAAATTTAAAGCGGAATATGGCGAAGACATTCCCATTGAGCTTCACCCAAAAATAAGAAGTGAGGAGGCTTGCTATATTTCTTCTTCAAAGGCCATAAAACTTGCCGAAAAAACAGGTGCCCGACTTCACGTTTTTCATCTTTCAACGGAAAAGGAGACGCATCTTTTCAGCAATAAAAAATCACTTTCAGAAAAGAAAATTACCGCTGAGGTTTGTATTCACCATTTGTGGTTTACCGATGCCGATTACAAAACCAAAGGCACTAAAATAAAATGGAACCCGGCCATAAAAACTGAAAAAGACAGAGACGGCCTGTGGAAAGCTTTACTCGATGACCGAATTGATGTAATTGCCACAGACCACGCACCGCATACTTTGGAAGAGAAAAACAATAAATATTTGAACGCTCCTTCCGGCGGGCCGTTAGTGCAACATGCTTTGGTGGCACTTTTGGAAATGTATCACAAAGGAAAAATTTCCTTGGAAAAAATTGTGGAAAAAACGGCGCACAATCCTGCCATTTTGTTTCAAATAAAAGAGCGTGGATACATTCGCAAAGGCTACAAAGCAGATTTGGTTTTGGTAGATTTGAATTCGCCGTGGAACATAAAAAAAGAAAACCTGCTCTACAAATGTGGATGGTCGCCTTTTGAGGGAACCATTTTTAAATCGCGGGTCACGCATACTTTGGTCAATGGTGTAGTGGTTTACGAAAACGCAAAATTCTCCACCAAGAGCAACTCGGAAAGGCTTACCTTTAATAGATAATGAAGCACTCATTAATTTTTATAATATTCGTATTAATTTTCATTGGCTGTCAGGATGTAAATTATCCTGAAAAGCCCAAAAACCTTATTGCCAAAGATAAAATGGTGGAGATTCTTACGGAAACTTATTTGGGCAACGCCGCCCGAAGTGTGGACAACAAATCCATCATTACCAAGGGGATAAAATTGGATTCGTTGATTTATAAAAATTTTGGGATAGACAGTTTGCAGTTTGCGAAGAGCAACGCTTTTTACGCTGCCGATGTAAATGTTTATATGGAAATTGTTCAAAAAGTGGAAGAACGCCTTAACTCAATTTCTCAAAAAATGGACAGTATTGAAGATATTGATCGTGCACGAAAAGATAGTATCCTCCAAAAATTAAAGGGAAAAACCGAAAACCCAGCCCCAAAAAAGGATAGTTTAATTTGATGCTTTCCCGCTTTCATTCGCCACTCTTTGCAATGTTTCTTGTATTGGTGTATAATGAAATCCCAGCTCGTTTTCTATTTTTGACCCATCGTAAAGCGATGTTGTAAACATAGACCGAACGTTAGCTTTTATCAGTCTTCGTTTAGTGTTGAAAAGCTTGTTCGATAGCCAATCCATTCCACTTAAAAAAAGCATAATTCTTTTTGAAATCTTTTTGGTAGGTGGTTTTTTTCCGAACAGGGGAGCCATTATGGAAAGCAACTCTTTGTAAGTCACGTTTTCCCCAACTAAAATAAATTGTTCGTTTTTTGTTTCGGAATCCATCAGCAATATCATCGCTTTCACTACGTCTTGAACATCAACGATTCCCATTACCCCTGAAGGATAAAAAGGGATGCCGCTGGCAACCAAGTTAATAATCACACCGCTCCCGCCACCGTCGGGCGAAGTGCCCAAGATTACACCGGGATTCACGATTACCGCGTTCAAACCTTCCTGCGTGCCGCGCCAAATCTCCATTTCGGCACCGTATTTCGTGATGGCGTACACGCTGTTTTTTTCGTCCGGGTTCCACGGGGTTTCCTCAGTTATTTGGTCATTTAGATTCTTTCCCAAAGTTGCCACGGAACTTACGTAGCATAACTTTTCAACATTTTTTGATAGGCAAAGATTTACAATATTGGCGGTGCCTTCCTCATTGGCTTTTTTGAGTACCTTATATTTTGAAGGGACAAAAGTTATAAATGCAGCGCAATGATAAACTTTGCTGATGTTTTCAAAAGCCACGGTCAATGCTGGAATATCCGTGATGTTGGCTTCCATCCATTCAATTTTGTTGAAAAAGGAATCCACTTCAGAAGTGTAAAGCGCAAAAACTTTTTTCACGGAATGTAGGTCGCTGTTCTTTCTGTGGATTGCTCGCACCTTTTCGCTGTTCTTCAGAAGAAAAAACAAAAGGTGGGAACCCACCAAACCCGTGCCGCCAGTTACTAATATCACAATGCGAAAATAGTCTTTTTGAAATCGAAATTAAAATCGAAACCCAAATGGAAATAAAAATCCATTATTTTGAATCTGTTACTGCGATTTTGAATTTTGAATTTTGAACCTTGAATCTTTGATTGAGAACCCTATCTTTGCATCCTCAAGCTCCAAAGCCTTCGCAGCGGAGTAAAATTTTATAAAGAATGAAGCTCAATAATTTCGTTGAAGAACTACAATGGCGTGGCATGATTCACGATGTGATGCCCGAAACCGAAGCACATCTTATGGAAACCATGCGCACTGCTTATGTGGGCTTTGACCCCACGGCAGATTCGTTGCACATTGGCAATTTGGTACCCATTATGCTTTTGTCTTTCTATCAGCGCTGTGGACATAAACCGGTTGCTTTGGTGGGAGGTGCAACGGGAATGATTGGCGACCCTTCGGGGAAAAGTACCGAACGGAATTTGCTGGACGAAGTTGCGCTGCGCCACAATCAGGAATGTGTGAAAAACCAACTTTCACAGTTTTTGGATTTTTCCTCGGGCGCGAAAAACCAAGCGGTAATGGTCAACAATTACGACTGGATGAAGGAGTTTTCATTCCTCGATTTTATACGGAGCGTGGGCAAGCACATCACTGTAAATTATATGATGGCGAAGGATTCCGTGAAAACCCGGCTGAGCGGCGAAAGTGCAGACGGACTTTCATTTACCGAGTTTACCTACCAATTGATCCAAGGCTACGATTTTCTTCATTTATACCGAAATTTTAATTGCACGTTGCAAATGGGCGGTAGCGACCAATGGGGGAACATTACCACGGGAACCGAACTAATACGAAGAATTGCCGGCGGAAAAGGATATGCGTTGACCTGTCCGCTGATTACAAAAAGCGACGGCAGCAAATTTGGTAAAAGCGAAGGTGGCAATGTATGGCTTGATGCGAACAGGACTTCTCCCTACAAATTTTATCAATACTGGCTGAACACCAGCGATGCCGATGCCGAAAAATACATTAGGATTTTCACTTTTTTGAATAAAGAAACTATTGAAAATTTGGTTGCAGAGCACAAAGAAGCACCGCATTTAAGGTTGCTTCAAAAACGTTTGGCGCAGGAAGTTACCACAACCGTTCACAGTGCCGAAGAATATGAAAAAGCCATAAAAGCTTCTGAAATTTTGTTTGGCAATTCCACTTCCGAAGATTTGAAAACACTGGACGAAAAAACCTTTCTCGATGTTTTTGACGGGGTGCCACAAGCGGAAATTTCAAAAAAAGAAATAAAAAATGGAATTGATATTATAGCCGCATTGGCCGAAAAGACTAGATTTTTAAAATCTAACGGCGAAGCGCGACGAGCATTAAAAGAGAATTCAATTTCAGTGAACAAAGAAAAAGTTGCTGAGGGTTTTACCGTTTCTGAAAGTGATTTGATCAATGGAAAATTTGTGTTGTTGCAGCGCGGGAAGAAGAATTATTTTATTATTAAAGTGCTATAATTGCTTATCTTTAGGATGTAAATATCATTTGTTATGAAAACTAAACTATTGAGAGAAAAAGTGATTGCTTATTTAAACGAAGCCGATGATGATACTTTGCGCATTGTGAATGAAGTAATTGAGAATTATATAGCCAAGAATATCGTTGCTTATTCCGCTGAAGGAAAACCTATGTCAAAGGAAGAATATATTAAGAGCGTTAAAGCGGCAGATACTTCAATGGATGCTGGAGATTTTACATCGGTAGCTGATTTGGAAAAGGAAGTCAGGAACTGGTAATATGTTGCCGGATAAAAAAATAGAGGTGAATTGGTCGCGTCAGGCAAAAGGCGACTTAAAAAATATTTTTGAACGCATAAAGGGAAAAACAAAATCTATTGAAAGTGCCACCAATGTTCGAACGGATATTATTGAGACGTCAAAAAATATAAATTTTGTAGAACAATATCAAGTTGATGAATTTCTTGGAGAACCATTTCGGAGGATGGTAGTTCGCCATTTTAAAATTATCTATAAAATTCAATCAGACACTGAGATTCGGATTCTTCAAATATTTGATAGCTATCAACATCCTAAAAGACTAAGAAAGAAATGATAAAAAAATCCCCGGCAAAACTTGCACGGGGATTTTTCGATTAACTAACCAACCAAATTATGAAAAATCATCACTTCTTCACGATAGGTTGGTCGAACGATTTCTTCATAACTTACGTTGACTTTCAACTTATTATGTTAAACATTTCCCTATAAAACCATCAAATTACAACCGCGAATATCGCTAAAATCGAAACGGCCCAAAACCTCAAATGTGCCATCGGGGAAGGTTTTTCCCAAATCTTGGGTTGCAATAAAGGAGCACGAATAGAGGTTGGCCAAATCAATCACGTTTATTCCGCCTGTTTTTCCAAAAGTATAAGTCTGTGCATCTTCCGTGTCGCGCGTTAAAATTTTCATCCATTGTGGACAAGTGAAAATTCCATCGCCAGTGGAATAGGCTTGGGAGAGCAATTCCGTCATCCCGTATTCACTGTGTATTTTGTTTACGCCGAAACCATTTTTTAGAATTTCGTGT
This sequence comes from Flavobacteriaceae bacterium, assembly GCA_016649715.1. Classification (GTDB taxonomy): domain Bacteria; phylum Bacteroidota; class Bacteroidia; order Flavobacteriales; family Flavobacteriaceae; genus Aequorivita. The sequence continues at coordinate 53,515 of JAENXC010000003.1, read as the reverse complement.
AGTTCTTCTTTTATCATTTCCTTTCGGCGACCTTTCATTCCGCCAGTTTCCATCACTATTGTGCTTTTTAGTTGAAATCTTTTCTTTTCAATTAAATCGAGCAAAGCATAGGAAACGCCAATAAGAATTGTTTTTTGACCGCTGCCTTCCACAAATTCAAGCTTTTCAATAAGTGCGTCCATTTCATATAAATAAAAGCCGCTGTTGGAGTTGTTGCTCTTTTCAATTAAAGCTTCAACCATATAAATTAGGGATGAACCTTTGCGTTCCAAATAGGAAGGTAGAAGGGCAAGAATTGTATAATTTGAAGGATTGCCGTATTGGTTTTGAAAACTTTTCAGAAAACTTTTTTCGTATAATTTTAATTTGGCTACATAATGTTTGCTGGCACTGCTGCCCGTGGTACCACTGCTTGCGAAGGTTAATTCTTCGGATAAACCTGCCTGCCGGTTTACCCGCCGTAGGAGGGCAGGCAGGTTTTCAGCGATTACTCTATGGCTTTTGAAAAACTGAATTGGGAGAAAAGGTATGTTTTCAAGGTTCTTTACTTCGAAAATGTTCGTATTCAAAAGATTGCAGAACTGACGATAAACGGGAACATTTTCATACTGAAATCGGAACACTTCCAACGCAATTCGTTTAAAATCTTCGTTAGATTTGATATTAAAAAGTTCGGTTTCCAGCATTTTTTTCAGCATCAAAATTTCACTTCAAAAGTAGGAAAATAAAAAAGCCCCTGCCGAAACAGGAGCTTTAAAAATAAATATTGCTGTGGTTTACTTAACAACCAATTTCTTGGTTGCAGAAGTTTTTCCTTGTTCTATTTTCAAAATATAAACTCCGCTTTTCAAGGCAGAAATGTCTAATCTTTCGCCATTTAATGTAGTTTTTATAACTTGTTTTCCCAATACATCAAATACAGAAATAATTTTCACGCCATTTATTTTTGAATTTATATATAAATAACCATTTGTAGCAGGGTTAGGATATATCTTGAACCTATCTATTAGTGATTGGTTAATTCCTAAAACGCACGCATTTTCAGCGCGCAATGTTGGTAGGTTCACACAAAAACTTCCCGCTCCATCACTTTGAATAGATTCCGTATCCTTGTTTCCATTAAGGTCTTCATCATATTGAACGGTTTGGTTTAGCCCTGCCAAAAGCTCTGGGTCATCTTCATCGTTGGTGCCGTAAACAATTGCATCAATCAAATTTACGCTTGTAACGGGCGTTCCATTTGGGAAATTACTGGCACTGTCTTGATAAATAGCAATAGCATCGGGCCCGTTTTGAATTGCATTGCTCGTGCCAATAACAATATCAACATCCGGTATTCCGCTACCACCGAGAATCAAAAACTTTTCCGAATCTGTACTATAACCAGTTAAATCTACGGTCTTGTAACTTTCGTCGTCTGAACCATTGTAAAATACTACAATGTAACCATCCAATGAGAAATTTGGGGAATCGGACAGAATTTCAACGAATTCACTGACGTCCGTTCCAGTTTGATCTACATCCACTTCATTAATGCGTAATTGCGAAAAAGAAACGGTACAGAACAATAAGCTTGCAATAAAAATAATTGTTTTCATAACCATCTGTTTTTAAGATATTTAATTAAAGCTATAAAAAAATTTTCACTTTAAAAAGCCTAAATGATAATTTATTTTAAAATGTGTTTTACGTCTAAAATTGATGCAATTGGTCGCGAGTTTTAATATTATTAAACTGTTACTATAACATTAACAATAAGTATGCTAAACATTCCCTCAGATTAAATAATGGTATCTTTGAAGCGTTAAAAAAGATGAAAATTTAATATGAAAAAAAAGGATATTACAATTTTATTGGTTGATGATGAACTGGACATTCTTGAAATAGTTCGTTATAATCTTACTTCCGAAGGCTATCATGTTGAAACTGCGGAAAATGGTATTGAAGCAATAACATTGGCCAAAAAGGTAAAACCACAACTCATCATTATGGATGTAATGATGCCAAAAATGGACGGCATTGAAGCCTGCGAAAAAATTAGGAACATCCCAGAACTTTCCGAAACTGTAATTACTTTTTTAACGGCCCGTGGTGAAGATTATTCACAAATGGCCGGTTTTGAAGCGGGAGCAGATGATTATATAACCAAACCAATCAAACCTAAAGTGCTTGTTAGCAAAGTGAAAGCATTGTTGCGGAGGTTTAAGGAAGAAACGGAAGATGAAAAAATAAAGCTCGGAAATCTAACTATAAATCGCGAGGAATATAAAATTTTGTTGGGCAAAGAAGAAATAATTCTGCCACGTAAGGAATTTGAACTTTTGGCATTGCTTGCTTCAAAGCCTGGAAAAGTATTTAAACGTGAAGCTATTTTAGACAGTATATGGGGCAACGATGTTATAGTGGGCGAGAGAACCATCGATGTTCACATCAGAAAACTCCGTGAAAAGATTGGTGATGACAAGTTCAAAACAGTTAAAGGTGTTGGCTATAAGTTTGTAGTATAGAAAGAATGAAATTTTTCAAAAAATATAATTTTGCCGCCATAACTTCGCTTCTCATTGCGTTTTGCTCAACACTTGTTATGGGCATTTTTCTATATTTTATGTTTGAAACAACTTCTGCGTGGTTGCTTCTTTTATTTTTGGTTATGTTTCTGCTTTCATTTTTCATCCTTCAATATCGGGTGGAGAAATTAATTTACTTTAGAATAAAAAAAATATACAAAGACGTTCGCATTTTAAGCGAAAAAGACTTTCCACAACCATCGGTAACTACCGATATGGAAGTGCTCACCCGCGAAGTTGAGAATTATGTGAATGTTAAAAAACTTGAAATTGAAACCTTAAACGTTCGCGAAAACTACCGAAAGGAATTTATGGGAAATATTTCGCACGAGCTGAAAACTCCTTTATTTACGGTACAAAGTTACATTTTAACATTGCTGGACGGAGCGATGAAAGATAAAAAAGTTCGGAAAGAATACCTTCGGCGGGCTAACAAGGGAGTGGAAAGACTAATCTATATTGTTAAGGAATTAGACATGATTGCCAAACTGGAAGTGGGCGGCCTTGTGCTGAACAAAGAAAATTTCAACATATTGGAATTGATACAAAATATTTTTGATTTGCTTGAAATGAAAGCCGCCAAAAAAAATATTTCACTCGTTTTTGATAAAGAATATTCCGAGGAAATAATTGTAAAAGCAGACCGAGAGCGGATTGAGCAAGTGCTTACAAACCTTATCGTCAACTCTTTGAAATACGGAAAACAGGACGGAACCACCGAGGTAAGCATTGAAAATATTGTTAAAAATAAAGTGCTGGTCCGCGTTACCGATAATGGTGAAGGAATTATAAAAGAAAACATGCCCCGTATTTTTGAACGGTTTTATCGAGTGGATAAAAGTGGTTCCCGAAAGGAAGGTGGAAGCGGTTTGGGTCTTTCAATTGTAAAACATATTGTGGAGGCCCACAACGAAAAAATCTATGTTGAAAGCCAGTTCGGCATTGGCTCTGAGTTTTCATTCACCCTGGAAAAGGGAAAATAATTCAGAAAAATTTACAGGTTTTTGAGAAACGGTTTTCAATCCTTTATAAAATGCAACTTTATTGAGATTTTCCAGGTTGAATTTTTCTTGTGTGCAGGAAGGCACAATCTTCAGATTTTTTAAACGCTTTGCCAAATATTCCTGCTCGTACTGCCCCGGCGTGGGGATGAAAAATGCTTTTTTTTCGAGCATTGATAAATCCATAATTGTGGTGTAGCCAGAGCGAGAAATCACAATTTCGCTTTTGTTTATGGTGCTTTCCAGTTCCTCACTGGCCATATAATTCACCGTTTTAATATTTTCGAAATCTTGCCATTTTTGTTCCTTTTCAACAACTCCGCAAACCATTAAAATGTTCTTTTCGGTTTCTTTAAAAGTTTCTTTCATCTTATCTTCAAACAAAGTGCGCTGTGGTTCGGGTCCGGAAATTAAAATGAGAATATCTATGGTTATTAGTACTTCTTTTTTTTTCATTCGGCTTAAAATGCCAATGTATTCAACAGGGAAAGTTTTTTGCTTCAAATGCCCTAATTTTCCACTGAGGTTCAACACCACATCATCACTATCTGGAACCCAACAAGAATCAAATTTCTTGATTATTTTTTGATGAATTTTACTGCTGAAGTAGGAAGTGCTGCCTGTTAAAACATTCAATTGGTGCGTCATAAATACGGAAGGAATTGAGACATTCCGCACCCCAAAGCGGTTGTCGCTGATTATTCCGTGTATTTTTCCTTCAGCAACAAGTTGTTTCACGATTTTTTTTTCGGCCGAAATCGTTCTTTGAATTTGTGGCAATTTCAGCAACATTTTCCATTTAAAATGGCTTCCCTTTTCGGGATAGGTAATGTTGTAAGAGGGCAATTCCAAAGATTCCAATTCTGGGAATTCTTTCTGAAGAAGCAATAGAGCACTCCCGTCTGAAGCTAATAAAACATTGAAGTTGTGTTCCAACAAAGCGCGAATTATAGGTATGCAACGCGCAGCATGGCCCAAACCCCAATGCAAAGGAGCAACTAATACGGTTTTCTTTTTTGGCATAAAAACAAAGGTAGCAATAATTGCCACGGTGGTATATTTCCTTAATTTTGCGAACTGAATTGGGAAGTGCGAAATAGGAAATGTAATGTCCAACTTTTCAATTTTAAATCTTGAATCAAATCTGTGGGAAGCAAAAACAAACTGAGACGCTTTAGGGAAAACGAAACTTTTTCGAATGTCGTGCAACCTTCGCGCGAGGAAGTATTGACCGATGCTATGAAACTAAAAGGAAACTGGCGAAAGGATTTCTTCAAAAATAAAAATCCCTTGGTTTTGGAACTTGGCTGCGGCAAAGGCGAATACTCGGTAAATCTTGCAAAAGCTTACCCAGAAATGAATTTTTTGGGAATAGACATCAAAGGTGCCCGGTTTTGGCGTGGCGCAAAAATTGCTTTGGAAGAAAGCCTGCAAAACGTGGGTTTTTTGCGTACACAAATAGAACTCGTGGACCATATTTTTGATGAGAATGAAGTAGATGAAATTTGGATCACTTTCCCAGACCCACAAATAAAATACAAACGCACCAAGCACCGTTTAACGAACGAGGATTTTCTTCAGAAATACAAAAAAATTCTAAAACCAGATGGAGTTGTTCACCTTAAAACTGACAGCGAATTCATGCACGGCTATACCCTTGGCCTGCTTCACGGTCGGGGCGAAATGATTGAATATGCCCACCACGATGTTTACGGTAGCCAAGGCGCACCGGAAGCTGTTACCAATATTCAAACTTTTTATGAAAAACAATATCTTGAAATTGGGAAAAAGATAACCTACATTCGGTTTAGATTCCGTTAGCTATAAATTCAGTATATTCACAAAAACAACCGCCCTAAATGGCATTATTTTACAACTTACTTATAGGCTTTTTTGGGTCATTTATTGGGGTGCTTCCACCGGGCTTAATAAATATGTATGCCGCCAAAATAAGTATGAAGGAAGGCAGGAAAAGGGCGCTACTTTTTTCGGTTGGCGTTTGTATTACTGTGATGCTTCAAACATACATTGCACTCCTACTTGCTCGTTATATTGGGAGGCATCCCGATGTGGTTAGCATGCTTCAAAAAGTAGCTTTGGGTATTTTTATAAGTCTTACAATTTACTTCATTTTTATAGCGAAGGACACTCGCAGGGAAATGCGCGATCACAATGAAAATTCCAAAAGAAACCGTTTCTATTTGGGTATTTTTATTGCAATCTTAAATCTGCTACCAATTCCATATTGGATATATCTCAGTATTACGTTTTCGACCTTTGGAGTGTTTTCTTTTTCGCAACCCGAACTTTGGATAGCTGTAATTGCTTCAGGAATAGGCACTTTTGCAAGTTTAGCTTTGTACGTTCAATTTTTTAGACCTAAAGAGCAATCGTATAAACTTGGCCTAAATATGAATTATGTTATAGGCATTGTTACCGCGGCCATTTCTGTAATAACACTATTTAAAATTTTAAAGGAATTATAAAAATGGCCAACGAAGGTTTTTTTGAAAAAGTCTTTCAAGTAGTAGCACTTATACCTTATGGAAGGGTTACTTCCTATGGCGCAATTGCAAAGTATTTAGGTGCTGCCGGAAGTGCCCGAATGGTAGGCTGGGCCCTAAACGGAAGCAACAAAGCAGACGTTCCCGCTCAGCGGGTTGTAAATCGAAACGGTTTACTGACAGGAAAACACCATTTTCAAGGCACAAACTTGATGCAGCAACTTTTGGAAAGCGAAGGAATTGAGGTGGTCGATAACAAAATCCAAAATTTTGAAAAGTATTTTTGGGATCCAATGAAGGAACTGTAAAAAGATTCAAGATTTCCTAATTTTCACATAATTTACAAATAATAGAAAATACGCTCTCTTTTTATTTACTGAACACTGCAACTGAAAACTGCATACTTTTTTAGTATATTTGCACTTTAGAATGAATCTAAATATTACAATATAAAAATGAGCATTTCAAAACAAGATATCCTAAAAGCCCTTGAAACCATTACGGCTCCGGGCGAAGGGAGAAATATGGTTGAGAGTGGTGCTGTGCAGAATGTAGTGACTTTTGCAGACGAAATTATCGTGGATCTAAAACTTTCCACACCAGCACTTCACATAAAAAAACGCGCTGAGGCTGATATTATCAAAACAATTCACGAAAAAGTGGATGCCAATGCCAAAGTGCAAGTAAACATAAAGGTTGAAGCGCCAGCAAAACCAAAAAATCCGAACCTAATAAAAGGAAAACCAATCCCTGGAATCCAGAATATAGTTGCGGTAGCTTCGGGAAAAGGTGGCGTTGGGAAATCAACAGTAGCAGCAAATTTGGCAGTTACACTTTCCAAAATGGGTTTTAAAGTAGGTATTTTGGATGCCGATATTTACGGTCCGTCAATTCCAATAATGTTTGATGTGGCAATGGAAAAACCACTTTCGGTAAACATTGGTGGCAAAAGTAAAATGAAACCAGTTGAAAACTACGGAATAAAAATACTTTCCATCGGCTTTTTCACCCAACCAGACCAAGCCGTTATTTGGCGTGGGCCAATGGCTGCGAAGGCGTTGAACCAACTTATTTTTGACGCCGCTTGGGGCGAATTGGACTTTATGCTGATAGACCTACCTCCCGGAACTGGCGATATTCATTTAAGCATTATGCAGTCCTTGCCAATTACTGGAGCGGTTGTGGTAAGTACCCCACAAAATGTGGCTTTGGCCGATGCCCGGAAAGGGGTGGCGATGTTTAGACAAGAAAATATTGACGTTCCCGTTTTGGGAATTATTGAAAATATGTCTTATTTCGTTCCCGCAGAACTTCCAGAAAATAAATACTATATCTTCGGAAAAGAGGGTGCCAAGCATTTGGCTGAAGATTTGGGCGTGCCATTTTTAGGTGAAATACCATTGATTCAAAGTATTCGCGAAGCGGGAGATGTGGGAAGGCCAGCGGCACTTCAAACAGCTACTCAAACCGAGGAAGCTTTTGAAGCAATTACAAGAAATGTGGTAGAAGAAACCGTTCGCAGAAACGAAAATCTTCCCCCTACAGAGGCTATAAAAATTACAACAATGGCAGGTTGCAGTGCCGTAAAAAAATAATATGACAACGCAGGAACTAACAACAAAAGTAGAGGAAGCATTGGACGAGATCCGTCCATTTTTGCAGAATGATGGAGGAGATATTTCACTTGTTTCCATTGAAGAAGGAAAAATAGTGAACATTCAGTTGCAAGGCGCTTGCGTGGGTTGTTCCGTAAACCAAATGACGCTGAAGAGCGGTGTGGAAATGACTATTAAAAAGTATGCGCCACAAATTGAAAAAGTTGTAAGTATTTCGCACTAATGACAATCGATATTTATCCTGACCAATTTCACAACTATTTTTGAATCAAAATTAAGAGAGCCTCTCTCATGATAAAAACAGATATTCTCATAATTGGCGCTGGTCCCACAGGACTTTTTGCCGTTTTTGAAGCAGGATTACTTAAATTGAAATGTCATTTAATTGACGCGCTTCCACAACCTGGTGGACAGTGTTCTGAAATATATCCAAAAAAACCAATCTACGATATTCCCGGTTTCCCAGAGATTCTTGCAGGCGATTTGGTGAAAAATTTAATGAAACAAATTGAACCCTTTCAGCCTGGATTCACTCTTGGTGAACGCACAGATACTATTGAGAAATTAGATGATGGTACTTTCATCGTTACTACCGAAAAAGGTACGAAACACCACGCCGAAATAGTTGCCATTGCCGGTGGTCTTGGAAGTTTTGAACCGCGAAAACCACCTATCAGCCATCTTTCAGATTTTGAAGATAAAGGCGTGGAATACATTATCCGCGATCCTGAATTGTACCGCGATAAAAATGTGGTCATTTCCGGTGGTGGCGATTCTGCTTTGGATTGGAGCATTTTTTTGACAGATATTGCAAAAAGTGTGATGTTGGTCCACAGAAGAAATGAATTCCGAGGCGCTTTAGATAGTGTTGAAAAAGTACAGGAACTGAAAAATCTTGGAAAGATTGAATTGATAACTCCTGCCGAAGTTATTGGTCTGGTTGGGAACAATAAATTGGAAGAAGTGGTTATAAAACAAGGTGCTGAGGTTTTCAACCGTGAGTGCGATCATTTTATTCCACTATTCGGATTGGCCCCAAAGCTCGGTCCAATTGCTGATTGGGGACTTGAAATTGAAAAGAACGCAATTAAAGTAGATAATGCGTTGGACTATCAAACCAACATTCCCGGAATTTATGCCATTGGCGATGTAAATACATATCCCGGAAAACTTAAATTGATTCTCTGCGGTTTCCACGAGGCGACATTAATGTGCCAAAGTGCCTACCAGCGTATTTTCCCAGATAAGCGCTATGTTATGAAATATACAACCGTTGGCGGTGTGGAAGGTTTTGATGGAAGCAAAAAGGAAGCCCCAAAAGCTGTTGTAAAATCTATTGATTAGTATCCTGCTGGCCTGCTAAATTTTTAAACTTCAAATGATAGACATCAAAATTACAATCACGGATCGTCAAGGTGTTAAACATCAAGTTGATGCGCCTACGGATATGAACATGAATGTAATGGAGCTTGTTCGTTCCTATGAATTGGCTCCCGAAGGAACAATAGGCATCTGCGGCGGAATGGCGATGTGCGCCTCTTGCCAATGCTATGTTTTTAGCAATCACGAACTTCCCGAGATGAGCTACGATGAAGATTTGATGCTTTCCGAAGCCTTTAATGTGAAGGGTAATAGCCGTCTTAGTTGCCAGATTTTTATAAAGGAAGAACTCGACGGTTTGGAAATTGAGCTTGCACCAGAAGTTTAAGAGATTATATGTACACAAGTTGAAAAAACCTCACAGGTCTCGAAGGCCTGCGAGGTTTGAGTTAGAAATATATTCGTAAATAATTTATAAAAAAGCATTCAGCCCAGTAATATCCAACCCTGTAATCAATAAATGAATGTCGTGCGTTCCTTCATAAGTTATAACACTTTCGAGATTCATCGAGTGGCGCATAATGCTGTATTCACCGGTGATACCCATTCCCCCTAGCATTTGTCTTGCTTCTCGGGCAATGGTAATTGCCATATCCACATTGTTGCGTTTTGCCATCGAAATCTGCGCGCTGGTCGCAGTTCCGGCATTTCGCATTACACCCACACGCCAAGCCAATAATTGTGCTTTGGTGATTTCGGTAATCATTTCGGCAAGTTTTTTCTGCTGAAGTTGGAATTGGCCAATCGGTTTTCCAAATTGCATTCTTTCTTTAGAATAGCGAAGCGCAGTGTCATAACAATCCATCGCAGCACCAATTGCACCCCAAGCGATTCCATAACGTGCAGAATCCAAGCACCCAAGCGGCGCACCCAACCCTGATTTATTGGGAAGCAGATTCTCCTTCGGAACTTTTACATTGTCAAAAATAAGCTCGCCTGTTGCCGAAGCGCGAAGCGACCATTTGTTGTGTGTTTCGGGCGTTGAAAACCCTTCCATTCCGCGTTCCACAATCAAGCCGTGAATTCTTCCTTCTTCGTTTTTTGCCCAAACCACCGCAACTTGAGCAAAAGGAGCATTGCTGATCCACATTTTGGCGCCGTTCAAAAGATAATGGTCTCCTTTATCTTTGAAGTTGGTAGTCATTCCGCCGGGATTGCTTCCGTGGTCTGGCTCGGTAAGTCCGAAACAGCCCATCCATTCACCCGAAGCTAGTTTTGGTAAATATTTTTTGCGTTGTTCTTCGTTGCCGTATTTCCAAATCGGGTACATAACCAATGAAGACTGAACGGAAGCAGTACTGCGAACTCCGCTATCTCCGCGTTCTATTTCCTGCATAATCAATCCGTAGGAAATCTGGTCCAGCCCAGCACCACCGTATTCTTCGGGAATATAGGGGCCAAAGGCACCAATCTCGGCAAGGCCGCTGATTATCTGTTTTGGAAATTCTGCCTTTTGGGCGTATTCCTCTATAATGGGAGATACGTCTCGCTTCACCCAATCGCGGGCGGCTTGGCGTACCAATTTGTGTTCATCGGAAAGTAATTCGTCAAGGTTGTAATAATCTGGAGCTTCGAATAAATCTGGTTTCATATGCTATAATTTAAAGCAGTACAAATGTAGAAATCACAACTATATACACCTACATTTTCAGGTAAAAATCCTGCACTAGATTTTTGTATTCTTCGGTGTAATTATGCCGTGAAGTTTCAATCGTAATATTTTCTATTTTGGAAGGAATTTTTTCAAAGGAAAACTCCAACATACTTCTTTTTTCTTCTGAAGTTTCATTGCCTCGAACTCTGCATATTCTATTTGGAAACAGATTTACTTCCGAAGCCATTTTAATAAAATTTTCTTCTTCTTTCCAAGGAATGATAACCGCAAAAATTCCTTCATCGGAAAGCAATTGCGAAGCACTTTCGATCAATTCATCAAATGGAAGTGCATCGTTAAAACGTGCCACATCTCTTGATTCATTTGAAGTTTTGTAATCTTCGGAATAGAATGGTGGATTGGAAATGACGAGATCGTATTTATCGTCAATCTCCTCAACAAATTCTTCCAAAGAGGCGTGATAGCAAAATAGCCTATCGCCCCACGGTGAGTTTTCAAAATTGTCAACACATTGTTCGAATGCTTTTTCGTCAATTTCAATAGCGTCCACCATTTCAGCGTTGGAACGCTGGGCAAGTTGAAGTGCAATAATCCCAGTTCCTGCACCAATATCTAAAATTGAAAACGGATTGTTTTCCACCGAAACCCAAGCTCCGAGCAAAACCCCGTCCGTGCCAATCTTCATTGCACAGCGGTCCTGTTCAACGGTGAATTGTTTAAATTTAAAAGGCTTCAATGGATTTTAGATTAACGATTGATGATTGACGATTTTTTGTATTTTGGAATTTGGAATTTATTTGGAATTTGGTGCTTGAAATTTGGAATTTCCTTTTAAAGGTACATTTCAATCAACCCCTCCGGCACATCTAAAAGTATGGTTTTGTTTTCCCGATCCACTTTTTTAATAAAATGGTCAATCATCGGTATTAAGATTTGTTTTCCGTCTCGGTCTATTTCAAACAAGGCTTGTGAAGTGGTGTCGTTAACACCTGTAATTTTGCCAATTTTCCCGAAAGATTGATCTTCCGCAGTAAACCCAATTATTTCGTGATAGTAGAATTTGTTGCCAGAAAGTTTTGGGAGGAATTCCAAAGGAAGGTATAGGTGTGCGCCAATTAGAGCATTTGCTTCCTCTTCATTTTTAACATCTTCAAAACGCACGCGCAGCAGTTCACTTTTGTGCAACGAGCTTTCTGCAATAAAAAATGGAATCAAGTTTTTGCGTTGTTCCACAAAAACCGATTCCATTTCAGTAAAAAGTTCGGGTTCGTCTGTATCTAATTTTACAAGCAGCTCCCCTTTAAAGCTATATTTTTTAACGATTTTGCCCAAGTAGAAGCAGTTCTCCTTTTGCATAGCTTGTGCCCGCGCAGGCGGGTATCTAGAATTTATGCTTTTTCCCCTTCGTCTTCCGTAGCTTCAGCAGCAGGAGTTTCCTCTTCTTTCACTTCTTCAGCAGCAGCTTCGGTAGTTTCTTCAGCTTTTTTTGTATCTGCTTTCGCTTCTTCTGCCACTTCATCAATGGTTTTGGCAGTTTCTTCCACAGGGGCTTCAGTAGTTGCGCTGGCTTCTTCAACAGCTTCTTCTGCTGGAACAGCGGCAGCGGCAGCATCAGCAGCACGTTTTTCGTTTACGGCTTTTTCAGCAACAAGTCTTTCAGCTTTTACTTTTTCCTTAGCGTCAGAAAGTGTTGATTTTTTGTGGTCAATTGAACCTTTTTTGCTTTCCAACCACTCGTTGAACTTTGCCTCAGCTTGTTCTTCGGTCAAAGCACCTTTGCGAACGCCACCAGCAAGGTGGTTTTTCATCAAAGCACCTTTGTAAGAAAGAATAGCACGTGCAGTATCTGTAGGTTGTGCCCCATTTTGAAGCCACTTTACAGTGCTGTCCACATTCAGGTCAATCTGTGCAGGATTGGTTGTTGGATTGTAGAATCCTAATTTTTCAAGAAATTTTCCATCTCTTTTGCTACGGCCATCTGCCGCGATAATCCAGAAATAAGGCTTACCTTTCTTCCCGTGTCTTTGTAGTCTGATTTTTACAGGCATATTTTAGAATTAATTTTTGGGGTTCCCGACCCCGGTTATTAAGGACGGCAAAGATAATATATTTTCTTTTTGAAATTCAACCAATTAAAGTTTTTATTTTACATTTGTCAAAATCCCTAAAGACCCCTGAACCTATGAAAAAATTACTATTTGTTTTTTTGGCCGTTTTCTCGCTAATTTCCTGCGAAGATATACAAAATAATGAAGTTGCACTACAGGCAAAAGTGGACGATAGGCTATACATATCTGCGGATACTCGTGCTGTGATAAATGATAATGGAAGCCTTACAATACAGGGGTTTACGGATGACGAATCGTTGACAATTCAACTTTCGAGCTTAAAAAAGGGCAATTTTGAGATTGCCGAAGGCCGTCCCAATTATGCGATTTTTGAAAATTTCGAAGGAAATATATACACCACCAAGCCTAACGGGGAAGGAGTGGTGACCATTTCAGATTTGAACGAGAACAATAAAACAATTTCGGGAACTTTTAACTTTAATGCCTTTCTTCCGGGCATTGACACCATTTATGTTTCTCGCGGTACGCTTCACAATGTTCCCTATTCCAGCGGGGAGATTGCAGACCCAAGCAATGCGGGAACGTTTAGTGCCAATGTGAACGGAAATACCTTCGTACCCATTATTGTTATGGCCCGAAATACGGGTAACACTATTATAACATCGGGAAGCACGGCCAATGCCACAATAGCAATCTCAGTTACTGCAAGTGTGGAACCGGGAGACTATACTTTGCCGAGAGGAGGATTTGCGGCAAAATACCAAGGCATAACAGGGCCAGAGGCTACCGCAGTGGGGCTAATAACAATACTCGAACATAACGTAACCGCAAAAACCATAAAGGGAACTTTTTCTTTTCTCACAAACCGTTCAGAAATTACTGAGGGCAAGTTTGACGTGGCATATTAGTGGGCACAACGATATAGAAACAAAAAAAAACTTAAAGCCGTTCCCAAAAAAGGAACGGCTTTTTTTGTGAACAACTCGTGATAATTTTACTTCCCAAAAGCAGCAGGTTTTTCTATTTTTACTTCCTCGGTTCAAAATTCATTTCTTCGATATATTTTGAAAGTAAAAAAATTTGAGAGAAGAATTTGTTTTTGGAGAAGCATTAATAAACCCAGACGTACATAAATCTAATCCCTAATTCCAAATCCCTAATCCCTTAACATCCAATGTTTTTAATCTTCGACACAGAAACCACAGGCCTTCCTAAACGCTTCAACGCTCCTGTTAGCGATAGCGACAACTGGCCGCGCTGTGTCCAGATTGCTTGGCAGTTGCACGATTCTATGGGAAATTTGTTGGAACATCAAGATTATTTGGTGCGTCCCGAAGGTTTTAACATTCCCTTTGATGCCGAAAAAATTCACGGAATTTCCACCGAATTGACAACCGCGGAAGGAATTTCTTTGGAAGAAGTTATTGAGAAATTTAAAATCGCACTTTCAAAAACAAAATTTGTCGTGGGCCAAAATGTGGATTTTGACCTTAAAATTATAGGTGCGGAATTTTATAGATTGGGAATTGAAAACCCGTTGCCGAAAATGAAGGTTTTGGACACTTGTACCGAAACTACTGCCCAGCTCTGTCAACTTTTCGGCGGTCGCGGTGGTAGGTTCAAACTTCCAAACTTAACGGAACTTCACGAATTCCTTTTCAATGAACCTTTTGCAGAAGCACACAACGCCACGGCCGACGTGGAAGCCACAACCCGTTGCTTTTTGGAATTGGTCCGTCGTAGGATTTTCACAAAAGAAGAACTTGACGTACAGCCAGATTATTTCGAGAGCTTTTCCGAAGAAAATCCGGAAACGATTCAATTAATTGGGCTGGAACACATCAACCTTCAAAAAGCTTCAGGGAAAATTCGAAAACAGATGCAGGCTGTTTCGGAATCGGAAGAAATTTCATCCGAAGAGATAAAGGATAACATCGCCACGCTTGAAGACGCGCCGTTCGTGCACCTTCACAACCATTCGCAGTTTTCTATTTTGCAATCCACATCCAGCACTTTGGATTTGGTAAACGCGGCCGTTGAGAATAAAATGCCTGCGGTGGCCATTACAGATTCGGGCAATATGATGGGCGCGTTCCACTTTGTGCAGGCGGTCAATAATTACAACAAAACCCTTGCGGAATTGCCCAAAAATGAAGAAGAAACTTCGGCAGAACCACTAAAAGCAATAGTGGGATGCGAATTTTTTGTTTGTGAAGACCATCTCAACAAAAACCACAAGGACAATGGCTATCAAATTGTAATGCTCGCCAAAAACAAAAATGGCTACCACAATTTAGCGAAAATGGCTTCCATTGCTTACACAGAAGGGTTTTATTACTTGCCGCGGATTGATAAAAATATAGTTGAAAAATACAAAGAAGACATCATTGTTTTAACCGGAGGTCTTAATGGCGAAGTGCCGGGAAAAATTCTAAACATTGGCGAAAACCAAGCAGAGGAAGCGTTACTTTGGTGGAAAGGTCAATTTGGGAAAGACCTTTATGTTGAAATAATGCGCCACGACCAAGAAGATGAAAAACGCGTAAACGACGTTTTGGTGGAAATGGCGAAGCGGAACAACGTAAAAATAGTTGCTTGTAACAACACCTATTATATTAAGAAGGAAGACGCGAACGCCCACGATATTTTACTCTGCGTAAAAGACGGCGAAAAGCAGGCAACCCCCATTGGCCGTGGCCGTGGCTATCGCTACGGTTTGCCCAACCAAGAGTATTATTTCAAAGGGGAGGCCGAAATGAAAGCCCTGTTCAAAGACCTTCCCGAAGCTATTTTAAATATTAAGGAAGTGGTTTCAAAAATAGAACCCTTCACTTTGCACCGTGATGTCTTGCTTCCCAATTTCGGAATTCCAGAAGCGTTTTTAATTCCCGAAGATGTTGACGGCGGCAAGCGTGGGGAGAATGCTTATTTGCGCCATTTAACTTACGAAGGCGCCAAAAAACGCTACCCGGAATTGATTGAGGTTTCCTATGAAGCCTTAACGGATTCCGAAATTCCCGATGGTGCTTCCGCTCGGGTTAAGGAAATAAAACAACGCCTCGATTTTGAATTGAAAGTAATTGCAAATACGGGTTATCCAGGCTACTTCTTGATTGTGCAGGATTTCATTGCTGAAGCCCGAAAAATGGACGTTTCCGTAGGTCCAGGCCGTGGTTCGGCGGCGGGAAGTGCGGTGGCCTACTGTTTGGGAATCACCAATATCTGCCCCATAAAGTACGATTTGCTTTTTGAGCGTTTCCTAAATCCGGATCGTGTGAGTATGCCCGATATCGATATCGATTTTGACGACGAGGGCCGCAGCAAGGTTATGGATTACGTAATCAATAAATACGGCAGCAACCAAGTGGCGCAGATAATTACTTACGGAACAATGGCAGCCAAATCTTCCATCCGCGATACTGCACGAGTTTTGGATTTGCCGTTGAACGAAGCCGATAGGATTGCGAAACTAATCCCGAATATGACCAAACTGAACAAAATCTTCGGTTTGAGCGATGCGGAATTGCGAAGCCGTTTCCGAAGCGATGAGCTTCCGAAGGTAATTGAGCTGTTGACGCTTTCCGAGGGAAATAATCTGGAAGCACAGACCATCAACCAAGCAAAGATTTTGGAAGGTTCCGTTCGGAATACCGGAATCCACGCTTGTGGCGTAATCATTACGCCCAGCGATATTACCGATTTTGTTCCCGTGGCAACGGCTAAGGATAGTGATTTATATGTCACACAGTTTGACAACTCCGTGGTGGAAAGTGCGGGGCTGTTGAAAATGGATTTTCTCGGTCTGAAAACGCTCACCTTAATAAAGGATACCGTAAAACTCGTAAAACACAAACACGATATAGACTTGGATCCAGACTATTTTCCGCTGGATGATGAAAAGACTTATGAACTTTTTCAAAAGGGTGAAACCGTTGGTATTTTTCAGTACGAATCTGCCGGGATGCAGAAATATATGAAGGAATTGAAGCCCACCGTTTTTGCCGATTTAATAGCGATGAACGCGCTTTACCGTCCGGGGCCGATGGATTATATTCCCAGTTTTATCCGAAGAAAGCACGGCGAGGAAGAAATAGAATACGACCTGCCAGCGATGGAGGGATATTTGAAGGAAACCTACGGCGTAACGGTCTATCAAGAGCAGGTGATGCTCCTTTCGCAGAAATTGGCCGATTTTACCAAAGGCGAAGCGGACCAGTTGCGAAAAGCGATGGGGAAAAAACAAAAATCGGTGCTCGACAAAATGAAGCCGCAGTTCGTTGCCCAAGCCTCCGCAAAAGGCCACGACCCCGAAACACTCGAAAAAATCTGGAAAGATTGGGAAGCTTTTGCGAGCTACGCTTTCAATAAATCGCACTCCACTTGCTACGCTTGGATTGCCTATCAAACTGCCTATTTAAAAGCACATTACCCCGCGGAATATATGGCGGCGGTGCTGAGCAACAATATGAGCGACATAAAACAAGTCACCTTTTTTATGGACGAATGTAAACGGATGGGACTTACCGTTTTGGGTCCGGACGTGAACGAATCCTTCCACAAATTTACCGTAAACGACCAAGGCGCCATCCGTTTCGGGATGGGTGCCGTAAAGGGCGTTGGCAGCAGTGCCGTGGCGACCATTGTGGAACACAGGAAAGACGGAAAGTACAAATCGGTTTTTGATTTGGCGAAGCGGATAGATTTGCGTTCAGCCAATAAAAAGGCTTTTGAAAACTTAGCGCTGGCGGGCGGTTTTGACAGTTTCGACACGCACCGTGCGCAATACTTGCACGACGATGGAGACGGGGTAATGTTTATTGAAAAAGTGCTTCGCTATGCCGCAAAATATCAGGAAACACAGAACTCGGCGCAGGTAAGTCTTTTTGGCGATGCCAGCGAAGTACAAATTCCCGAGCCCGAAGTTCCGCCTTGCGAGGAATGGGGAACGATGAAAAAGCTGAAACAGGAGCGCGAAGTGGTTGGTGTATATATTTCGGGCCATCCGTTGGACGATTTTAGAATGGAAATGGACAGTTTTACGAATTGTAATGTTTCAGATTTTAACCATTTGGAGGATTTTCTAAATAAAGAATTGTGTTTTGGGGGCGTTGTGAGCGATGTGCAGCATAGAGAAACAAAAGCCGGAAAAGGTTGGGCTATTTTTACGGTAGAAGATTACGAAGACAGTTATGATTTTAAAATTTTCGGGGAGGAGTATTTAAAATGGCGTCATTTCTTGGTCCCGAATTCCTTTATTTTTGGGCGTGTTTTAGTGAAAGAAGGTTGGACCAATCGAGAAACAGGTAAAAAAGGTGAGCCGCGGCTTCAGTATAACAGCATCCAACTGCTTCACGATGTGATGGAAACCCACAGCAAAAAACTGACGCTTACCATTCCTTTGAACGAATTGAAGGAGGGCAGGATTGATTCGCTAAAAAAACTTGTAAAATCACATAAGGGTGAAAAACAACTGTTTTTTGTGGTTTATGAAAACGAAGAAAAAATACAACTCACAATGCCCAGCAGAAAGCATAAAGTAAATATTTCAAAGGAACTGCTGGATGAACTTGAGTTGGAACAGATTCGGTATAAGTTGAATTAAAGTCCTTTAAATAAACAACTTACAGGTCTCTGTGATCTGTGAGGTCTGATTAAAAAATAACAATAGAAATAAACAATACATCCATTTCCTAAACATTATTAACCCAGTAAGTTTTCGCAAAAAAAAGGACTACTTTTGTGAAATCATTAAAAAACAAAGATTATGGCAATAGAAATAACAGACGCAACATTTGAAGAAACGGTTTTAAAAAGTGACAAACCGGTATTAGTTGACTTTTGGGCAGCTTGGTGTGGGCCTTGCAGAATGGTGGGTCCCATCATTGAAGAAATAGGTAAGGAATATGAAGGCAAAGCTGTGGTAGGAAAAGTAGATGTAGATGCAAACCAAGAGTTTGCCGCAAAATATGGCGTGCGTAACATTCCAACCGTTTTGGTTTTCCAAAATGGAGAAGTTGTAGGCCGTCAAGTGGGCGTAGCCCCGAAGAATGTTTACGCTGAGGCGATAGATTCGCTTTTGTAAAATATTTTGAGCAATAAAAATTAAAGACAAAAAGGCTTGGCGTATTGCTGGGCCTTTTTCTATATTAGTCGAAATGTCCGGTCGAGCGCAGACGAGACCTATTTTTGAAATAACAAGCTAATAAAAAACCTCTCTCCCGATAGTTATCGGGAGCGCTCGAGAGGACATTGAAAATTTGGATTAATCTTAACAAGATACCCCCGCTGCGGCGGGGGCAAGACTATGGGAAAAACAAATAAAGTACAGGATAAAATTGACAGTAAATTATTAGAGGAACGCAAAGTTTTCCTCTGGGGAATGGTGGACGACGAAAGCGCACGCCACGTGGTGGACAGGCTGATGTACCTAGACGCACTTAACCACGACGAAATAAAATTTTACATAAACAGTCCGGGCGGCTATGTTACTTCAGGGTTTTCTATTTACGATACTATTCGTGAAATAAAAAGTCCAGTTTCAACCATCTGCACTGGTTTGGCGGCTTCTATGGGCAGTATTTTGCTTTCGGCAGGCGAAAAGGGGAAACGTTTCATCCAGCCGTATGCGCGTGTAATGATTCACCAACCAAGCGGTGGTACACGTGGAGTTGCAAGCGATATAGAAATCACAGCGCAAGAAATTTTGAAAACAAAGGAGATCAGCGCCCGGATTTTGGCCGAAAACTGTGGACAGAAATTCGAAAAAGTAATGAAGGATTTCAACCGCGACCATTGGATGGGTGCCGAAGAATCTGTTGCATACGGAATTGTAGATAAAATTTTAAAATAGTAATTATGAAAAAAGTTACCTTAGTATTTGGAATTGCTGCAATTACATTTGTTGGTTGCAAGAATGGCGAAAAGAAAGAAATTTCTTCGGACCTGTCTGCCAATCCGGTAGAAGAAACAATAGAAACCGTGGATTCAACTATGGTGGATTCCCACAATTCTGAAACCTCACTCGACTGGGCGGGAGTTTATGAAGGCACCACGCCCTGCGCGGATTGCGAGGGTATTAAAACCGTTTTGGAACTGAAAAGCGACAAAACCTTTATACTGTCGCTGACCTATCTCAGTGGATATGAAGAAAAACAAAAAGAGATAGGAGAAGAAGGTAGTTTTTCTTGGGACGACACTGGCTCAAAAATTATTTTAAAAACGAAGGATGGAACTATTCAGTTTAAAGCGGGCGAGAACCAATTGAGTATGTTGGATATGTCCGGCAATCTGATTACTGGCGAATTGGCGGATTTTTATATTCTAAAGAAAAAAGTCCTCTAAACCACTTAGACGGGAAACCAATCCTTTGCACAATGTGAATATAGAGAAAGAAATCAATAACCCTTCGGCTGCGCTCAGGGTGACAAGGTGAATATAGAAAAAGAAATAAACGACCCTTCGGCTGCGCTCAGGGTGACAAGGTGAATATAGAAAAAGAAATAAACGACCCTTCGGCTGCGCTCAGGGTGACAAGGTGAATATAGAAAAAGAAATAAACGAAATTACGGGTTTTAAGAACTTGGAGCTGCTTGCAAAACAAGTGGTGGAAGGCTTTATTTCTGGGCTTCACAAAAGTCCGTTTCATGGTTTTTCGGCAGAATTTGCGGAGCATAAAATCTACAACAATGGCGAAAGCACTAAACATATAGATTGGAAACTTTTCGCCAAAACCGATAAACTTTACACAAAACGATACGAAGAGGAAACCAACCTGCGGTGTCATTTGATTGTAGACAACAGCAGTTCGATGCATTATCCAAAACTGAAACAATTCAATATAAATTCACTTAACAAAATCGGTTTTTCCGTGTTGGCCTCAGCTGCCATTATGAATTTGATGAAACGACAGCGCGATGCCGTGGGACTCAGTATTTATAGTGATAAATATGAATTCTACACTTCGGAAAAGGGCAGTGAGCGCCACCACCAAATGTTGCTCCAAAAGTTGAACGAAGCCTTGCTTTTTTCAAAAGTAAAAACAGAGACTAAAACATACGAACATCTTCATTTGATTGCCGAAAAGCTGAAACGCCGTTCGTTGGTTTTTCTTTTTACGGATATGTTCCAAAGCGATGCCGAAGCGGAAAAGCTATTTGAGGCGATGCAACATTTAAAATACAACAAACACGAAGTAATTCTTTTTCACACTTTCGATAAAAAACGGGAAGTGAATTTTGATTTCAATAACCGCCCCAAACGATTTGTGGATGTTGAAACTGGAGAACACGTTAATCTTTACGCAGAGAACATTAAGGAGGATTATGAAAAAGCGGTGCAGGATTATTTTAAGGAGCTTCAACTTCGCTGTGCACAATACAGGATAAAGTATGTAGCAACTGACATAAACGAAAGTTTCAATAAGATTTTGACTACATATTTAGTAGAACGTCAGAAGTTTGGATAATTTCAATGTTCTGTGTTCAGAGGCAGTTTGTAGTTTTTACACCTATTATTTTTTAGTAAAATTTCAGAAAAATGACTCGTAACAATTAATTTATTTTTTTCAATAAAATAGTTTGCGAAAATGAAATGGAGTGGTATATTTGCCACCGCTTAATACGGCAAGGGACGTGTCCCAAAAAGTATGGTAACAATTTTTCACTAAGCCCAACTGTTGTTGGGGTTTGCCGAAAGGTGGATTGAAAATTTGGTCTGGTAGTTCAGTTGGTTAGAATACCTGCCTGTCACGCAGGGGGTCGCGAGTTCGAGTCTCGTCCAGACCGCAACAAGATGTTGTGTTGTCCTCTAAAGCTTTAGCGACAGAGGATGTGGTTTAGAAATAGACCGATGAGAAGCTTTTCCTGAAGCCTGCACTGAGCGGAGCCGAAGTGGAGAGGCTTTTTTTGTTTCTAGTCGTTTGTATCTAAAAGGACACCTTTTCATGCTAAAAAAGGTACAACTTTAGGTATAATGAATTTAATGGAGGTACAACCTAATTTCCAGATGAGTGGATTCTGTTCTTGGTTGGTGTTAATTTCTGAATTAGGTATGTCTCCAATGCAGGCGCTAGATAAAATGTGTCATCCTTAAATGGTATAGTTACTATTGAAGTTACATTATCATCAGCTGATTTATATAACTTTTCAGAATCAACATATTCATTTGTAGATGTCCAATATTTACTTACTCTTGACCCAATACCACTACCTTGATTTGAATTACTAATCCCAAGACCAACATATATTACTTCATCTTTCTTATTTAAATGAGCATAGCATCCTTTCTCATTATTGTAAGGTAATGTGCCTTTAAATGTCCATTTATTAGACCATTCAGGAAATTCTCCAAATTTTTCTTTTCTACAATATTCAGAAAAAAACTCTGAAGTAGCTACTTCTAAATCTTTAATAATAAACATAAAATTATATTAGAATGAACTCAAAGTTAACGATACTTTTTTACATAAGTAAAAGACCAAAAAATAAAAAAGAGAAGTCTGTATTAATTTGTAGACTAACCTTTATGAAAAGTAGAAAACAATTCTCTACGGGATTATTCATTAATTCATGCAACTGGAAAAGCAAACAACAGCGAGTAGAACCTCCCGAACCAGATAGCAAATACATTAACACTCAACTGAGCCTGATAAGACAACAACTTAATCAGGCTTTTTTATTTCTACAGGTTAAGGGAACTCCTTTTACTGTACTAGACATCTATAAACAATACAAAGGAGAAACCCCAAAGGATGAGGTTGGAGTAATGCAAGCTTATCATTTACACAGTGATAGAATTAAAAAGCTAATCGGAATTGATATTAAGTTAGTCACCTATCAGAAATATCTAGAATCTGGAAAGCATTTACAGGATTTTATCAAGCATGAATTTGGAACAAAAGACATCCATTTAAAGGCTCTTAAAAACAGTTTTTTAGGGCAATATGAATACTTCCTTAAAACAGAGAAAAACCTTGCTCAAAGCACCTTAAATAAGGCTATTCAGAGGTTTAGAAAGGTGATAATGTATGCTATTTCTGAAGATTATTTGAATAAGGACCCTTTTCTTCTCTATAAGTATAGAACAACTAGAAAAGAGGTGGTATTTCTTACTGTTGATGAACTCCAAAAACTAGAGAAACATACTTTTGAAATTGCCAGAATAGAAAGAGTAAAAGATCTATTTGTGTTCTGTTGCTATACTGGATTAGCCTATAAAGAAATGGCATCCATAAAGAAAGATGATATAGTAAAGGAATTTGATAATGAACTATGGTTGCAAATCAAACGCAGTAAGACTAATAAAGCATATAAAGTTCCTTTACTACCCACAGCATTAGCAATATTAGATAAATACAAGGATGAAGATTCTGTGTTTGCTTTTAAAAATATATCTAATCAGAGGTTTAATGGATATTTAAAGGAAATAGCAACCATTGTTGGATTGGATAAGAATCTAACCCATCATATAGATAGGAAGACCTTTGCTACAACTGTGCTTCTTTATAATGATGTGCCAATGGAGATTGTTAGCAAGCTTTTAGGACATTCCAAGATGCAGACCACACAGGATCATTATGGAGAGATTGTAGAGAGAAGGGTTAGTGAGGAAATGAAAAAATTGTCTGATAAATTTTAATGTTGTATATTTGTATACTCCCCGTCCTGCATTTGCAGGCTGGGTAAATGAAGCTTGCGAAAGTTGAATAAATTAAAAATAAAAAAATTGATTTTTAACACATAACTAACTCTGACAAATCATGAAAAAAACACTTTCTTTTCTTTCAATTGTCTTATTCGCTAACTTCATTTACGCTCAATCAGGTTCGCAGCAATTTATTACTTCTGGAGACTTTACTGTTCCTGCTGGCGTCACATCCATTACCATTGAGGTTGTTGGTGGAGGCGGTGGTGGTGGAATTAATGGTACTGGCGGTGGAGGCGGTGGAGGTTATTCATTAGGAACTTATTCGGTAACCCCTTTAGCCACAATTCCAGTAACAATTGGTGCCGCTGGAGGAACGGGTACCGCTGGAGGAACAACTATCGTTGGAGCATTTAATCAGGCAACTGGTGGTGGACCAGGAATTTGGGTTCCTAATCCAGAAGTTGGTGGCGGTGGAGCTGGAGGTATTGGTTCTGGAGGTACTTTAAATTATACTGGCGGAGAAGGTGGAGGTGGATATTATACTTATTTCGGTGGAGGTGGAGGTGGTGCCGCTGGGTCACTAGGAAATGGATCTAATGGTGGAGATACCATCCCTTGGACAGGAATTTGTCAAACACCTGGTGGAAGTGGAGGTGCTGGAGGTGGAATTCCTAGCGGAAGTGGAGGTAAAGGTGCTGGATTTACAGATGCCAACTGTAACATAACCGACCCTGCAGCCAGTGGAATGCCCTACGGTGGTGGTGGTGGTGGTGGAAACGGAAATGGGGGTGGTCCAGGCATGGGCTATAGCGGTTACGCTTTGATTTCTTGGGGAAACGATCCTTGTTCAAATCCTTCAAACTTAACCGCATCTGATATTCAATTAACTTCTGCTGTTTTAGATTGGACTGAAAATGGAACAGCAACTACTTGGAACATTGAATGGGGCTTTTCTGGTTTTACTTTAGGAACAGGAAACCCTCAAGTGGTGTTAGCAAAACCTTACTTATTAGAAGGTTTAATGCCTAATACTTCTTATGACTATTACGTACAAGCTGATTGTGGTGGAACTGGAACTAGTACTTGGTCTGGTCCTGTTACTTTTGAAACAGATGTATTAGGAACAGCAGACAATGCGATAGATGGGTTTACCTATTATACAAACCCAATGAATGAAGTGTTGCATCTCCGTGCAAATAGCACCATAGAAAGTGTGGTTATTTACACTATATCAGGTCAAAAAGTGATCGATCAAAACATAGGGACAACCACTACGCAGTTAAATGTTTCTAATTTATCCACCGGAGCTTACTTGATGAAAGTAGTTTCAGGGGGACAAACCGGAATCTACAGATTGATTAAAAAGTAAAGTAATTTTTATAATAATTGAAAGAAGCCATCCGCATCAAGCAGGTGGCTTTTTTATTTTTTAAGATTTTTCTTAGGAAATGTTAATTAACAATAACGTCATATTGTAGTGCGTTGAGGAAATATTTAAAAAAAATATTTCCTTGTGGCATATTCATAATTTAATTGAAAATTCTAAATTAGATAAAGAAAAGTATGAAATTAAAAAAAATGAATGCAAAAAAACTAAAGCCAACAGAGAACTGAGCTAAAAAACAACAAATCAAAAATGATTTTACTGTGAAACTAGAGTAGTTTTACCAATATATCTTCAACCTCAATCCTTCATTTGAGGAAAGGTTTATGTAGTAAGCCGATGAGAAGCTTTTCCTACTTGGAGAGGCTTTTTTTGTATCCTGCAATGATCCCTTTTAAAAGTAAAATTTGACTGGTTTATATCAAAAAAAGGTACAGGTATAGGTACAACCACCAAAATTAAAAGGTACAACCTTACTTCAATTAGAATATGATTTATTGTTTTTCAACTTTAAATTATAAATTAGATAAACTTCTAAAGCTGCGGCTAAATAATAGGTTCCATTTTCAAATGGTAAGGTTATTATAGAAGTTATATCATTGGAAGTAGATATATATTTTCTTTCACCATTTATAACTTCATTCGTACTCATCCAATACTTACTTACTCTAGAGCCAATTCCACTCCCTTTATTGGAATTACTTATACCCAATCCCACATATATTACTTCATCCCCACAGAGAATAGCATAGCAACCTTTTCGTTCATTATTAGGTAGTGAACCTTTAAATTCCCATCTAGAGGACCATTCTGGAAACTCTCCGAATGCCTCCTTTTTACAAAATTTTGAAAAAAATTCTGATGTGGCTTTTTTTAAGTCAATAACATTAACCATAAAACTCAATTATTATGAACTCAAAGCTAACTATACTTTTTTATATAAGTAAAAGACCAAAAAATAAAATAAAGAAATCTGTGTTAATTTGCAGAGTAACATTTTTAAAAACCAGAAAACAATTCTCTACAGGATTATTCATAAATTGCTCCAACTTGAACAGCAAACAACAACTCGTAGAGCCACCTGAACCAGATAGTAAATACTTTAACACTCAACTGAGCCTGATAAGACAAAAACTTAATCAGGCTTTTTTATTTCTACAAGTTAACAATGACACATTTAATGTAGATGATATTTATACTAAGTATAAGGGTGAAAAACCTAAAAAAGAGTTTGGCGTGGTTGAGGTTTATGGATTATTTACTAAGAGATTAAAGGTCCTGGTAGGTAAAGATATTAAGCAAGTTACTTATGATAAATACTTGGAGTCTGGTAAGCATTTAAAGAATTTTATAAAATTTAAATTTAAAAAAAATGACAACCCATTAATAGAGGTCAAGAGCAACTTTTTAGAAGAATATGAGTATTACCTCAAGACCAAGAAGAACTTCCAGCAGAGCACCTTAAATAAAGCCATACAGCGTTTTAGAAGAGTTATTAAGTATGCTATTGCACAAGACTTTCTGGATAAAGACCCATTCCTGCTTTTCTCATATAAAACTGTGAAAAAGGAAGTAATATTTTTGAGTTCTGAAGAGCTTTCCAAACTTGAAAATCATCACTTTGACTTTCCTAGAATTGAAAAAATAAAAGATATGTTTGTGTTTTGTTTTTACAATCTTTATAGGACTTTTCTTAAATCTTTTTAAAAAAACTTGATGCAAAGCGATAATGTGAAGAATTTGCGCCCGAACTCCTACAATTCCCATTTTAGCTTCCCTATTATATTGTGAGACTATTTCTTTGTCGGAGAGAACCATTAATTGATTCCTTCTCTCTAAAATTGATTCTCTATCCCCATTTTGAGATATATAAATATAATCCATAATTAGGTTTCAATTAAATAATCGCTTTACAATAAAAAACTCTTTAGTAGGTGATAACATATTTTTCCTTGGTTAGGCTCATTGTTTTAGCACCTTCGCCTGTTTTGGCAGGTTGCTACCCCTATAAGAGGTTCGTAATGAATATTCAAATTTAAGAATATAAATGCAAAAAAGTGATAATTTCTTTTCTAAACTGCTGTCAAAATCTTTTAAATAGATCAGCAGATAATTCTCACCTCCAATCCTCCCTTAACGCCCAGAGAAAAGTCATTAAACTCTACTAAAGTCTTTTGCAGATAGAAGAAAAAAATTGGGTTATGTTGGAAAGCTATTTAAAAAATAAGCTCAATCATTAAAAAACGGTGGGAACCGATTGCAGATATGGTCCTTATTAATCATTTATACATAATGTTTATAGATTGTATATAGTATATGTATAGGATATCTAAAGTATGTTTATAGTATATGAATAACAAATTAGATATATAGATACGCCAAAAATACCTTTATTAATACCCACTAATGAATTTGTATAACAGAAAAAAAAACGAGCTTCCCTTTCGCAATAAAAGCCAAAATCCTCCCCTAAAACCAATACGGAATTATCTCGCCCCAATCACAACAGGAATTTGGGTAATTCCCAATTGTATTCTGGAAGTAGTCTAGAAATAGACCGAGAACAAGCTTTTCTCATTTTTTGGGTTTATTTCCTGCTTTTCCCTAAAATTGTCTCAAAAAATTGTATTTTTCGACCTACCTTTTAAAAGTATTTTATTGCAACTTCAATAATGTGCCAAAAGATAAGATATCCCCACAATAACATATATTCCTCAAAATCCAGCGACCATGAATTCCCTTGGATAAGGGATAATTATACTTTTGAAACTCTAAAAACCAAACTGTTAATGCGGCGATTGTTGTTTTTTTTTTTTTTAATTCTTTCGGTTTCCTGTTCCAAGAAACGCGACTATAAAAACAGCTCCCGTGCCACGGGTTGGAAGATGATTGGCCGTATGGGTGGCTTTGCAAGTGATTACAACAAAAAAGCAAAAGAACAGGAAACGGGTCCAGGACTGGTTTTTATTGAGGGGGGTACCTACACAATGGGTCGCGTGCAGGACGACCCAATGGGAGATTGGAACAATACGCCAAACCAGCAGCATGTAATGTCTTTCTATATAGACGAAACAGAAGTTACCAACCTTATGTATTCCGAATATTTAGATTGGCTGAAGAGGGTGTTTCCGCCAGAGGAGGAAAACTTTAGAAACATATATAACAGTGCTGTGCCAGATACTTTGGTTTGGCGCAATTCTTTGGGTTTCAATGAGGCGATGGTCAATAATTATTTGCGCCACCCAGCGTTTTCGGAATATCCAGTGGTTGGCGTAAGTTGGTTGCAAGCGGTCAATTTTTGCAAATGGCGGACCGATAGGGTAAATGAAAAATTACTGGAAGAAGCTGGTTTTACAGCGCCAAATGCACGTTATAATGTTAAAAACAATGAGCTTTTTTCGACTGAGACCTATATTAAAGCTCCAACTTTGACTTACGGAGGAAACGATTCCATTTTGAATGGTGGTAAACGTTTCAGTAAATTGACGAAAATTAAAGAAGACAGCAGCATAGTGGGTGCAAATCATACCGATCTGTATGTACAGCGACGGGATGGTATTTTTCTTCCCGAATATCGCTTGCCTACTGAATCTGAATGGGAATTCGCTGCATTGGGTCTTGACGGAATTCGGGAATACAATTCACATAGAGGCCGAAAAAAATATCCCTGGAACGGGCAATATACACGTTCCGAAAAACGCAAATTGCGTGGCGACCAGTTGGCAAACTTCAAACAATCCTATGGAGATTATGGAGGTATTGCGGGGTGGAGCGATGACAATGCAGATATAACCGCACAGGTAAAAAGCTATCCTGCTAATGACTACGGTCTATATGATATGGCTGGGAACGTTGCGGAATGGGTGGCAGATGTTTATAGACCAATTGTGGAAGATGATTATAATGATTTCAATTATTTCCGCGGAAATGTTTACACTAAAGATTCCCGAGATCCAGACGGAACTTTCAATCTGGTAACCGTAAATTCCATTATTTATGACACTTTGCCAACTGGGAAACTGATCCCGAGGCAACTCCCTGGAGAACTAATTCAAATTCCCGTAGATGAATGGGAAACTTACCTTCGCATAAACTTTTCAAAAAGCGATAATAGAAACTACAAAGATGGCGATCAAGGTTCTAAATTATACAATACCAGAAACGCTACCTCAACTGAATATCCAATGTACAATGCGCCAGTTCAAAAAACGTATGCGGACAGTACTGGGAAAATTCAACGTGAATTTGATAAAAGCTCTAACAAAACTACGCTCATCAATGATGAAGTACGCGTCTATAAGGGTGGTTCTTGGCGCGACAGGGAATATTGGCTGGATCCAGCCCAAAGACGCTATTTATCTCAAAATATGGCAACGGACTATATTGGTTTCAGGTGTGCGATGTCCCGGGTAGGCTCAAAAGCCAAGAAAAAGAAGACACCACGCAGATAATTGGTTTAAAGTTTTTTAAAAAGTTACCACATTCAGCTAAAATGGTTTTTTTTCAAAACGGCTTTTACTATCTTCACGTCCCTAATAAAAAATGATGATTTCAGAAACAATAAAGAATCGCCGTGCAGTTTTCCCTGCACAGTATAACAACCAACCCATTTCCAAAGAAGAAATTTCAACCATTTTGGAAGCAGCCAATTGGGCACCCACCCACAAACGAACCGAGCCGTGGCGCTTTAAGGTTTTTCACGGTGAATCTCAAGTGGAATTGGGAAAATTCCTTTCGGAAACCTATAAAGATACCACCGAAAAGTTTTCGGAACTTACCTATAATAAATATCGTGCAAACCCTACCAAGGCTGCCTGTGTAATAGCAATCTGCTTTCAGCGAGAACCCAAAGAAAGCCTCCCGGAATGGGAAGAAATTGCCGCAACAGCCATGGCCGTCCAAAACATGTGGCTTACCGCGCACAGCATGGGCATTGGTGCCTACTGGGGCTCGCCCGGAGTGAGCAAATACATGGACAAACATGTCCAAATGGAAGAAGGCGAACGCTGTCTCGGATTTTTCTATCTCGGAAAATACGACGGAGAACTTCCCGAGGGAACACGAAAAAACTCCATTGAAGAAAAGACGATTTGGATGTAAGATCCAAAGTCCAAAATTCATACTCAAAACCTCACAGATTTCCACTTGTCCGACGTAGCTTTTTTGCGAAGGAGGAAAATCTGTGAGGTTTTTTATTTAAATATAAATTTAACAACTAAAAGATTAGTTTAAACTAATTCTTTAGTTATATTTGAAAAACCTAACATCTCACATCTAAAGTCTAACGTCTAAAAAAAATGAAACAACTCACAAAAGCCGAAGAAGACATCATGCAAGTCCTTTGGGATTTGGAAGAAGCTAACGTAGCTTCAATCATTGAAATGTTGCCCGAACCGAAACCAGCATATAACACCGTTTCCACTATAGTCCGAATTCTTGAAAGTAAGGATTTTGTGGATTACAGAAAGGAAGGTCGCGGCCATGTCTACTTTCCAAAAGTGAAAAAAGCGGAATACAGCAACCAATCGTTGAATAAATTGATGGAGGGCTATTTTCAAGGTTCTTTTAAAAGTATGGTTTCCTTTTTTATGAAGAAAAACGACATCAGTATTCAGGAAATGGAAGTAATTATGAAAGAAATAAATTCTGAAAAAATAGAAAAATGATACATTCCATTTTACAGATACTCGCTTTTCAAATACTGTTTTTGGCAGTTTATGACTTCTTTTTGAAAAAGGAAACGTTTTTCAATTTAAACAGAACTTACCTCTTGATTGCCCCAGTTCTGGGTTTCGTTTTGCCGTTTGTGAGTCTCAGTTTCCTTCAGCAAAACATTCCGCAGGAATACATATTTCAGTTGCCCGCCGTTGTTATAGGGGCTGGAACTGCGGAAGAAGTTGCGAGCGGAAACACCTTCTGGCTACCGAGCTTGATTGATATTTGGCTTTTTGGAATCTGTATTAGTGCACTGCTTTTCAGTTGGAAATTTTTCAAAATAGCAAAACTAAAATCTTCCGGAACCGTGGAAATCTTTCAAAATTTTAAATTGGTACTACTTCCCAAAACAAACACCGCTTTTTCCTTTTTTAACACCATATTTTTGGGCGAAAACATTTCCGAAGAATATAAGAGCAGCATCATCGCCCACGAAAAAATTCACATAGAGCAAAGACATTCGTTAGACCTACTTTTCTTTGAAATGGTCCGCATCGTTTTTTGGTTCAACCCAATGGTCTATTTGTTTCAAAATAGAATTGCCACACTTCACGAATTTATTGCCGATGCAAAAGCGGTCCTTCAAAAAGATAAAAAACAATACTACCAAAACCTACTTTCAGAAGTGTTCCAAACCGAAAAAATTTCATTCATCAATACATTTTTCAATCAATCATTAATCAAAAAACGAATCGTTATGTTACAAAAATCAAAATCCAGAAAAACTGCCCAACTTAAGTATATATTGCTTTTGCCCGCAATTTGCTGTATGTTAATTTACACCGCCTGCAGCAACGACCCCAAAGTTGAGGCAACACAAGCCACATCACAATCAGATTCTGAAGTGATGACTAAAATTAACGAGCTCGCCGAAGCAATCATGAAAAAAGGGACAATGACCCCAGAGGAAGAAAAGGCCCTAAAACTGTTAACAACAGAAGCACAACCGGATGATAAAGTTTACACTTCCGTTCAGGAATATTTGGATGAAACCAAAGACCAAAATGAAGCGGACGTTCCTTTTGCAGTCATTGAAAAAGTGCCAACGTATCCGGGTTGTTCGGGCGATAACGAAGCTATGAAAAAGTGTATGTCCCAGAGTATTGCCATGTTTGTAAATGATAATTTCAACACTAATCTCGGCAAACAATTGGAGCTTTCCGGCAAACAGCGTATCTCCGTCCAATTTAAAATAGACAAAACAGGAAAAATCGTTAATGTCCGTGCGCGCGCTGCAAAACCAGAACTTGAGACGGAAGCCATCCGCGTAGTAAAATTACTCCCACAAATGCAGCCCGGCGAGCAGAAAGGCGAAAAAGTGGGTGTGTTGTATTCTTTGCCCATTATTTTTGAGGTGGTGGAATAGAATTATTATTCATTCTTGAAGTGACTTCAGACCCCAAAGGTTTTAACTTGTCCGCCGTAGGAGGAAAACCTTTGGGGTCTAATTAAATCACTAAAAAAGAACTTCCACTTCCAAGACCATAACTTTCAGTAAATTTGTACTTTTCAAGTTGAATTTATCCTGAAATGTAACATCCTTTATTTATAAACAAATAGCAATATGTCTATTAGGATGTTCCATTTGTCCTTTAAAAAACAAATAATAAAGACAAATGAAACACGGTTTCCTTTTTGTTTTTCTACTGCTATTGGCAACTTCCTGCCAGTATTTTGAGACCGAAAAAATCTCTTCGGAAGCAATTTATAACGAAGAGATGAAAACCATCGATTGGAAGGACGTGGACCGTTACCCATCCTTTTCAAACTGTGAAAACGCTTTGGAAAAACCACAACAAAAAGACTGTTTTATCAATACAATAAGCACCCATCTTTATCAATCCATCAATCACGAAAATATGGTTGCGACCCGCGAAGTTTACGATACCGTAAAAGTAAATTTTGAAGTGGGCAGCAACGGACAACTCTCCATTCTCGGAATTAAAATGGACACACTGTTGCGGAAAGAATTTCCAAATTTGGAAACCTGGATTTTGCAGAGCATTGATTCGCTACAACCCGTGGCACCCGCCTATAAACGCGGAATTCCCGTGAAAACTCAGTTCACTTTGCCGGTTATTATTAAAACAAATTGATTACAGATTGAATTTGTAACCGAGCGTAAAATCAACCGGAAATTCATTATTGCTTTCCACGCTCAAACCCACTATGTCATTGTAGTTGAAGGTAATGTAGCCATTGCCAACTTTATAATCTGCACCAATCCCAAAAGTTACGGGAGCATTGAAATTTGTTTTTGTTTTAGAAGACGTTAACTCATTTTCTTTTGTTTGCTCCGTTTTGAAAAATGTAAGCGCCGCAAATTTGCAATTTATAAAAGCATCAAATTTGGGTGTTTTCACAAATTTGAAACGATAATTCAAAGATAATTGTGAAGCCGAATATTTATAATCACTGCTTTCAAAAGTTTGTTTAAATCGGAACACAAGTGCGTGTCTATTCAATTTTACGCCATCAAATATTTCTAAATCCACGCCAGCTACCGGTTGCAGCACATTGGTAGGATTTTCGGTAAAAATGCTGTTGCTTATCCCTGCAAAAGCCCCAAGCCGAAACTGTAGGTCAATGGATTTTGTTTCTTCACCAAAATTTGGGTCTTTCTTTTTGTTGTATTCCACAAAAAAAGCATGGAGGCCTGAAAGGGTAAGCTTAACTTTTTCGGTTGAAATAGCCATATCGCTGGTTTGCTGCTTCAACGTTTCTTTATATTCCTCTTGGTAATCGCCATTTTGTTTGGTGTTTTTAAGTTCTTCAATGTCGTTTCCCTTCTTTGAAAAATAACGGTACTCTCCGTCAACGGTGTTCCAAAGCAACGTCAAAGGCCCATCAACCTCAGTAATCAAAGTATATGTTTGGCCGTTAACAGTGTATTGTTGTTGCGCTTGCAGCGTTCCTGCGGAAAGTAAAAAAAACAAAACGAAAATTGAAAGGAGCGATTTCATAAGGGCGTGTTTTAAAGTATGGCTAAGGTAAAAAATTAAATCAATTCATCTCTAGTTTTTATAGCTGCGGCCTTTCCACAAATAGTTTCCGCGCAAACTTCCAAAAACTACAACTAAAATTATTGCGGCATACACAAACGGTTGCCACAGAAATTTCCAAAACGAGATTTTTTTACTAAAAAATAAAGCAGTTCGATACACAACATTATAATCTATGATTATTTTAAAAGCTGCTAGTAGCATATAAAAGCCAAGATTTTCAGAATTGAAAACCATAAAAAACGGAAGTGCCAAAATTGAAATGCTCATCAAAAAAACAAGTATTCCTAACATTATAGAAACAACATTTTTTTGTTTTGATGTTTTTGAAGCCCACCGAATTCTT
This sequence comes from Flavobacteriaceae bacterium, assembly GCA_016649715.1. Lineage (GTDB taxonomy): Bacteria > Bacteroidota > Bacteroidia > Flavobacteriales > Flavobacteriaceae > Aequorivita. The sequence goes on along the minus strand of JAENXC010000003.1, from coordinate 19,672 downwards.
TGGGCTATAACATTTTTCCAAGTTGGTTGTGGTTTTGTGAAAACAATTGCTTCTTTCGATTTTAGAAACCGAACTTGTTTTGGAAAGACTTCCTTCATCTTTTCCAATAAAAAAATGTCGTCGCCGCTTGCAATATGATTATTTCCCGAAAAACCCTTCACTTTCAAAAAAGCCTCCTTGCTATAAGCCAAATTTGCCCCATTGCACAAAATCGGATTTCCAAAACCAAAGCTTCCAACGGTTACCGCTTGCAAACTGAAACCATCCAATTGCTGGAAATTTTCAATAAAACTGCCATTAGATTTATAAATAACAGGCCCGCAAACCATCACGGGATTTTTGTTTTGAATAAACAAGTCGAGAGTTTTTAACCAAAGTTGCGGGAGTTCACAATCGGCATCGGTAGTTACAATCCATTCAAAATTTGAGGTTTTGATTGCTTCGGAAATGGCATCTTTTTTTGGCGAATTGGAGACGCGTTTGTTTTGAAAGAGTTTTATTGAAAACCTGCTTTTCTCGATTGCAGTTAAAATGATTTCTTCGGAAGTATCTTTGGAAGCGTCGTTTACAAAAATGATTTCGAACATTTCTGAAGGATATTTCAATTCCTCAATAGTTTTCAAAAGATTCGGAAGATTTTCCACCTCGTTTCTGAAAGGAATTACAATACTAAATCGAGTTTTTGGTTTTATTTCTTCCGAAGAAAAAAATCGAACTTTTTTAAAACCGAAAACCACGAAGATCATGCAATAAAAGTATGTAGCAAAAAGAATAAAAAATCCTAAAATCATCGAGTAGTGGGTTGGTAGGTGATTACGAAAAAACTGCCTAAAAGTGAAGGTAGGACAAAATTAAAAAGCCACATAGCGAGCACCGTGCTCAAAACTGTTAGCTCGGGAATTTCCGCAAAAGAAAACAGCCAAACTGCCACGCCGCCGCGGATTACAACATCAAAAATAAATAATGTGGGCAGAATAGAAACCAATAAATACATTGCAAAAATCAATGGGAAGGCTACGGCAACATCAATATTCGCCCCAAAAAAAAGCAACATTCCATAAAAAAGCGAACTGAAAATCACATAACGGACTATGGAAAAAAGAACCGTTTTAAGCTTTATGGAAAGTGAAATATCTTTAAAAAAACGAATTGTCTTTGCTATCGAAAAACCTTTCAATAATAGTTCTTTTCCCCTGAAATAATAACCAATCGCGAACAGCAAAATAATTCCAATTCCGAAATAACTCAAAGTCACTATTGAATATTTTATATTGAAATTTCGCAGCAAATAAAGCAAACCGAGAAGCCCAAAAACAGTAGTAATAAACATTTGAATTCCGCTGGAATAGAAATTCAACAATAAAACTTTCTTTCGGTTTTTGGATTCAAAAAAAAGTGCTTTCGCACCGTATTCGCCAATGCGGTTGGGCGTTGCCAATGAAACAGTCAATGATGCCAAGCTTTGTTTTAGCGAAGTTTTGAAATCTATTTTCTTAAAAACGGAAACCAAGGTTTGCCATTTCAAAATTTCAAAAAACCAATTGGCCGCTGCGAAAATAAAAAACAGAAGAAAAATATAAAGGGAAACAATTCCTTTTGAAGAAATAGCCGCCATAAATTCCCCAAAATCCAAAGAAGAATTGTGTTTCAGTTTATAAAAAATATACCCAAAAGTTATAGCGAGCACCAAAACTTTCGCAACGGCAAGCAGATATTGTTTAGTTTTGTGTGGCGCAGTAATCATTTTGCTAAAATACTAATTCCTGTCTTTCTACCAAGTTCATATTGCGCAAAGTCGAAATGCTCAGGATAAACTTCAGCGGGAATCCCTATTGGAATGGAAACCAAAACAGAAAAAATAATTTTAGGAATTGACCCCGGAACCACAATCATGGGTTTTGGCCTTATTAAAGTTGTGGGCAAACAGATGCAGTTTATGCAACTGAACGAACTGCAACTGAAAAAATATGACGACCACTACCTAAAACTCAAGTTAATATTTGAACGCACCATTGAACTCATAGACACACACAACCCAGACGAAATTGCTATTGAAGCACCCTTTTTCGGTAAAAACGTGCAGTCTATGCTAAAACTTGGCCGAGCCCAGGGCGTGGCAATGGCGGCGGGACTTTCGCGACAAATCCCCATAACCGAATACTCCCCAAAAAAGATAAAAATGGCCATTACCGGTAATGGGAACGCAAGCAAGGAACAGGTTGCAAAAATGTTGCAAAGCCTTTTAAGTTTGAAGGAACTCCCCAAAAATTTGGACAGTACGGATGGATTGGCAGCGGCAGTTTGCCATTTTTACAATTCGGGAAAAATTGAGGTTGGGAAAAACTATACGGGTTGGACGGCTTTTGTGAAACAGAATGAAGATAGGGTTAAGTAGGTAGCAATGTTCAGAAACAGTTGTCAATAAGCATCTGTTTTTTCCATACATCTCTCTCATTTCTTCATGCCTCAGTGCTATATATTGCGAAATAAATTCAGTTTCTATTTACCCAATCATCCACAATATGAGAGATTTCTTTATTATCCTGCAGATGGATTATCTCCAAATCTACTTTCCGTTTTAATTTACTTCCTATGGGAAAGACGAATCCTTAATACTGCGGTTCGATTTTTTTCTTGCTTAAAACAAAATCGACTTTATCGTTTTCGCTAAAAATATATTCCAACGGTATTTCATCATAAATCAAGGCATCCACTTTTTTGTCCAAAAGCATTTTATAGCCTTCTGAAACGGTTTTTACCGCTATTGGCGTGCCATCCACATTACGCACCCGATCCATAATTTTTTTATAATCGGGAACGGCTACTCTTTTGCCTTCCAATTGTTGCATGCTAGTTATGGTTTTGTCTTCCTGCGTTGTTTTGGAAAAAGTTGTGGCAATTCCGGCTACAAATGAAGTCGCCAAAATCAGCGAAATTATCATCCACGAACCCATCACAACCCTTCCGGCAGGAGTTCGCGGAGCATAATCGCCATAACCTACAGTTGTCATGGTCACAATGGCTAACCATATTCCGGAGCCGATACCTTGGTGCATGTGTTTGCCGTATTCGTCCTTAAATTTTCGCCCTTCCACCAGCCAAAACAAAAAGCCAACAATAGTAAGTATCAACAGTAGTCCAAGCACGGCATAGAGAAATGTTTTTGAAAAAATGGGGCTTACTTTTTCCCAAACAGTGAGCTCCTGAACGGGCGCCAAGATGGCCATTTCGGTATCATAATAAGGCTGTGAGAATGAAATCTCTGCTGCACGCTCTGCATTTATCGTTGTTGGGCCAATTAAGATATCTATTTTATCGTCCTTGGCTGCGGCAATGCCAGCTTCTACCGAAGGATATTCCTGCAACGTATATTTTAGGCCGAGGTCGAAAGCTATTTCTTGCCAAATGTCAAAAACAATCCCTTCTTCCTTTTCGTTGTGAATTACAAACGGTGCCGAACCCGCGTAGCCTACGCGTATTTTTTCAGTATCACTCTGCCCAGTAGAAAGAGCGGAACACAAAAGAAAGATGAAGGATAAAAAACGAAGCATGATTTTATGTTTTTTGAATTATTTTCGGTTCCGCTTTTTAATGAAGGAACCCCTAATTCTGGTAAAAATAATAACTAATTTTGAGGGATTGGAAGCTTTTGAAATTTTAAAAACCAAATGTTCCAAACTAAAGAAAGGATTTGGAAGAAAACAAGTATCATAATATAGAAGTCAATAGTTCCCCCTTGGGGGGCGGAGGGGGCTTATACATCCACATCCCTTTTTGCAAACAGGCCTGCCATTATTGCGATTTCCATTTTTCAACTTCTTTGAAGAAAAAGGGCGAATTGGTCAATGCGCTTTGCAAGGAATTAGTCCTTCGGAAAGCGGAAATAAAGGGTGAAATAGAAACTATCTATTTCGGTGGCGGTACGCCCAGCTTGCTTTCTTTGGAAGAATTGCAACAAATTCTTCAAACAATTTATAAAAACTATAAAGTTTCCGAAAACCCTGAAATCACCCTCGAAGCCAATCCAGATGATCTATTGGATGTCAGTCTGGGCGCAGTCGAAGACCTTTCGCAGACCAAATTAAAGTCATTAAAAAAAAATGGAATTAACCGCCTCAGCATCGGAATCCAATCCTTTTTTGAGGAGGATCTAAAATTGATGAACCGCGCCCACAATGCTTCCGAAGCCTTGGAATGTATAAAAGGAGCAAAGCAATATTTCGAAAATATCAGCATCGATTTGATCTACGGAATTCCCGGAATGACAAATAAACGATGGAAAAAAAATCTTGAAATCGCTCTAAAACTGGATGTGCCGCACCTTTCGTGTTACGCTTTAACGGTCGAACCAAAAACCGCTTTAAAAAAATTCATCGAAAAAGGTATTGTGCCGCCAGTGGATGAAGAAGTGGCAAAACAACATTATGAAATTTTGGTACGCGAGACAGAAAAAGCAGGTTTGGAAAATTATGAATTTTCAAACTTTGGAAAACTAGGATTCCATTCTCGAAATAATACCGCATACTGGGAGGGTAAACCGTACTTGGGCATCGGTCCGTCCGCACATAGTTATGACGGAAAATCGCGCAGTTGGAACGTGGCCAACAACACAAAGTATATTAAAAGCATTGAAGAAGGAAAGCTCCCTTCGGAAATGGAGATCCTTTCAAAAACTGATAAATACAACGAATACGTGATGACTGGATTGCGAACCAAAAAAGGTGTTTCCATAGAAATAGTTGAAAGTGAATTTGGAAGAAATTATTCAGAATATTTACTGAAACAAGCTGCGAATCCTATAAAAAATGAACTTTTAATCCTCGAAAACAAAACGCTGAAAATTTCAAAAAAAGGAAAGTTTTTGAGTGATGGAATTGCAGCAGATTTATTTTGGATTTGAGACCTAACAGGTCTTAAAGACCTGTTAGGTCTGAGATTGTTGTATCTTTATTTTTTCAAAATTTGCAAATGAAAACTACAATTGAACATAACGGAAAATCCTTTAGCGTTGACTTCTCCAAGCCGTTGGATATCTCAATCCCATTGCAGGCTACGGAAGAAAATCCATTGGCGTGGTATCAAAACGAGCCCACAATTGAGCCAGTAAAAATGGGCGATTGGACTGGAAAAGTTTCCGAAGGCGCTTCCGTTAATTTCAACAATGTGTTTTTCAATCCACACGCCCACGGCACGCATACCGAGTGTTTTGGACATATTTCAGAGGGATTTTATTCCGTAAACGAAGCATTAAAAACTTTCTTTTTTTTAGCCGAAGTGATTTCCGTAAAACCCGAAAAACTCGATGATGACGAAATCATTTCAGAAGAGAGCTTTGCAAGAGCTTTAAATGGAAAAACGCCCGAAGCTATTATAATCAGAACACTTCCAAATACTTTAGAAAAAAAATCGAAGCATTGGTCAGACACAAATTGGCCGTTTCTTCACGAAAAAGCAGCTCTATATTTAAGAGAAATTGGTGTAAAACATTTGTTGATTGACCTCCCTTCAGTTGACAAAGAAAAGGACGAAGGCAAACTCTTGGCACATAAAGCGTTTTGGAATTATCCTGAAAACCCGTGCCACGACTGCACCATTACGGAATTAATTTACATTCCTGATTTGGTAAAAGATGGAGCTTATTTGCTGAACTTGCAGATCGCTTCGTTTTACAATGATGCCTCGCCGAGCAAACCGGTACTTTATAAAATTATTTAAACCAAAGACTTAAGGGCATAAAACATACAATTAATAAGAAAGCAATAGACTTACGACCTACTTCAAAAAGTCACAAGTCATTTTATTACCTTTACTTCTATGGAATATCTATTTATAGGTTTAGCTGTAGGCGCCATTTTGGCCTACTTCCTTTTTGCACGTTTCAGCGGTGGCCGAAAACGCGAAAGAGTGAACACGCAGTCTGTTATTTTGATGGAAAAAATCCGCAGTGTGTGTAAATTCATAACCGTGGAAGGCGATTTTTCTGAAATTTTCTATTACGAAAATGTAAAAGACAAATGGCTGAACTTGATTTTGGGAAAAAAGAAAGCCTTGATTCTGATTGAAGCAAAAGCGCACATCGGTTTTGATCTCACAAAAGTGAAAATGCACGCCGACACTAAAAACAAAACGATTGTTTTAACGAATTTTCCCCAGCCCGAACTGCTCACTATTGAAACCGATTTTAAGTATTACGACAAACGCGAAGGCTGGGCAAACCCCTTCACAGCAACAGATTTGACCGAAATAAACCAAGAGGCCAAAAAACATATCGTTGATAAAATTCCCGAAAGCGGTCTGCTTAACGAAGCTTCAAAACAAGCCTTGGAAACCATTCAACTTATGGAAAAACTGGTGGAAACCATTAATTGGAAACTCGATTACTCCGCGCTGCAAGTTCGAGACAACTTAAAAGAAATTGATTCAAAAAAATGAATTTTCACACCTTTGAATTTTTAGAATGGTTTAAAAATTCTCTTCTTCAAAGGCGTAGAGAGGTATTTACTTTCGTGCTTTTATTTTTTTTATTGATAAGTCCGAAAATCTTCTCACAGGATTATGAGCGGGTGGATGCTATTCTTACAATGTATCCAAACACTTTTGACAATGCAGAAAAACTTTCGAAATTTATAGCTCGCGATTTTGATTCCGAAGAAGATAAAGTTAGGGCAATATACACTTGGATAATCCAAAATATTGCCTACGATCCCGATGAATACAAAAAGTTTGATTACACCTTCACCAACTATCGCGAACGCAACGAAAAGGATGAAAAGCTTCGCGCTAAAATAATAGAGCGAACCCTTCAAAAAGGAACTGCGGTTTGCGAAGGATATGCTATGCTTTTTGAAAAATTATGCGAGTTACAGGGAATTAAAAACTACTTGGTGCGCGGGGATATAAAATCTAATTTCCAAGATATTGGACGACCTTTTAAACGCATACATATGTGGAATGTGGCTACTATTGATGGAAAGTCCTATCTCTTTGATCCTACTTGGGGCGCTGGGAAATACAACGGAAAATTTATTGCGGAACCTACCTATTTTTACTATAAAACACCGCCGGAACTTTTTATAAAAACGCACTACCCCGATATGGCTGAAGATGCTTTTTTAGCGGAAATACCCAGCAGGGAACAATTTTCGCAACGACCTTTGATCATTGAAAAAAATCTGATGCCAAAGGATATTGAATCACCAACAAAAGGCTTACTTTTTGAGGACGAATATTTTGGCGAAATCTTGTTCTCCATTGAAAACATAAACCCTAAAAAAATTTCGTATTCATACGGAACCGATGTAATTTCCTTGGGAATTATTGAACACGAAGCAAACCGAATAAAGTTTAATGTGCCTTTAACCATTGGAGCAAAAACCTTGCTCATTTATTTTGACGGAAAACCTGCCTTGGGCTATAAAATTAATTGAAACGTCATGAACATTGAACAATTCCGTGATTATTGTCTTTCAAAAAAAGGTGTTGCCGAGTCCTTCCCTTTTGATGAACAGACGCTTGTTTTTAAGGTGATGGGCAAAATGTTTGCGCTCACGGGTTTGGAATACAATCCCGCACAAGCTAATCTTAAATGCAATCCCGAACGCGCCATCGAGCTTCGCGAAGAATATGACGGACTTATCAAACCAGGCTATCATATAAGTAAAATTCACTGGAATACTGTGGAATTGGAAAAAAATATACCTCATGAATTAATTCTGGAATTGATAGACCATTCCTATGATTTGGTGGTGAAAAGCCTCACAAAAAAACTTCAAGCTGAACTTGCTACGCTTTAAAATTTCAAAAAACGAAATGAATAAACCCTTCGAATTTTACAAATTACAAATTGAAATCCATTCCGCGGAATTGGAAAGAATAAAGCGAAAACTTGCCGTTTCCAGCACCATTCGGCTTGTTGTGTTTTTGTTGGCTTGTTTTGGATTGTACTTTTTCTTCGGAAACGCGAAAATTGTAATCGCCATTATTATTGGCACTATTGCAGCCTTTATCTACTTAGTTTCAAAGCATAGCGGCCTGCAGAATGAACGCGACTTAAAAATGGCGCTGATTGCCCAAAATGAAATTGAACTGGAAGTTCTCAATCGTGCTTTCCATCATCTGCCTTCGGGCGAAAAATATAAAAATCCGCTTCATTTTTACAGTCAGGATATCGATCTTTTTGGGCGTGGCTCCATTTTTCAATATTTAAATAGAACTGCCCTGGAAAGCGGCTCCGATTTTTTGGCAAATCTTTTCACCGAAAATGAATTCGATTCCATTCCCATAAAACAACAGGCAATAACCGAATTGTCCGAAATGCCCAATTGGCGCCAACACTTTTCAGCAATCGCTTCTTTGGTAAAAACCGAGGTTTCCGCAACCGATGTAAATGAGTGGCTGAAAAACTATAAGACTTTTGTTCCAAAATGGATCAAACCAGTTTCATTAGTGTTTACAATTATTTCCGTTGGATTGATTGTGTTGAACTACCTTGATTTGGTTTCGGGTTACACAGTTGCTGGGTGGTTCATTTTAGGGCTTACAATTTCAGGCATCTATTTAAAAAAAGTAAATAATCTTTCTTCCCATACTTCAAAAATACAGAGCACTTTTGAGCAATTTCACAAACTTATTTTAGAAATTGAAAACGGGAACTTTTCTTCTCCAATACTTTCCGAAAAACGAAATTCGGTAATCGAGTCAACAACAAAAGCTTCTGCAATCTTGAAAGAATTTACCAGATATTTGGATGTTTTGGGCCAAGGAGATATTATGATTTTCGGAACAATTATTAATGGATTTACGCTTCGCAATTTGCGCCAATGTTATAATATAGAAAAGTGGATTGAAACACATAAAGAAAGCGTTCCAGTATGGTTTGAAGTGATTACTTTTTTTGATGCTTACAACAGTTTGGGCAATTTTGCTTTCAATCATCCAAACTATGTTTATCCAAAAATAACTGTTGACGTTCCAGTTTTAAAAGTGAAAGGAGCGGGGCATCCGTTGTTAAAGGAATCAACGATGGTGCGAAACGATTTTCAAATAAATTCAGAAGAGTTTTTTATTGTTACCGGTGCGAATATGGCGGGGAAAAGTACTTTTTTGAGAACTGTTTCCCTTCAAATTGTGATGGGAAATATGGGCTTGCCTATTTGTGCCGAAAAAGCGGAATACAACCCGATAAAACTCATCACGAGTATGCGGACTACCGATAGCTTGACGGATGATGAGTCGTATTTTTTCAGCGAATTGAAACGTTTAAAATTTATTGTTGAAAAAATAAAAACCGACCGCTATTTCATCATTCTCGATGAAATTTTGAAAGGAACCAACAGCACCGACAAAGCCATCGGCTCCAGAAAATTTGTAGAAAAACTCGTGGCCAGCAATTCCACCGGAATCATTGCCACACACGATTTGAGTCTGTGCGCTGCCGCAGAGGAATTGCCCGAAGTAAAAAACTATTTCTTCGACGCCCGAATTGAAAATGACGAACTCTTCTTCGACTACACCTTCAAACCCGGAATTTGCCAAAATATGAACGCATCTTTTCTATTGAAAAAAATGGAGATCGTGGATTAACTTTTATAATTGTCACGAATACAGTAATTTATAATTTATTTTTATTACTTTTAAATCAAGCTAATTCCTCATTACTCCTTCGTAATAGCTTTTTGCAGTCCTCAAATTGCCCCAAAAATTTAAAATAGTAATCAATTTTAATATTTATACTAATTTAATTTTATGGAATTATGAAAACAATCACCAACCTTAAGTTTATTGCAATAGCAACTATTATGTTGCTGTTGAATTTTAGTGTGTTCGCTCAGAATGAAGCGGAACGACCAAAGTACCTTTCAGTCACTACAATGCACTGGAATATGGATAAAGAAGATTTCAGCATGGATGCCTGGAAAGCATTGGAAAAGGAATATCTGCAAAAGGTAGTCAGCCAAAATCAATACGTTTTATCTGCATCCTACTACACACACCTTTTTACACCGGATAATTCCGAGGTGCTTTACGTACAGGCCTATCCGTCTTGGGAAGCTATAGAAAAGTCGGCCGAAAGAGCTGAGGAACTTGAAAAACAGGCATGGCCTGACGAAAAATCCAGAGACGCTTTTTTTAAAAAGCTGGATGATTATTTTTCCGTAAAACATTCCGACGAGATTTATGCGCCTATTGATGGTGCGAAATTATTACCTGAAAACAATACCGAGGATTTAGTGCTATACGTTAGAAAAACGCATTTTACTTTTCCCGAGGATGGCACCCAAAAAGAATTCAACGAAATGCGTGCTGAAAATTTCGCAAAGGTTGTTTCTAAGAACGAGTATATTAATGGCTATTATCCAAATGTTCACGCTTGGGGAAGCGACAAAACCGAATTTGTGGAGGCGTTTTTTGTAAATTCTTTGTGTGATATGGAAAAGATGTTTGACAGAAATGGTGAATTGATTGACCAAGCCTGGACTGGGGAGGCTGGTAAAGAAAGATCTAAAAAATGGGGCAAATATTTTACAGGCATCCATGGCGATGCTGCATATACCTTAGTGGCGGAACTGTCAAAATAAATTTTTGGGAAACTTATATTTTAGAAAAGGATGCTTTGAAAGCATCCTTTTTTTAGTTTATGGAAAATAGTGGAAATTCCAGCAGTCTTTTCCTAGTTAGGTAAATAGGGAAAAAATATTGAGTCTGTTTTTCTACATTCCATCAGCAGCTTAAATCTGCAATAATTTTCCACTCTCCTTCAATTTTTCTGAAGATAATAAGGAAAACTCCGTTTGCATTTCCCGCATCCCGAACCAAGTGGAATTGACCCATTACATAATATGAATTTTCCTCAATTTTAGTAATTGCTTCAATTGTGAAACTTAAAGTTCCAGTGTATTCTTTTGAAGGATATCCTTTTTTGTAGTTGTCCAACGTTTTTTGCCAACCGGTTGTAACTCCTTTGCTACCGTAGAATTTCAAGGAATCACTTTTCCAATAGCCTTGCATAAAACTTTCGAGATCGTTTTGGTTCCACGCGTTTTCCTGTGTTTTTAATACGGAAAGGATTGCTTTTTTATCGGCGGTTTCGGTTTGGGAAACAGCATTCAGTGTTGTAATTAGACAGAAAAGTAGCAGTAGTTTTTTCATAAGTACATTGTTTAAGCTTTGTGCTCTCTGTGCCTCTGTGGTAAAAAAATAATAACCACAGAGATTCTGTGTTAATATAAAAGGAAAAATTTAATTATTTTTTATATTTGTATTTCTAAAACGGCCTTTGAGCCAGTTTGTATAGCGTGTACTGCTTTTTTGGTGGTCACGCTATTTTCGTATTCGGGATCAAAGACTGTTTCGTTTTTATAGATGGTGTAAATCAGTTCCAATAGTTTTCGTTGTACTGCTACCAGACCCTTCATTTTAATCCCATTTTTATTGGTAACCCGTTCATAGAGGTCCTTTTGGTTCGTATTGTGTTTAATAGCCGTGATCGCAGGAAAATACATAGCTTTTCTAAGATTTCTATTACCCTGTTTGGATATTTTTGGTTTTTTATGGACTGATGTGCCCGACAATTTTTCCTTTACGTCCAGTCCAGCATAACTGGTCAACTGTCTTTTGTTCCGTATAAGCTCAAAACCATTGGTCTCCGCCAGAACTGTCATCGCCGTTAATTCGCCCACACCGGGTATTGTTGTTATCCTTTTTACTTGTTGGGCCAAGGTGCCATCCTCCTTTAGGTATCCGTTCAGCTCCTTCATTATCTCGGCATCCTGTTTTTTGAGGAACTTAATCCTGGACTCCAAGCGCTTTAAGCTATTCTTATTTGGGCCGGCCTCTGCCTTTTCTGCGTGCAACTGGTTTTTGACCATGGTGCGCTCATCTATTATCTGGGCACGCTCGCGGGTTAGCTGCTGCAACCTCTTGTAAATCTTCTTGGGGCGTTTCCAGCAATCTAGTTTGCGCTCCAGTCCAAAACGGGCAATGGCCTGTGAGCAGCTCTTGTCCGTGACGGTCCTTATGTCCAAGGTTCGCATATAGTTGCTTATCTTGTTTGGCAGCACTACGCTAAGGGCATATCCTTTTTCGTCAAGAAAGTATGCGAAACTTTCATGATAGACTCCTGTGGCCTCCATTACAATTTGGAATGAAATTGAACGATCCGTTAAAGAATTTACCCACTTCAAAAGAGAAAGGAACCCTTTTTTATTGTTGGCAAATACCTTGTGGGCATATAGCTCAACGGTTAGGTCTTCTGTTAATCTTCCCAATGTGACAACCAGATTCTTTTGGTCCACATCAACTCCCAATACTTGTTTTAATATCTTCTCCATCCTATGGTTATTTAATAACATAAAGTGATAGATATCCCCTCGTTTTTTCTCCTGGTCGGATATTCTGGATATGGAGCTGAGCGCCATTCCTTACATTCTGTTCAAACTCTAAAAGATAAAAAAAGAATGAGGCAATTTCTCTGCGAGAATATACTTCATCGAGCTATTTAGGCACAAATCTGCTCTCATCCTTTTCACTTTATGTCTACATTTGTAATGACAATTTAATCAAAATGTAAACATAGGAGGCACAGAGAACACAGAGAGTTTAATATTAATTTAAAAACAGAAAATCCTCCGCAAAAACGGTTTTCAACCTAAAGATAAGCTCTTCTGCGTTCACTTTGCTGAAAACCATTGGCGGTTTAATTTTTAAAACGTTGTGGTCTGGGCCGTCAATGCTCATTAAAATTCCGAGTTGTTTCATTCTGTTGGCTAAATAGGAAGCGTATTCCGGCAATGGGTTCTTTTCTGAATCATTTAGTTCAAACCCTAAAAATAAACCTTCGCCACGAACGTCTCCAATTATTGGAAATATTTTTTGTAGATTTTTTAATTCCTTATTTAAATAACCACCCACTTCCAAAGCGTTTTGCTGCAAATTTTCCGTTTCAATAACCTCCAAAACCGCGCGGCCAATAGCACAGGAAACGGGATTCCCACCAAAGGTGTTGAAATACTCCATTCCCGTATTGAATTTTTCGGCAACTTCTTTTGTGCAAGCAACCACAGCGAGAGGATGTCCGTTTCCGGCAGGCTTGCCCATAGTTACAATATCTGGCTGAACGTCGTAAAGTTCAAACGCCCAAAAGGTTTTGCCCATCCGTCCGAAACCTGTTTGCACTTCGTCAGCAATACAGATTCCGCCTGCTTCGTGAACGTGTTTATAAACTTCTTTGAAATAATTTTTGGGTGGAACAATCTGTCCGCCGCAACTAATCATGGTTTCACCGATAAAACCTGCTATTTTCTTGCCTTCAACTTTTAAATTTTGAATAATTTCCTTGGCGTGGTTGGCGTAATCAATTCCACAATCTGCTCCTGAATATTTTCCTCTAAAAGAATCTGGAAGCGGAAGAATATGCGTTGTTTCGGGCTTTGGAAAACCGCCTTCGCCTTCAAATTTATAGGAACTCACGTCCATCACGGCATTTGTGTTGCCGTGATAACCTACTTCAATTGCCAAAATATCTTTGTTGCCTGTGACGGTTTTTACCATTCGCAGCGCGAGCTCGTTGGCTTCGCTACCGGAATTCACAATATGAATAACAGATAAATGTGGCGGGAGTTTTTTTAGTAAAGCTTCGGCGTAGGCGATAATTTCTTCGTGCAGATAACGGGTGTTGGTATTCAAAACCGCCATTTGCTTTTGTCCGGCCGCAACCACTTTAGGGTGCTGATGGCCCACGTGGTTAACGTTGTTTACGGTGTCCAGATATTTTCTTCCTTCAATATCAATCAAATAAACATCTTCACCACGGACGATGTGCAATGGTTTGTCATAGGAAAGACTCAAACCTTTTCCGAGATGATCTTTTCTGAAATTGATAATTTTTTCTTCCACCGAATTGGCGGATAGGTCGGAAATTCTTTCTTTAGAAGTAATCAATTCCTCTTTAAAAATAAGATTTGGGTTTGGACAAAGGCTTTTCCAGATTTCAACTTTTGAAGGGAAAGCTACGCCGTTGAAGTTTTCGTTATTGCCCAACAAATCCAAAATTAATTGAAAATGAAGATGCGGTGCCCAATTGCCATTTTCATTTGGCTTGCCGATGTAAGCGATCCGGTCGCCTTGTTTTACCTTCTGCCCAACTTTTAAAATTTTCAATGACATTAGCGACAAATGGCCGTAAAGTGAGTAGAATTTTCCGCCTTTAAAAGTGTGTTCCAAGATGAGCATCGGGCCGTAATCCTTATCGTAATTGTTGTGATGGATAATTTTTACAATGCCATCAAATGGTGCTTGCACGGGTGTTTTTGCTGGCACCCAAAAATCGGTTCCCAAATGTACAGTTCGGTATTGCGGGCCATTGTTGCCTTCGCTTTTAAAAGCTTCGGTGGTATAAAAAGGGCGGGCTTCCAAATAGCCATTCAGCAAAATGGTTTTGGGATGGTGTTTTCGGAATTGTTTCAATTTAAATTCTGAAACTTCGGGATCGTTGTATTCTGATTGATTGCCAAGCAAGGTGCCTCCAACGCTCATATCGAGATTCACTATTTTTTCAAAAGCGACCATTGGAAACATTGTTTTTATGGAGACTTGATTGTTTTTTGTCCAGTTTACAAATTTCTTTTCCAATGGATGTGCTGAATAACCGCAAGCATTTCGGAAGGAGTAATAGGCGAAATTTTCATTCACATTAAACCATTTCTCGAGCAGATCCCACGCGGGTTTTTCGCTGATTACGAAATAGTCGTCATTTGGAAATTCCTCTTTTTTAAGCGAAGCGTTCGCAACGGTTGTAACGAGGCGCATTCCTGTTAAAATGTACAGACATTCCAGTTCCTTTTCTGAAAGTTTGTAGTGTTTGTTATAACCCTTTATAACTTCCAAAGCTGCTGAAAGCGGATCGGGAAGGTCCATAATTGCATATGCCAAAACAATGGCGAGGTCGTTGATGGTTTGGGTGAAGACCGAATCTCCAAAGTCTATAAAACCTGAAACTTTTGGATTGTTTAAATCTTCGGAAACTAAAATATTGTAATCGTTCAAATCATTGTGGACGATGCTCTTCGGAAGGATTTTATAAGTAGATTGAATTTCTTCAAAACGGTTTTGAAAATGTTGCACAATCTCCTTTTGCTTTCCTGAGAATCGATTTATATGTTTTGAAGTCCAAGGGGAATTTGCTATATCCCAATCGATATTTCTGTGCGCAGCGGGATGATCAAAATCTTGGAGAGCCATTGTCAAACTTCTGGCGGCTTCGCCCAAACTGTTTCGTAAACTTTCTGTTTTTGGGTTCACAGTTGCCCAAAGGCGGCCAGGAAGCCACGTTAATACTCTTGCGGTTTTATTATTTTGAAGTTTAGTAAGCGGTTTTCCTTCTTTGTTTGGCACAATTTCGGAAAGTGAAATAGCAAGTTTTTTTGTTGAAAGATGATTCAGGATTTGAATTTGGAAATCCAGTTTTTCCCTATTTTCTTCCGCCGAAATGGCGGACAGGTCGGAAGAAATTTTCAGGAGAAATTTTTCATCTGAAGTGGTTTTCAAAAGAAAATTTTCGTCATCATAGCCGTCAAGTTTTGAGGTTTTGGCACTTAGATTATAATATTCGCTGGCGATTTGTGAAGCTTGTTTGGGAGTGGTATTGGACATAGTTTTTGGGAGACGTTTCGGCAACAAAATTACTGAAAATTTGAGGTTCCATCGGCTTGTGTATACAGTATAAATGGAAAAGATTGTGAAAGCCATCGTTTTAAGGCAAAGAGACCGCGATAAATCCTGCCATTTTTGAAGATTGCCCTGAACCAATAATCTGGTGGTGGCCTTTGCTGAAAGGAAATTTGCTTCCGCTGGCGCTGAAATAGCCGGAACTCTTTTCGGCGTCGGGGAAGTTGCCGCTTGCCGTGGAGGTTACCTGACGTTGCTGATGCAGCCGCTGTCTATAAGTATATCTTCCACGAGCTGTTGGGGGGTGTAGGTGGAAGCGTTAACCTGAATGTTTTGGCGGGGGGCGGGGGCGATACAGCAAACGGCCATTAGCAGGGAACGAAGGACTTCATTGAATGGGGGTTACTTTCTTTTTATAGCGGAGGTAAATTTAGGGGTTTTGGTTTCTGATTTCAAGTTTTTGTCGGTTGATTCTTGTTTTGGGTTTCTGGTTGTTCCTCCTCCGTTGAAGCTACGGAGGGTGTAGATTTTTGGGTGTTAATGAAATTTTTGATTTCTAAGAGTTCCCGGTAGCTTAGGTGGCTGATGGTTTGCTTTAGGGAGGCTTCTTCTTTGTTGCGGATCAGTTTATTTAGGGGGTGGGTGCCTGGGAGGTTGTTGTTTTTGTCTGGGGTGTAGGTGAAGAGGTCGCTGGGTTCGCAAACTAAGTTTTTGCAAAGGATCTCTATGTGGTCTAAACGGATGGTGCGGGGGGCTTTATGGAGTAATGTTTTTGCAGAACCCGGGCTGATGCCGTGTTTTATCATAAAATTGTAGCCTTTGTCTATGCCGCGGGCGTTGAATACTTCGGTTATGTTTAGTGTTATCATGTTGTTGGGCTCTTTTCTCCTTCGCTGATGCTTCGGTGGACGAAGGTGGGTTGTTTGTTTTGCTAAGATAGTGGATAAAGTGGAACTTTTTATGAATAAAGTAGAACTATTTATAAAGCAAGTGGAACTATTTATGGAGTAAGTGAAACTATCTATGAAGTAAGTGGAACTATTTATGGAGGAAGTGGAACTATTTATGTAGTAAATGGAAAAAAGTGTGTAGTAAGTGGAAAAGATGATGGAGGAAGTGGAACTGTGGGGGTTGTTTGAGTTTTTTATTTTTTTGGTATTAGGGGAAGGAGCATTTTTGTGTTTGGAGGCATGGGGACACGGGCGGGGTGGCTGTGCCAGTACTAAAGAACTTCACTGTGGGTGTAGGTTGCAAACGTGCGCAAGCGGGAAATTATTTGTTTTTTTCTAAATCGGCTTTTTTTAAATCTTTTTTGGTATAACTATCTGCACCAATTAAAACCCGGACAGCTTCTAAATATTTTTTCATTAAGAATTCTGGCATTGTTCGAGACGCGCCATAAAGTTTAATAATATCTGTATATTCTGTTTCTGTTATTGGAAAGTAGGAGGGTGCCGAAGAACTTTCTTTTGTAATTTCTACAGAATTACTTTTTGTTCCTATTCTAATATCAATCCAATAAGTGTTTCCTTCCATCGGATAGAAGTCATAAATCATTGAATCTGGAATTATGTCTTCGAGATAGAAGGTTGTTGAAATTTTTGAATAATCTTTTTTTCCTACAAAATCTAGCAATATTTCTTGCTGAACTTTTCCGACCTGCTTCGAATAGATGATTTTCGTAGTTATCTTTGTGTGCATTGGTCCTATTCGGGTTTCAGTTTGTGAAATATCTTCAATAATTCTGATTGCTTGTTCTATTTCATCACTACTTTGTCCAAAGCTGATTCCGGTAAACAAAAATATAAATGAGATAATAATCGATATTTTCATAATGTCTTTTATTATTAATTATAACGTTTAAGTATTCAAAAAAGTAGCATAAAACGCTTACTTTTCGTTTTTACCATTCGTCCGTTTATACTTCAAGATTATGGGTTCGTCATCTAACCCTCATTTTTTATATTTTATTTTGCGCAAAATCTTTATTGCTTGATAACTTCAAAATTTTTAGAATAATATTCAAGAAAGTCGTAAAATTCTGAACGTTTATCCATTAAGTTCTTTCTTTCCAAGAATATAAATAAAAAGCTATTCATTAATTGAAAGTAGTATAGCATTTGCATTACAATCATTTTTGTTCTTGCCAATGGATAATTTACTCCACAAGTTGTTATGTTATATTTCCATTTTTCATTTTTGATTCCTTCCATTGATTGAAGTGATACAGAAAGAATATTTCCATGGGCATTCATGGATAATTCTGAATATATAGCTTCAGTAATATGTTTATACTCTTTCCAAAATCTATTGAAGTTTTGCGGGTCATATTCTTTCATAATCTTCCGAATAGATTTCTCTGTATTACTCCGTTTAGGTGTTATCACCTTTCTGGAGTCACTACATTCTTTGCCGTACTTTAAAAAAAAATCATCATCTCCTAAAAATGCAATCAATGTATTAATAAATTCGAATTGACTTCTGAATATCAATTGTAATTGTATATGAAAGCCTTGTTCAAATAATGTTTGAGCAACTTGAAAGTTATTGGCAACAACGTTTAAGTAGCGTTTGGCAAAAAAACATCTTCCTTTAAAATCCTTATGTTCGTTTCTCTCAGTTATTACATCTTGATATAAAAAAAATTGAACTTTGAATCTTTCTAACATTTGAATTTCTCCTTGAAATTCTTCTTGATGAGATTTGATATTTTCTTCCTTTCTTTCATCAAAATAATCTGATATCAGCTTGAATACCTTGTCGTAATCTATGGCTTTAATTTTATTTGATTTTTCCTTTTTAAGCACAAGCAATAATATTATAACGCAGTAACGTAATTTACGAACAAAATTTTCAAGTTATAAAAATACCCTAAATCTATAAGATTGCTTCGGTTAGGTGCATATTCTATCATCACGTCTATGCAATTTTATTATACTTTTCATTCATATTTCCAAAGTTCATTCTCTTCCCAAAATGTTTTGGCATCTTCATTACCATTTTCATAAGCAACTCTAATCCATTTAGCCGAAAGTTTTTTGTTAGATTGAACACCCTCTCCAAAAAAATAGAATTTTCCTAAAACAAGTTGTGCATCAACATTATTGTTTATTGCGCTTTTTTCACACCATTCAAATCCTTTTCTTCCATGTTTTAAAGTTCCAGTGCCCTCAAAGTACATTTGAGATAATAGATATTGGGCCTTTGCATAATTTTGTTCCGCACTTAAATTACAATAATAGAATGCTTTTTTCTTATCCGTTAAAGTTCCTTTACCTTTCAAATAAAGTGTAGATAAGAGATATTGTCCTTCAGGATCCTTATTTTCAGCACTTTTCAATGCCCATTCAAATGCTTTCTTTAAATCTATAATTGTTCCTTGACCTAATAAATTCATAATTATTATTGAATTTTGACAATCACTGACATTTTGCTCTGCACATTTTAGAAACCAACCGTAAGCTTTGGTAGGCTGTGTTTCGACATAATAACGGCCCATTTCCAATTGCCCTATGCTAAATCCATTTTCAGCACTTTGTTGAAACCAATGTAAAGCCTTCTCATCGTCTTGTTCAACTCCACTTCCATCTTCATATTTCTGTGCCAAAGTATATTGAGCTGCCCCAATGCCTTCTTTAGCCAAAAACTTCAAAATGGACGCACCTGCCTTCTCATCTTTATCAGTTCCTATTCCTTTATAATACATATTGACAAGATTGAACATGGCATAAACACTTCCATTTTGCATCGCCTTATAATACCAATAATATGCTTTCTCATAATTATTGATTGAGTCTATTGCGCTATAGTAATGTTGTCCCATTAAGTATTGAGCATCAGCATCATTTTTCTCTGCGTTAAACTTTGCTTCTTCATATTCTTTGTTCGACTTATGGCTATTTCGGAGTGATGGTGCCACCTGTTTCGGTCAAACAGTGCCACTTTGAAAGATACTGCAATTATATAAAAAATTAATGTTATTCGTTCTTTAAAGCTCCTTTTCTTAATG
>JAENXC010000046.1 GCA_016649715.1 Flavobacteriaceae bacterium | reverse complement strand
GCTTCACAAGTCATTTCTTCCGACAACGTCATCATAGGAAAATATTTTTCGGAAAACCGCACCAATATCACTTGGAATCAAGTGCCCGACCATCTTAAAAACGCGTTAATCGCCACGGAAGACAAACGTTTCTTCACCCACAAAGGCTACGATATTCAAAGTTATTTCCGCGTTTTCTTTAAAAGTATTTTGTGGGGCGACCATAAAGGCGGCGGAAGCACCTTGACCCAACAGCTGGTTAAAAATTTATATGGGCGCAATAATTTCAGTGTTTTAAGTATGCCGGTTAACAAGGTAAAAGAAATTATTATTGCGATACGCATAGAAAATATGTACACCAAAGAAGAACTTTTATTGTTGTATTTGAATTCCGTTCCGTTTGGCGAAAATCTTTACGGGGTAGAAACTGCTTCACGCCGGTATTTTAACAAATCGGTTAGTAAATTAAAGGTGGAAGAATCGGCTGTTTTGGTGGGATTGTTAAAAGCGAACACCTATTTTAATCCGCGCTTGAATCCGAAAAACTCTCTTGTACGCCGAAATATGGTGTTGGATTTGATGGGAAAACAAGATTATTTAACAGTTAAGGAAGCGGACAGTCTGCAGAAATTACCGTTAAAACTTCAGTATGAAAACATCACTTTAAATGCGCCGGCAGGATACTTTGTGCATCAGGTAAAGCAAAAAACATTGGCGTTATTGGAAGATATCAAAGACGAAAACGGCAAAGCATACGACCTTGAAAAAGACGGACTCAAAATATACACGACCTTAAATATGCAGGTTCAGAAAATGGCTACGGATGGCATCAAAAAACATTTGGCCAAAATGCAAAAAGTGCTGGACAAAGAACTTGAAAACCGCAATTTCAAAAAAGCTTGGCTCACAAAACTAAAAGCTGACGGCAACCTAACAGATAAGGACAAAGAAAAACGAAATATTGAAGTGTTTGACTGGAAAGGTGCAACCACAAAAAAAATGAGTAAAATAGACAGCTTATGGCATTATTATAAAATGCTAAATGCTGCGGTGCTCATCACCAATCCCAAAAATGGCGCAATCATTACCTGGGTTGGTGGCAACGATTTCAGAAAACTTCCTTTTGATATGGTGCAGTCGCATCGGCAAATTGCATCGGCTTTTAAACCCATTTTATATGCCACTGCTTTTGAGAATGATTTTGAACCCTGCAATTATTTGGAGAATGAGGAAAAAGTTTATTCAGAATACGAAAATTGGTCGCCGAAAAATTTCGACCATAAATTCACCCAAGACAGCACTGTTGCATTATGGTATTCCCTAACGCACTCTATGAACCTGCCAACGGTTGATTTGTACTTTAAAGTTGGCAGGCAAAAATTGCTCAACACCTGCAGCAAACTAAATTTTCCCAAAATAAAGGATGATGCGCCGTCAATGGCTTTGGGCACGCTCGATTTGTCGCTTGTTGAAATTGTGGGCGCTTACGGTGCTTTCGCCAATAAAGGCCAAATAACCGAGCCGGTAATGATTGATAAAATAACCGATGCCAAGGGAAAAATATTGTATAAAAGAGAAGCTGCCAAACACGAAAAAGTTTTCAGCCTAAAAACCAGCCAAATGATTACTGCCATCTTGGAAAACGTCATCAATAATGGAACAGGAGGCAGAATCCGTTCCCAATATGGCGTTAGGGCAGACATTGCAGGAAAAACAGGCACGGCGCAAAATTTCTCTGACGCCTGGTTTATTGCCTATACGCCCGATTTGGTGATAGGAACCTGGGTAGGCGCCAACACGCCAGATATTCATTTTTACAGCGGACAAGGAACTGGATCTGCATTGGCTTTGCCTATTGCCGGTAATGTGCTTCGTGGCATTGAAAACGACGCAAAATTGAGAAAACAATTCTTCA
Organism: Flavobacteriaceae bacterium; assembly: GCA_016649715.1. Classification (GTDB taxonomy): domain Bacteria; phylum Bacteroidota; class Bacteroidia; order Flavobacteriales; family Flavobacteriaceae; genus Aequorivita. The sequence goes on along the minus strand of JAENXC010000046.1, from coordinate 454 downwards.
CCCCTTTTTCAATTCCGTATTATATCTATGATGATATGCAATGTGATCCTTACCGCCAAACCGGAATTCAAGGTTTTTTTAGAAGGTTGTTTAATTAGTATATTTGGGATTGAAATACAAATAATATTGAAACTATGAAACTACCGCCTTTTGACATTTTTCCCCATATTTCTGACTGTAAAATTAGGTTACGGCAAATTATTGCATCAGATTTGAATGACCTGTTTGAAATCTCATACTATGATGCCAAACAGGCAAAGAACGTAGCACAAGCGATTGAAATGCAGGCTAAAATAGACAAGGATTATGATGAAGGAAATTCGATTCATTGGGGAATTGAAGAGATTTCAGCAAATAAAATAGTTGGAACTTGCGGTTATTATCGAGGACTTGACAAGGGCGAAGGAGAATTGGGCTGTGTTTTACTGCCGCAATTTAGAGGGCAAGGTTTTAT
>JAENXC010000018.1 GCA_016649715.1 Flavobacteriaceae bacterium | reverse complement strand
TTTGGGAATGGACCCCCTGGCCCCCTAAAGGGGGAATGGGATTTCGGCTTTGATGATGTTTGGGAAATTTCACCACGAATACACGAATTGTTTATTGTTCGTGGTTGGTGGTAAAACAAACCGATGGTTTGGGAATGGACCCCCTGGCCCCCTAAAGGGGGAATGGGATTTCGGCTTTGGTGATGTTTGGGAAATTTCACCACGAATACGAATTGTTTATTGTTCGTGGTTGGCGGTAAAATAGCCAGTTCGCTTCGCTCGGGTCAAGTTTGCTTCGCCAGTTCGCTTCGCTCGGGTCAAGTTGCAGGTTTGCTTCGCCAGTTCGCTTCGCTCGGGTCAAGTTTCGAGTTTCAAGTTTCGAGTTTCAAGTTTCAACGGACTACTAAATACTCACCACTGAATACTGCCACTGAATACTGCCACTGAACACTGAACACTGAACAGCGAGCTCCTCTTTAAATCATCGGTCTTCCGTCACCCAGCTTCAGGCTTTTCGTTCTTTGCTCTTCGCTTCTTTTTAAATGATTTTAGTTTCTGAATAGGGGCGAGCTTTAGGTTTAGACTTTGATTTTGAGATTAATATGTTAATAACCCTGTTGATAAATGTTAGGTGTATTTTTTATTTAAATGTTAAAACAACTTATTTTTGTTATGGACATTAGTCTATTTTTAACCAAATATTAATCTTTAAGACTTATAATTATGAAGAAGCGCTTGCATTCGTGCTTCGCTGGTGGTTGGGGATTAGAGTGGTAACAGCTTTAATTTACAATGGAAAAATCCTTGATTTTTCACTTCAGTGAGGGACAGGGAATTTTGACGTTTTAAATTTAAAAGCTATGTATAGACAATGTGTTTATGCCAAGGACTTGGCTGTGATTACCGGAAAGACACCGGAGACCTGCAATAAAACCTTGCGGGAAATCAGGAAAATTAAAGAGAAAAAGAAAAACAGTCCCATCACTATATACGAGGCAGCGGAATTTCTGGAAATGGATCCCGAGATCATTTTGGATATTGTTAGAAAGATGGATAATGTGCCCAAGCAAAATGCCAGCAGCAAGTAAATGTTTGTGAATTGGCCAATTGGGTTATTTGATTGGGTTTTTTTTGAATTCTGCCAGAGCCATGTGCTACTTTTTATAGTGATTTTTATAGGATGTGTTTCTTCAAAACCCAGATTACAAATCTGTCATCCTGAGCAAAGTGGGCGAATGAAAACCTGATACCCCAAAAACATTTTTGAATACGTGGCGAAAAATCCAAGCCACAAATCCCGAATCCCGAATCCAAAATCCCTGATGTAAGAAACAATTGATATTTAATCGTTAAAACTTGGCATTTTAACGATTATGGTTTTTTATCTTTACGAGCTTGGGAATAACCATTTCCAACATTTTGACAAAGAGGAATTTATGGAAATGAAAAAAATACTTATTGTATTTGGTACCAGACCCGAAGCCATTAAAATGGCTCCCTTGGTAAAGGAATTTGAAAAATATCCAAAGGACTTTGATACTCGGGTTTGTGTTACGGCACAGCATCGCGAAATGTTGGACCAGGTGCTCACTTTTTTTGATATCAAGCCGCAATACGATTTAGACTTGATGACACCCGGGCAAGATCTATACGGATTAACCGCTGCAATTATTACCGAACTGAAACCGGTATTGGAAAGTTTTAAGCCAGACTACGTCTTTGTTCATGGCGATACCACAACCACTATGGCCTCAAGCATTGCAGGTTTTTACAGTGGGGCTAAAGTCTGCCACATAGAAGCCGGCCTACGCACGCATAATAAATATGCACCGTTCCCAGAGGAGATTAACAGGCAGATTACAGGAAGGGTTACGGATTTCCATTTTGCGCCTACCCAAGTTTCCCGCGAAAATCTTTTAAAGGAGAATATAGACCCCAAAGATATTCTGGTTACGGGTAATACTGTTATAGATGCTTTATTGCAGAGTGTTGAAAAAATTAAACGGGAACCGAGCGTCTTGGTGAAGCAATTAGATAAAAAATTAAACAATGCTCCCTTGTTATTGGTAACGGGCCATAGACGTGAAAACCACGGGGAAGGCTTTATCCGGATTTGCGAAGCGTTAAAGACGATTGCCCTGGAGCGCCCAGAGTTACAAATTATTTACCCGGTACATTTAAACCCCAAAGTATTGGAACCGGTAAACCGCATTTTGGGGGAAATTGACAATATCCAATTGATAGAACCCTTGGCTTATCACGATTTTATATGGATGATGGATCGCGCCAAGATAATTATTACTGACAGCGGTGGAGTGCAGGAAGAAGCCCCAAGTTTAGGAAAGCCAGTGTTAGTGATGCGTGAGACCACCGAGCGACCGGAAGCAGTAGATGCCGGAACAGTGATTTTGGTTGGTACCGATACCCAAAAGATAATTGACGAAACCTTTGCGCTGCTCGATAATGAAACCCATTTTAAGGAAATGAGCAGCCACCATAACCCCTACGGCGACGGAAAAGCCTGTGGAAGGATATTAGCCTTTATGAAAGAATTGGAACTTGAGGAAATTTCAAATTAATGATGAAAACCTAGATTAAAGTATTTTATAAATTTTATTTACAAATTAACGAATCCCAAATAACTTATCCCAAATCACGAATCCCCAATTAACGAACTAACGAATCCCCAAATAACGCATTAACGAATCCCCAATTAACGAATGCCCAATTAACAATTAACAAATATTCAATGACTCCAGACGTAGTAACAATTGGTTTAGGATATATTGGCTTGCCAACTTCGGCTTTGATGGCTTCAAAGGGGATGCAAGTACACGGAGTAGATGTGAATCCAGAGGTGGTAAAAACCATTAACCAGGGAAAAATACATATAATTGAAATGGATTTGGAGGAGGTGGTGGCCAAGGCGGTACATTCCGGAAAATTAGTGGCTGATACCACACCTGTAGTAGCAGATACTTATTTAATTGTAGTGCCAACCCCATTTAAGGGAAACCACGAACCCGATATTTCGTATGTGGAGGCGGCTACCAACGCTGTTATTCCTTTCTTGAAGGAGGGAGACCTTTATATTATTGAATCTACATCGCCTATAGGGACTACTGAAAAAATGATGGAGCTTATTTATAGGGAGCGGCCGGAACTTAAAGGAAATATACATTTGGCGTATTGCCCAGAACGGGTCTTGCCAGGTAATGTTATGTATGAACTGGTGCATAACGACAGGGTGATAGGCGGGGTAGATACTGAAAGTACCGAAAAAGCAATAGCCTTTTACAGACAATTTGTAAATGGGGAACTGCACCCCACCAATGCGCGGACTGCTGAAATGTGCAAACTAGTAGAAAATTCGTCCCGGGATGTACAGATAGCCTTTGCCAATGAGCTGTCATTAATCTGTGATAAAGCAAACATAAACGTTTGGGAATTGATACGCTTGGCCAATAAGCACCCACGGGTAAATATTTTACAACCTGGGTGCGGGGTTGGGGGACACTGTATTGCGGTGGATCCATATTTTATTACCTCAGATTTTCCTTTGGAATCCCAAATTATTGGGAAGGCAAGGGAGATAAACAATTACAAAAGTTTTTGGGTGGCAGAACAGATTACAAAAGCTCGCCACGCCTTTCAATTGGAGCACGGCCGTCCTCCAGCAATTGCCCTGATGGGGTTAGCATTTAAACCCAATATTGATGATCTTCGGGAATCTCCTGCCAAGTATATAGTGCAAAAGGTTTTACAGGAAGCACAGAATGAAGTATATTATATTGTAGAGCCCAATATTAAGAATCATCAGGTTTTTAAGATTACTACATATAAAGAAGCTGTTGAAAAGGCTGATATTGTGGCTTTCTTGGTGGCGCATAAGGAATTTAAAAATGTTGAAGTTGCCAAAGCCAAAGAAGTATTGGATTTTTGTGGGGTGACAAATAAATAATTTTTTCAAAAAGAAAGCTACTTTGAAACAAAATCAATCAATAACGCACGTCATTCTAACAGGAGGAGTGGGGAGCAGGTTATGGCCTTTATCGCGTAAAAGTAGGCCCAAACAATATCTTGATATATTTAACGGGAAATCTTTGTTTGAAATTACCTGTGAACGCAATCGAAATATAGCGAATAAACTTATTGTGGTGGGAAATAGAGATAATTGTCATTTAAGCAAAATGATCTTAGAAAACTCTGTAACTCAATATATTGACATTGTTGAAGCAACACCAAGAAATACTGCCGCTGCCATAGCATTTGCAGCTTTTGCCTCGCAAGCTGATGATATTTTAATGGTAACACCTTCCGACCATATCATTAACGATGAAGCTATTTATAAGGAAGCGGTGAACAATGCCATTTCAAAAGCGGAGCTGGGCAATATTGTAACCTTTGGCATCAAACCTTCCAAACCCGAAACGGGTTATGGATACATAGAATTTGATGGAGATAACGTACTGGCCTTTCACGAAAAACCAACAATGGACAAAGCAGTTGAATTTCTGCAAAAAAATAATTTTTATTGGAACAGCGGAATGTTTTGCTTCAAAGCAAGTGTTTTTTTAGAAGAATTGGAAAAATTTGAACCAGAAGTTTATAAACAATCAAAATTGGCTTGGGAAACTAATGAAAAAGGACTTTTAAATTTGGAATTGTCGATGAAAATTCCTTCCATAAGCGTTGATTATGCGGTAATGGAGCGCAGCAAAAAGATAAAAGTGGTGCCTTCCTTATTTGAATGGTCCGATCTGGGTTCTTTCGAATCGGTTTATGATTATTTATTAAAAACAGGAAATCAATCCGATGAATTTGGAAATCTCGTCATTGGCACAGAAATTCACACTTCTTTTATTGGGCTTAAAAATTGCATTTTTGTGCATACTTCCGATGCTTTTTTAATTTTGCAAAAAGAGAAATCACAGGTCGTTAAAAAAATATACCAGCAATTAGAAACAATAGGGTCCAATTTATTATAAAAAAAATATGGAACACGATAAAAGACCATGGGGAGAATATTGGGTATTAGAAGACTGTCCCCACCCATAAAATAAAAAGAATTTTGGTTTATCCGGGAGGCCGTTTATCTTACCAATACCACCACCAACGTGCTGAAGTTTGGACAATTGTTTCAGGTGTGGGTAGAATTACCTTGGAAGGAACAATAAATGATTTTGCTGCAGGTGAGACAGCTATTATCCCTTTGCGTGCAAAACACCGGATTGAAAATTCATTGACAACGCCGCTTATTTTTATTGAAGTGCAATATGGTGCTTACTTCGGTGAAGATGATATAGTTCGCATAGAAGATGATTATCAAAGAGCTTAATCAAAGATGATGATATATAAAAACACCAAAATTTATATTTCCGGCCATAGCGGTATGGTAGGCAGTGCTATATGGAGAACACTGTTAGCGAAAGGGTATAAAAACTTAATAGGAGCTGCCAGTAAAGATCTCGATTTAAAAAATCAGCAAGCGGTAATAGACTTTATAACGCAGCACAAACCTGAAGTCATTATTGATGCTGCTGCAAGAGTGGGTGGCATTTTGGCCAACAGCAATTATCCATACCAATTTTTGATGGAAAACATGCAGATTCAGAATAATTTGATCGCTTCGGCATTGCAAGCTGGTATTGAGAAATTCATTTTTCTGGGAAGTTCTTGCATCTATCCAAAATTGGCACCCCAGCCCTTAAAAGAAGAATATTTGTTAACAGGTCCCTTAGAACCTACCAACGAATGGTATGCTATTGCAAAAATTTCCGGGGTAAAAGCCTGCGAGGCCATTAGAAAACAATACGGCAAGGATTATGTAAGTTTAATGCCAACCAATTTATATGGCACGCACGATAATTTCGACTTGAACACCTCCCACGTATTGCCTGCCATGTTGCGCAAATTTCACGAAGCAAAAGAAAACAACCATGCGCCTGTCCAACTATGGGGAAGCGGTACGCCGATGAGAGAATTTCTCTTTGTGGACGATATGGCAGAAGCAGTGGTTTTTGCCTTGGAAAACAAACTTCCGGAATACCTGTATAACATAGGAACAGGAGAAGATTTAACCATCAGGGAATTGGCAGAAACCATCCAAAAAATTACAAAACACCAAGGAGAAATTATCTGGGACGCCACCAAACCCGACGGCACACCAAGAAAATTATTGGATGTGTCCAAAATGCACCAATTGGGCTGGAAGCACAAACTAAATTTGGAACAAGGCATCCAAAAAACCTATGACTGGTTCTTGGAGAACATTGAAAATATAAAGAAAAGTAATACGATAACATAAGATTTACAATTAAGTTTAAGGATTCATAAATCCTTTACCCCAACCCTAAAGGGAGGGTTTTATTTCAAGAAACTAAATTTTAATAGCATACATAGATTTTTTGGCTCCCTTTAGGGCGGGGTAAAACAAAAAATCGGACTTGAAAGCCAATCTTCAGCGAGGTTGCACGACAAAAAAGACAACAAATTAACAATACCAATATGAGCACACTACAAAAAACAGCATTCATCACAGGAGTAACAGGCCAAGATGGCGCATACCTATCAGAGTTCTTACTAAAAAAAGGCTACATCGTTCACGGACTTAAAAGACGCACATCCCTATTTAATACAGACAGAATTGACCATTTATACCAGGATCCACACGTAGAAAACCAAAACTTCATATTGCATTATGGGGATATGACCGACAGCACCAACTTAATCCGACTAATAAAAGACATCCAGCCCGATGAAATATACAATCTGGCAGCGATGAGCCACGTAGCGGTGTCTTTTGAAATACCTGAATATACAGGAAATGCAGACGGACTGGGAACACTGCGTATTTTAGATGCCGTTCGTTTATTGGGATTGGAAAAGAAAACACGAATTTACCAGGCTTCAACATCTGAATTGTACGGAAAAGTGCAGGAAGTGCCACAATCTGAAACCACGCCATTTTATCCGCGCTCTCCTTATGCGGTGGCTAAAATGTATGCGTATTGGATTACCGTAAATTATAGAGAAGCTTACGGAATGTTTGCCTGCAACGGTATTTTATTTAACCACGAATCACCTGTGCGTGGCGAAACTTTTGTGACACGTAAAATTACAAGAGCCACTTCCCGTATTGCATTAGGCTTACAGGATAAATTGTATTTAGGAAACCTGGACGCCAAACGCGACTGGGGCCACGCAAAAGATTATGTGCGTATGATGTGGATGATTTTACAAGCCGATGAACCTGAAGACTGGGTAATTGCAACAGGTAAAACCACCCCGGTAAGAGAATTTGTTCGTATGAGTTTTGCCGAAGTGGGCATTACCCTTCGTTTTGAAGGCGAAGGTGTGAATGAAATTGGTATAATTGACAGTATTGACCAAGAAAAATATCAACAAGCTACCAATAGCAGTCATCCTGAGCAAGCCCGCACTGAGCTGAGCCGAAGTGGCGAAGGGCAACAACCAACAACCAACAACCGACAACCAATTGTAGGACAAGAAGTACTATCCGTTGACCCTAAATATTTCCGACCAACAGAAGTGGATTTATTAATTGGCGACCCTACTAAAGCACGCACCAAATTGGGTTGGGAGTGTAAATATGATTTACAAGCATTAATAAAGGAAATGATGAAAAGTGATGTGAAATTGATGCAAAAAGACCAGTATTTAAAAGATGGAGGTTATACAACCTTGAATTATTTTGAGTAGATTTTCTATTTAAAGCCTACTTATTAGAATTTACATACTTAATAGATTAACTATAGATTAACACGGATTTATGAAATCAGCAATTTATTGAGTATAATACTTAAAAATAAGTAAATTGATGTAAAAGTTGCATAATTGATTATTAAGGAAATAGAATAAAATGAAAATTAAAAATATATGTTGTATCGGCGCGGGTTATGTAGGAGGTCCAACAATGGCTGTAATTGCTGAAAAATGCCCTCAAATAAATGTAACCGTAGTTGATGTGAATGAAAAGCGTATAGCTGATTGGAATGATGAAAATTTTTCAAAATTGCCAATTTATGAACCAGGGTTATCGGAGGTTGTAAAAATTGCACGTGGTAGAAACTTATTTTTTTCAACAGATATTGAAAGCGCAATTAAGGAAGCTGAAATGATTTTTATTTCAGTAAACACCCCTACTAAAACTTATGGTGTAGGAAAGGGAATGGCAGCCGATTTAAAATACGTCGAATTGTGTGCTAGACAAATTGCAGAGTTCTCCAAAACTGATAAAATTGTAGTTGAGAAATCAACTTTACCAGTAAAAACAGCTGAGGCCATAAAAACAATTTTATTTTCAAAACAAAATGGTGTAAAATTTCAAGTGCTTTCAAACCCAGAATTTCTTGCAGAAGGTTCAGCAGTTGATGACTTGCATTCACCGGATAGGGTTTTAATTGGAGGAGATGATTCAAAAGAAGGACAGGCAGCTATTAAGGCTTTATTTGATATTTATGGTAACTGGGTTGCAAATGATAAGATAATTACCACTAATTTGTGGTCTTCTGAATTATCCAAATTAACGGCAAATGCTTTTTTAGCCCAACGTATTTCTTCCATAAATTCACTCTCTGCATTGTGTGAAAAAACGGGTTCTGATATTGACGATATTGCAAGGGCAATAGGTATGGATAGTAGAATAGGTCCAAAATTTTTAAAATCTTCTGTAGGTTTTGGTGGTTCTTGTTTTCAAAAAGATATTCTAAATCTGGTGTATTTATGTCGTCAGTTTGATTTGCCGGAAGTTGCCAATTATTGGGAACAAGTAATTATTATGAATGATTACCAAAAACATCGTTTTTCTAAAAAAATTATCAATAGTTTATTTAATACAGTATCAGGTAAGAAAATCACTTTTTTAGGTTGGGCCTTTAAGAAAGACACTAATGATACCAGAGAATCTGCCGCTATATACATTGCTGATCAACTATTGCAAGATAAAGCAGAGATTCACATTTATGATCCTAAGGTTTCTGCTGAACAGATCTATTTTGATATAGAATATGTTCAAAAAAATAGACAGGATATTTATTCTAAAGAATTTGAAATAATTGGCTTCGATAAAATTAAAGAAATGGTTAAAGTTCACCATAATCCATATGATGCATTAAAGGATTCCCACGGTATTGCTATACTTACAGAATGGGATGAATTTAAATCATATGATTGGAAAAAAATCTATAATCAAATGATGAAACCAGCTTTTTTATTTGATGGAAGAAATCTTTTATCTAAAGATGAAATGAGTAAAATTGGGTTTAAGATGTTTTCAATTGGAAAATAAAATAAATAAAAAAAATGAAAAGAATTTTAGTAACTGGAGGAGCAGGTTTTATTGGATCTCATCTTTGTGAGAGATTATTAAATGAAGGAAATGAAGTAATTTGTATGGATAATTATTTTACTGGAAGTAAAGCAAATATTCTACATTTATTGGGTAATCCATTTTTTGAATTGGTTAGACACGATGTAACAGAACCTTACTTTGCAGAAGTGGATGAAATTTATAATTTGGCTTGTCCAGCTTCACCACCACATTATCAACACAATCCAATAAAAACTATTAAGACTTCTGTAATGGGCGCTATAAATATGTTAGGCCTAGCCAAACGTGTGAATGCAAAGATATTACAAGCATCAACAAGTGAGGTTTATGGTGATCCAGAAATACATCCGCAACCTGAGAGTTATTGGGGTAATGTAAACCCAATCGGACCGCGTTCTTGTTATGATGAAGGTAAAAGATGTGCGGAGTCATTATTTATAAATTATCACAAACAAAATAATGTAAGAATTAAAATTATTAGAATTTTTAATACTTATGGAACACGAATGAACCCCTATGATGGCAGAGTGGTATCAAATTTTATCGTCCAGGCACTAAAAGGAGAAGATATTACAATTTATGGTAATGGTAAACAATCAAGAAGTTTTCAATATGTAGATGATTTGGTAGAAGGAATGATACGAATGATGAATGCAGAAGATAGTTTTATTGGACCCGTGAATATTGGAAATCCCGGGGAATTTACAATGATTGAATTAGCTGAAAAGATTTTGGAATTGACAAAATCTAAATCAAAATTAATTTTTCAAGAGTTACCACAAGATGATCCATTACAAAGACAACCAGATATTACATTAGCAAAAAAACAGTTAAATGGATGGGTACCAAAAGTTCAATTGGAGGAAGGTCTAAAAAAGACAATTGAATATTTTAAAAAAGTAGTTTAAATGGTAAATATATTAAGATTATAAGCTACAAACACTATTTATTTCTGTTTCAAAGGCCACCAACGCAAATTGAAAGCAAAAACCAAATTAGATTGGGAATGTAAATACGATATACAAGCATTAATAAAAGATATGATGCAAAGCGAAATAAAATTGATGCAAAAAGATAAGTATTTAAAAGATGGAGGTTATAGGACCTTGAATTATTTTGAGTAGATTTTGGAATTGACAAAATCAAAATTGTTTTTTCAAATATTTGCAGAAGTTGATCAATTTCAGACACAACCAAACATTTTAGTGGCAAGCAAATCTAAATTAAAAGGAACCAATATAAATATTAAAAAGAATTATCTAAATCAACAATATATTTTAAATCATAAAAAATATTAAAATTAATTATACACTTATTAATAGTTAAATTATGAATATTAAATACCCTGTTTATAAGCCATACTTAAATGGCAATGAAAAAAGATATGTCAATGAATGTCTTGACTCAACGTGGATTTCTTCAAAAGGAAAGTTCGTTAATGAGTTTGAAAAAAAGTTCAGTGATTACATTGGTGTAAAATATGCAACGGCAGTTAGTAATGGAACAGTTGCATTGCATCTTGCTTTAGTCGCACTTGGGCTCGGTGAGGGTGATGAAGTTATTGTGCCTACTTTAACTTATATCGCATCAGTTAATTCAATTGCCTATACTGGGGCAAAACCTGTTTTTGTTGATTCAGAAAAAATAACATGGCAATTGGATCCTTTGGATATAAGGAATAAAATTACTCCAAGAACCAAGGCAATCATGGTAGTACACCTTTATGGACATCCTGCTGAGATGGATGAAATAATGCAGATTGCAAGGGAATATTCATTATTCGTAATAGAGGATTGTGCTGAAGCTTTTGGATCAACGTATAATAATAAACATGTAGGAACTTTTGGAGATATTGCTATATTTAGTTTTTTTGGTAATAAAACTATTACAACCGGTGAAGGAGGTATGGTTGTTACAAATGATGCAACTCTATTTGATAGAGCAGTAAGATTCAAAGGACAAGGATTGGCAATGCATCGGCAATATTGGCATGATATTATTGGTTATAATTACCGTATGACTAATATTTGCGCTGCTATAGGTGTAGCCCAGATTGAAAATGCCGATAAGATCATTGAAAAGAAAATATTGATTGCAAAATGGTATCAAGAATTACTATCTGGGGCACCGGTTGAATTTCAACAAATGAAATCAAATGTAAAACATACTTATTGGATGGTTTCTATTTTACTTAAATCTAATGAACAAAGAGACCCTATTAGAATGCATCTTGATAATGTAGGGATTGAAACCAGACCACTTTTTTATCCAATACATACAATGCCTATGTACTCCGCAAAATACAACAGGCACCCGATTGCAGAAGATTTAAGTTTAAGGGGTTTAAATTTACCAAGTTACCCTGAACTTGAATTTAATGATGTGAAGTTTATTTGTGATAAAATCAAAGAGTATTTATATACTATATTAAAATGATAGATAAAATTATTCAAATTGGAGAAGAAAATCAATTTCTTTTAAAAGAATTTCTATTGGCAAATCCAATAGCTAGGATTAATTTTAGATATTTTGAAAAAAGAAATCTTTCTCCTTATTTACTTAATAACCACATTGTTACAAATTTATATTACGAGGGCATTGTCTGTGTAGGATATGGGCATTTAGATAAAGATCATGATATTATATGGTTAGGAATTATGGTTTCAGATAAACATCGGAGAATGGGCTTTGGTAATTTTATTATGAATGATTTAATTTCTAATAAAAATGCAGATTCTATTTATTTATCTGTTGATAAAACTAATCTGTCCGCTATAAATCTGTATATAAAAAAAGGTTTTAAAATTATGGAGGAAAAATCTGATATATATATAATGAGACATCACAAAAGTAAATCAAAATAATGAAAATACTTTTTGAAGCCAGAAGTATTATACCTGCCAAATCTGGTGGGATAGAGAATTATCTTTATATGTTGGTAAATGCCTGGAAAAATGAGTTTCCTGATGATAAAATTTTTATTCACATACCGCCAGCCACAGAATCAAGGTATAAGGAAAGGATTGGAGACGTGGGTTACTTAACGGATAATGTTTATCGAAATACATATATTTTAACAAAGAAGTTCTTAGTAGTGCGATTATTCATTCGATTACTAATTAAAGCAATCCCATCTTTAGAGAATTTTTTCTATGGACTGAGAAAAAAATGGATTAATCAAATGGATAAGATGGTTGATGTTGTAGTTTATCCTTTTCAAAGAGAAAAATTTGTACATGATCCATCAAAAACTATTTTTGTGATGCATGATTTTAGAGAATGGGATACTGATGGGGGCAATAAAAAAGTAATGAAAGAACAAATAAAAGCGATAAAAAAGAGCGCAGCAGTTATTGTTTCTTGGCCTTATCCATACAAACGAATGTTAGACTTATTTCCTGAGGTTAAATCAAAATTAAATGAAATACCATTTCTTTATGATGCGTTTACGGAAAATGAATTAAAGAACGATATTACTAAAGGTGATTTTCTCTACTATCCTTCTGCCAATGCTACGCATAAGAATCATGAGAATTTAATTATTGGACTAAGTAACTTCAACCGACAAAATCCTGGTTCTCAACTTAAACTTATTTGTACTGGCCCAATTGATTTAAACAGGCAAAAAGTGTTGGATAAATTAATTGAGAAGTACGAGGCAAGAAGTTTTATCGAATTTTTGGGATTTGTCTCAAGAGAGAAAGTATTTAAATTATATAATGAATGCTATGCAGTTGTAACATCATCAAAATATGAAGCCTTCAGTGGCGCAGTTCTTGAAGCGTTTAAATTTAAAAAGCCAGTTTTAGCCTCAGCAATCCCTCCAATTACTGAATTTCTAGAACAATATAACTTAGAACTAACTTTATTTGACCCAAATTACCCTGAAAGTATTGCAATTGCTATAGAAGAACTAACTAGAAATTATTCAAGACATCTGGAAATGTCAAACATTGGATTTAATAGATTAAAAAATATTACCCCAAGAACTACTGTTGCTAAATTTAAGGAGGTGGCTTTGAGTATAGTCTTAAATAGAAAAGAAAATGAGTCAATTTAAATTAGACTCTCCCTCACGGCGGAAAACTGTCAAAATCCTTATTGTAGGTAACTATTCTGTAATGGTTATCGATATTATTCAAGGATTGGCTTTTGTGCCATTATACTTAAATTATCTGGGCGAGAGGCTATATGGTTTATGGCTAGGGACAGGTGGTATTATAGCCGTTTTAGCTTTTTTAGACATGGGAATTGCAACTTTAGTTATACAACGAATTTCGCGCGAATATGGCAAAAAAAATTTTGATGGAATAAGCACTTATTTTTTTAGTGGCTTACTAATAAATGCCTTTTTTATGTCAATTCTATTTATTGCTGGCTATGTATTAAGCATCAACCTGGAATCTTTTTTTAAACAAATGAGTCCTGAAGAAACAGAAGTTCTTGCTGAAGCATTTCAAGTTGCTTTGGTTGCGCTCATTTTAGGCTTAATGAATAACCTTATTGAGGGAACTTTAAATGCCTTACAAAAACCACTGTTTGGAAAAATTATTCAAATTATTGCTGCTACTTTAGGTTTAATTACTACATATATCATGTTGGTAAAAAGAGAAACAGTTATGGCCATACCTGCAGGAATGATGGTAAGGACAGTAGTTTCAATACTTCCTAATATTGTGTATCTGTTTCTATTGTTCTCCAAAAACCATATTAAAATGTTTACTATTCGGTGGGTAACTATGAAAGATTATTTACTATTAACACCGAATCTACTACTTTCAAAAGTGGGATCTTCATTAGTAGGTAATATAGAACCCACATTAATTAATATGTTTCTAACACCCGAAATTGCAGTTTACTTCTCTGTAACAAAAAAAGCAGGTGGATTAATTAAAACAATACTTGACAGGGTAGGTGGTGTGCTGTATCCTTCAATGGCACACCTTTTTGCAGATAGTATGTTGGAAAAGTTCAGAGGATTTTGTATCAAATTAATAAATCTTTTATTGCCGATTTCACTATTAGGTTTTTCAGCATTTGTAATTTTGAATAAAGCATTTGTTGGTTTGTGGGTAGGAACGGAAAATTACCTTGGCGATTTAATGACCGTTCTAATTGCGCTATCCCTAATTTTAAGTTATTATTCCAATACTTTAAGTTATCTGCTAAGCACTACTGGTGATATTAAGTTTCCAAACAATGCTGTTTTTTTCGAATCAATGATAAAACTTGTGTTATTATATTTGCTATTGAAATTTTTTGGAGTATACGGCCTGCCAATTGCTATCGCTGCCACAAGTGGTGTTTTTGTAGCACTATACATTTGGCGGTGGAACGGGCATTTAAAACTTGATAGCCAGCAAAAAAAAATCTTGTTTAAAACTACATCGAAAATCCTGCTTGCACTTATCGTTGCGACAACCGTACTTTATTATATTGTAAGTGCAATTACACTCCATGGGTTTTTAGAATTCTTTTTAGTTGGAGTATTGGTTTTTGTAACTCTGGTTATTACTACTGTTTTATTCAATGCACAAATAAAATCCTTTTTCACTCAAAGAATCCAATTAATTAAAACCTATGCAAAAAGCAAAAGATATTAGAAAAATTAATCCAAAGAGCTTAATTCTTCCTGAGTTAATTCCATTGATAATACCTGATTTTCTAAATCATAGTAAACCTGTATTAGCGAATGTTTTATCATTTGAAAAAATATCATCTGAAGAATGGTTCATGAAATTCGTAAATGAGGTTGAAGGCAAAATAGGGAAAGAATATTTTCCGATAATGCGCATGAGCGATGGAGAATATACGTTTTTATTGGGTATTATATATCCTTACTTACAAGGGCATGGACTCATTTCTTATGCTAAAAAGATAATAAATGTAACTAAACAGAAATTATTTAATCGAAATCAATTTAATGCGGCTACACTCCCTGGGGTATCCTCGGGTAATTACCAAATAGAAGAAATAAAAAATCAAAAAAAAATCATTTGTAAACAAATCAAAAAAATTTCTGACCGGGGAATTTTAGCGCTTCACTTAACTTATGCAATTAAGCCTTTTCAGGAGCACTATCATTATCCATTAATGAAATGGCTAAATAATAGTGAAATAGAATTAAATGACAATAACTACTATCCTTTCTATTTTGTTTATGCACTGCTAAGAGGTCAATACAAAAAGAGAATTCTAGCCAACCGGAAAATTCTTATTTTTCATAGTGCCCAGGGTGAGAAAAGAAATAGAATTATTGAATCATTGCAAAATGAAGGAGTTAAATCTGTAATGTGGCACGAGATTTCATCGAATCGTTCAATGTTTGATAAAATTGAGCTACAAAAAGAGTATTACGATTCTGAAATTGCTTTTATAGGTGCGGGCGTTGGAAAATTCAATATCATATCTCAACTTGAACCACTGAATATTCCTTGCATTGATGTAGGTTTCGTGTTTGAAGTTTGGGCCAACGAAGAAAACAAATGGAAACGCCCAATAATGGTTCCAGACTGGGAATGGGAAGATGAGAAAGTGAATTTTATAAAAAAATAATGAACTCTAAAATGAAAATATTATTTATACAACATGCCAGTGGTTTTGGTGGATCTGCTATGAGTTTGCAATATACATTGCAAGGGATTAAACTTTATGCTGGAGATAAATATAAAGTTGTTGTAGCACTAGCAAAATGGACAAAGCCATTGTCTGATTTTTACGAACAAGCAGGTTTTGAAGTCGTCAAACCAGATTGGATTGATACATACGAACATACACAAGGAGTACATTTTAATCTTTTGAATCCATTTCATTTTTTTAAAGAAATAATTCAAAGCATACGAATAAAAAAGGCGTTAGGCAATACTGAAAAACTGATTGACTTGGTAAATCCAGACATAGTACATTTAAATTCAGTAGTTCTATTAGGGAGTGCATTTGCTGTTAAAAGAAAAAAAATTCCTTTAGTCTGGCATGTTCGTGAACCGGCTGTTAAAGGTCTGTTTGGATTCAGACGTGCTTTAATAAAAAAAAGCCTGCGAACCATTCCAAATAAGGTAATTTTTATTTGTAAAGCTGACATGGAATCTTGGGGAAATCCAACAAATGGAATGGTAATATACAATTTTGTTGATTTTGAGAAATTTGATTTCAATTTAATAAAGTCAACTCAAATTGAAGGTGTGAAAATACCAACAGGAGATTTAAATATTTTGTTTCTTGGTGCTGTTGGCCGTATAAAAGGCGGGCTATATTTGATTAAAGCAGTAAATAAATTAATGGAGAATTACCCGGATAAAAAAATTCAGTTGTTATTCCCTGGCAGTATTTATGATGCGCCGAAATATTTTATTTATAAACTTGTAACAACCATTTTACCACTATTTGGGCAGGGAACTTATGCTCAAAAAATTGAAAAAGAAATTAGCAATTCACCACATCCTGAAAATTTTATTAAATTTCGGTTTGTAAAAGATGTACCTCAATTATTAGCATCTTGTGATATTTTAGTGTTTCCATCAATTCGCCCACATTTTGCGAGGCCAATAATTGAAGCTGGTGCAATGAGTAAGCCTGTAGTTGGTTCACGCTTAGGTGGTGTTGAAGAATTAATTTTAGACAATGAAAATGGATTTCTGGTTAAGCCAAAGAGTGTAAAGGAAATTGAAACTAAACTGGAATATTTTTTAAATCATAAAGTTGAGTGTAAAAAAATGGGTGAAAAGGGATATGCGATAGCACAGAATAAATACGAGTCTAAAGAAAATGTTTCAGCCATTATTAAAGTTTATGAAGGATTAACAATACCTTACTAATATATTAAATGTATTTAAACAATGTAATATTAGGCTTGCTATACTTTCCGGTATTTTACTTTTATTTAAGCTATATCAATTCTATAAATAAGCATAACTTCTTGTTTATACAGAGGAAGTATTTTAATAAACTTTTGTTGTATTTTATAGTTGGCACCATACTTTCTATGTTTGTTGGATATGTGGCTGATAACTTCCCATCTTCTTTGGCAAATATTGATTTTTTACGAGTACTTAATTTTAATTTGATATTTATTATTCCTATTGTGTTGATGGATAGCAGGATAGTTAAAAATACGACATTAAAAAAAATATTTAACTTTTTATTATTGGCATTTATGCTTGCAGTCGGTTATTCACTAATAAGTGCTGGAATGGGAGAATCGGCCTTTTATGGTAATTTTTTTGGGGCTACAACGGTAAATCTAACAATGGTATCAATTATTTCATTTCATGGCTTAATTTATTATTATCTAAAACGGAAAAATATCGGACTCATTTTAGCGGTTCTTGCGTGGTTAATTTCAATTGCAAGCCTTGCTAAATGGAATTTTTGGGTTGATGTTACAATTCCGATTCTTTTTTTTCGTGTTTGGTATTCTAGTAGAAAGAAAGGGGTTTTTCAAAAGATAGTGATTGCCAGTTTCTCTGCTATTTTAATTATCTTTTTTCTTTACCCAAATTTTAAGGATTATCTTAATACGTTTGCTTCCATGCAGAATTTCAATTCATTTGATACTTATCTTGACAGCCGTGTTTTTAGAACAGTTACATCAAATAGCTCAACAACCTCTGGAACATTATTCGATTTTGGTGGAGAAGGAATCTCTGATGGGGCTCGGTTCGAGATGTGGAATGACATGATTACACGAACATTAGACGCTCCTGTCTTAGGTATAGGTATTGGTGCCAGAGCCTTTGATTATTTTGGGGTCGAAATTGAGGACCATAGTATTTTGGTTTTTATTATTTCACGCTTTGGATTCATTATTGCGGGCCTGATATTATTCTATTTGTTTAAAGTACTTAAATCAAGTTATTCTTTTTTTCGAAACAGTAAATATCCATTGCTAAAGTATCTCTATGTAGGACTGATTGGTAATTTTTTTTTCCAAGGATTAGTAGGTATGATATGGGGGCAATTACCTGTAACGCTTCTTTTGGGCATTGTACTAAGTATCTTATTTACTGAAACCCATAGAACACAGCTAAACGCTAAGGCAATATAACACTGCTATGAAAATTAAAATAAACGAACGTTATTCTCTTGCACCATTAATCTTTGTCGAGAAAGATGATTTAACTCCAATTTTCAATTATGGCAGAGGGGTGTATATCTGTAATTTCCCTGAACCGGACTGGTATGAAGCTCATAACTTTAAACAAACAGTAAATTACAGCATCGAAAAAAAGGAAAAATTTTTTGCATTGATGGATGATGGAGCTATAATATTAAGCCCCACTCAGGATTCAAAAATAATTAAACCAACCAGAACAGTTCAAATAGGGAAAGTGCTACATTTAGGTTCACGGTTTACCGGCCGATTAGCACAAATTTTCATGACAATTAAGCTAATAAAATGGCTTGTTAACCACAGAAAATCATATGATTATTGTCTTTGCTATAATTTCTATCCTGGGGAGTTAGCCGCTGCTTTTGTTGCCAAATATTTCTTACGAAAAAGGATCGTAGTTGATTTTGAAGATGATTATCTACTGCAGTCAAAAAATAAATTATACAACCAATATTTTAAGTTTGCTAAAAGAATACCCAATGCAGTTATATGTATTAACAAAAATATGTTGCATTATTTTCCCAAACAGGATGTTTATGTTTTTAATGGTTTTATTGATTTAAGTTATGTAAATACAATCAATTTTAATTTGCAGGACGGTGTTAAACTTTTATATGCTGGAGCCTTGGATGAAATAAGGGGAGTTGATTTAATACCTGATATAATATACATGCTTAGGGAAAGGTTGAAAAGCTTTCAAATACTTATTACGGGCAGTGGCTCTTATGAATATATGGTGAAAGAATGGAATTTTAAAGAAGTTACCTATTTGGGATTTTTATCATCCGTAGAATATAATAGTGCATTGGCAAATGCTGATGTTTTTTTGGTATTGCAAAAACCAGAGCATCCATTTTCAAAAGGCTCCTTCCCCTCAAAAATCGAATTTTATTCACATTACAAAAAACCAATTTACAAAATCGAATTAAACTAATGCATAGCATCTCTCTGATTTATTTTTATTTGCAAGGAGAGTTATTAAAAGACTTTTGAGTCAAACTTAATTGTGTACAAATTTCCCAAGTATGGCAAAAACATTATATTCGATCCATTCGATTATTTTTCCTTTAAGACAATTAGCCTTGGTAGTCACATATTTATTGGCACAGGAGCTTATTTCAGTACAATACATAGCTACATTCAAATTGGGGCAAAAGGAATGTTCGGTCCAGGAGTAAAACTTTTAGGTGGAGACCATAATGTCAAATAAATTGGGAAATATATGTTTGATGTTGAAGAAAAAGATGCAACAACTGATGCACCAATTATAATTGAAGATGATGTGTGGGTAGGCGCAAATGTGATTATTTTAAAAGGCGTGACTGTCAAAGAAGGCTCTATTATTGCTGCCGGTTCCTTAGTTAATAAAGATGTCGAAGCTTATTCTATTGTTGGAGGAATACATGCTAAAAAGCTGAAAGACCGATTTTCTATTGATGAAATAATTAAACATAAAAATTTAATAAATAAAACTTAATAATGTTGAAAACAGCTTGTTTTTTTACAAATGAACCATTAGAAGCTATCGAACAAGAACAATATAGTATTCAAGATATAAATATTTTAAAAGATCTTGGTTTTACAGGTAATTCAAAAACACTCATTTTAATACAAATAAAAATAAATTATTCATTATGAATGTGATAATTATGGGGGCTTTTCCTTTGCCAATTGGCGGAATTACAAAGCATACATCTCAGTTATTTGATGAATTATTCAATAATGGATATGATGTAATTAAATTACAAACAAATCAATCTCGTTGGAAAATAATTAAAAAAACGGTTCATTTATTATTTAGAAAAAATAATTTGATTCATATTCATTCATCTGAAAATATCTACTATTTATTATTAGTTTCATTATTTTTTAGAATTTCAGGTTTGAAAATATTAATTTCTATTCATGCAGGAAATTTTACGTATGTAGTTAATAGTAGTAAAGTAAAAAAAAAAATATTTAGTTGGATTATTAGGATGGTAGATTGTATTATTTTTATGAATCTTCAACAATCAAATCAAATTATTAAAATTTTTCCGAAATTTAATTATAAAATAAAATATTGTTCTCCATTTATTTTTCCAAACTTCCCCAAAAAGCAATACATATCAAAACATGATAACTTATCAAAAAATATTGCAGTTATGGGACTCTGGCAGCATTTATATTCATTTGAAGATGTTATTAATGAAATTTCGATTATTTCAAAGAAATATCCTAGTAAATTAATTAATCTTAAATTGATAGTTTCGACAGCTTTACAAGACACTAAGTATAAAATATATATATATAATATTATTAATTCAATAAAAACAAAAAATATTAATATAGAAATTATTGAGGATTTGAGTAATCCATATGATTTACTAGAAAAGAGTGATTTGTTAATTAGGCCTACAGAATTTGATTCTTTTGGATTATGTATAGCTGAGGCTCTATACGTTGGCACTCCAGTTATAGCAAGTGATGTTTGTCCTAGGCCTGGAAAATCAATTTTGTATTCAAAAAAGAACCCACAAGAATTAAAATCATTAATAGATAATTTTATTGATAATGGGTTTTGTGAATTAAACAATAATTTTTTAATAGATGATTCAGAAAATGGTTTTTTTCAAATAGTATCAATTTATAATATGATTTTAAATAAATAATTAGTATGTGTGGAATTTTAGGTTATTATGGTAATAACGAAAAATCATTTCTTAAGAAGACTTCATTGGATAATATATCGCATAGAGGTCCGGATTTTTCAGATTATCTTTCAAATGAATCTTTTTATTTAGGTCATACTAGGCTGTCAATTTTAGATCTTAGTCCAAATGGTAATCAACCAATGATTTCAAAGGATGGAAAATTTGTTATTATATTTAATGGTGAAATATATAACCACCTAGATTTAAGAGAAGAACATCTTAATAAGATAGATTTTATATCAACAAGTGATACAGAAACTTTACTTTATGGATTGATAAAAATTGGTGCTGATTTTGTCAACAAATTAAACGGAATTTTCGCCTTTTCATTTTATAATATTGAAAAAAAAGAATTTATAATTGTTAGAGATCATTTTGGAGTAAAACCATTGTATTATCATTTAAATGATAATGAGATTTGTTTTTCTTCGGAATCAAAAGCATTGATGTCATATTTGCCAAAAGTGACTGTGAACGAAGCAGCAATAAAAAATTATTTAAACTTTTTATGGTCCCCTGGAGAGTTGACTCCTGTTCATGAAATTAAAAAATTATTACCAGGTCACATGATTGTTGGAACTTCGGATAATTTAAAATCGTTAAAAATCACACAATATTATCAAATCCCTTTTGACGATGCTTCTATTGAAAATAAATCAGAAAAGTATTTTATAGATGCATTGGAGGTTAAGCTAATTGAAGCTGTTAGAAAACAAATGTTAGCAGATGTTCCTGTTGGATTCTTTCTTTCAGGAGGTTTAGATT
This sequence comes from Flavobacteriaceae bacterium, assembly GCA_016649715.1. GTDB lineage: Bacteria > Bacteroidota > Bacteroidia > Flavobacteriales > Flavobacteriaceae > Aequorivita. The sequence goes on along the minus strand of JAENXC010000018.1, from coordinate 52,467 downwards.
CAAGTCTAATTGTAGCTATCGCAAGAAAATTATTTCCGGAAAAGGAGATACAATGTTATACTATTAAGAGTCCAGACGTATCAAAAGAAGGTTTTGCAGATGATTTAAATTATGCAAAAAAAGTAGCAGAGTATTTGAACGTCAATTTAACAATTGTTGATGCAAACTCAGATATTTTAGAGTTTTTCGATAAAATTGTTTATCATTTGGATGAACCACAAGCAGATCCAGCTCCAATAAATGTTTACAAAATTTGTAAAGAAGCAAAAAAAAATGGTATTAAAGTATTGCTTGGAGGAACCGCTGGAGATGATCTTTTTTCAGGATATAGAAGGCATCAAGCATTGCAATTAGAAAGTATTTTTAGCCGTCTTCCACTTTTTTTTCGTAAAATATTGAAAAATATGGTTAGTGGTTTGAATAAACAAAAACCACTAAATAGAAGATTGAATAAATTATTTAGAAATATTGATCAATCAAAATTAAATAGAATGTTGGGGTATTTTGATTGGATAGATTCTAAAAATTTAAATGAATTGTTTTTAGAAGAAAATAACTTTGATCATCATTTATATTTTAAAAATTTAACCAAATCATTACCTGAAAAAACATCTGATTTAAATAAAATGTTATTTTGGGAGTTAAATACGTTTTTAGTAGATCATAATTTAAATTATACAGATAAGTTAAGTATGGCAACAGGAGTAGAGGTTAGAGTTCCTTTTTTGGATAAAGAGTTAGTTGAATTTTCAACTAAAATTCCAATAGGCTTGAAGTTGAAAGGTAAAGAGACCAAATATATTTTAAAAAAGGTAGGTGAAAGGTATTTGCCAAATGAGGTGATTTATAGGCCTAAGACAGGATTTGGAGCTCCTGTAAGACAATGGATATTGAACGATATGTCTTCAATGATAGATACTTATTTAAGTAAAGAAACTATTGAAAAAAGAAAAATATTTGATTACAATAAGGTTCAAGAATTAATAGAGAAAAATAAAAAGGGAGTTGAAGACTTTTCTTATACTATTTGGGCATTATTAGCCATAGAATCTTGGATGATCCAATTTTATGATAAAAAACAATAGAAATATATGAAACAAATTATACAATCATTTAAAACAGGAGCAACCATTTTAGAAGAAGTGCCGGCGCCACAGGTAAAAAAAGGTGCTGTATTAATACAAACCACCCATTCTTTAGTGTCGTTAGGTACAGAACGCATGTTGGTGGAGTTTGGCAAATCAAACCTAATTTCAAAAGCCCGCCAGCAACCAGATAAGGTGAAGCAGGTATTGGATAAAATAAAAACAGAAGGTTTGGTGCCAACACTTGAAGCTGTATTCAATAAACTTGGGGAACCACTGCCTTTGGGTTATTGCAATGTGGGTAAAGTAATTGCCGTTGGTGAGGGCGTTAGCGATTTTAAAATTGGTGATCGCGTGGCTTCCAATGGGCAACATGCAGAATTTGTGTGTATTCCAAAAAATTTAGTGGCACATATTCCCGATAACGTAACAAACGAACAAGCCACTTTTACGGTGGTAGGTTCCATAGGTTTACAGGGAATAAGATTGTTAAAACCTACGCTGGGCGAAACAATTGTGGTTACAGGCCTTGGATTAATAGGTTTGTTAACTGCACAATTGTTATTGGCCAATGGTTGCAGGGTAATTGGTGTTGATATAGACCAAAGCAAATTGGAGTTGGCAAGGCAATGGGGTGTTATCCCTGTCAACCCAATACAAAGTGACGTGGTGAAAGAAGTACTCGATCTTACAGATGGAGTTGGTGCAGATGGCGTTATTATTACGGCTTCAGCAAAAACAGACGAAATTATTTCTCAGGCAGCTAAAATGTCGCGTAAAAGAGGTCGCATTATTTTGGTTGGCGTTATTGGATTAAATTTAAGCAGGGCAGAGTTTTACGAAAAGGAATTAACCTTTCAGGTATCTTGTTCCTACGGTCCCGGCCGATACGATGAAGATTATGAAACTCGCGGGAACGATTATCCATTGCCTTTTGTGAGGTGGACAGAAAAAAGAAATTTTGAAGCGGTGTTGCAAGCTATTTCATCTGGGAAATTGTTGGTAAATGAGATGATTACAGAAGTGATTCCATTAAATGACTATTTAAAAATTTATGGAGAAATTGGCGACAGCAAATCAATAGCCTCCTTATTAAAATACAACGAAGAAACCATAACGGCACCTGCCCATACCATTCAATTAAAAGAAGCCAATTACAATGGCCAAAAAGGAGTTGTCGGGATTATTGGTTCTGGAAATTTCACAAAAATGACAATGCTGCCTGCTCTAAAAGGAAGTGGTGCATACTATAAATATATTGCCAGTAAAGGAGGCGTAAGCGGAACGGCTATGGCTCAAAAACATGGGTTCTCCCATTCTACCACCAATGTAGAAGATGTATTAAAAGATGAAGAAGTTGATTTGGTATTAATTACCACCAGACACAATCTTCATGCTGAAATGACCCTGAAATGTTTGGAAGCCAACAAACACGTATTTGTTGAAAAACCATTGGCCTTAAATGAACAGGAATTAAATGAGGTAATACAAGCACAGGAAAAGTCAGGAAAAACGGTTATGGTTGGTTTCAATAGAAGATTCTCCCCACACGCCGAAAAAATGAAATCGCTTTTAGGTACAGCCCCTATGAATGTGATAGCGACTTTGAATGCAGGTTTTATACCCTCAAATGTTTGGATTCACGATATGAAAGTGGGTGGAGGAAGAATTATTGGCGAAGCCTGCCACTTTATGGATCTGATCACTTATTTAACGGGCAGCAGGATAAAAGCGGTATGCATGAATGCGATGGGCGTGAACCCCCAAGAGAACACGGACAATGCTTCCATATTGTTGCAATACGAAAATGGATCCACGGGGGTAATCAATTATTTCGCTAACGGCTCCAAGGCCTATTCAAAAGAGCGGGTGGAGGTGTATTCGCAGGAAAGGACGTTGGTGATGGATAATTTCAGGGTTACGAAGGGGTATGGGTTCAAGGGGTTTTCAAAATTGAAGACCAAATTGGACAAGGGGCATAAAAACCAGTTCCACGCTTTGATCAAAAGCGTAAAGGAAGGTGGGGAGCCGTTGATATCGATGGAGGAGTTGGTGAATACGACCAGAGCTTCGTTTGGGGCTGTGGAGAGTTTGAAGGTTAGGGGGTGGGTTGAAGTGGCAAATACAAAACATAATTTCCTCAATCCTAAAGGAGGAGATATGTAAGCGTTTTCCGGCGTCGTTAGTGAATTATCCCTATACTTTTTATAGGCAGGGAATAGGAGAAAGGAAATATGTATATTTGATGTATAGTGTAAAATTCATTATTCTGGGTCTTTATTTCGAGCAATTAACCATGTCTTAAATAAAACGTTATTTTTGTATAGTAATTTTGGTTAAATAATTTCGTTTAAAAAATTAAATTAAAGGCTTTATTTATTCATTTAGTATTATGAAATATAAAATTCCAAAAAATTTTTTATCGGGTTTTCAGATTCTGTCACAATTGGATAAGAAAGAGATTGAGGAATTGGCAAAACTGTTGGGAGAATTACCGGTGGGTTCCAATGTTCAAGAATTTCAATCCGCTATCCAAACAAACAAAGAACTTTCCGAAAATGCATTAAAGAGTGCGGATACCATTTTTAGTCTCGGAGGTTTATTGTTAGAAATAAAAGCGGATGACTCCCTGAATCAAGTGGCGGAAGATTTGACCAATGCTTACGCTAAGGAAGGTGAGGAAGAGATTGGAACAGAACAAAGAGAACAGTTAATTCACAACTTGTTAATCGTTTTACAAAAAGCTGAAAACTTAAAAAAAACTTTTAAGGCTTATCGGTTATTATTTGAAAACACACGAAGTTTTCGAAAGAGTCGTGTTATGACAGATATGAGGATGATATTTGATGACGACTTTCAGAAAAAAAATCAAACTGGGTTAATTATCCACCAGTTAAAATTAGAATATATAGAGGATAACACCTCGAAGGAGTTTTTCATTAGCTTAGACAATGATGATGTTTTAAAGTTAAGTGAGGAACTAAAACGCTCCTTGGAAAAAGAAGAATGTATAAAACGAGATTTTGATCAAGTTCAGTTTATAAATATTAAATAGTAATGGAAGCAGTATTAAAAAGTAAATATCCACCTAATCATTATACGGCTTCGGAAACTATATACGTGAATTCTGAAAGACCTGATAAATTATTTTTTAATCAAATTTCATATCTCCCAGCTCTGAAAAGCGTTATTGAAAAATCGTATGTAGCGTCAGCGATTATAGTCTCTAGAAATGTACCAATTAAAATAAATAATGAAACACTATTCATTCCTATTGAACTGAAAGATATTATAGGCCAAATAGAAGAAGCTAAAGAAATTTTACAGTATGATTTCGACTGGGATGATGAGGGGGCTTTAGCAACCGATGAACATACCTTTGGAAAGGCTGCTTCTTTTGTTAAAGATTATGCATTACATATTTTTAAAATATATTCTGCAATTTTACCTCCTCCTTATATTGATATATTAAGGGACGGGTCGGTTACAGTTCATTGGGAAACGGCAAATGCTTCCTTTCTTATTATTTTTAAAAAGGAAAATAACGAATTGGCATATTATTATGCGGAGCGTAAAGACAGTAAGGTTCCTTTTAAAAGTGCCATAGAGCTCGGAAAGCCAGTGGACAAATTCCTATCCTTATGGATGAAAAGCAACTTAGTCTGAGACCTGGCGACTCCCTGCCCAAAAAAGATGATGTTTATAGGATTGCATTAGTCACTGATAGAGATAAGAAAAACAACCTGATTCCCGCTGTCCGTTGTTTCTCATTGTCGCCTCAGGATAAAAACCAACTCTCTGTAGACTGGAATGAAAAAACAACTGCAGAAGAATCTGTTGCACGATTTGGAGCAACATACAAATACAAATCCACCGATTTTAAACCTTATGTAAATCGTGAGATTTATGCCATACATATTGGCTTTTTACACTCTTTTTCTGATATAGACGATGTGATTTTCGACCCCCAGATTGTTGACCCTCCAGAAAAAGGGAAAGTGAGCAATCCCGCCCATTCCTTGATTATCTTTTCCGCAGCATTAGCAAATGATCAGGCTGCTGAACCTGAGGTGTTATTAAAAATAAGGGATCACGCCAAAGATAAGAAAATTGAAATGGACTGGAATGAGGTGGACCGTTTAGTAATAAAATTAAGAAATGGTGAATAGAAGAATATAAAAGGGGAAAAACAATATTTAAAAGTCAGAAAAAAACTCTTTTATAAATTATTAATGATCAAAAAAATCCGCCGTATTCGTCAACTACTCGATAATATGGGTCCACGCTATGTGGGCTACCGAATACGCGTTGAAATAGAAAAAAAGATTGGGATTTTAAAAAATCGACATCCCATCAACCCTCCCTTTAAACAGTTTGTATCCTTGGCAGTATGGCGGCAAGAGACGCCGCTGTTTTTTTTTAGGGGGAAAGAAGTACCCGTAAATAGAGAGCCACAGGAAAGTTTGCGAAAACGGGTGACAGAGATGAAGGCAGGCAAGTTTGTGTTTTTTAGCAGGCAGGTGGTGGATTTAGGGGTGGATTATGATTGGATAACCAATCCACAAACGGGTTACCGTTATGATATAAAAAAGCATTGGTCGGAGATAGAAGACTTTTCCAAAGAGAGCGGCGATATTAAATATGTGTGGGAAAAGGCACGATTTTCGTTTTTGACAGACCTTATTCGGTATGACCACCACTTTGGGGATGACCAGTCAGAATTTGTATTTGGGCAGATTATGGATTTCATCGAAAAGAACCCCATCAACCGTGGGCCCAATTACCGTTGCAGCCAAGAGACCAGCCTGCGTATCCTTCATTGGACCTTGGCGTTGTATTATTATAAAGATTCCCCTGCTTTGACCGAAGCACGTTTTCAAAGCATTATGAATTCCATCTATTGGCAATTGCACCATGTGTATCGTCACATAGACTTTTCGCGAATAGCCGTACGGAACAACCATGCCATTACCGAAACCTTGATGCTGTATTTATCCGGATTATTGTTTCCATTCTTTCCCAATGTGGCGAAATGGAGCAAACAGGGGAAAAAATGGTTTGAGGAAGAAGTGGAATATCAAATTTATCCGGACGGTACCTTCCTGCAGTTCAGCATGAACTACCACCGGGTAGTGGTGCAGTTGCTCACCTGGGGGTTGCGGCTGGCAGAGTTGCACAAAGATACGCTGGCCCCGGTGGTGAAAGAGCGGGCCATCATGTCCTTGCATTTTCTTAGAACCTCACAAGATCACGTTAGTGGGGAATTGCCCAATTATGGCAACAACGATGGGGCCTTGTTCTTTAAATGGACGGATGATGATTATCGGGATTATACTTCACAACTGAACGACCTGAGCGCAGTATTGGGCGGGTCGGTAAGCAAACTTCAGGAAAGCCAAGGGTGGTATGGGCTTACGGACGTTGCCGTTAAAGAAACGCTCATCCCTATGTTGAATACTTTTAAACACGGGGGTTACTATATCTTGCAGGAAGAGGATGTAAAAACATTTATACGGTGCGGGGCCTATAAAGACCGGCCTTCCCAAAGCGACAACCTGCACTTGGACTTGTGGATGGACGGCATCAACTATCTTTGGGACACGGGCACCTATAAATATAATACCGAAAAGCAATTGGTGGATTACTTTACGGGCTGCGAAGGGCATAACACCCTTTCGGTAGCGGGGCAGAACCAAATGTTGCGGGGCAGTAGGTTTATTTGGTTTTACTGGGTAAAACAAGCAAAAGCCCGCTGGGGCGAAAGTGAGGTTTCTTATTTATTCAATGGCGAAATAACAGCTTTCGGGCAGTTGAAAAAAAATATCAAGCACAAGCGGACCGTAGAGAAAATGAAGAATAAAAACCTTTGGAAGATTACCGATAGCGTAACAAATGCAGATTCGTTTGAAAAAAGCATTTACTGGCATATAAACCCGGAAGTTGCAGGGCAAGTGCAGATCGAGTGTAAGACTGAAAGTGGGGACGTTTTAATTCCCCGGATAGAAGAAAAATGGTATTCCCGGTATTATGGCGTGAAGACCCCGAGTTTGCGATATACATATAGCAGTACCCAAACCATGATTACCACCATTACCCTAAAAGGCGCGCCGTGAAAATATTACTCATCCATCAATACTTTCTCGAAAAGAACGACGGCGGCGGCTCACGGTTTAACGAGATGGCGCGGCTTTGGGCGGGCGAAGGGCATGAGGTGACCGTAATAGCCGGGATGGTGCATTACAATACGGGCAAGAAGCCCGAACGCTATAAAGGCAAATATTTTTATAAGGACCTTCAATTCTATGATGGAGTGGATGTGATGCGCTGTCATGTCTCGGAAAGCTATAACAGCAATTTTGTGGGACGGCTTTGGGCTTATTTCTCCTTTGTGTTTTCCGGGATATGGGCCGGGCTGTTCCTTGTTAAAAAGAAGCATGATATTATTTTGGTCACCTCGCCACCTTTGTTTGTGGGGATCATTGCATACGTGCTGGCCGTATTTAAGCGGTTGCCCTTTGTTTTTGAAGTGCGCGATTTATGGCCGGAGTCCGCGATAGATACCGGGGTGCTTAAAAGCAAGCCTATTATTAAGTTTGCGTATTGGTTTGAGAAATTCATTTATGGCAAGGCCAAGATGATAAATGTGCTCACGCCTGCCTTTCGCGATAAACTGATTCATGAAAAGGGGGTGCCGGCCTCTAAAGTTGCTTTTATCCCGAACGCGGCCGATTTTAGTTTGGCGGAAGCGCAGGTAGTAAATTTTGATTCGGTTGCTTTTAGAAAAACTGCGGGCCTGGAAGGTAAATTTGTGATTACGTATGTAGGGGCGCATGGCGTGGCCAATCATTTGGAACAGTTGATAGAAGCTGCGGCACTGCTGCGGGACACGGAGGTGGTATTTCAGTTGATAGGCGGGGGAATGCAGAAAAAAATGTTGCAAGCCTTGGTAGCTGAAAAAGGATTGACCAATGTTATTTTTAGGGACAGCGTACCCAAGCACGAGGTGTTCCGTTATATCCTGGCTTCCGATATGGGGGCTTCCGTTTTGAAGAAGGTGGATACCTTTAAAACCATTTATTCCAATAAGACTTTTGATTATATGTCGTGCCGGAAGCCTGTTCTGCTTGCCATAGACGGGGTGTCGCGCGAACTGGTGGAAGCGGCCGAATGTGGGGTATATGTGGAACCGGAGAACGCAGGGGACATTGCCGAAAAGATCAGGGGTTTACTTGACAAGCCGGAGCTGCTAAAAGAGATGGGGGACAATGGTTATGATTATGCAGTTGCGCATTTTGATAGGGTGGTGTTGGCGGGGCGATATTTGGGGTTGCTTCGCTGCGCTCGCAATGAGGTTGCTTCGCTGCGCTCGCAATGACCGCTCGTGATGACTGCCGCGCTGCGCTCGCAATGACGTGCGTTGAGGTTGCTTCGGCAAAATTCGCTTCGCTCTTTTGCCTCGCAATGACGTTGCGATGACGTATCTTTAATTTTATGAAACAGCCTTGTGTTTATATCATGACCAATAAGTACAACAAAGTGTTGTATGTGGGGGTTACGTCTGATTTGGTGCAACGGGTGGAGCGGCACAAGACAAAGTTTTATAAAAAGTCTTTTACGGCTCAGTATAATTGTGATAAGTTGGTGTATTACTGTCATTTTGCAACGATGCTGGAAGCGATTGCCTTTGAGAAGAAGCTGAAAGCGGGGAGCCGGGCGAAGAAGGTGGCGTTGGTGGAGGCTATGAACCCTGATTGGGTTGAGATTGCCGCGCTCCGCTCGCAATGACGGTGGTCGTGATTGCTTCGCTTCGCTCGCAATGACGGGTCGCAATGACGGGTCGCAATGACGGGTCGCAATGACGGTTGAGGTTGCTTCGCTGCGCTCGCAATGACGCTCGCAATGACGCGGATGTTTGTTTGAAAGAGTCATTGCGAGGGTTTTGGCCGTAGGCAAAAAACCCGACGCAATCTCATGAGGCTGGTTAAAATGTTTATTTGAAAGCCTTACTTTTACAGCTATGTACGCCAACACCATCAAACCCTTGCTTGACTTTCTGGCTGCCCTGCTGGGGCTGTTGGTGCTAAGCCCCGTGTTTTTACTGGTTACCTTGGCACTGGCCATTGCCAACAACGGCAAGCCTTTCTTTTTTCAGAAGCGGCCGGGAAAAGACGAACGTATTTTTACCATTATCAAGTTTAGAACCATGAATGACAAGCGGGACACTGCTGGGCAATTGTTGCCGATGATATTGAGAAAAAAGGGAAGCATATTGAAAACAACTTACGCGCATGGTTAAAATTGCCGATGCACTTGTATTCCCCAGTTATCGTGAAGGGTTTCCTAATGTGGTGATGCAGGCGGGCGCAATGGACTTGCCATCAATTGTATCGAACATTAATGGCTGCAATGAGATTATCATACCTGATGTAAATGGATTGATTATTCCCTCAAAAAATACGGAAGCTTTGGCAGAAGCAATGCAGTTATTGATGGATGATACATTTTTATTTCGGGAATTAAAAGGTAACGCCAGAATACAAATTACGAGTCGTTTTGAGCGACAAGAGGTTTGGGAAGCACTTTTAGCAGAGTATCAAAAATTATTAAAAGAAAAGTGAAGGGTGGCTCGCATGTTTACATAAAAATGGTTCTCGCAGATTTGCGCAGATGACCTCGCAGATTGGCGCAAATAAGAACTAAAATCCGCGAAAATCTGCGCCTTGAAATCTGCGGTGTTCTGCGAGAACCCCATGAATACTTTCCTTACTTTTGCAAATCCTACAGCAGTATAAATGTATAGATACCTAATAAAACCTTTTTTGGATTTCTTATGTTCCAGTCGTGGGCAGTTTTGTGCGTAAAACCAATCCTCCTTGGTCGAGTTTCCATAATTATTAAATGTGCCAAATCCTCACGTTTATAAAATTTTAAGTGCTAAAATCACAAAAAGCTTTACAATTATGGAATTAGATTCTAAAATTGTAATATATTTGCGGAATGATACAAAGAGAAGCAGAAAAGGAAATCAGATTATTGGCCACCCAGTTTAAGGCGGTAGCAATAGTTGGCCCTCGGCAATCGGGCAAAACAACTTTAGTACGCCATATTTTTAAAGACAAAGCGTATGTAAATTTTGAAAATCCTGATGTACGTTTGTATGCCTTGGAAGATCCAAGGGGTTTTTTGGCCAATTACCCAAATGGTGCTGTGTTGGATGAGGCACAAAGAGTACCGGAACTTTTTTCTTATCTGCAACAAATATTGGATGAATCTGCCGTTAACGGAATATTTATCATTACAGGCTCAAACAATTTTTTATTGCAGGAAAATATTTCGCAAAGCCTGGCTGGAAGAGTTGGTTATCTTAATTTATTGCCATTGACGCTCAACGAAATAAATGACAAGAAAAGCAGCAGCAGTGAAATCATTTTCAGGGGCTTTTACCCAGCTTTATTCAACAACCCCATTGACCCAAGCATTTGGTATGCAAATTATATTCGCACCTATGTTGAACGGGATGTCCGCTTGATAAAAAACATAACCAGTTTAGTAACTTTTGAACGATTTATAATGCTTTGTGCAGGGAGAATTGGGCAGTTATTGAATATGAATAGCCTGGCGGTGGAAGTTGGGGTGGACACAAAAACAATTGGTGCTTGGATTGGTATTTTAGAAACCAGTTTTGTACTATTTCGTTTGCAACCACATCATAAAAACTTCAACAAGCGAATTGTTAAAATGCCCAAACTCTATTTTTATGATACGGGATTGGCTGTAGCATTATTAGGCGTTCAAAACAGCAATCAAATCGATTTACATCCTTTTAGAGGAGCACTGTTTGAGAATATGGTCATCGTGGATTTTCTTAAAACCCGTTTCAATAAGGCAAAAACAAATAATCTTTATTTTTGGAGAGACAACACCGGCAATGAAATTGATTTGCTGATTGATAACGGTCTGGAAATTATTCCGGTTGAAATCAAGTCGGGACAAACGGTAACCAACGAATATTTTAAAGGGGTTTTGTATTGGAACAAATTGGCTAAAACGGAAGGTGGTTACATTATTTATGGCGGCGATACCATACAAAAAAGGAGCAATGGCATTTCGGTAATGCCTTATAATTCTATAAATACGCCCGGGAATGACATTGTATAAACATTTTTTGAAACCCGCTATGGATTTCGTTGCTGCGTTTACAGGCTTGCTGCTTTTAAGCCCCATATTGTCAGTGGTGTGGCTAAGCCTAACAATCGCCAACAACGGAAAACCCTTTTTCTATCAACGCCGTCCAGGAAAAGGCGAACGTATTTTCACCATTATCAAGTTTAAGACAATGAACGACAAGCGCGATGCAGCTGGTCAATTGTTGCCTGATGCCAAACGTCTTACTGCCGTGGGTAGTTTTGTGCGTAAAACTTCCTTGGACGAACTGCCACAATTATTAAATGTGCTAAAAGGAGACATGAGCTTTATTGGTCCAAGACCCTTATTGCCGGAATATTTACCTTTGTACAACGAAACACAGCGCAAAAGGCATGATGTTAGACCTGGGATAACCGGTTGGGCGCAAGTGAACGGCCGCAACGCCATTTCTTGGGAGCAGAAGTTTGAATATGATGTTTGGTATGTGGAACATCAAAGTTTTGCGTTGGATCTGCAGATTCTATTTAAAACAGTGAAGAAAGTGTTTAAGAGTGAAGGGATTGCGCAGGAGGGGCAGGTTACAGCTGAAGCCTTTAAAGGAATTGATTAAGCAAACGGAAAAGATTTCGTATCTTTATAGAGGTGGGAAGTATCAATTAACAAGGATTTAAAACTCATATAGTAATGGCAGAAATAACAGCATCTGTAATAGAAAAAGCACAAAGAAAGGCAGCAAAGGAATCTATTAGAATAAACAAAGCTCTGGGTCTTCCTTATCATGTGGTACGCAGGGGCTATTTGTATTTGATAGAAGCTGATGGAACCTCAAAAAAAATTAAGAAAGTAGTATTTGGTCTGAGAAGGATAGATCTGAACCATATTAAGCTAAAAGATGGGAAGTACAAAATTCAGATTGTTCGGCGGCCCTAACGGCTCTGGGAAATCCACTCTTATTGAACAAATTGGAAAACAATATCCTTTGGGATATATTGTAAATGCTGATGTAATTTTGAATCGGCTTACTACTACTAAATACATTGAATGCAGTTCTTTGTTTCCCCGGGTTCTTAATAATGAGGAATGGATCAAGTTCGTTTCAACCAATGCCAATGATGTGCGTATTGCTGATTTGAATATTGAAAAGCTTTATATCAAGGATAACATTTTTGTAAGTAAAGGCCATTTAAATAGCTATCATGCCGCATTTATCGCTTCGTTTTTCAGAGAGAAATTACTTCATGAGAATAATTCTTTTTCTTTTGAAACTGTAATGTCGCATCCCTCCAAACTAGATTTTTTAAAACAAGCTAAAGCTGCGGGATTCAAAACATATCTTTACTTTATTTGTACCCAAGATCCTGAAATTAATAAGGGTAGAGTATTAAATCGCTCATCAATAGGTGGACATGATGTTAAGGAATCAAAAATAGAACCACGTTATTACCGTTCCCTCGACTTACTTTTCGATGCTTTCAATCTTGCTGATAGAGCTTTTATTATGGATAGCACTTCTGAAAACCGAACTTTGTTTATAGAAAAGAATTATAATGAACTTATTTTACCTAATGAGAATATACCTGCATGGATCGAAAGATATATTCTAGATAAATTATGAGCAATTATGTTTTAATCTAGATTGAAATTTTAGAAATGAAAAAGTTTCAGGTCCACCAATTCCAAATCCCTAAATTATGATACTATTCGGAGCCAGCGGGCATTGTAAATCAGTAATTGATATTGCGGAATCTATAGGAGAGAAGATCAGTGTTATTTATGACGATAATCCAAATGCTGAAGCCGTATGCCATATTTCAGTAGAAAAATATGTGGATGGATTTTCTGGGAATAGGGAACCTTGGGTTATTTCCATTGGCGATAACAGAATTCGCAAACATGTTCAGGAAAAACTAAAGGGAACTTTTGGTCTTTTAGTGCATAGAACAGCCAGCATTTCTTCTTGGTCTTCTCTTGGTGATGGCACGGTGGTAATGGCGAAAGTTGTTATAAATTCTTGTACGACCGTTGGGGAACACTGTATTGTCAATTCGGGAGCCGTTGTAGAGCACGATTGTGCTTTAGAAGACTTTGTTCACATTTCACCCAATGCCAGCTTGGGGGGCGGGGTAAGAGTAGGAGAGGGCACTCATATTGGAATTGGGGCCTGTGTGCTGCCAGAAATCAAAATTGGAAAATGGGTTACTATTGGAGCGGGGGCTGTAATTATTAAAGACGTTCCGGATGGAGCTGTTGTTGTTGGGAATCCGGGGAAGGTTATTCGGTATAATCAATAAAATTGAAGTTGTAGTTGAAATAGAAGATTGCCGCAGTAGACCCCCTTCTTTGTGTCCTTGGTGATTAACCGAAAACTGCCATTGCCCATTGCTACTTTTTCAAAGGGAATCGGGATTCGTTAATTCGTTAGTTCGTTAGTCCGGGAAGACAGCGACCCCTTTTGTCAGCTGGATAGTAGATTTAGAGTTATAATCAAGCTCTTTGCCAGCTGCCACCCTACCAAAAAAAGGGGCAGGCAGACTTCCTCTTAATGGATTAATCGTTTTTTGATTAATAATTATTAATCGAAATTGAAATTGAAATCGAAATTGAAATTGAAATCGAAATCGAAATCGAAATCGAAATTGAAATTGAAATCGAAATCGAAACCGAAACAATTAACAATTAACAATTAACAATGCTCAAACCGACACCCGACCACCCCTCCGTGCCCTCCACCCAGGGAACGACCCTCGCTAAAATTGCCATATACACAAAAATTGCTATCTTGTAAGTCCTAACCACTTAGAAAACAGTGAAATGCCTAAAGTCAAATCCATTGTCAAAATCGTGGGTACCATAAAGGGAATAACCTATTATTTCCTTAATGGGAAGCCTGTGTCACGCGAGGCCAACCCACCGACCAAGGACCAGATATATAACGATCCCCACTTTGCCACCGTTAGGGCAAATACCAAGGAATTTGGCGGGGCATCCATACTGTCGAAAGCAATCCGTAATGGCCTAGGTGAAAACGAAAAACTCTTTAAGGATACCCGTTTCTCCAGCAGGCTCACCGGGGCCTGCCGCGCTGTAATCCAAAAAGGACACGGGACACCTGGCGAACGGAAAGCCCATCTTGCCAACACCCCTGAAGCGCTCAAAGGTTTCCAGCTTCAGAAATCCCAAATCTTCAATCGTATCTTTCCCGGAACACCAATAACCACAACAAATGCCAATCAGCAGCTTATAACCATTTTAATTCCAAAATTAAATGTAGCCCCAAAAAAGGGAATTTCAAATAATACTACCCATTTCAGACTCATTGCGGCAATAAGCACGGTATCTTCCCACAAATGGCACAGGAAAAGTCAAAAATACCAACCCACGCGCCCCAAGGCCAATGGGCTTGGAGCCATGGCTGTTACCGAGCCGTTATTGTGCAACAGTGATTATCAAAACATAAACTTGGTCGTAGCGAATCCAATAAAACAAAGCCCTTTCCAGTTCCCAAAAATAAAGCTTTTCCCCCGGGCTGTGTCCAATCCCATTGCCATTACGGTCTGGCTGGGAATAACCTTTGGAAGTGTGGAGGACGGGAACTACAAACTCCAAGAAAACCCCAGAGCCATGGAATGTATCGCTGTTTTGTAAAATTTTATGTACTTCAAAATTGGCTGCGCTATCGCCAGAAAACCACCCTGTGAAATGCTTGCATTTTGTCTTGTCCTGAAATAGCTATACACAAAAACAGTGTATATGAACTACCAACAAGACGGGATTTATGAATCCCACAAGAGTCCGCAAGGTCATTATGACAAACGATTAATTGAGAAAGTTGTTCAGGAAGTAGAAAATGGACTTCCCAGAAAGGAAGCTGTGCGCATCTATGGACTGGGCAAGAATTCCTTATGTAGCTGGATGAGGCAGTACGGTTCCGAGCATTACCGGCAACACCTTAAGCGCAAAAGCTATACGAACCTCCAGAAGCGTACGATAGTTACGGCTGTTGAACAGGGAAGGATGACCCTTGGGGAGGCCCAGGCAGCCTACGGGATCAGGTCGGGAAGAACCATAAGAGGTTGGCTGTTGCAACATAAATCAGAAAAGGTCGAGATTTGTATTGAAACTACCTCGCCAATGGCCAGAGAAAAAGCATCCCCCGAAGACCCTGGAAAAGCTGCCCTGCAAAACGCACTGCAACAGGCCGAGCTCAAGATAAAAGCCCTGAACACCCTAATAGATGTGGCCGAAGAACAGCTCAAAATTGACATCAGAAAAAAGTCTGGTGCCAAGCAGTCATGAAAATGAAACAGGATTTTCCGCAATTTGGAATAGCCGTTTTATGCCGATTGTTTGGCAAGACAAGGCACGCTTATTACGATTCCCTATGGCGAAAAGAGGACGCCCTGGTCAAAGAAGATATCATTCTCCAAGAAGTGCTGTCCATCAGGAAGGACCTGCCGCGACTTGGAACAAGAAAACTGCACTATGTGCTACAGGACAGATTGATGCCGCATAAAGTTAGTCTGGGCAGGGACTATCTGTTCGATCTTCTCTCAGAACATAGGTTACTTGTGCGCCAGCGAAAAAGAAAGGCCTTCACCACTGACTCAAGACACTGGATGAGAAAGTATGGAAATCTGGTCAAGGGGCTCGTTGTGTCAGGACCCGAACAGCTCTGGGTCAGTGACATCACCTACATCCGGTTAGCCAATCAGTGGGGATACCTGAGTCTAATAACAGATGCTTACTCCAGAAAGATAATGGGGCACAGCTTCCGCCAAGACCTTTCAGCGGAAGGCTGCATCGATGCCTTGGGAATAGCCATCAATAACAAAATGTACGATGCATCTCTTATCCACCATTCCGATAGAGGCTCGCAATATTGCTCTCATAATTATGTAGCTGTTTTACTGAAAAACGATATAGCCATCAGTATGACGGAGAACGGCGATCCTTATGAGAACGCACTGGCAGAAAGAGTCAATGGGATCATTAAAGCAGAGTTCAACCTTTACAGCAGTTCCTTGGGGTTTGAGCAAACCAATCAACAGATAGAGAAAAGCATTAAGGCCTATAATGAGCTAAGGCCACACGCAAGCTGTGATTATTTAACGCCCAACCAGGCTCATCTGCAGTCGGGGAACTTGAACAAAAGATGGAAGAACTATAATAAGTATTTTAACGATGAAAAAACAGCTGTATAGTTCTTTTAGGATTATCAGTTATATTTGTATAACTATATCAGGATTTATTCTTTAACCTGTATAGTTATTTTAGGACGGGTCATTTCCCAAATCCTGTCCATCCCAAAGCCTAGGTTCACCCGTATATAAGCCTACCATAAGCCTAGTATAAGCCTACTATATCCCATAGATAAGCCAAGGTCCACTTGTGCCTCCCCCCTAGCGCGGTCGTCCCGCCTGTGTCCATTCTAAAAAACAAATGTTTAATCCGTAATAACAAAACAGTAATCATCCGTGAAATCCAATCCCATCAATCGGGATAACCGCATCAAGCTCGGCATAATTTCGGGCACTACTGTGTTTCCATTCCCAAGGTTCAGTAACTAAACCTGCCCTTACTTCAATTTATTTCAAGCAGACTTCCCCTTAATGGATTAATCGTTTTATGATTTATAATTATTAATCGAAATCGAAATCGAAATCGAAATCGAAATCGAAATCGAAATCGAAATCGAAATCGAAATCGAAATCGAAATCGAAATCGAAATCGAAATCGAAATCGAAGCAATTAACTATTAACTATTAACTATTAACTATTATTAACAATTAACAATGCTCAAACCGACAACCCTCCTCCGTCCGCTTTTATAGGGTGCAATGGGGTACTGTTCATATGCCTCCATGTAGTGTTGGTTAGTATGAATGTATGGTTCATTCCGTGTTAATGGTGTTTTCATCCCTTTTCAATGTATGGTTCGTGTACCTCCCATGCTACTTGAGTGCTACGTTTATGCTAGTGTTTCCCTACTATACTCCTAGTATCATACTGCTTTCACAATAAAAATAATTAAGTATAGACACCCTGCTTCCCCTGCATTCAATTGTGAAAAAAGTAATCCTATAACCTCCCAAACTGTAACTGGGTAGCACATTTTCATTTTAGAGTTTACGGGCGACTTTGGAATATATTCAGGTTTTGGCATTTATTATTTGGAATTTATTTGTTATTTGGGACTTGAAATTTGAGGTCTGTCCGTTTTGTACCTTGTACCTTGTACCTCGAATCTGATACCCATAGAAGCCAAAGGGTTGAGCCTTGATTTTAAACCTTAAAATACATTCCATTAAAAGAACCTTCGACATACTGCTTTCAGCGATCCTCTTGATAATTTTTGGGTGGCTGATTCTTTTATTAATCGCCATTGCCGCTATTGATGTAGGAAAGGGTGTTTTTTTTCAAATCCGTATTGGCCAGTACGGAAAGTGCTTTACCATTTTTAAAATCTGTACTATGCAAATCTGTTGTGATGACATAACGCGGTACGGCCGCTTTTTAAGACGCTCCAAGTTGGACGAACTGCCCCAGTTGCTAAATATATTTTTAGGGCAGATGAGTTTTGTGGGGCCACGACCCGATGTGCCCGGCTATTACGACACCTTGGAAGGGGAGGCTCGCAAACTGTTGGAGTTGAAACCAGGGCTGTGCAGTAGGGCAGCTTTAAAGTACCTTAATGAGGAAGTTCTTTTGGCAACACAAGTGGAACCGTTGAGGTATAATGATGAAGTTATATTTCCCGATAAGGTGAAGCTAAATCTGGAATATTATTACAATAGATCGTTCCCTGGGGATATACGGATTTTATTCGAATGTTTTAAACAGGGATTACGCGGATTTACAGGATTGGTTAATTTGTGATTTGTGATTTGTGATTTGTGATTTGTGATTTGAGATTTGTGATTTGAGATTTGAGTTTTGTGATTTGTGATTTGTGTTTTGTGATTTGTGATTTGTGATTGTATATTTTAGAACTTGATTCCTAGAATTTCAACCATTAACCATTACCCATTACCCATTACCCATTACCCATTACCCATTACCCATTACCCATTACCCATTACCCATTACCCATTAACTATTAACTATTAACCATTAACCATTAACCATTAACTATTAACTATTAACCATTACCCATTAACCATTACCCATTAACGATTAACCACTCCTAAATTAACAAATCCCACCGCTTAAATATACTTTGAAACTGAATCTTGACACATTTAGTCGATATAAAATTGTTTTTTTCGTCTTAATTTCTTCTTAAAAAAAACTTTTTCCTTATTTATTCCTTAGTTTTGTAACCTCCCCAGTACTAACAATATTTTGAAATTTTGATATTGTAAAGTTTAAGAATTAAAAACGATGAATAATTATTTTTAATTGATTTCCAGCTTATTGGAATCTCAATTGGAATAAAGATTTGGTTGTTGGCAACCATGGACTAATGGAAGAAAAGATTTATTTATCATCCCCTCATATGGGTGGCAAGGAGGAGGTTTATGTTGGGGAGGCATTTGCGGCTAACTGGATAGCTCCCTTGGGACCAAATGTGGACCACTTTGAGGAATCACTGCAGCAATATTTGGGAGCTGACCAATATGTTGCTGCGCTTAGCTCTGGAACTGCAGCCTTACACTTAGCACTTATTTTACTTGGCGTTGAAAGAGGCGATGAGGTACTTTGCCAAAGCTTGACCTTTTCGGCTTCTGCCAATCCAATTGTTTATCAGGGAGCGACTCCTATCTTTGTGGATAGCGAATCTGATACTTGGAATATTTCTCCCCAGCATCTGGAAACTGCCATTAAGGATAGAATTTCCAAAGGAAAAAAACCTAAGGCTATTGTAGCCGTGCATTTGTACGGCATGCCTTATAATACGGTAGAAATTGGGGCCCTCTCAAAAAAATATGACATCCCAATTATAGAAGATAGCGCAGAGGCATTGGGGAGCTCCTATAGGGGGAGAAAATGTGGCACCTTTGGCGAAATTTCTATTTTATCTTTTAACGGGAACAAAATTATCACTACTTCTGGGGGAGGTGCGTTAGTGGCGAGAAACACCGAGCACAAAAACAAGGCTATTTTTCTCGCTGCGCAGGCGCGGGATGATGCCCCGCACTACCAACATAGCCAAATTGGTTATAATTATCGTCTGAGCAATGTATGCGCAGGCATAGGTCGCGGCCAGATGGAAGTGCTGGATGCCCATATAGCTTTGCGCCGTAAAATGAATGTGTTTTATAAAAACTTGTTTGCGGAGCATGCTGGAATAAACGTATTTTCCGAACCCTCCGCTGATTTTTATAGCAATCATTGGCTCACTTGTATCAGTTTTGATGAAAAGAGGAACGCCAAAAACCCCGATGGACTTCGGGAAGCACTTTTGGCAAACAATATAGAATCCCGCCCCTTGTGGAAACCCATGCACCTGCAGCCCATTTTTAAGGATGCGCCGTTTTATGGGGATGGTACGAGCGAGGGTATATTTAAGAACGGCCTCTGCCTGCCCTCGGGCAGCAATCTGGACTATAAGGCAAGGGGCCGTATAGAAAACGTAATTGTAGATTACTTTAACAGCTAAGGATATGGATAGAAACAACAAAATTTCCAAACTCTTGACAGGTGCCTACGGAAAATTTAGAACCTTTGTGCTTGAACAACGCTATTTGCCCCGCTGGATAGTGTTGATGATAGATTTGTTGCTTTGTCTCGTCTCATTTTTACTCACCATCTTATTATTGCGTGATACTCCCATAAGGTTTTACAAGGTGCTGAGTTTTCCAGAGAAGGCGATGGTTCTGTTGGGTCTCCAATTTCTTTGCTTTATGGTGTTCCGGTCTCATTCCGGAATTATTAGGCACAGCACTTTTACCGACGTCTATAGGCTGGCGGTGGCAACGGGCTGCGTGCTTTTTATCACCCTTTTGGGGGATAGCATGTATTTTTTAATATCGGGACATCGGTTGTTTTTGACCACAGGGCTGTTGCTGTACACTTTCTTTTCCCTCACTTTGCTGTTTGCTTTTAGGATAACGGTAAAAGAGATGTACAGGTTTCTTCGGGCGGCGGCATCGGGAAAACTGAAAAAACGGGTAATTGTATTGGGGATAGACGACCAGACCATTGCCCTTGCGCAAGCGTTGATGGAAGATTCGGTCTCCAGCTACCGGCCGGTGGCATTTTTGAGCTCCAAGGAAAAGCGGGGCAACTTTACGTTGGTTGACCTGCCGGTGATGTACATTAAGAATACATTAGATGAATCGCTACTAATAATGGCTACGCGCATGGAACTGGACGGGGTGTTGATTGTGAGCGATCTGTTTACAGTGCCGGAAAAGTACTCGATTGCGGAAAGCTGTTTTGGGCTTGGGCTGGAAGTATTCAATTTAACCTTGCCGAAACAATGGCAAAAGACGAGCGATATACCGTTGCGCATTGCACCACTGCAAATAGAGGATCTCTTGGAAAGAAATGTGATAGAGACGGATATAAAACTGATAGAAGAAGACCTCTACGGAAAAGTTATCTTGGTAACCGGTGGGGCAGGAAGCATAGGAAGTGAATTGGTAAGACAGATTGCTGTGTTGCATCCGAAAAAATTAATCGTGTTAGACAACGCAGAAAGTGCCCTTCACGAAATTGATGTTTCCCTAAAGAAAACTTATCCGGACCTAAGCTATTTTTGCTATTTGGCAGATGTGACCAAACTTGGACGCATGGAAGGGATTTTTGCTAAATATCAATTTGATATGGTATATCATGCAGCGGCGTATAAGCATGTGCCTATGATAGAGAGGCATCCGCGGGAAGGAATTAGAAACAACACTATGGGTACGCGTATTTTGGCTGAATTGGCCTGCAAATATGGATGCAAGCGCTTTGTGATGATTTCAACTGACAAGGCCATAAACCCCAGCAACGTAATGGGAGCTACAAAACGAGCCGCTGAAATGTATGTGCAGGCCTTGCAACGTAAACCTGGCGTTACTACTAAGTTTATCACTACCCGTTTTGGAAATGTATTGGGCAGTAATGGTTCTGTTATCCCATTTTTTAGACAACAAATAAAGAGCGGTGGTCCAGTAACGGTTACGCATAAGGATATAATCCGTTATTTTATGACCATACAGGAAGCTTGTCAGTTAGTACTGCAGGCAGGAACTATGGGCAAGGGAGGTGAAATATTTGTATTTGATATGGGGAAACCCGTGCGGATATTGGACTTGGCCGAACGGATGATCAAACTGAGCGGCCTTCGACCCTATGTAGATATTCCCATTGAAATTACCGGACTGCGGGAAGGGGAAAAGCTATATGAGGAATTGTTGATGGACGGCGAATGTACCCTGCCTACCTACCATCCAAAGATAATGGTGAGTGGGGTAGTAGAATATGAATACGCTCAAATAAACCAAGCTCTGGACGAACTTGATATAATGATTAACCAAGTGGGTAAAAAGTGTGAAATTATTAAAAAGCTAAAGCAGCTAGTGCCGGAGTTTCTTAGTCAGAATTCGGTGTTTATGGATCTTGATTAGGGAATTGGCACTTCTACTGCCCTTCAACTGCCCTTCGACGTAGTTCATATTGAGCGCAGTCGAAATACTCAGGACAGGCTACTAAATGTGACAAATTTGTATATTTGAATTTGAACATTGACAATAATTCTTCTCCCTTTTAGGGGTTGGGGGTCGGACGAATGTTAATTGATCATAGACAAGAAACAAGAAACCACCCCTTTACAAAGTAAGAAAGTTTACATTTGCAAAAAAAATATTAAATGAAGCGTTTCATAGTTAAGAGTTTGATTTTGTCACTGTTGATGGTCTTGGGAGCGTCTTGTGTTTCTAGGGAGAAGATTGTTTATTTTCAGGATATGGAACAGCGGAAGGCGTTGGTGGACAGCGTTCAAAACAGTTTTAAGATTCAACCCAACGATCTTTTGAGTATCGTTGTTTCTGCCTACGATCTAAATGCGGTACGACCTTTTAACTTGGTGAGCGAAGCACATCCTTCTACTGACGTTACTGGTGTTAACTATAACAATACCCAACAACAAGGTTATCTTACCGCAGAAGATGGAACTATTGATTTTCCTGTTTTGGGCAGGGTGAAAGTATCTGGCCTGTCGCGGACTGAACTCAGCGAACTTTTGGTGGCGCGCATTTCAGAATATGTAAAAGATCCAATAGTGACCATAAGGGTTATGAACTTTAAGGTTAGCATCTTAGGGGAGGTTGCCCGTCCAGGAACTTACAATGTGCAAGGGGAACGCCTTACCTTGCCCGAAGCTTTGGGGCTTGCAGGTGATATGACTATATACGGAAGAAGGGACAATATTCTAATTATCCGCGATAATGGCACAAGCAAGGAATATAAATATTTGGACATTCGCGAATCCTCGGTTTTAAACAGTGATTTTTATTACCTTCAGCAAAACGACGTGGTTTATGTGGAACCCAATAATGCCCAAGTGCAAAGTAGTAGCTTTAATAGAAATGCTTCTATTTATATAAGTATCGCTTCCTTATTGTTGTCGGTATTAGTGATTGCCATTAAGTAGGGATTAGGGATTAGGGATTAGGGATTAGGGATGAGGGATTAGGGATTTGTACGTCCCTGATATAGGTTGATCACGGAGGCACAAAGGAGACAGAGGGTATTGTTGATGAAAAACGGGCAACACTTATCAGGGAAGTTCAGGTTTGGGTTTTGAACAACTGATAACTGAAATCCAGAATTTTAAATTGATAAATTAGAAAAATAGAATGCAGGATATATCACCTAATCAGAATGAGGAACCTGAATTGACGCTTCGGGAGCAATTGGATTCCTATTTGCATTATTGGCCGTGGTTTGTGGCTACGGTTTTTGTAATGTTGTTAGGAGCTTACGTTTATTTGCGATATACCGTGCCCTCCTACAAAGTAAGTGCCACCATCCTGATCAAGGATGAGAAGAGCGATGCGCTTTCGGAACTGGCCGCCTTCCAAGATCTTGGCATAGGCATGGGTTTCTCCGGTTCTGAGCTCGACAATGAGCTTGAAATTCTCGGTTCCAAAACATTAACAGCAAAGGTGGTGGATGAGCTTAACCTTGTGGTAAGCTATTACAAGGAAGGAAATTTGCGCGATGGAGAAGTTTTTGAAAATCGCCCCTTTGATGTAAAGGTAATTCCAAACGCCTTGAAAAATGGAACCCCACCAGAATTTTTATATATAACCCCCACCTCGACAACTTCCTTTACTATAAAGATAGATGGGCAGGCTAAAAAGACCCAAAATTTTGGTGAACCTCTTGCTTTCGATTGGGGTACCATAATAGTATCGCCAAATCTAGCGGTATTAAATGATTTTAAGGAAGATAATGAATTGCGGGTGACTATTAAAAACAGAGAGGATGTTGTTTCTTCTTTACGAAAAAGTATCACGGCCACCCAAGTAAGCAAAAACAGTACCGTTATTGCCTTGGAACTGGTGTCTGCCGCGCCCGATAAGGCGGAAGCTATATTGAACGAGCTCATAAAACAATACAATGAAGACGCTATAAACGACAGGAATATGGTTTCCCGAAACACAGCCAACTTTATTCAAAGTAGGTTGGAAATTATTACGGGGGAATTGGATAGCGTGGAGACGGGGAAAGTGGAATTTAAGGAAAGTAACCACCTAACAGATATAGCTGCCGAGGGTCAATTATTCCTAGAAAATGCCAGTGAGTTTAATAAACGCCAGCTGGAAGTGGAAACCCAGATAGCATTGGTCAATACGATGCAGGAATATATTAACAACGGCAATCCTGAAGATTTGCTTCCTGCAAATCTGGGCGTTGAAAAGGAAGGCTTTGCGGGAGAAGTGCAGCAATATAACCAACTGGTTTTGGAACGCAACAAACTCTTACAGAGCAGTACTGCCAAAAACCCTATGGTTGTAGGTTTGGAAACCCAAATAAGCGGAATGCGGGGCAACATAAAGCAGAGCTTGGCCAATGTGAAAAATGGTTTGCAGATTCAACGGGGCAGATTAAATCAGCAAGGTGCAAAAATTGGGAGCAAAATTTCGGCCATTCCCGAAAAGGAAAAACAGTTTAGAAGCATTAGCAGACAACAGGAAATTAAAGAGACACTCTATCTCTATTTGTTGCAAAAACGGGAGGAAACTGCAATTTCACTGGCGGTAACTACCCCTAAGGCAAAGGTAGTGGACAGCGCGTATAGTGGTTTAACCCCGGTTTCTCCAAAAAGACAGATTATTTTCCTGGCAGCCCTTATCTTAGGGCTGCTGATACCCTTTTTAGTAATATACATAAAACAATTACTGGATAATAAAATACGCAATCGTGTTGATGTGGAGCGCCTAGGCGGCAATATTTCCATAGTGGGGGAAATCCCAAAATTGGGCAAGAAGGATACGGGATTGATCCAAGTAAACGACCACTCCGTTTTAGCTGAATCTTTTAGAATACTTCGTGCCAATATTCAGTATATGATACTTAAAAAAACCGAAAGGAAGAAACGTGGAAAAGTTATATTAGTCACTTCTACCGTAAAAGGGGAAGGAAAAACTTTTGTCTCTGCCAATCTCGCTATTACGTTTGCCAATAGTGGCTCCAAGGTAATATTAGTGGGGGCAGATATTCGAAATCCGCAAATACAACGTTATATAGATGGAGAGTTCTCCAATAAGGGAGTTGTTGAATACTTAATATACCCAGACACTGATATACACAGTTATATTCAAGAGTCTAAATTACAAAAAAATTTATGGTTGATGGTGTCTGGTACCATTCCACCCAATCCGGCGGAGTTGTGGATGCAGGATCGAGCTGGGAAACTTTTTGAGGAACTGTCTGAGGAGTTTGATTATGTAGTTGTAGA
Organism: Flavobacteriaceae bacterium; assembly: GCA_016649715.1. Lineage (GTDB taxonomy): Bacteria > Bacteroidota > Bacteroidia > Flavobacteriales > Flavobacteriaceae > Aequorivita. The sequence continues at coordinate 27,342 of JAENXC010000018.1, read as the reverse complement.
TACTGCCCCAGCAATGTTGGTGACTGATACCTTGCTTATAAATCAATACGCAGATTTAACCATTTACACCCTAAGAGCTGGTTATACTGAAAAAAGATTAATAAGCTTCCCATTGGAAAATCAAAAGACCGGAAAACTTAAAAATATCGCTTTTGTTTTAAACAACGTTAGTCTTACTAATTTTGGGTACGGTAACAAATATGGCTATACATATTCTCGTGAAGAAAAGTCTATGTGGCAGCGTCTGTGGAATAAATAAAAACCCCTGCTCTTGAAACTTTTAAAAGTTTTTATTTTTCTTTTCCCCGTGATGGTTTCTTCGCAGGATTTTAATATTGCTGGAAGTGTAAATACAAAAGTGATGATTTCCAACGAAGACGAAAATCCTTTTTGGTTTCACGCAAACACAGACTATTCAGTAGGGGAACTAACCAATCTTTCTGCTGCAGCACAACTTATTTCGAGCTTCTCTTTTCCCTCATTTAAGATAAATGCAGCTGCGGCGGTTTATGGTAGAGACGGGGTTGAAGATGCCGTACAGCGCAGGGATTTGTACCTTCAGTTTGAAAATTCATGGCTTCTTGCAACATTTGGGGCGAAAAAAAGGAACGAAGTGCTGGACGGTCTTTCAGCCACCAACCAGAACTTTTTATGGTCGGGTAACGCCAGGCCTTTTCCCGGAGTGATTTTGGAAGCGAACAATCCTTTTAAAATTTCGAAGACTTTTGCGGTCGATTGGGGCATCGGCCATTACGAACTTAACGACAATCGGTTTGTGGACGGTACACACCTTCATTACAAAAGGCTTGCGCTTATAACCACTTTCAACGAGAACAATAAGCTAACGGCCAAAATTGAACATTTTGTGCAATGGGGTGGAACCTCACCCGTTTATGGACAATTGAAAGATGGTTTTAAGGATTTCGTAAACGTTTTTTTTGCCCATACCGCAGCCGAATACGGTATTGAGGGCGAAACTCTTAATAGAGTTGGTAACCATTTGGGAAGTTTTCTTTTGAATTATGAATTTCAAAATAAGATGGGAAACTTTTCTTTTTACCACGACCATTATATTGAGGATGGATCGGGTACGCGATGGGCAAATTTTCCAGATGGTCTCTGGGGTCTATATTTTAAACCGAATAATCAAAACATTATTTCTTCTGTGCTGTATGAATATATAGATACAATGAATCAAAGTGGTATTTCTGTTGGGAGTGGGAAAGACAATTACTTTAGCAATTCAATCTACCGAAGCGGTTGGACTTACGAAGAAAATATAATTGGAGTTCCTTTTATTCTCTTCGACAAAAATGTGGAAATCAACGGAGACAATACTGCTTTTATCAGTAATAGGGCAAAAGTACATCATCTCGGCATATCCGGCGAATTCAGTAAGTTTCAGTGGAAACTAAAAAGTACCTTCGCCAAATACAAGGGGACTTATGGAAAACCTTTATTGCCCGAATGGAAATACTGGTACAATTACGGATCCCTTTCCTATAAAAATGAAAATCTCGGAACCTTTACAGTAATGGGCGGTACAGATTTTTCAAACGTTGCAAATACGCTTCTTGGTGGAGGGATAGCTTACTCCTATACTTTTTAGATTGATTTCTCCTGCATTTCGCCTGATGAAATATTAGTTTTTTTATTATTTGTATATGGTTTTTTCAGGCTAAAGAGAGCCATTATTTCGCCTTAGTAGTAATTAATCTAAATTATAAAATCGCGCAACTAATTGGAGGTGCTTCGGAATTACTTCCCGATGCAATATCTAACTATTGTTGATTTATATGTGGTTAAGAGGTTTGGGATACAAATAGGCAACAAATAAGATCGTTATTTGATTAATTATAAGCTAAGTAAAAGAAGTAGTAAAAAGTGTAAATATAAAAAAACCGCCCTTGAAAAAGGACGGTTTTCAAAGAAAACGTCAGTCGCTATTAAGCAACTGTTACAGAGCCTAAATGGGAGCTGTTAGAAACCTTGGCACCATCTTCAGAGACAAAGCCTAGGTAAACCTCAACTACATCCCCGGAATACTCGGGAGGCAGGTTTAGAGTTTCGGTTCCTGCTGATCTTGGAGGGCCACTGGTAGTGTAAATACTCTCTTTCTTGTCTGGGTTCAAGATTAAGATTAAAGACTTGTCTGTGGCCAGTGCATTTCCACTGCTGGAGTTATCGTCCCAGGTAATGTCTACCTCGGCAGCGCTTGGGGAGGTTGCTGTTCCATTTGCTACACCTTTTAGATTTCCGCGGCTCACCAATGCATTGGGATAATCTATTGTGTAGTTTGGATAGGCTCCTAACACAGCGTTGAATAGGTTGTAAGACATCGCCGCATTGAATTCGGTCATTTTGATTGCATACAACTTAAATCCAACTCGCAGGAAATCTGTCATCGGCTGAAGGAAATGAAGCACTTTGGCAAACTTAGATCGCTGGTCTAATTGTCCTTCAGTTTTGGGGTTCGCTACACTGGAAGGTTTGATTCTTAGGTAATCGATGCCCTTCCAGGTCCCACCGATTACATTCCCGATTTTTCCAGATACACCACCGAGAATACCTTGATTAATAATAGCCATAATTTTTAAATATTAATGGGTTAAACAAATGTTTGGACTTGGCACGGACTTAATGCGGCGCTGTCCTTATCCATCTAAATTAATTCATTTAATACGTGAAATGTCGGTCAGGGGGTATGTTGCTTTTACTTGCTTTATTTTGCCTTTTGGAATTGTTTGAGCCAATAACTTTTCTTTAAAAATCTACGTTGATTGCAGCGTAATATCATTCATATAATAAACTGCTTCAATTTATAACTTACATTTTTTGATTATCAATCGTCAATTATATGGGTTCCTATTATCTCTCAATTTAAACAACATGTCATAGTAACATCCTATACGTAAATTAGCGTTGTTAATATAGAATGTTTCTATTTTTAAAAAACCGAGAATTCCTTTTAAAATTGAAACGCTTATTAGTTGCTTATATATTTCAACGCGTTCTTGATGAGTGAAAGTCTTAGATTTACTCAATTGCGATTTAAGTAAGGCAAGTGGCATTAATAAATTTTTTGTTTCTAAAATGATTTTTGGTTCATCAAAAAGCACATTATTAAAACTTGAAATACTACTTCCTGTGACTACACAAAAACTGATTGAATATATTCTTGTATATTGAATACTCAAGCTATTTAAAACAAATTCTCCCACGGAACTGATAACACGTTCAACTTCTTCTATTGAAACATTTTCTTTTTGGGCAAGTAAGTGAGATTTTTTTGTAACCTCCGTATAAAAGCTTAAAGTGTTAGTGAAATCATTAATATCATTTAAAAAACTAATTTCAATGGTCGAACCCCCAATATCAATATTAATCCCTATACTGTTCTTCGTGAACCAATCTTTAGTAAAGTTTAATTTTTCAGGAAATAGTTGATTTGTACTATACCACGATATAAAACTTAATTTGCTTTCTTTCTCTTTTGATAGTATTTCTACTGAAAAATTTCTGCTTTTGGAAATATCAGCAATAGCATCATTTACTTGACCTATAATTTCATCCCCATTTTTTGTATTTCGATAATAGCCTGTCGCAACAACATAAAAAGCCTGTGGACTTCTTGAGCGCATAATTAGTTGGTAAAATTTAACTATTTTAGGTAGGATATCAGTTTTAAACTTCTCTTCATTTATATATAGATTTTCGTCAATTAAATCAAAGAGATTAAAAATTTCTTTACGGTCATCTGAAAACTTTGATAAATCGTAATGTTTTTTTACATGAAAAGGACAAGCGGAAATTGTTTTAATTCCGGATGAACTTAATTCCAAGACGGCAATACTCTTTTTCTTACTGTAGTTAAAATTCATAGACATAAATATAAATAAATTTTGCGGTTATATATTTTTTTATATCTTTGTATCAAAGAGATACGAAGCCACTCATAGCGATAATTTGAGGAATTTGAAAAACAGAGCTTAAATCTGTTTTAATTTAATTCGTCTCTTTAAAAAACTCAATAGAGGCATAAAAACCCTTTATTGAGTTTTTTTGTTTAAATCTACAAAGAGCATATATCCTCTGAATTAATCTCCATTATTCCGTTTCAAATTCCTCTACTAGCCCGCTTAAACTCGTATTTCATAAGAATTTGTTTAATTCTAAATTTTATGAGTATGAAAAATGAATACCAAGGCCACGACCCGCTGAATGGCCATACACCCGAAGAGAACTTCGAGGCGTTAAACAGCAACAACTTTTTTGACTTTCAAGATAAGTTCACACAGGAAACTACAAATCCTGTGGCAAAGTCCACACCTTATATTAATAACAGTAGCGTAATTACAGGGCCACAAGCAAAAAACCATTCTATGGATGGCGCAGAAGTGGCTTTAGAGCGCACTGAAAATTTAACAGATGAGCTGCGTGGACAAAAGGAGATGTATGAGGGTTTGATGAATAAAAACTGGTCTCTGGGGGAGCAGCTTATGAACCGTTCAATGTTCAAGCAAGTTCAAAGTATGAAAAAAGAAATGCTTGCAACTACATCTAAAAGGCGATTACAAGTTTATGATACCATATTGCAGGCGCGATTGGACTTTATCCGAGAGCACTGTAATGCCGCATTAACTGTAGTTAAGTCGAAATACCGATTGGAAGTAGCCAAAGCGTTTACTGAACATCTTGAGGAACTATATCGCACAATAATAAGGCGACGATCATCATTTGTGCAAATGACGCTTGCTGAATGTAACGATGCTGATATTATCCCAAACCTTCGAGTTAGAGCTAAAATCAACAACTCGATTGTGAAAGGAGAAGATTTGTACATCGATATGCTGGATAATCTTCTTATCCATTATTCAAACATTTTGAAAGGTCTTATTGATAGAGACTAATTATTAACCAAGCCAGTTCCAAATTTGTGGGGCTGGCTTAAATTTAAAAATTATGGAAACTTTAAAATTTGGCCCAATACAACGTTTCCTGCTTTGGGCAGCAGGGTTTGATGCTAAAACAGCATCGCATACAGAGAGCGCAGAGCTTAATAAAATGGGAATGTACGGAACCTTAGTTCTTGTGCCTCCGGTTATAGCTCTTTTTTCTTACGGTTATTTCATTTATAGTCTTTCAGAAAATATGTTAGCAGCAGGCTTGGGTGCAATTGCAGTATCGTTCTTACTACTATTGGTAGAACGCAGTGTGATGGGTATAGGTAACCCTGGCGAATTTACGATTGGGCTTGGTGTTCGATTACTCATTGCAGCAGGAATGTCACTTTTGATTAGTGAACCAATCATTTTTTACTTTTATAAAGATGATGTAACGGAAATGCTTTATGCTGAACAAAAACAGACGGAAGATGATGTTGAGGCTCGATATGCCAATCAATTAAGTATGCTAAGCCAAGATTCAAAGAACTCTACACAGCATCTGGAAGATTTGAGAATGGCATACACAATTGAAGCCGATGGTAGCGGTGGCACAGGCAACAGAGGTAAATACGATATATATGATATGAAAAAGGCGGATTATGATGTGTACAAAAAAGAACACGATGCCATAATTGCAGTGAATAACACAAAAATTGCTGATGTCAAAAGAGAAATTGCAATTGAAAAAGAAGAAGCGGTCGAAGTTATTTCTAAAAGCCCTTTCAAACAAATGCGTTTGCTAAACAGATTATCTAAAACTGATGACAGTGTTTTTTACGTGACTTGGTTTTTTCGAGTACTGCTATTACTTATTGAGATTTTACCTATGGCAATGAAGGTGTCAATGCGAAAAATGTATTACCATCAATATGAAGAAGATTTGGCAGAATTACGATTGAAATTTTTTCAAGGTCAGAAAGACGAGCGATTGGAACTTTTATTGAGAAGTCAACAAAACGAGTATGAACGCCAGCGTAATAAGTTGAAATTAGAAAGAATGAATGATGATGCAACTCATTTAAATAATGAATTAGATGTCAAAGCTAAAGTGTTACAAGACGGCCTAAAAACTGAACGAAATTTGCATAAAACAAATAGTAAGTACAATGCTGATGATGAATTAAGGCACAAACGTAATGGCGATAGGATAGAAGGCTTGTTGGACAGAATCATAAATTTTGTTTCAGGCAACAGCACAAATAATAACCCAGTAAATGAGTAATTATGAAATCAATTATAAAATTAATTATAGTTATGACCCTTATTATTTTTGGTTATAACTGGTTAACAGAAGAAAACGAAGTTGTTAAGGCTTTGGAATATAAGCTAACAACAACTTCCATTCGCAAGGTTGTGGAAAATCCGAGAAATTATAATCAAGCCACAGTTTCAGGTAAAGTAAAAACATCAATAAATATTTTAGGTGTTGCTTACTACTCCATACAAGACGTAGAGAACCCTGATTTTGAACTTTGGGTGAAACCGAAATCACATTCTGTTCCAGTTGAAGGTAGTTTGCAAAAAGTCAGCGGCAATATAAAACAGCAATTTAAAATAGCAGGACTTCAAGTTGTGTGTTTAGAAGAAAAATAACTAAAGATGAATTCAAAATTACTATAAAACAGTCTCATTGCGGGGCTGTTTTTCTTTGGCCTCAGAAAAATTTAGTAAAAGAATAGAGGGAGTGAGCGTTAAGCACTTTTGGGTGTCAGCACTATCTTTTCGTAATTTGATATATTTAATATGGAGGTTCAGTTCTTTCTTTATCAATGGGAATCATTCTTAAAATCCCCGTACATTATTTTTAAAGTTTGGTGGGGCTTTAAATTTTTGTTTCTTATTCATCAAGGAAAAGAAAGGTTAAAATTATTATAAGAAACGAGGTGTCAATGTAGTTCCGTGTTGTAATTAATTTACTAAACCTGTGAATTTTTATCCAAATAAACATATAAATGTTTTTTGGAATTAGCTCCTTTTTACTTCACATTAATTTTTTCGAAAGAGAAAATCAGAAGCGAAAAAAAAGAAAAGAGAAAGCTTTTGTTTAGGCGGGTTTGCCAGGGTTGTCAAGGTTTTTGAATGAAAATACTACCCAGAGGGTGGAGATTTTCATCAAAACCCGAAGGGCCTGACCTTGAAAACCCGTGGTGGCTGGAGCGGTGGGAGCAACCCGCCTATCTTTGCTGGCCTCTTTTATTAATTTTTCGGGGAACGACTAAAAAAAAGAGCCCCCTAAAAAGGGAGCTCTGTGAGGCAGCACTCTAACCAAAGGATGCGCAACGTGTACTCTTTGAAGCCTACGTAATGCACACCAATGAAGAACGGACTGCCCGAGGTGCGTATGCCCGCCAGCAACCACCGGCTGCCTAAACGGACTCTAAATAAAAACTTGAACATAATGCCTTATGCCACAGGATCGGTGCGATTGATGCAAGGGCTGTTAAAAAAAATACTACCCGTGTTTTAAGAACGGAATTGTCAGGTGCAGACCATAGTATCAATAAGAGTGAGAAGCATAATTCAAGCTAAAAGCAAGGGTGGAGATTTTTTTTTAAAACAGGCGAAGCGAACCCTTGCAGCTCTCGCATCCGCACGCCTGTACCTTTGCTTTATGTTGGAGTTTTTACTTCTCTCTAACGGATGGTTGATTTGAATCGGAATTAAAAGTGGGGTTATTCTTTTTCAGTAAATCGGATGAAGCGGAATATTGCATTTGATTGTAGAAGTCAGATAGTGGTAAGTTTCATATTCAAGTCTGAAGTTCATTTTAAATTGGAAATATTTGGAGTCAACAATGATTATCAGATGTCCATTCTTTAATGATCAAATGGATGTTTATTCTTATTCGATTGAAGTTTATTAGGCAGGTAAACCAAAGCGGAGCTATAGTGGAAGCAAGGAATGGAGAGTAGCGGAATGGATTGCTGGAACTATAGTGCGAGCCGCCTGCGAGCGGAGCAAGGGTGGCGGATGCAGTAGCCCGAGGGAGGAGGGCGGCAGACGCCTACCGTTTACGGCAGGGCTGGCGCGATTTTTTGCTTCGGATGGGAAAGGCAAGGGTAGCGACTGAGTGTAACGAAACGAGCCGGAGCCGGAATGGAGCAATGCCTGAGGAAGATGAATTGTTATGTTATACACCATTCTTTCGGAGTGGCGGATAGAAATTGAAATTATCCAGGTGGCATTGCGAAATGAAGGTGCGTAGGCTGGTGTAGTGGAGGGAAGGAGCTACTCTTGCGCGGGTTGCCGAAAGTGGCTGAGTTGAGCGAATGAGGCACGAATGAGGGAAACGAAGCGACTGTAGGCAAATGGGGTGGATGCAAAAATCGTGACAGCCCGACCAGCCCGCAGCGACCCGCAGGCTCGCACAATTAACAAGTGGCGGCAGACCCCCAATAATTAAGTGGTGAGCGGCAGCGAACACCTTATTTGGGCTTGGGGGGATGGAGTAGCCACGGGTGAGGAAGGAGAGCAGTGTGTGAAGCAAAACAAATAAATAGTGCCAGCGAGGACGTGTCGCCGCAGCGGTGCTATTTATGGTCCCGACAAGGGCAGCTATACCTATAAAAATATTAACGCATAGCTGCTTGTATACCCTTGTCGGGATGTTTTGCGGAACGAAACGGAACGACTGACGAACACCGCTTTACCTGCCTTCCGTGAGGTTAATGGTTTTACCAAGGTGTTGTGATATGTTCTGGAGTGAGGGCAATGGCAAAAAGCATAGGCAATAATTTGATTTCACTTTATGGAAAGACCTAAGGTATAATAAATTATTGCTTATGCTGCGCGGAACTGTAGGCTCTTGCGATTGAAGGAATGTAGCCTGCGGAACGAGAGAATGAGTAAGTGCCGGAAGTGGGGCGGTTGGTTAGTTACCATTAGCTTCGTTTGTTCGATTTTAAGGTGTCTCTGTCAATATCACTTAGGAGGGGGACTTCTTTTTCAATAAATGGATCGTACCAATCTGCTTTTTCTTTTGCCCAGTTGATCCACTCTTGTTTTTCAGGATTTAAGGTGTTGGATTTAATGGCGTAATCTTCAAACTCTTGAATGAAATTTCTGAGGTATTGTGCTTTTTGGAAACGTGTTGCAGCTTGGAATAGTCCTTCGAACTTGGCTAATTCTTCGTCTTTAAGTAATTGGAGTTCTTTTTCTCGCTGTTTTTCTTCTTCATATTTTTTATGCCAAATTGCACTTGCTATAGCTTGCTGTTCGTCTTCTTCTCCTTTGATTTCTAACCAGGCTAAAATATCTACTAGACGATCTTCCAATTTTTTAGTTTTGCCATCTGACCATTCTTTAATTGGATAAGAATGATCGATCTTAAGACATAAATTTCCCGTGGGCTCAAGATCGAAAGATTCGTAGGAATATGTAGTTTCTCGTTTTACTCTCTTGCTTTTTTCAATTAATCTTATTGAATAACCCTGGCCTTTAATGATGACTTTTGTACTGTATTTATTTGATTCTATTTTATGACCTCTTTTTTCTAAGAGTTTTAATAGACTATCCATAAAGCGAAATGCTCTAGGGTATAAATTATTGGCAACACTTATACTTAGCGCCTTTGAACTGTCTACATCGTGGCCCCAACCTCCCTTTTTTCTTACAATTTCCAGTTGCTTGTAATACTCTTTCGTTGACGTAATTAGATGATGTGGATTGGATAATTTATCTGAGACTTTGAGGTTTAATCCGTCTTGTAGAATTTCGTTTTTTCTCAATGCCAATTTGGATAGAGGATTGTCTCCAGTATAAAGTTGTTGGTTTGATTTCTCTAATGATATTTGAGGGTTATCATCTTGCTTTGGAAGTTTTGTTTTTACTACTTTTTTGTTGAATTTCAACTTAGACCAATAGCCGGATTTAGGCAGTGGGATATTATACTTTTTACAAATCTTTCGGATAACATTATCAGAAAAGCCGTATTCCTTTGCAATATGGGTTGCGGGTTTGCTCCAAACTAGATCGTATAATTCTTGTCTTGTGAAAGTAGTGTTGGACATAATTAGTGGGTTTTAATTTATACCAACAAGGTGGCCTGGGGCAACATCTTGCAGGATAGTGAAATTATGGTTTTATCCGTATAATTCTTTTAATTCTAATTTTTTGATACGGGAGCGGATGGCACCTTGGGTACGGCCGAAATGTACGGCCATACTTTTTACTGAATTGCCTTCACAATATAATACTGTCAATTCATCATCTAATACAGGGGTCCAAGGCTTGTAAGCGTCTTTATGGCTTTTTCGCTTTTCCTCCACCGAATACGCTTTTGTTTTTTTGTTGGTATTGGGGGGATTTGAGTTTTTTGTCATTATACCAATTACCTCTTCTATTGTAATTTCACCATTTTCTTTGGCCGGGACCTCTACTTTAAGGGGATGGATGTAAGGAGATTTTTTTGTGTTTTCCGGAAGCAGGGTTTCAGGGATAAAGAGGTGTTTTTTTGTACGGGTGATGGCCACGTACAGCAGATTGATTTCTTCATTGATTTTGGCACTATGTTCTTTTAAGAATTCCTTGCTTAGTTTTTTGATTTTTTCTTCTGAAATAAAATCATTTACGAGATAAACGGCATCATATTCCATCCCTTTACTTCGATGGACGGTGGAGAAAATGACCTCAGCGGTTTCCTTGTCATCAGTGGAAATATGTTTTTCTTTTATCTCTTTTAGAATGACTGGGATTTTTTGCCCGTATTCCTGAACAATTTTTACCATCATCGCCAATTGGACATCTTCAGTATTTTCAATATAGTTTTCCAACTGTTCAATGCTGTGCATTGTTTTAATGAGAGAATCCTTAATAAGGTTTCTCTTGCCTATATATAGATTTAATACATCATAAAGTGATGTGCCATTTTCCGCGTAGGTATAGGAATTAATATTGCCCTCAAAATATATCTTTTCAGCTTTTTTGCTTTCTACCACATATTCAATGGCCTTTAAAAGTAACCCTAAGTTGGTTCTGGCTATAATTGCTTTGGAACTGATTTTATTATCTGTAGTCTTTCCTATTCCTTTGATAAGAAGTGGACTGTGTTTTTCATCAATATGTTTTTTCCAAGAGAGAATGCCGTTGGCCAAATTGGCAATAGCGGGAGGGAACCGGAAACTTGTTGTGAGATTGTAATTAGGGAAGGGAACTTGATTTAGCGAGTTCACTGCAAACCGCCAGGCATATATTTGTTGGTGGATGTCTCCAACAATAATTTTTGCAGCTTTTTGTTTTAAGAAAATATCCAACATTGCTGGGGAAGCGTCTTGACCTTCATCGAATAGAATATAATCGAAGTTTAAAACTGGATTGGTGAGCTGGAATTTTTTAAGATAGAAATCGTGTGTACATTCTATTTCCCTATTTTCCATTTTTGCCAAGAACTCTCTCGTGCCCCTTTCGATAAGTTGATAGTGATTTTTCACAAAGGTTTTGGCCTTTTTATCCGTGAGGGTTGTGGAATAATCTAGGTCTTGGACTTTAAGGGCGGTGCTATTGCAGAAATAGTTAGCTAATTTGGCAATATGATTGGCCAGTAAAAAATTCACGAATGGATCCCCAGTTGCACGAAGTTCAAGGATCTGTGTAATATCAAATGTTTTATATCCTCTTTTGTTGACGCTGTAATTTCCTTTCCTAATAATGTGCTTATATGCAAGGGAATGGGCGGTTTCCACTCTTACGTTAGATAGGTCCAATTTCTTGCATTTGTGTTGCGCTTCAGTTTTAACCGACTTGTTATATGCGATGTAGAGTATTTTAGCATTGCTTGGCCGGGTTGCGGCATATTGTAAAATAGTGGTTGTTTTTCCCGAACCGGCAATAGCATTTATGCACAGGTCTCCTGTGGAATTGATGATGGTTGATTGTTCAGGAGTTGGGTTCATATTTTTTTCGATTTCTTTAAAAGGGCATTGTGTCGATAACTATGTGATTGTTTAGCTCTTTATATTTTATCGATAAGCGACTGTATTTATGCACCTCATCATAGAAGTTGTAATAGCTTATTTCTTTATCTTCTTCCCAGGCGTATTTTTCCATTTTTAGTGTCAATGCACCTTCTGAGCTGCATAGGGCACAGTTTAGCAAATATTTAAAATATCTGTAAAAACGTATCTTGTTTGGAGATTCTACTGTGACATTTTTTGAAAGAAGATATGGAATGAATTGTATGGGCTGGTTATGAGTACAGGATTTTATAAGTGCCTCTTTGATTTCTTCAACGGAAAACTGTTGACTTTTATTTATATTAGGTATCGCTTTTTTCATAATTCTATGGGATACCATTTAAGTTCTTTTTCTATTTCTTTGCGAAAATTGGTTGCGATTTGAATAGGTGTCTTTCTTATGTATTCTTCGGCTATTGCCTTAGTTGGACCATCCAAGGCTTTAAGATGTTCTATTCTATCCTGCTTTTTTGATTTTAGTCTGCCCGCTTCTTTCCAGTTAGCGTTAAGATTTGTCCAAATTACCGCTTCAATTTCGGGATGTATTGCCAACCATTCTTTAATATTTTCAATATATTTGAAAGACTCAGGATGGCTTTTATTATTGCTTTTACCGAAATATCCAATTGCGTTTCTGGCGGAACCTTCTCTAACTGCGAGATTCAATATTGCTTCCTCCATTGTTGTATTGGTAGAAATAGCATAAAGTGACTGAACCAGTTGGGCAGTGGGTTCTAGAACAATAGTTAATCTAAAATCTTTGGATATACGAGAAAATTCCAATGGTAGCATTGGACCATCCTTTTGCCAACCACAATTGGTATTATATTGAAGTGATTTGGGATTCCAAACTAATGAGCCCCAACCGAGGATTGCGATTTTCATAGTGAGTATGTTATTTGCATAAATGATTGAACTTTGCCTTAAAGTTTTGTCTTAGTTCGTGCTTTTTGATTTCTCCTAAGTTTTTACGTTCAATTAAACATTCTTTATAGTTTTTAATAACCACTTCTAAATCCCTTTGAAACTGGTCACGGTAAATAATTTTTGAAGTGGGGCTTTCGCAATAAGATTCGGTAGCTGAACTACATTTTTTTATTCTCCAGTTGCTTTTGGTTTGGGTTTCGTGTAACAAAGGACATCGTACTTCTTGATAGAATAGGAGACCATTTATATTCATTTTTATAAAGGGTAAACGTTTTTTAAAAAAAGAAATGAATATTTCAGCACTATTTACTGAACCAATCCTATTATCCTTATGCAAAGTATTTTTGTACCAGGAATTTTTTACCAGTCCTTTATCCTCATTTTCCTTTTGGTTATAAATCCATCCATTAATAAAGCTTTCAATAGTTTCTATAAGGGAACATTGCAAATTAACTATTGCAAAACCTTCTCCTTCATACTTTTCCATATCCAGAATTGTTAGTATAGGTTCTAAATATCTTGTCCGGATGCGTTCTTCAAAGAAGTGGAATGCATTGCCCCAGTTTTGGTTTTCTTCAGGTTTTAAATTACAAGCTAACTCTTTCCAGTCCTTATCCGTTAGTTTTCCTGCTACTCTCATTTTTTGATACTTTTTAGGATTTGCTCTATTAAAGCATCATCGAAATATGGTGAAAAGCAGTTCCAGATTTCTTCACTAGCCTCCCATTTAGAAGCATATTTGTGTATTAAAGGAATGCTATGATGGAGACCTCTATTATTACTTAGATTTCTAAAACTGTTTTTCCAAATTAAATTATGTTCGTATTTGGAAAGCATTTCTTCTGTCCAATTAATTGCTGGATTGCCACTAAGTGTTTCCCAATCCCATTTATCTATATATTTGTCGATTAGCTTTGTGGACCAAGGAATTGCTGTGTTGCAAGATAAATTTTCCCAGCAGAAATAATTTGAATAGTTCTCAATAAAACTTTCACTCCAAGGTAAAAAATCCTGAGCACTAAGCCTGAACCAGTTAAACTTATCTTTAAATTCCTCAATAAATCCTTCTGACCAGGGAAGATTGGGATTATCACTTAATCCCCCAGAAAATCCGTATTCATCACCTTCCCAATCAAATTTATTTACATTATCCCTGATGAAGTCCAAGGGAAATTTTAAATAATCTTTATGAGATAGTGAATAAAAACTAAGCCTATCTTTCCATCTAAATACCATTTCGAGCGACCAATTAATGGCATTATTTCTAGAGAGTGTTTCCCAATCCCAACTTTCATAAAAATGTTCAATGAGTTCTTTAGACCACGGTAATGATTTGATACTGCTAAGATTTCTCCAGTTAAGTTGTTCTTTAAATTTATCAATAAGATTAATTGACCAAGGTATAGCTTCATTAAGGCTTAAACCGTTAAAATATTGTTTTTCAAAATTGTGCTCAACTCCATTTGACCATTTCCATTTAGTTTTAAAAGTGTCTATTAACTCTTCAGACCAAGGCAAAGATGTATTTGAACTTAAAAAACCCCACGCCCATTTTTCTTCAAATTCTTGAATTATCTCTATAGACCAAGGGATGCCTTTATTACAGCTTAGATCAACCCAGTCCCATTCATCAACAAATTCATTAATTAATTCTATGCTCCAAGGAAGATATGGATTGTTGCTTAACGTTTTATTGGAAGTTTTGGAGCTTGATTTCCATAAAAGTTTTTTTTTGAATTGATGTAAGAAAGAAATATTCCACCCGACATTGCTTTTTGCACTAACATCTTGCCAATCTAATTGCTTTTCATATTTTTCAAAAAAAGTATTACTAAGCGGTAATCCATCACATAAGTTTATATCTACTACTTGTAAGTCAAGAAGTTTTCGAACAAGTTCTTGTCTCTTATAACCGAAACTCATTTTTTTTATCAAAATTGACCAATTTATTTTTTCAGAGAACTGAATTAAAACTTCATTAGAAATATCTTTATTGACATTTTTTATTATTTTCTTCCAGACTAGTTTGTCACCAAACTTAATAATTAAGTTATCTGTAAGTGGATAAAAACTTGAAATTAATTCTACCATCAAGGGTGTATTTTTTTCCGCTATATTTAAGATTAAATCTTTATTTTTTTCTTTAGTTGCTGCTGAATGATTTTCAAAATCCAACACATCTTGACTAACCAATACATCCCAAAGTACCAAAGGTCGTTTTAAATAAAGTCCATCTAGGCTTTTTACACGACTAAGGGCCACATAAGCCTGACCACTGGCGAAGGTGCCAGTATGGAAGTCAATGATTAATTTTTCGAAAGTCAGTCCTTGACTTTTATGGATGGTTATTGCCCAGGCTAGTTTTAAGGGGTATTGCGTGAAAGTACCTTCAACGTCTTGCGTTATTCTCTTTTTCTCTCGGTTGTAAGTATAAGTTTGGTTTTCCCAGCTTACTTGAGTTATTTTTTCAATATGATTATTCTCCAGTTCTATCTCTATTTCATTTTCGCTCAAACTGTGTATTTTGGCAATACTGCCATTGTACCATCTATTTGCGGGGTCGTTTTTTACACATACCACTTGTGCGCCTACTTTTAGTTCTAGTTCTAAATCTGTAGGGAATTTGCTGCTCGCAAAAGTCCCCGTAATACTGGCTTCATAGAAATAACTTTTGTTTTTAATTTCACTTAATTTTCTATTATTAAGATGATTGGCTGCATTGTTTCTTGTAGTAAGTGTTATAACGAACTCTTCTTCGACAAGATGTTGGTTGTTGTCAATTTTCTTATTGAAAGTATTTATTTCTTCAGCTGTTATGGACGCATCTCTAACTTTCTGAAGGAAGTCTATAAAGTAATTATCCTCTTGACGGAACAGCTCAATTAGTTCCACCACCGGCAATTGAATTTCCTTAAGTATGTGAGCACTGAAGAAATAGGGGGAATCATACAGTTCTGATATTATTTCCTTATCGCGAATACCTGCAACGACAGGTTCTAGTTGAAATAGATCTCCAATGAATATCACTTGTTTACCTCCGAAAGGGAGGGAAAGATTGTTGGTGTTTTTTCGTAAGGAGTAATCTATGGCATCTATTACATCAGCTCGGACCATTGATACTTCATCGATGATGAGTGTGTCCATTTTATTCAGTAATTCACGTTTTGAAGAATCTGGCGGATAGATAGTTATGCCTTCATCGGCAGGAAGGAGCGGTCTAAAGGGAAAACCAAATAATGAATTAATCGTCACCCCATTTGCATTTATAGCTGCAATACCTGTAGGTGCCACTACTACGAATTCTTTTCCACACGTTTTTACAATGTGTTTTAGAAAGGAAGATTTTCCTGTGCCTGCTTTCCCCGTTAGAAAAAATGATTGATTTGTATTCTCTATTAGGTTTAGGGCTTGTATAAATTCGTTGTTCGTGAATTGCATAGGTGTTATTTATTTATAAAAACCACAACTTATTCTTTGCGTGATCGGGGATTGTGGGGTAATACCTACAAGGTGGCCTGAGGCGACACATTGCAGGATAGAAGGGGTTTATTGCTTCGTTTCGATAAACATTTATCTAGGTTTTTCAATTGACTAAACTTTTACTACTCGTAAAGTATCAAAAATTGATTCTATCTGATGAAACGATGGTATATGATCCTTACCTAAAAGATTAACCAAAGCTTGCATAATTGCAGAATCATTCCATAAAGGATGTTTAATCAATTTGTATTCAAATGATTCTCCAACTATAGAATCTCCTTTTTTTGTTTTTAAATAATTAATCTCATCACCTAGTACAATCTCGGTTTTGATATCCACTTTTGAATAGGTTTCGACACATTTATTGATAATGTCAAACACATCGGTAATCTCCTTATGATCTAAATTAATGTTTGTTAATCCAAACGTATAATCTTTTTCTTTCATCAACCTTATTAAACCTAAACCTAATCGCCAATCTAGTACGTGATGATATCCTGAGTTGTTATACGAGTTTAAACATTTTTGACAAGAGGAATAGCAAGAATTTTTGTGATCAATAATTGACTTAATAAACTTATGTTCAAAATTTAATATTTGGGTTAATATCGAATCAAAATTCTCATATAAGTAGTTTACGAAGCCTGAACCATTGGGGGCGGCATCGCTTAAAAATAAATATGGATTTCCGTTTTCTGATTTTAATTCACTTATTTCTATCTCTTGAGGCTCAACATCTAAAATGTCTGCTGTAACTCTTTGAAGAATAAATGCTGCTGAATAAAAAGCCGCTTTTATGGCAGGAACATTGCCAGTTTGAAGGTTCAAATTTAATTCTGGTGGTATATTTGAGATCTGTATTTTTATTATTTCTGTGGTTTTTTGAGCTCCAATTGCAATTTTCTGAACATCTTCGTGGTCAAAATCTGACAAATATTTAGTTAAAATAAAATTAGGTTCAAATTCGACTTCTTCTGTATCAACTCCATTAGTTGCACTTATAGAAGTCTTTTCTGGCCGATTGCTACCTGAGGGAATAAAATCCTTTAAAGCTACACCTTCAAAATAATTGCCATTATTATTGTTAATATGCCAAATGTCCGACCCATAGTTATAATATGTTAATTGATAATTGTCAAGAGAGGATCGTAATACTTCATCATCAACTTCATTAGCATAAATTCTAGAAGTAGAAAACCCGGAATTAACGTCCATATTATTAATGAGATTTCCATTATTTTGAAGTAACTGGTTGGATCTAAATGCCTTCGGGACCACTAATTTAACCCGTTTTAATTCTGGGTCTTCTTGTTGATTTGACGGACTTTCAATATTTCTAATATTCTCATCCGCCTCCAAAACTAAACTATAGCTATTTTCTAGCGCATTAAATTGATTTATATTTTGACCATCGTATTGCTTAAAGGTTTGGATCCATCGACTGTTATTAGCATATGACCATTGAATTTTCAAAGGTACTGTAAGGCCAATTGATTCGTACTCTCCTTTATCTTTGGTTTTTACAGAACCAGGGGCGAATTCGGTTATTGACTGTTCTAAACTTCTATTTATTTCTCTAATTTCATTGGCATTAACTCCGTGATAAAAACTTCGTGAATTGCTTGGCATTCCATACATAGGCAATAAACCCGATTCAGCTAATGTTTGTGCTAATCCCTCAGTATAGATATTGTTTCTTACTGCTTTACCAATTTCAGAAACTAAATCATTTTTTATCCAGTGCTTTAAGTTGGATATATCCTTAGAAATTCTATTTTGATAGTTAAATTGATTTAGATAATAGTCTACGTATTCATCAATCATCTTAGGATTATTTGCAAGCCAACTTAAAATATCTTCTCTATATATATTCCATTCTTCAGCTAATCCAAATTCACCGTGAGTATCATCGTTAATAGCCGTTGTTTCTATAGTTTGAAAAGCAAGTTTTAATATTATCTTGGTTAACATTCTTCTTACAATAGGCAATTTTATTTGATATTGATCTTGAACTTTAGTTGGTGCCAGGGCTAAAATTGGTGCGGGTGCTATTCCACCAGTTATTTCATCAATTCCGTCAAAATAATAATATGTATCGTGACTTTTACCTCGACAAAATGTTAATGCTGCTGAAAACGGTTGTCCACGACGACCGCCACGACCTACACGCTGCTGATAATTATATCTGGTGGGCGGCATATTCCCCTGAAAGATGGCCTGTAAACTACCAATATCAATACCTACTTCCATAGTGGTTGTAACATTAATCATATCAATTTCTTTTGACAGCTGTTCACGTTTATGTTCTATGGGGTCTGTATTTATTATAACACCTTTAAATTCTAATTGCCTTTCAGCTTGATTATCTGTTTGTCCAGTTAATTCAGCCGTTCTTAGTCTTTTAAGTTTTCGCGGTTCCACTAGGACATCATAACTAATAAAATTAGTTCTTCTGATTTCTTCAACCTTGCCTGAGCTTTTAATTGGTAAAGGTTCTAAACACTGTAAATTTGAACATAACCCTGAACCTCTATGCAAATGGATTTTTGAACAGTTGATACATTTATAATAATCATCTTGATCCTGGACTTTTTCAAAGTCTAATGCACTAGGCTCTATTATAAATCTTTGATTACCGAATTTTTGGCTTAAGTACGCATATATATTATTTCCTAGTTCTAATGATTCTAAGCCATAATTATCAGAAAAAACTTCTATATAGTTTCGATATTTGACTGGTAGGTCTTGATAACTTCCATAAACTTGAGAGTCAAAAGAATCCGGGTCATCATACCTATATGCATCTCCCATAATTCTTAAAAACACATTTATGAAACTATCTATAGCTATATGGGTTGGGAGCATAGTTGATAATGCTCTGTAAAATTCGTTACTTCGATCCTGTCTTATAATAAGATAGCCTATACCCGAGCTTTCAGAATTTACATCCGTATAAATTCCAAAACTATTTTTAAATATTGTTGAGAATAATTGGCTTCTTACCTTATTTAAATAATTAATTGGGATGTTGAAATTATTATCCTTTATTCTATTTCTGATGGTGGATATATCAGCTATATTCCCTTTCTCAAAATCATAAAAATTACTCCAATGGTGACCTTTTACTAATTCATTATCATAACCTACCCCATTGGGGTTTATGCCTAGTTCCAATAACTTTTTAATTAATGGGCCATTTAATTGATTATTTTGAGTTTCAACTAAACTTTCAACATTAATAGTAGTTTCGGGTTTTAATAATTTATTTATCTCCACCTCATTATTAACTAATATATGTCCAATGATTTCAGCAGCATTGTCGATATAGGGAGTATATTCGTGTAATTTTTTAAATACTTCTGTGCCTTTGGTTTTTACATCTTCGATTAATTCGGCAATCTTTGGATTTGGTTTGCTTAATTCTTCCAAACATTGTAAAAACAATACTCTAACTACATCTCTAAAATGTTCTTTTTCAATGCCAAAAGCCTGACTGGCAGCATCTTCTCTGCTATCAGAAAAACCAACGAGTTTTGGATTTTGGCTGTCTAACTGATAAATTAATTCTTTACTCAGGACCTGGTTACTCCGAGCAATACCAGTTCTGAAACTTCTAATTGACGATTTGGTATATACTCTTAGCGAATAATCGGCAGAGCAGGAAGGACAGATGTGCGGCAATGCTTGTAATGGGACTATTTCACTAAACTTATCATCAAAATCGATAATTTGATCTCGATTTCTGTTATTATTTCTAGTTAAAACAAAAGTATATCCCTTAATAAGTGTTTCGTTATTGTTGGGGTTATCAAAAAATACTTCTCCCGTATATGCGTTCAAAAAGGATTTTCGCCAATTTCCCCTTACTCCGGTATGCCCAAAAGTTTTTCTGTTATTTTGGTTAGTTTGAGGAAAATCATCTCTAAAACGCTGACCATTATTATCGGTAGTCATTAATTTAAACTCATCTTCGTTATTCTCACAAGGCCAAAAAATTGCGTATTCGTGATACCATTTATTTTGAACTAATGGTGTAGCACTGTGATTAGGTATTTTATCCAAGTTGGGACTATTTAGAGACAAATTCCATTTTTGAATTCCATTTTGAAGAGTATCCACTTTTTTATTTCCACCAATAAAAGGAGATGCACATTTTTCACACCTTAGGGTTTCTAAAACTTTATGAATCATACCATCCTCCGAATTTTTGGCGGTAACGGGCATGTACATTAACTCACCAAATGGATTTTGAGGTTCTCCCTCTTTTTGGGGCATTATTTCCGGCCATAAGCCTTCAATATATTTGTAAAATTGATGAAATCTTATTCTTGGGAGTTTAAGGTTATTTAAACCATTAATTTCTTCTGAGGCCCTTATGATAAAAAAACCTCGTAATGCCGCATCATTATCATTAAAAATTCTTTTAGATAACTCCTTAATCGAGATAGGAGTGACTCTGCCGTCTAAATTTTTAAATGCATTAATGAACTGTGCAAAAATGCTATCAGCATTTTTGATAAAGTATTCTTCAATACTCTTAACACCCAAAGCTGTAGATAGTTCCTTCTGAATTGCTATTTTTTCATCTGCCTGTAATTCAATATACTTTGGTGTAACAATTTCGAAAGGTTTAAAGTTGAGTTGGTTCTTTAAAATAGGCACATAATCATCCCCTGTTTGAATTTCAAAAGCTGTTTGACTGCTATCTTCAAAATAAACCCCGAAAAACTGTTCTAAATATTCTTGTGTTTTATCTGCATCACCTAAGGAGGCACTAGAGGCTAAAATTCTTAATTGGGGGTTTGGAACTCTTTTATTATTCTTTTGAATAGTAGGCTTTAAACCTATAGCATCTAAAAACATTCTGATTAAATAAGCTATTTCTGTTCCAGAGGTTCCTCTAAACAGGTGAAGTTCATCTACTATTAAATGAAAAACGTGATTAGGGTCTTCTTTAAGCCATTCTTGCGTGCTTTTAAACATATTTCTCTCAATGGATCTCATTAGCATCACACTGAGCATTGAAAAGTTGGTAATTAGAATATCTGGAGGAGTTTCTTGCATATCCCACCGCGTTACCATTTCAGCGGTTCTACTATTTCCAGCCAGTCGTGGTAAAATATAACTTACATCATCTTTTTTATTAGGATTTTTATGGACAAAATTTTCGATCTCATTTGCTCGATTTCGTATTTCTTGCAGTTTTCTATAACAAGTATTGCGTTTGGTTTTGTTTTTGCCGCGATAGTTACCAGATATAATGGTTTTCCCATTATACTGTCCGAAATAAATTCTATTTCCTTTTAACCCATCTTCATCATCAAAATGCGATCGAACCTCATCACTATCTAATGTTTTTCTAAGTCGCGTCATTTGATCTTCGACCAATGCATTCATTGGATATAAGATAAGAGATCTAATTGCAGCTTTTCTGTTTTCACCACTCCTTTGAATAGGCATATATCCACTTTCAGCAGATTGTTGATTAAACCAATCTAAGTAATCATATAGAGGAGTTTTCCATTGTCGACCTTCTTTATATAACGATGCTAATAATGGTAGTACAAATGCTTCGGTTTTACCTGAGCCAGTACCAGAATTTATAACTACATTTCGTTTATCTACAAATGCCTTAATGAGCATATCTACCTGATGTTGATAGGGTGGATAGTTCATTAAGCCAGGAATAATGAAATCTTTGAGGAAAGATTTAGTTGTTATGATATCATCATCAAAACCTTCTAATATAAGTTGAGATATTTCTTCAATTGATTTTATAGTTTGCCCATTTACTTTGGTCGTATTGTATTCAGGTAACAATTCGAGATAAGGGTCTCTGAATAAGGCAAAGTTTTTTAATAACTCCTCGTTTTTCCTTTTATCCAAGTCAGGGTCATTAAAACGGTACATTGTTTTAAAATACCTTAAATAGTTTTCTTTAATTTTTTGGAATGCTCCGATTGGATCAATTCCTAATAAATTTTCGTAATTATTGGTTAGCATATTTCCTTAATTAATATTTTTTCTTCCTTCACAATATCAAATTTTATATTCCTCGAAGGGGTTTCGTAGTTGAATGCCATTAAATTATTATCTAATAAGAGGCTGATCTTTTGGTTTAGGGAAAGGTCGTTATTTTCAATTTTCAAAATATCAAATATTATCGTCCCAAACTGGCACTTTTTTGTTGGTAAATTTCTTTGGTCAATCTTAGCTGTATTTATAAATAGCTCTTTATAATTAGATATAATAGCTGTACAATTTCCTTTTACGTCATAAATCAAAACTGCACTTTTAATACTGCTGAAAAGAGAACACGTAACAAATTTCATACTTTTATTTAGTTCCTTAGTGTAGATAACGTGACTGGAATTGACATCTGGAATTCCAGTAATGATTCTAATAATATTCTCCCTTCGGTTTATTTTATCTGAAAATTTGTAATAATCAAAATGCATAAATGATTGATCTTCCACATTAAAAAGACCCTTGGCATTCTTGATAAATATTTTTATCGTTTTTGGAATCCCGTGATTTATACTACAAAAAGCCCTGTAAACTATTTCGGGTAGCCTGTACTTTGAAGGAATATAGGTATTTGGAGAAAGTTTGTACGAACCGGCTTCATACTGTTTTTTCATTAATAACACGGGAAGATTCTTTTCTTTTGCAACAAATAATCTTGCCCAAGAAAGTTGTTTAATTTCATAATATTCGTTTTGGTTTTTCTCCAAAAACCTCTTTTTAAATACTTGTCCTTTTGATTGATATAGTTCAGAACTTGTAACAATTCTTGGAAATAGAAGTGAAACGAAATCCTCAAATGGTTGATTACCTAAAGGAATTCTATTTACTAAATATTTGGATTCATATTCAGCTGTGGAAGTAATAAAATTGCATAACGAATCTCCCAAATGAATTTCATTTTCTACGTGGATATCGATTGTAAACTGCTCATCAAAAAAAACTTTAACTCTATTTAATTTTCCACCGACATCCAAATATATAATCTCAGGCAGTAAAGCTTTTTCGAGTGAGTTGTTTTCTTGAATATTATATCTTTTATAACGGATTTGTATATTCTCTAGATCACAAAACTCAACTAATCGCTGAATCAGGTATTTAGATCGTACACCGATAAGTTGATACACCTGCCTAGACCCCACACTAAAAGACTTTTCTATTTTGATTAGAGCAGGTGGTAGTAGTTGATATTTTATTCCATCGTTCTCATCTGTCAATTTGTTTAGAAACCCTAACGCGCAGAGGTTACTGATTAAATTTGTGCGGGAATATTTTTCATCTGCTATTTGATAACCTTTACTTTCTAGGTAAATTAATGAAGCATCAATGGCTTTATTAATATGTTTTCTTCTCAAATAATCATCCTCGATTAAGGAATCAAGACCCGCAAGAAGATAAATAAAATAGTTGTCATCATATGAAGTGTCCTCAACTAATCCAGCTAGGATGTGCCTACTGGTATTTGATAAAATGTTGGTCCCATTTATTATATTGTTGCCTTGTAAATACTTAGAGGCACTATCAGAAGACTTTTCACCCCAGGTGTTGTACTTAAATAAATTGTTTTGAGATATAGGTTTTAACTTAGAACCGACAATTATAAAATCAAACGATTTTTCTAAATTCTTATAACTGAATTTTACAATTACTAAAGATGGCTCGCTAATTACAACTTCATTATTTATAAATAATCTAATTATGTTTTCAGATATATCTATTTCAATATCTATGTCTTTTGCATTGTTACGGTAAACTTTTACCGTGATATCTTCACTTAGAATATCGAGATTATCTAACCTGAAGTATGGTAAGCCAATGTCTAAATAAGTGTTTTTATTAATTTTTAAACCTCCAAGTTTACTAAGATTAAGGTCCGGTTGGGTATTAATTTCGTAAATAATATCTTCTTCATTCTTATAATATGGCTTCTGAATGTTAAATGCTGAATAGAACACATAATTATTTCCAAAAAGGCTTAATAAGATATCCTGGCTTTCAATTATTTGGCTTTCTCGAATATTGTTAGGATTTTTAGACCACATTTCCCAATGTTTTAGTGTCTGAGGGTTTTTTCTAACAACAACCAAAAGATCATAATTTGGTTGTGGCAATAGCGTGAGTAAATATCCATTAGCTGTTTTTACAAAAAAATTCACATCATTAATCTTGGCGGTTTCCAGTGTTAATGTATTATCCTCAGTAGTAAGTTTATAATCTTTAAAATGAACTTTTTCCTCTCCTAAGAGATTGATGGGTTTTGAATAGAACCCTTGAGAATCAATACCAGATTGTGAGAGTGAAAATCCAATTGGAATTTCATTTTCCCTTAATAGAGTGTCTGATACTAGAATTAAAAATTTATCCTCCTGTCTTATTTTGAATGACATTATTCCTCTTCGGGTAACAACAATATTGCTTCCTATTTTAGATTTACCATATTCTAGATGATTGAAACTTAGAGCTCTATTTAAAAACCATTCAGAATAAACGGGGGATTTAATGGCCTCAATTAGCTTATTTCTTAAAGAAGGATTATCTACATACCGTAGTAATTTATTTGCTAGCTCTGCATATATGGCATTGTCATCAATTGTTATGTTGTATTTGTAAAGTAATTCTTCAAATAGCCTGTTTAATTCTGGTTTTAATACTACTTGATAGTTTAACAAGCCAACGTAGTTCAAATTACCAATACGTCTTGCTCTAAACAAACCTAAACCTTTGAGTAAAGACCAATTTTCGATTGTATCAAATAATTTGTCTAATTCTGATAGTGATTGTGTCTTTTTTTCCGTTGGCAGGTATTTAGAAATGGTTTCGTTTAATTCATCGTAAAATGATGACTTCTGATTATCAACATAAATACTAATGTAAAAAACGATATAGTTGAAAAAAGCGAGGTCTAATTTGGAATTAGGATTGTTAAGCGTATTTGGAAATTCTGTAATTATTTTCTTTATCTGCCTGTTTGTCTCAACATATCTATATGATTTATTTGTAATTCTATCGTAAATTCCTAATCGGTATAAATAATTGACTATAATAACTTTTAGAAAATCTTTATAGTTTCCTAAATTATTATCGTTCCCTATAGAAGAAATAAGGTCTGGGTCAGCATATAAAATAACTTCTTTACCTATGCTGTCTTCATTAAAAAAATGCTTTAACCAAGCTTTGTTCCAGCTTACATACTTTTGAGCATTGTATTCAATTTCTTTTATAGGAACCATAATTTGTCTTTTGCGTGATCGGGGATGGTGGATTTGAAGCGGGGGGCGATTTGTGCGACCATTTCGGGGTATTTGATGGTGATGGGGACGTTTTGTTGTCTGAGGGATTTCCAGTATAGTCGGCTGAATTGATATACTTGGGTTAGTAGCTCAAGCACTACGTTGGCATCATCAAAGGCGTCTTTGTTGGGACTGCTTATTTTGATTTTGATGGGGAAGGGGTAGCCCTCGGTGTCTGAGTATTTATTTGAATTTGGATATCGGGCATTATTTAACAGTAAAAATTCATTATGGTCAACCCGAATGTAGGTGCCACTTATTGGCATCAGCTTTTTATCCCAATTGAGGTCGTATGCTATGAGGTCTCTTGTTTCGGTTTTATTGATGTTAAGAATGTATAAGGGAACTTTTAATTCCATTTTGTGCATTCCATCCATTATCGGTTTTAATTCTTCATATCGCATTTCTTTATAAAAGTGAATGACGACTTTATCGGCTTGAGCTACGGAGGTGAAATCTCTGATTGCATTACAGATACTTCCTGCTAATTCTTCTGTTTGGTTTTGGGCGAAATATTCGAAGTTCCTGAAGAGGCCATTGTTTTGAAAACTAAACGCGCTAGCAACATAACGTCGGTTTTCTCCTTGGTTGGTATAGGCGCCTACACCAATTACCAATTCCTTTTTATCGGTTACGGCCAATTTCCACGGTGCGCCGCCTAGCTTGGCGTGAATGGCCAGGGCCATATTTTGAAGCGAAAACTGAAAGTTGTATTGGTTTTCAATGTTTGCGACCATTTTATTGTAGTCCACTACTTGGGTAACTATGCCTTCGTTTAGGAAAAGTTCTTTGATTTGAATGTAAACTTCTCTGTCTTCGGGATTTGGGGTATGTCTGTCGAAAGGGCTTAAATAAAAAGCGGCATATTTGACATTTTCGTGGTCAAAATTTAGTTTTTCCAGCTCTTGGATGATTTGAGGTACGGGATTGCTTTCATCTGTAAATTCGATAAAATGTTCTGGGGCGGTTGCGGCGGTTATGTTTACATAATCTTCTATTCCTTTGAAATATTTCTTATCTGCCGTAACGCCATATTTTAAATTATCATAAAAGCTTCTGATGGCTTCTTTATGGGTTGTATGATATATAAAGATGAATTTAATGTTCTGGTTTTTGGGGCGTCTGTATGGTTTAAACATATTCATCGCCAATTTAGGCACTAGGTGGGTGTTCTTATTGCCGTTCTGATCCTTACCAAATTCCAATAAACCTACATCTGGATTGATGTGATTGATGCGATTGCCAGGAACATCGATAAACTCATCTTTTGTGAAAGGGAAAATTGCTTTGAAATCTTCGGTAAATAGATATTTGTTGGCAAATAGATTGATGAGCCCTACGTACGTTTGATATTTGTTGAGTTCTCTTTCAGGAGTTTGAATAGGGATATCTAAGGCTCTGGCGAGATTTAAGTTGAAAAGAGGGAAGGTTTTGTCAAATTCAATGCTATTATAGAACGCTTCTTTTTCTTCTGAATCGATTTTCATTTGATAATTGAAGGTTTTCTGTCCGTAAACACAGCGCCTGATAAATTCTGTTTCGTCAATATCTTTAACGGACTTGTTTAAAACTTTTGATTTACCGTTGGCTATTTCGGAGTGATGGTGCCACCTGTTTCGGTCAAACAGTGCCACTTTGAAAGATACTGCAATTATATAAAAAATTAATGTTATTCGTTCTTTAAAGCTCCTTTTCTTAATGATTCTCCTTTGAGGTCAATCCGGT
>JAENXC010000015.1 GCA_016649715.1 Flavobacteriaceae bacterium | reverse complement strand
GATTCTTGCTGAAGCCCCCTCCAGCCCCACGCGCCAGATCCCCCCCGTTTTTGGTTTTATAATAATTAATATCTCCAATAGTACCCTTTAATTTAATAATCCCTGTCTGCTTTGCCATAATATAAAGTTTTAAAAAGGCTAATATAACAATAAATTTATTATAGTCCTACTTTAAAGCGTATTTATAGCATAGTTATAGTATGTATATAGTATCTTTATAGTATGTTTATAGCGTATATTATATATTGATAATACTATCTCCATACCTTGTCATTTAGAAGGAAGATCAACAGCCCGTAATAAGCGGAGGGGTTCCCTGAGAAGGGCCGAAGTGATCAATCTGCCTCAGGCTCGCGCAAAGGTCTCATTCCCCCTTTGTCGTACTTCGTTTGTGTTTGGTCTCTTACTGTTGTGGGGAGACATAAGCAGGACGCCCGCATCAGCGCGGGCAAGGGTAACTTTACAAATTCTTCATTTATGTATGCACGCTTTGCAAAAGCATGCTAATGAGGGGAGTATTCTATGTTATAAAATAAATGGTTGTCTGCAAAATCGCTTGGTATAACGGTCCATGGGTTTGCTATGACGGGGATTATTAGCGCTAAACTTCATTCAAACAACTAAACTTCCACCTTGCACAAAAGTATGCAAAGTGCGGAACCCCCACTATCGCAAACCCCTTAGCAGTAAAGCTTGTTCCCCGATGCGTTCCCATATTTCATTGCGCGATTTAGTTTTTACTCTTGCGTTTGGATGTGGCACGGAAAAGTAAGGATATCCCCAAAGGTTTGCTTTTACTCCTTTGTGTTTTAGTTCGCTGTCATAAAAATTCGTGCTATCTGTAAGATGTCCGTACTGCGTGAGAATTTTGCTGTTGTTGTTGCTTAATGAAAAAATCCAGTCAGGTCTAACAAACGCTACAAACTGTCTGAATAAAGGCAAAGAGTTTTCATAGTCTTTTGGTCTCAAGAAAATTTCGTGTGGTGTCCGAAAGAAACAAAGGTTTGTGTAATTGAAATTCATTGTGTCAAAGTCCAGCAACAAATAACTTTCTAAAAACTGTCTGCTGCGATGAATGAAATTGTAAGTCGGAATATCTTTTCCGTCTGGCATTTCTGTCTGCGGTTCATGCTGGCCACTTACACTCCAGTTTATACCCAACAGAATTCCTTTGCCAACTTGTATCGGTGTCCCGCAAACGGAATAGTTCCATTGTCTGCCAAGTAGTTGTTGCTCGGCAAAGACAGGACTATCCAAAAACTTCTCTTTGGTGTCCGCAAGTAGTCGCTGAAGGAATTGTTCCTCTACCGTCATTATTAACTGCCTTGAATTTCAACTTTTTGTCGATTGCCACACTTACTGCATCGAAAAGATGAAGTCATTTTTGATGATGCACTTGATGAAACACTTTTCGTAACCGCACTGCTACTAACATTGCCGCACTTCTCTCATTTTAGTTTATAGGAAACACTTGTCCCGTCTTGTTTAACGATAACTACTCCCCGTAAAGCTACAGCTAATGTCTCGTATAAACGCAGTAGCGGCATTGACACACTAGCTTTTTGGTTTATACCAGATTTTAAATATATAAAATTACTTTCGGTTTTCGCACTTACCCGCTATTGTGTTTATGCCTTGTTGGCAAATATTTTTGTTGAGAAGTTGCTGACATGTCTATTCGAATTTACTTAAAAGTTAATTTAATTTAATAATCTTTGTAATATGGAAAATATAGTCTAATTTTGTACTTAACTTAAAAGTGAATACCAAGCGAGAAATAATTGTCGAAATCTTTGAAGAACATTCTGAAGTTAATTTTTATTCAATCAGATATTCAGAGAATGAATTATCGGAAACGGAATTGTTTTTTGATAAAGTATTAGATGTAGTTGAATTAGAAGAAGACGTTGAGATTTTGTCACGAGTTATGGATAAAATAGGTGAGAATGGCGCAGAGCCACGACATTTTAGACACGCCGGAACAAAAAAAGATAAAGTTGGAGCCTTACCAGAATATCTTTCGAGTTCCAATTTGAGATTATACGCCATTAGGTTATCAGATAAAATTGTGATTCTTGGAAATGGCGGGATAAAATCTACAAAAACTTATAATGAAGATCCCTTTTTAAATGAATGTGTGGAAACATTAAAAAAAATAGATCGTTTTTTAGATAGTCGGTTGAGCACAAGTAAAGCCGTCATATTTAGAAAGCAATTAATGGGTGATTTAAAATTTTACATAAAAAAATGAAAAAAAACAGGATATTAGATAAAATACGAAAGTATCGCTCTAAATATATCGAGATTTTTGTTGATTATACTTTTGATCTTTCAAATCGAATACAATTTTTGTTAGATAAGAACTTAATGGATCAAAAGGATTTAGCCAAAGCACTTAAAAAGAACGAATCTGAGATTAGTAAGTGGTTGTCTGGTTCACATAATTTTACTTTAAAAACTATCGCCAGAATAGAAGATGTTCTAGGAGATAAATTAATAGAGATTGTTAATGAAAATAATGTTGGAAAGACTGAATTGACCGGCGTTTATCTTATAAGTTCTGATCAACTATTCACTCCTAATTATGATAACAAAGACTATACTAAATCTTTAAAAAAATATTCGCCGAATTATAGAAGTGCAATTATAGCAGAATGCTAAATATTATGACAGAAGAGAAAAAGAATATTGGATTACGTATTTTAGAAATTAAAGAATTATCATATTCTAATAAATTATCAGACGATTTAATAAATAATTTCAATGAGGAAAAAGCTGATATTAAATTAGGCTTTGGAGTTTCGGGTAATGAGGAACAAAATACAATCTCTATATCAATAATTGTTCATTTTAAATATCCTATTGCGGAGAAGACTAAGTTTAAGGAGTTCTTAAAGTTAGAAACCGAAACGACATTTAAGATTTTTAATTATACTGAAAATGACATTCGATTTGAAGATGATAACAATCAAATATTTATTAATGATAATATAATGTCTGTTTTTTTAAGCACGTCGATTGGTGCGACTAGAGGAATGCTAGCATATAAGATAGCAAGTCTTCCAGTAAATCTCGTATTACCTTTATTTGATATGAGCCAAATCCTTCCACCTACTAAAAATAAGAAAAAAAGCAAATAGTACTATAAACTTGGTATTTTTCAAATATTTGCCAACACGTGAATAAACGACACGTCTATTGCGTCTATCCCGCACATGTACGTAAGTTAATCTTCAAATATAAATCAAATTAAAATCTTCACATTACGGAAAACCGGAAAGAGGTGAATTAATAAGGAGATAATAAAGCGCAAAGCTTCGCTACAAATGAATCAAAAAACTGTAGCCCCATCCCCTTTCCCCCTATTTATTCGACCAATAGCAAGCCAGCAACCCGCAAACCTTGTTATCAGTCCCTCCTGTACAAAAAAACAAAGCCGCTTAAAGCGGCTTATATGGGTTTGGTTTTTTAAAATTAAGGGGGTGTAATGTTTACCAGTGTTGTGCGTTCGTGCTTATTTGATGAACCCCCCAATTATAATATCTGGACAATCAGTTGACTATTTAGCTGGTAAATTTGAATTGAAAATATCTCTAAATAATTTCCATCTACCGTCTTCTTTTTTCCAAAGGACAATGTATTTTTCCACGGCAACAGCATCTTCGCCTACGAAAAGGGTTAATTCGCCTTCTTCTGCAAGTAAGTCTTCTGTTCCATATACATTTTCGAGTCTTAAATCAACTCCTGTAATGCCAGATTTAACAATGTTCGACATAGCTGTTTGAATGTTAGCTCTACCTATTACAGATGGTGCTCCTGTATTCATGAATTTTGCGTCATTAAGTATACAAGTTGGCTAAACCAATTGAATCGCCTACTGCTACCAGCGCCATGAAATTTTTATTGGCTTCTTCAATTTCAGTTTTGGCGGCTGTTAAATCGAATTCATTTACTGTCTGTTCCTTTTCTTTTGGTTTTTCGTTACAGCTTTGAAAGCCTATAGCTAAGAAGCATAGTAGAGGTAATACAATTAATTGCTTTAATGATGGTTTTCTCATAATAATTAGTTGATTAGTAATGCCTACTTTGTTCGGATTTCGGCTTTTCCGTTTTTTTAGTTCTCAATTTAGTGTGGTTATTCGGTATGACGCACAACACAACATAGGATTAAATAATGCAGGAATAGAAGAATTATTCCAACATTATTTTTACTCACATCTCACGTCTAACATCTAACGTCTTACCGTCCTATGTCCCTTTAAGAATAAGCATATAATAAGCTAAACCAATCTATCCTTCTCCCCCTTTGAATCAGTATTCTTTTGATGCGTCAATTGTTTAATCGCATCAGGGTTCTTCGCCATATTTTCCATAAAGGGTTTAAAGAGATCTATAGGGATAGGGAAAAGTGTAGTGGAATTATTTTCAGCTGCAATTTCAGTTAAGGTTTGCAGATAACGAAGCGTCAAAGCACTGGGCTGTTTGGAAAGTATTTCAGCGGCATCGGTTAATTTTTGGGAGGCCTGAAATTCTCCTTCTGCGGCAATTACCTTTGCTCTTCTGTATCTTTCGGCTTCGGCTTGTTTTGCCATTGCTCTTTGCATTTCCTGTGGCAAATCCACTTGTTTAATTTCTACCGTGGAAACCTTAACGCCCCAAGGATCGGTATGTGCATCGATAATTTCCTGCAACTGCAAATTCAATTTATCGCGTTTGGAAAGAATATCATCCAATTCCGATTGCCCCAGAACGCTTCGAAGAATAGTTTGGGAAAGTTGTGAGGTGGCATAAAAATAATCTTCCACTTCAATAGTCGCTTTTTCAGCATCAACTACCCGAAAATAGACTACCGCATTTACTTTCAAGGTAACGTTGTCCAGTGAAATAATATCTTGTGTAGGCACATCGTGAACTATGGTTCGCAAGGTGACTTTTTTCATTTTATCGATAAAAGGCAGCAGGATAATAAGTCCCGGCCCCTTGCTTCCACCTTTTGTAACCCTTCCCAATCTGAATACAACCGCGCGCTCGTATTCCTTTAGGATTTTTATTGAACTGAGTATAATGAGAACACCGAAAAATATTAATACATAAATTGGAACCATAATAATTGAATTTTTAATTAGAAATTAAAGGTACGGATTTAACGGTGAGTTTAAAATGGTTGATGGCAATAACTTCTATTTCTGTTTTGGCTGCTATAGTACCCTCTTCAGCAACGGCATTCCAAAATTCTCCGTTCACCCTTACCCTTCCTTCCGGCGAAAGCGTTTCCATTGCAATACCTCTCACCCCTATTAAGGCTTCAGTCCCTGTTTTCCGCTTGCCAAATTGGGCTTTAATGCCGAAATAGACAAGCAAAATGAAGAAGGCCGAAATTATGGCCACGGAAGTTATAAGAACAGACCAAGAAATGTGAAGTACATCCACGGAAGAAGTTTCATCAATTAAAAACATAGAGCCCAAAAATAAACAAATTACCCCACCGATGGACAATAAAGCATAGCTCTGAAATTTTATTTCCAACACAAAAAGGATAACCCCCACTATGATCAATGCCAATCCGGTATAGTCAATCGGCAAAACGGACATGCCGTAACCTGCTAATATCAAACAAACTAAACCGACAATTCCGGGGACCAAGCCGCCGGGATTGCTAAACTCAAAAAACAAGCCCATCAACCCCATTATTAAAAACACATACATCAAATTGGGGTTGCTCAGGAAGGTCAAAAACTCTAACTGTTGTCCCATTTCTACGGTTTCAACTTCTGCAGAAGCCGTGTGCAGTATTGTATTTTTTTCGGAATTTAGTTGAACCGACCACCCGTCAATTTTGCTGAGCAATTCATTGAGATTATTCGCTTTCAGATCGATTATATTATTTTTTAAGGCTTGTTCCGCCGAAAAGGAGCGGCTATTGGTGACCATCTGCATAATCAGTATAGTGTCCTTCCCCCTGTGTTCCGCAATAGCGCGCAGAAAAGCTGCTGTGTCCTCTGTCATCTTCGCATTCATTATGGAATCTGGAACGCTGCCTTCCAAAACAGGATGGGAAGCACCAATATTAGATCCCGGACTCATTGCAGTGATATTTGCAGCGAGGGCAATAAACGCTCCGGCAGAACCGGCATGCGCGCCCGATGGCGTGACAAAAGATATAACTGGAACGGGTGAGTTCATTATTTTACCTACCATCTCCCTTGTAGGCTCCATCAAACCGCCAGGGGTATTGATTTTAATCACTACGCAAACTGCATTTTCTTCCGCAGCTTTATTGAGCCCATTGTTAATATAGTCCGCCGTTGAAGGGTAAATGGGGTCGTTTAAGTTTAGGACAACTACCTTCTGCGCATGGGCGAAACTGCCAAACGCCAAGCTTAGTGCAATAAAGAATATTTTTAAAGTGAAATGTTTCATAATAACCTTCAAAATAAGTTTTCTTTAAAATTAAGCAATGTAATTTACATTTTAGATGAATTTTGGTTTTAGTATTAAGAACATGTTTTATTCCAATTGAATATTAAATATTGCATTGAACGAATATAAAAAGTTGGTTTTTGGGGGGTATCAATTTATGTTTCAAATACTTTCTTGTAGGGTTAAAAACTATGTGTGTATGGTTGGAGGTATGTTTAAGTATGGTTCATGACGGGTCAATGTATGGCCTCCCTACCCTTCATGCTACTCGAGTGCTACGTTTATGCTAGTGTTTCCCTACTCAACCCCTAGTATCATGCTAGTATCACAAAAAAATAATCAGGGGTAAAATTGCGTCTGCTACTTTAAATACTTTTCTGCCTTCTGTTTTCATATTTGTAGAACCTTGAAAGTGATTTATAAGCTGAAGACATCCCAATTTGTTCAAAAAACATCTGCTATGATATTAATTAAAAAGTAATATATTTACGACAAACAACTCGCAAATTTATGAATGCAGAAATTGCAAAACTTAATTCAGTATGGACAGAATCGCAACAAACCGCAGTACAAAACACACTACTTCCCGAAATAAATTTTGAGGATATCATAAGCTCCGTTATAAGTACGGGGCCTTTCTACTATTATATCATAGACTTTTTTGATATGTCGCTTTCCAATGTAAGTCCGTCCATTATGGATATTCACGGCTTTGATGCACAAACCGTGAGCTTTCAGGATATTTTGGAGACCATCCACCCAGACGATATGGATTTTGTTGCCAAGGCCGAGCAACAGAATATTGAATTTCTTTATGGCACGGTGGGCAAAGACAAACTCTTAAACTACAAATCCTGTTTTTCATTTAGGAGCAGAATGAAAAACGGTGACTATGCAATGCTAAACCATCAAGCGCTGTTGTTGACCTTGGACGAACACGGAAAGTTTGGGAAATCGCTTAATATCCACACCCGTATAGACCATCTTACAAAAACGAATACCAACCAAATCTCACTGATAGGCTTAAATGGTTTCCCTTCCTATATGAACATAGAAGTAGATAATGACAATGCCTCCTTGGAAAAATATTCCAAACGGGAGATTGATATTCTAAAGTTAATTTCTGATGGGCATAGTAACATTGAAATTGCAGAACAATTATTTATTAGTCCGCTTACCGTAAAAAAACACCGCAACAATATTCTTAAAAA
The DNA here is from genome assembly GCA_016649715.1 of Flavobacteriaceae bacterium. Lineage (GTDB taxonomy): Bacteria > Bacteroidota > Bacteroidia > Flavobacteriales > Flavobacteriaceae > Aequorivita. Next base: position 92,109 of record JAENXC010000015.1, on the reverse strand, counting down.
AACGAATTGTAAAAACACAACCCAGTTAATTAAACAAAGTATTTTACAGGGGTTGATTTAGCGGTCATTACAAAAAATACTCCCTTTGGTGTATTGTTTAAAATTTATAAATTGAATTTCTTTGGTTGAACCCTATTAAATTCGCAATTGTTGGCTTGTAATTTGATACTTCTATATTTATGAATACTTTAAGATATAAACTCTTCATTTTCTTTACAATCACTTGCTTAAGTATCACATTTGCTGCCCAAAATGAACATCTTATTTTTGGGCAATGGCAATCACAAAAAGGCTGTTTCAAAAAATCAACTGCCAGCAATTCTGGGAAAAATCTTTTGGATAAAAAGAAACTATTTATATTGAAGCCTGTAAAGTTTACGGATGATGCTCTTGTTTTGAAGGATGGTGTATTGGAGGTTACTTATTACTTACTATTATAAAACCCAATATTCTAATACCTTCAAAACAATAAAATACAAAAAGAATTGAATCCTTAAAATACAATCTCTGAAAAAAATTAAACTTAAATTATTTTTTTATCAATGGTGAATCATCAAATTGTTTTTAATGAGATAGTTAAAGATTTTATAAATATTAACCTTTTCATTTTACAATTAGAGTTTGTTAAACTAATCAAAAAAAACTGTTAATTTGTCAATTCTGACGCAATACATTTATGAGCCCCAAACAACTACTCCTCATTTTCATATTTCTTTCTATCAATGCTTTTAGCCAGAACCAGCCCAAATTAGGATTGCTGTTTGATGACGAAGTTTACCAAAGTACCCCTATGAAAGCTCGAAATGTAGCTTTTCAAGATGTAGTTAGTGCGGAGCCTCGAACCTCGTTGCGCCAATTTTTGCCAAAAATAAAAAACCAAAAAGGATATGGCACTTGTGTGGGATGGTCTTCGGCTTATTATGGACACACTGTTTTAAATGCCCGAAGAAAAAATATAACTGATGTGTCCGAAATTACAGAAAATGCCTTTTCTCCTGTCTTCACTTATTTAAATGCCAATGTTGATGACGATTACAATTGTCAGGGCGGGGCATATATCGGGAAAGCCATGGAAACAATGGTAGAAATGGGCACGCCATTTTTTAAAGATTACGATGTTTTATGTGATACCGCAATTCCGGATAATTTATTGGAATTGGCTAAAGATAACCGGATTAAGGATTTCACTAGGCTTTACGGTAATGATGAACCTATAGAGGTTAAAATTGAATCTGTAAAACGTTCGTTATTAAATGGCAATCCAGTTATTATTGGCTTTATGGTTCAGAATTCCTTTTATTCAGCCAAGAATGTTTTTGAGCCAGATGGAGGTGATTTTTCAGGAGGGCATGCTATGTGTGTTATAGGTTATGACGACGATAAATACGGAGGTTCTTTCGAAATTGTAAACAGTTGGGGTGAAGATTGGGGCAACGAGGGCTTAATGTGGGTGCGCTACAACCACTTTGCCGAGTTTACACGCTATGCTTTTGAAATGGTGCCACAGGCAGCCATAGTTAAAAAAGATAAAAAAGAAATTTCAGGAAAGTTGGATTTGAAGCTGTACGATGGTTCCATGATGGAAGTAACCCAGGAAAAAGGCAATTACAATAAATCGGTTTTGGGATGGCAGGATGTAGTTGTTGATGAGGCCGTGCAGAGCATAGGCGATTACGCAACCAAAGTAGCTTATCCCGCAGGAACCCGTTACCGTATGTATGCGGAGGTTAACAAACCTGCCTATGTGTATGTAATTGGTGCCGATAGTAACGGCGAAAATGGCGTGCTGTTTCCACACAAGGAAGATGTTAGCCCCTATATAGCTTATGAAAATACTTCGGTATTGGTGCCTGGTGAAAAGTATTGGTTCCGCCTGAATAGTGATGTGGCTTCAGATTTTTCTATAGTTATTTTCTCTGAAAACAAGATAGACATCAATGAAGTAAAGCAGCGCATGGATACCATGAAAGGCGAATTGATGGACAAACTTTATATCATCTTTAAGGATCAACTTATCAACAAGGAAAGCATTAGTCTAAGCAAAGACAAAATGGGCTTTTCTGCTCAATATGAACAAGGCACCATGGCAATGATGGTTCTTGACATAAAACGAAGTTAATTTGAGGTTTCACTATTTATCAATAATACTCTCTCTTTATATTTTAGTGGGGTGTACGTGCCAGAAAAATATTGTTGTTGCCGAATCCAAACCTTTAACTTCCAGTGTTTCAAAAATTGAAGGCTTCTTAATGGAACCTACTTTTGACTTGGTTTCCTCTTCCTCTGAAATAGCTGTTTACTCTATAGAAAATAGTTTAATTGAAGGCACTACTGACGAATATTCAAATAAGCTAGTATTTCAAAAAAAACTGGAAAAGGAAACAGCAAGCAATTTTGTGAATGTTGTTTTAAGCGACGCCTCCTACGATTGGTCATTATACAAAGACCAGCAATCTTCTTTTTCGCCTACTAAACAGATTATCGTTAAGAATACTTCGGGACAACTCAATTTAATGTACGATCCCACAACCCGGCTTTTGGGTTTTATCAATTTGGAAGGGCAGCAGATTTTGCCCGTCATTCAATCATTTCATCACATTTTAATTAATCTATAAATCAATATGAAAAAATTATTTCTTTTTTTAAGTGTTTGTTTTGGGGTGAGCCAAAGCTTCCAAGCCCAAGAGTTAAAAATGTGTGGGTACCAAGGCTACCAAACCGTTGAAGAAGTTACCTCTGCCTGCGATCTGCAAGGCGCAACCGCTTCTATTAACGATACAAGTGAAGCAACGGTAGTAGTAGATAATATCTTGGACAAGGTTGGGTTGTTTCGAAATTTCTTGATAGAGGAATGTGACAACATTAACAATGCCCTCGCAGTAACCATGCCTTTGGAAGGTGGTGATATTGATCGTTACATTTTATATGACGAAGCTTTTTTCACAAAAGTATCTGCCTCTACAGGCACCGATTGGGGTTTGACCAGCATTTTAGCCCATGAAGTTGGGCATCACCTTAACGGACATACCCTAAAAGGTGGTGGTAGTAACCATAAAGTAGAATTGCAGGCTGACGAGTTTTCAGGTTTTGTATTGGCCCGTATGGGTTGTAGCCTGTCCGACGCCCAAAGTGCGGTAAGCAACTTATTGCCAGATGAGGCCTCCGCTACCCATCCTGCAAAACAGGATAGGTTAAATGCCATTGAAGTGGGTTGGAACCGTGGTAATGGAAAAACAATTGTGGTTAAGAAAATAGAAGAAAATGAAAAACCAAATGAAATTACCGCTGAACAGGTAATTGCAAATTATCTGGATGCCATTGGAGGACAAGAAAAGATCATGGAGATAAAAACTCTTTTTAAGAACGAAACCATGACCATGAAAATGAAAGCCAGCGGGATAAAAATGGATACAAAAACCAATAGAGAGTTACTTTATGCTTCCCCAATCAATCAATATACTAAAATAAAGGTTTCGGGCACGAACATATATGTCTTGATACTCAACAATAAATTTTATCAAAAAGACAAGCCACAATCCTCATGGGTTTTAAAACCGGGTACTAATGTTAGCTACAATGAGGGAAAAGGTGTGAGCTATATCCCTGAATTTGGAGTTTTAACTAATAACCTAAGCATGGAATATTTGGGTGTAAAAAATATAGATAAAAAAGATTGCTATGTAATTGATTTTCCAGAACTGGAGCTGAAGAGAGATGAATCGGGGATAATGAACTACAAATCAACTAAATATTACGAAGTGAGCACCGGTCTGCTGTATTATGAAGAAACCGTGCTTGAATCAACCTCTTCTGCGAATAATTACGGAAACAGTATTGTCAAGTCTAAAACTATTTACTCTGATTATCGTCCTGTTAATGGGGTCTTGTTTTCTTTTAAACAAGATATGACAATGCTAATAACTATAGCTGGCAACGAAACGCCTTCAACAACCATTACGGAATATTCAGAAATAAAAGTAAACCCAACCATCGATCCTGCCATTTTTGACGTAAATCGATAAAACCAATGAAAACCAAATTAATACTTTTCTTTTTATTGATTGTATTGCAGCCCATTTTGGCCCAAGAGCTAAAAATGTGCGGGTACCAAGGCTACCAAACCGTTGAAGAAGTTACCTCTGCCTGCGATCTACAAGGCGCAACCACTTCCATCAACGATACGAGAGAAGCAACGGTTGTGGTGGATAATATTTTGGATAAGGTGGGTCTGTTCCGTAATTTCCTGATTGAAGAGTGCGATAATATCAACAACGCCCTTGCGGTAACCATGCCTTTGGAAGGTGGTAGTATAGATCGTTATATCTTGTACGATGAAGCCTTTTTTACTAGAGTATCCGCTTCTACAGGCACTGACTGGGGCTTGACCAGTATTTTGGCCCACGAGGTTGGGCATCACCTTAACGGTCACACCCTAAAGGTCGGAGGAAGTAACCACAAAGTAGAGTTACAAGCCGATGAATTCTCTGGCTTTGTATTAGCTCGTATGGGTTGTAGCTTGGCCGATGCGCAAAGCGCGGTAAGTAAATTATTGCCAGATGAAGCTTCTGCTACCCATCCTGCAAAACAGGATAGGTTAAACGCCATAGAGGTTGGTTGGAATCGTGGCAATGGAAAAACAATTGTGGTTAAGAAAATAGAAGAAAATGAGAAACCAACTGAAATTACCGCCGAACAGGTTATTGCGAATTACCTGGATGCTATTGGTGGGCAGGAAAAAATAATGGAGATAAAGACTCTATTTAAGAACAAAACCAGTACAATGAATATGATGTTGAGTGGCAAAAATGTTGATTCCAAAACCACAACAGAGTCTCTTTTTGCATCACCTGCAAATCAATATATAAAAATGAATATTTCGGGTAATAACATTTATTCTTTAGTTCTTAATAATAAAGCCTATCGTAAAGACAAGCCTGATGCCTCTTGGATTTTTTCAAACGCTAATTCTACCAACGATACCTATAAACAATTGAGTTATATAGAGGAATTCTCGATTTTAACAAATAATCTTAGCTTGAACTATTTGGGCATAAAGAAGCTCAATGGCAAAGATTGCTACGCTATTGAGCTTCCAAAAAATGAAGTCAAGGCAGATGAAGGGAAGGTGATGAATATTCAAGCAATCACTTATTACGAAGTAAGTACCGGTCTGCTATACTGTCTTGAGATTATTATAAGCCATAATTATTATAAAGACTTGGTTACCGTTAATTCAAAAACAATTTATTCTGATTACCGACCCGTGAATGGGGTACTGTTTTCCTTCAAACAAGTCGCAACAGGGGTATCACTAATGGGAGGAAAAGAAACCTCTTCAACAACCATTACCGAATATTCAGAAATAAAAGTAAACCCAACAATCGATCCAGCACTTTTTGACATAAACAGATAGAACTTATGAAATCCCCATTAACATTTCTCTTTGTATTTATTGTACTGCAATCTGCCATTGCCCAAGAGCTAAAAATGTGCGGGTACCAAGGCTACCAAACCGTTGAAGAAGTTACCTCTGCCTGCGATCTACAAGGCACAACCACTTCCATCAACGATACGAGAGAAGCAACGGTTGTGGTGGATAATATTTTGGATAAGGTGGGTTTGTTTCGCAATTTCCTGATTGAAGAGTGCGATAATATCAACAACGCCCTTGCGGTAACCATGCCTTTGGAAGGTGGTAGTATAGATCGTTATATCTTGTACGATGAAGCCTTCTTTACTAGAGTATCCGCTTCTACAGGCACCGACTGGGGCTTGACCAGTATTTTGGCCCACGAGGTTGGGCATCACCTTAACGGACATACCTTAATGGGCGGGGGTAGCAATCATAAAGTAGAATTACAGGCAGACGAATTCTCTGGCTTTGTATTAGCTCGTATGGGTTGTAGCTTGGCCGATGCGCAAAGCGCGGTAAGTAAATTATTGCCAGATGAAGCTTCTGCTACTCACCCTGCTAAACAGGATAGGTTAAACGCCATAGAGGTTGGTTGGAATCGTGGCAATGGAAAAACAATTATGGTTAAGAAAATTGAAGAAGTTGAAGACCCAACTCTAATAACAGCGGAACAGGTAATTGCAAACTACCTTGAAGCCATCGGTGGACAGGAAAAAATCAGAGAGATAAAGACACTTTTTAGGAACTATTCTCATACTTCTAAGAATATAGATAGTAAAGTGATTGAAGCCAAAACAGATATAGAAGAATTATTGGCCACACCTTCAAAAATATATTGTAAAAAGAAAAGCATTGTCCCTGTTGAATACACAGTTTTTTTACTCGGCCTCAACAATAAAGCTTATCTGAAATCTGATTCAAAATCGCCTTGGGTTTTGGCAGAAGGAATCAATAATAGCGCAAATGACGAAGAAGACATAAGCTATATTCCAGAATTTGGTGACTTGACTAATAAGCATAATATGAAATATGTTGGTTTAAAGAAAATAGATGACAAGGATTGCTATGTTATTGAGTATCCTATTAAGGAATTTCAAAAAAATGATTATAGTGTTATAGAGGAACAAAAGACCAAATACTACGAAGCAAGTACCGGGCTTTTATATTATGAAGAAACGAGGATGAATATCAAGCCTAAGAATAATAGTTTGGAAACTAATATAACTTCAAAAAATATTTATTCTGATTACCGATCTGTGAATGGTGTCTTATTTTCATTTAAACAAGATGCAACAACGCTTGTAGCAACCGGAACTGCAAAATATACTGCAACATCTGTAGTGGAGCTTTCAGAAATAAAAGTAAACCCAACAATCAACCCTGAAGATTTTGACCCAACCAGATAACGCTATGAGATTCAAAGTAATATATTCTTTTTTTGGTGTTGTCTTAGATTTTGGTTCCAAGTCTAAAAACAAAAGACGTTTCGATAAGATTATTCCTTCAATAATTTTGTTGTCATTGTTTTCTTTTTCAGGTTTTGCCCAGAACTACCAATCTATAGAAGAGGTCAATAAGGCCTGCACTCAATTGGGTTTTTCAGGGGATGAAGAGGCGGAGATTGCCGTGGATAATATTTTGGCCCAATTAGGATTGTTCAGAAACTTTACCATTCAGGAATGCCCCGAAATAAATAATGCAGTTGCAAAGAATATTGACGTTGGCTCCGGACAAAAGGAACGCTTTATTTTATACGATAAAGAGTTTTTTACTCGCATCGAAGATAAGGCAGCAAACGATTGGGCGGCGATAAGTGTATTGGCGCATGAGATAGGACATCATTTAAACGGTCACGCTTTAAATGATCAAGGTTCCAATCATAAATGGGAGCTTGAGGCCGATGAGTTCTCTGGGTTCGTTTTGGCCCGAATGGGAAGTACGCTGCAAGATGCTCAGAGTGCCATAAGCACCTTAAAATTAGAAAAAGCAACCCGAACGCATCCTGCTAAGGCAGATCGTTTGAAAGCAATTGAGAAAGGTTGGACTAGAGGCAGTGGAAAAACTGTTGTCGCAACTGTTATTTTAGAAGAAAAGAAAGAAGAAGAAAAAATTGAGGAAGAAGTTGAAATTATTGAAGAAGATATTACAGTAAACGATATTAAAGAGTCTATTAATGTTGCAGAGGATGATAAAAAACTCTTAGCTCAGAAAATATTGAGTAATCATATTGTTGCCATAGGGGGTGAGGAAAATATTATTAAAATAAAAACATTGTACAATAAAATTGAGGCCGTTAATTCTCTTAAAGTATCTGGAAAGGACATAAATTATGAAAGTGACATGGAAATCATTTATTTGAGTCCTAATAAATTTGTTAATGAATTTGATCTGAATGGTACTACCCATTATAATTTGAACCTAGAAGGCAAATCATATATAAGAACAAGCAAAAAAGAGGCTTGGAAATTTCAAAGCTACAATGAAATTATGAAAAACCAATCAAGTTATGTGACGGAATACGGACTACTGGTGAATAATGAGGATGTTCGTTATTCCGGGATTGAAAATTTTGAAGGAGTGTCTTGTTATGCTATAATGTTGCCTGAAAGAAATTCAGATCAGGAGCAAGATCTGTTCAGTATGAAAATGAATATTAAGTCTGTAAATTATTACAATATTGAAACGGGACTATTAGTAGGGACAAAATCCGATAGTCATACTATTACGCATTATAAGGAAAATAGTGAATACTTAAAAGATACGGATGTTCATACAGAGTCATTGAATATTTTTTCAGATTACAAAAGATTTAATGGAGTCCTTTTTCCAACAAAATTTACGATGATTATAGATAGTGAATTATCAAAAATTAAAGTGGTTATGAACTATATAGAAATTAAAGTCAATCCGGAAATTAACCCTAACGATTTTAGAGTAACAAATTAATTAGCTTAGGAGATGACGAGAATTTCCAAAGGTTAAAGAGAATACAGGATAAAAATTTTAATAAATAATGAATAAAAACACGCGCCTTTTAATTAAAGATTCGATACTCTGTACGCTCTTTGCCTTTCTTATCATATTTGTGCTGTCCTTTTTGGTGATTAATATTTCTTTTTTTGATCCCTTAAAAAAAGTAGTGAAGGATTTCAGCATTCTCGATGTGTATTATGCCGAAAATTTTAACCCCACAAATACGATAAATCAGGATATTGTACTGATTAATATAGAACACCGGGATCGATTCGAGCTTGCTCAACTTTTAGATGAAGTGCTGAAGGCCGATCCAAAAGTCGTTGGGGTAGATATTATATTCAAAGATAAAAAAGAAGCTTTTATCGATTCCATATTGGCTAAGGCGCTGGATAATGACAAAGTAATTACTTCCTACATTATTGAAAAAGACAGCCTCATTGAAAATGATTCACTCTTCCTAAATACGAAAAATTCAGGCTTTGTGAATTTAAACTTCGAAAACGAGGAAACCGTGGTCCGTGAATTTGTAGGCATTACCGAGTTTCAAAACCAAGAGCATTTATCCTTCGCCTCAAAAATTGCCCATAGGGTACTTGGCGAGGAGGATTGGAAAGCTTACGGATATAAAAATAAATTTCACGGAACCACCCCTATAAAATATCACGGGGATTATACTTCCTTTTTGAACTTTGGATATGAGGAGTTTATGGCAAGTGAAAACAAGGCAGTATTACAAAACAAAATTGTACTGCTGGGATATCTGGGCAGCCCAACGGGAAATATTTATGATGTGGAGGACAAGCTTTTTACCCCGCTCAACAAAATAACCGCCGGAAAAAGTGTGCCCGATATGTTTGGGGTGGTTATCCATGCCAATATTATCAACATGCTTCTCAAGAACGATTTAATGTATAGGGTGTCCAACTTTTGGATTGGAGTGTTGAGTTTTCTATTTACCTTTTTTACTATTATGTATTTTTTGTGGTTGGGAAAGCGTGAAAAAATAACAGAAAGTACCGTAAAGCAAATTGTACTCTTTTCAATTACAATTATCCTTACAGGATTGGCCTTATGGCTTTTTAAAATGGGTATTATCCTCAAAGTGGTTCCAATTATTGGCATAACCCTTTTAGGCAGTAGCTACATTAGCTATTACAAGCATTTAATTGATTATATAAAAACAAAAATGTCATGGGAAAGTTATTTTCGTTAAAGACCGCTACACTACTTATTCTATTGTTTTTTTATGTCCTCGGAAGTTCTGCACAGGACAATTTAATGGTATTTAAAGTGGAAGGTACTCCTGTTTTAAAAATTGATAAAACCACAAAATCGCTTTCAAAGGGCTCCCCTATCGCTACAAACTCTACAGTATCTATAAAGGCAAACGACAAACTGATATTTATAAATGAAGATGGGTATTGTTTTGAGATCAAAGAGATTGGCGACTATTCCTATGCAGCTATAAAGAAAATTCCTGCCACTGTGGACAATTCTTCATTCACCAAAAAATATTTGAGCTACGTTTGGAACCAATTCGCTCAAAACACCACCAATCCTTCCAAGACCGGCGTGGTATATAGGAACGACAATCTTATCCTTTTACAGCCCTCAGACAGTGTGAAAATTTATATTCCAGAAATAAAATTTGTTTGGAACCTCGATTTCGAAGAAAAATATTTCTTTTTAAAAGAAATCGAAACTGGTCAATTGGCAAAGTTTGGAGTCATGGGCAACAACCTTACCCTTTTTGTTGACGATCAGCTATTAAAGAAAGGGCATAGTTATCAATGGGCTGTTTCAGAAATTAAATTCCCAGATGTTGACGCCTTGATATTCTATAATTTTTCGTTGCTCTCCAATGAGGAATTCAAAGCCCTGGAACCGGACATTAATTTGTTCAAAAAAGACTTGCAAGCACTGGGCTTTACTACTTCGGAAATAAAAATAATGCTGTGCAATGATTATAAAATTTGTTATTAATTGCTAAATTCTCTCAAGAAATTAAAAAATTTAAATTCGCAATGACTTCATTATCATTTAAGTTTGGAACTATGGAAGTCAATTTAATAACATCTTTACCTTTTTGGAAAAACTTCCAAAATTTTACCACGAAAGCAAAGAATAGGGACGATTTGTTGAAAATTATCGCGAAATTGAAAAACAAATGAAACTTTCAAAAGAAGAAAAAAAATGCTGGCAAAAGCATTTCCGCATTGAAAAATTACAAGATATTCCAACAGAAATGACGGGATTTTCCTCTGTTGATGGGGACGCTGATGATGAGCTAATGTTTTATTTTGCCAAAAGAGTCTCAATTTCCGAAATGTATTTGAAGTGCACCTGGGTTACCGATGAAGGAGTTAGCCACATAAGCAAGATCAAGCAATTAAAAGAGCTGTCGCTAATTGATCATAGAAATATTACCAAAGCAAGCATCCCCTATATTAACCAAATGGCGCATTTGGAAACTTTGAACATCATGAAAACGGAAATCACTTTGTCTGATCTGTGTGAAAATTTAAACAATCAAAACTTGAAAGTACTCTTTGTTTCTTCGGAAGAGAACGAGGCAAATATTGATAAGAAAGCCTTGATTCTAAAGGAACGAATGCCGAAATGCGATATTTATTTAGACACCTATTTTACCACTGACGTCTTTGGCAATCCAGAAAAACCAATATTTAAGAACGTGAGATTCAGAAAAAGAGCACAAGTTTTTCAATTGAAAGATAAAAAGATTCTTTAATTTTATAGGAATGACACTTCGGGCCATTCCTTTTTTATTTTCGGAGGGAAACTAAAATAAATTTGCTATTTTCACTTCCTTAACAATACAATCATGACAGATCCAAAAAGACTCTTCGACTTCCCATATTATCAACTGGAAAAATATCCACAGGAAAAAGCCCTCAATACCAAGTACAACGGTAAATGGGTGGCCACTTCCACCCAGGAATATATAGACAAGGCCAATGCCATTAGCAGGGCCTTAATACAGATGGGCGTAAAACCCAATGACAAAGTGGCCTTGATTTCCACTACAAACCGCACCGAGTGGAACATTTGCGATATAGGCATTATGCAAACCGGCGCACAGGACGTGCCTATTTACCCGACCATTTCACAAGAGGAGTATGAGTATGTGCTAAACCACAGCGAATCCTTATACTGCTTTGTTTCAGACAAAGAGGTTTATGACAAAGTGATGGCCATTAAAGCAAATGTACCGTCGTTAAAGGAAGTTTACACTTTTGATGAAATTAACGGAGCAAAAAACTGGAGTGAGGTTCTGGAAAAAGGAAAGGACGAAACCAACCAAGGCGAATTGGATAAAAGAAAAGAAGCCATTCACGAAGATGATGTTGCTACATTAATTTATACTTCTGGGACAACCGGAAAGCCGAAAGGTGTGATGCTTTCGCATAAAAACATTGCCAGCAACGCTAAATTCAGTGCGGAAAGATTGCCCATTGAACTCGGAAAATCGTCGGCATTGAGCTTCCTACCCGTGTGTCACGTTTACGAACGGATGTTGCATTATATGTATCAATATTGCGGAGTGGAACTCTATTTCGCAGAATCTCTCGAGACGATCAGCGATAACCTGAAGGAAGTAAAACCCGAAGTGATGACCGCAGTACCGCGCGTACTCGAAAAAGTATACGATAAAATATATGCCAAGGGAGGAGAACTTTCTGGCATAAAGAAGAAACTGTTCTTTTGGGCCATAGATTTAGGTTTAAAATACGAGCCCTACGGCGAAAACGGCTGGTGGTATGAATCTCAGCTTAAATTGGCCAACAAACTCATTTTCAGCAAATGGCGCGAAGCTTTGGGTGGAAATCTAAAAGCCATTGCCTCTGGCAGTGCGCCTTTACAACCCCGTTTGGCAAGGGTTTTCAACGCTGCACAAATTCCGGTGATGGAAGGCTACGGGCTGACGGAAACTTCACCCGTTGTTTCGGTGAACGATATGCGCAACCACGGGTTTAAAATTGGAACCGTGGGGAAACCTTTAAGAGAAACTGAAGTTAAAATAGCGGAAGATGGCGAAATTTTAGTAAAAGGCCCACAAGTAATGATTGGCTATTTCAAAAACCAGGAACAGACTGACGAAGTTATAAAAGATGGCTATTTTCACACAGGTGATATTGGCGAAATTGATAGCGAAGGATTCTTAAAAATCACCGACCGTAAAAAGGAAATGTTCAAGACTAGCGGCGGAAAATATGTAGCCCCACAAGTAATTGAAAACGTGATGAAACAATCACGTTTCATTGAGCAGATAATGGTGATTGGCGAAGGCGAAAAAATGCCCGCCGCCCTTATCCAACCTGATTTCGAGTTTATTAAGGAATGGGGCGCACTGAAAAACCACAACCTACCTTCAGACCCAAAGGAATTGGTAAACAACAAAGATGTAATAGCCCGCATACAAGAGGAAGTAGATCATTACAACGAAAAATTCGGCCATTGGGAAAAAGTGAAAAAGTTTGAATTGACACCCGATGTTTGGAGTATTGAGGGCGGACAGTTAACCCCAACTATGAAAATGAAACGGAAGGTTATAAAAGAGCAGTATAAAGAATTGTATAATAGGATTTATGGACATACTTCGTAAATAAACTATTTTTGGAATTTCACGCTATAACTTTTTTAGAATAAATGAAAACTTTAGAAACCATAAAAAAAGAACTTGGTAGAAGCAAGGCTGCTTTGGTAAAGAAATATTCTATAAAATCTTTGGCTATTTTTGGATCTTTTGCTCGAAATGAACAAACAAAGGATAGTGATCTTGATATTTTAGTAGATTTTAATGAAAGTATAGGAATTCGTTTTATTGACCTTGCCGAAGAAATTGAAAACCAACTAGGACTAAAGATTGACCTCGTTTCCAGAAATGGTGTAAAGGACAAATATTTTAAAGTTATTGAAGAAGATTTAATTTATGTCTAAACCGCCCCTCTTTTCTTTTAATTCGAAAAAAATATAAAAATTCAATGAACTGGCTCCTACTAATCCTCGGCGGTCTCTTTGAAGTAGGCTTCGCAGCTTGCTTGGGCAAAGTAAAGGAAACCACGGGCTGGGAATCAAAAATGTGGTTTGGGGGCTTTTTAATCTGTTTAGCCATAAGTATGTTTCTACTTATAAAAGCTTCCAAAACACTTCCCATTGGTACGGCCTACGCAGTATGGACTGGAATTGGCGCTATTGGCATCGTTCTGGTCGGTATCTTTTATTTTAATGAACCAGCCACTTTTTGGCGTGTCTTTTTCCTTTCAACCCTAATAATTTCCATAGTGGGCTTAAAGTTTGTAACCAATTAAAGTTACGTTAAACCAACTGTAATCCTTCTTCTTACCTTCCCGATTACTTACCTTTAAAGGTAAATTTCTCCTTAAAAATGAAAACCATTTGGACCATCGGTCATTCCACCCGAACGCTTGAGGAATTAGTGCAAATGTTGGATTCCTTCAATATTGAACTATTGATGGACGTACGTCATTATCCAGGCTCCCGCAAATTTCCACATTTCAACAAGGAAAATCTAATGGTTTCCCTTCCTGAAAATGGAATTGAATACAGACATATGGTGGAATTGGGCGGACGGCGAAAAGTAGATCCCAATTCCAAAAACGATGCGTGGCGGCTTGCCTCCTTTCGGGGGTATGCAGATTATATGGATACACAGGAATTCAAGGATGCACTGGTAAAACTTGAAAAAATAGCTGCTGAAAAACGTACTGCCATTATGTGCGCCGAAGCGGTGTGGTGGAGCTGCCACCGCTCTATGATTTCTGATGCTTTAAAGGTAAAAGGTTGGACCGTAATGCACATAATGGGCGAAAATACCGCCACCGAACACCCATACACTGCAGCGGCAAACGTAGTGGATGGGGAGTTAGATTATTCAAAAAAAAGTGAAGAAAAGACGTAGGACATGAAGACATAAGACTTAAGACGCTTAATTATACGTCTGAAAATCATTTTGTAATTATTAGTCCTACGTCTTATGTCCAACAGTCTTATGTCCTTCCTCCTTAAGTCAAAAATTATTCGCATTTACTATGCGTGCATAATAAATTTTTGTACCTTTGGTATTCCACTTTTCAAAATTTTCTATGCAGGAAAAACATAAAGAGAAAACCATAGATTACATACTGCGCTCCACTTGGATGAGCGTCATCAAAATGTACAACGAAGAAGCCGGAAAAAAAGGAAGCACAATGGCAACGGGCTTTGCGCTAATAAGCATTGACCCCGAAGTAGGTACACCTTCCACTGCGCTTGGACCCAAAATGGGAATGGAAGCCACAAGCCTCTCACGCACCTTGAAATCTATGGAAAAGAAAGGATTGATAGACCGTAAACCCAATCCTGTAGACGGTCGCGGTGTACTGATCCATTTAACGCCTTTCGGAAAGGAAATGCGCGATTTTTCAAAAAAAGTGGTTCTGGGGTTTGATGAAGCCGTTCAAAAAAACGTATCGGCTGAGGAATTGCAAACATTCCGAAAAGTTGCAGATAAAATTAACGAACTGATCAATTCAAAAAAAATATATAATACAGAATAAAGAATTAGACATTAGAAATTATGTTAATAGTTATCCTCAAATAACTATTAACCATTAACAAATAACATTAAAAAATATGTCAAAAAGAAGAATTAACAAAGTAGCGGTAATCGGTTCCGGAATTATGGGAAGCGGCATAGCTTGCCATTTCGCCAACATTGGCGTGGAAGTGCTTTTGCTGGACATTGTTCCCCGCGAGCTGAACGACGACGAAAAGAAAAAAGGGCTTACCCTTGAAGACAAAGTGGTTCGAAATAGAATTGTGGATGGCGATCTTCAGAAAGCCATTAAAAGCAACCCTGCCCCACTCTATCACAAAGATTTTGCAAAACGCATTTCCACCGGAAATTTGGAAGACGATATTTCAAAAGTAAAAACTGCCGACTGGATAATTGAAGTGGTTGTTGAACGGTTGGACATCAAAAAACAGGTTTTTGAAAACCTCGACAAACACAGAACGCCCGGCACGCTTATTACTTCAAACACTTCTGGGATTCCAATTAAATTTATGAGCGAAGGCCGAAGTGAGGATTTTCAAAAGCATTTCTGTGGCACCCACTTTTTCAATCCACCGCGATACTTAAAGCTTTTTGAAATCATTCCAGGGCCAAAAACTTCAAATGAAGTACTGGATTTCTTGAATGGCTACGGCGAAAAATTCCTCGGAAAAACGTCCGTAGTTGCAAAAGATACGCCCGCATTTATAGGAAACAGAATCGGAATCTTCGGCATTCAAAGTCTTTTCCATCAAGTGAAGGAAATGGGCTTGACCGTTGAAGAAGTTGATAAACTGACCGGTCCAGTAATTGGCCGTCCAAAATCCGCAACCTTCAGAACCGTTGATGTGGTTGGTTTGGATACTTTGGTGCACGTTGCGAAAGGAATTTACGATAACGTTCCCGAAGATGAGGAACACGGAATTTTCCAAATTCCAGGTTTCATCGATACCATGATGGAAAAGAAATGGCTGGGAAGCAAAAGCGGCCAAGGTTTCTATAAAAAAGTGGCGAATGAAGACGGCAGCAGTGATATCCTGACTCTCGACCTCAATTCAATGGATTACCGAAAAAGCAAAAAAGCATCTTTCGGCACTTTGGAAAAAACCAAATCGGTTGATAAAGTAACCGATCGCTTCCCTATTCTTATTGCAGGCGACGACAAAGCAGGCGAGTTCTACCGAAAAAACTTCGGTGCAATGTTCGCCTACGTTTCAAAACGCATTCCTGAAATAACCGATGAGCTTTACAAGATTGACGATGCAATGAAAGCAGGTTTCGGTTGGGACAATGGACCCTTCGAAATTTGGGATGCCGTTGGCGTTAAAAAGGGAATTGAACTAATAAAAGAGTTAGGAAAAGAACCCGCAGCATGGGTAAACGAAATGCTTGAAGCTGGCGTCGATTCCTTCTACACTATAAAAGAAGGGAATACCTATTACTACGATATTCCGCAGAAAAAACATCTAAAAGTTCCCGGACAGGATGCATTTATAATTCTCGATAACATACGCAAAACTTCAGAAGTTTTCAGAAATAGCGGGGTTGTTGTTGAAGATCTTGGCGATGGAATTTTAAACGTGGAATTTATCAGCAAAATGAACGCCGTTGGCGGTGATGTTTTGGCGGGAATCAACAAAGCCATTGACCTGGCCGAAAAAGATTTTGACGGTTTGGTAATTGCCAACAACGGCAAAAACTTCTCAGTGGGCGCTAATATCGGGATGATATTTATGATGGCAGTGGAGCAAGAATACGACGAATTGAACGCTGCCGTAAAATATTTCCAAGACACTAGTATGCGTCTTCGATACTCTTCTATTCCAGTTGTGGTTGCGCCACACGGAATGACATTGGGCGGAGGTTGCGAATTCACGCTTCACGCAGATCGCGTGGTTGCCGCAGCAGAAAGCTATATTGGTTTGGTTGAATTTGGTGTTGGGGTAATTCCCGGCGGCGGCGGTTCCAAGGAAATGGCAATGCGCGCCAGCGATACTTTTATGAAGGATGATGTGGAATTGAACAGGCTTCAACAATATTTCTTGACTATCGCAATGGCAAAGGTATCCACATCTGCTTATGAAGCTTACGATACCGGAATTCTTCTGAAAGGAAAGGATATTGTAATTGTAAATGAAGCCAGACAGTTAGCCGCAGCCAAAGCTGTTGCGCGTTTTATGGCCGATCAAGGTTATACGAAACCAATTCCGCGAACAGATGTAAAAGTACTCGGAAAACAAGCTTTGGGAATGTTCCTCGTTGGAACCGACCAAATGGTTGCCGGAAACTACATCAGCGAGCACGACAAGAAAATAGCGAACAAACTTGCCTACGTAATGGCAGGTGGCGATTTAAGCGAAGGAAGCCTTGTTAGCGAGCAATATTTGCTCGATCTTGAAAGAGAAGCATTTTTGAGCCTTGCTGGTGAAAGAAAGACTTTGGAAAGACTTCAGCATATGATTCAAAAAGGAAAACCACTTAGAAATTAGAAAAAAGAAAAAAGAACAGAGAGAAAAGAATAAAGATTACAGAAGAAAGAGTCTATTTTCTTTATTCTTTATTCTCTTTTCTAAAAACACAAATTATGAAACAAAGAACTGCATACATAGTTAAAGCCTACCGAACTGCTGTCGGCAAAGCGCCAAGAGGAGTATTTCGCTTTAAAAGGCCAGATGAACTGGCTGCGGAAACCATCAAATATATTCTAAAAGAAGTTCCACAACTGGACAAGCATCGTATTGATGACATTATGGTTGGCAATGCTATGCCTGAGGCAGAGCAAGGTATGAATATGGGGCGCTACATCTCTTTGATGGCTTTGGGCATTGTAGATGTACCCGGTATGACCGTAAACAGGTTTTGTGCCTCTGGTTTGGAAACTATTTCCATCGCCACTGCCAAAATACAAAGTGGAATGGCAGATTGCATCATTGCTGGTGGTGCTGAAAGTATGAGCTATATCCCAATGGGTGGTTTCAAACCTGTACCAGATTATAAATTGGCGAAAGAAGGCCACGAAGATTATTACTGGAATATGGGCTTGACCGCTGAAGCGGTTGCAAAAAAATACAACGTTTCCCGTGAGGACCAAGATGAGTTTGCTTACACAAGCCAGATGCGGGCACTGAAAGCACAGGATGAAAACCGTTTTCAGGACCAAATAGTTCCTATTGAAGTGGAACACACTTTCGTAAACGATGCGGGTAAAAAAGTAACCGAGAAATACACCGTCACCAAAGATGAGGGTCCAAGAAAAGGCACCAATATGGAAGCCCTTTCAAAGCTTCGTCCTGTTTTTGCTGCTGGTGGAAGTGTTACTGCCGGAAATTCTTCGCAAATGAGTGATGGCGCAGCTTTCACGTTAATTATGAGCGAAGAAATGGTAAAAGAATTGAATCTTGAACCCATAGCCAGATTGGTGAGTTTTGCAGCCGTTGGTGTAGATCCGAAAATTATGGGTATTGGCCCAATGTACGCAATTCCAAAAGCGTTAAAACAAGCTGGACTGAAACAAGACCAGATGGAACTTATAGAATTAAATGAAGCTTTTGCTTCACAATCATTGGCTGTAATCCGCGGACTCGGTTTGGACAAAGAAATTGTAAACGTAAACGGCGGCGCAATCGCGATGGGCCACCCCTTGGGTTGTACTGGCACAAAGCTTTCTGTGCAACTTTTTGATGAAATGCGCAAACGAAACCTCCAAGGTAAGTACGGATTGGTAACGATGTGTGTTGGAACCGGGCAAGGTGCTGCGGGGGTTTATGAATTTTTGAAATAATTGAAACAAGACCTAAAGGAAACAGGAGACAGGACTGAGGTGAACCAAGAGATAAGATGGAAGCGAAGCAAGATATATTTATAATTAAAAGATAACAGTTTCAAGTTAAGCAGAAATCGTCATCGTTCTTTATTCCCGATTCTTGACTCCAAATAAAGATAAGCTAGAAGTAATAAATCCTATATTAATGCATGAAACGCCATAATTTCAAAAAGTTGCAAATATGGAATGATAGTATGGAAATAATTGATCAGACATATCTGTTCACATGTACTTTTCCCGATTTTGAAAAGTTTGGTTTGAGAACGCAAATGAATAGATGTGCTGTGTCCATTGCTTCAAATATTTCCGAAGGAAGTAGTAAAAGAACCGACACTCATTTCGCTAAATATTTAGATAATAGTTTAGGATCGGCTTTTGAATGGGAAACTCAATTAATAGTTGCGTATAGGCAAAATTACATATCCGAGGAAATATTTAAGAAAATGGAAAAGGATATAAACACATTACAAAAGAAAATATCAAAATTTATCGATAGTCTTGATATTTGATGAGGAACCATAACTTAAGGGAATCAGGACACTTTTATAATCAGACGAAAATAGTTTCAATTAAAGCACAATCCGTCTTGATTCCTGATTCTTGATTCCTGATTCTTGATTTTTGATTCTAATAATAAAAAAAGTATAAATATTTAAAAATTATTAATAAATCGAATCAGTTCAATGACAGCACAATCCGTCCTGTTTCTTGGTTCTTGAATCAAAACATAATTGACGTTTAAATAATTATTAATAAATCGAATCAGTTCAATGACAGCACAATCCGTCCTGTTTCTTGGTTCTTGAATCAAAACATAATTGACGTTTAAATAAATATTAATAATCCGAATCAGTTCAATGACAGCACAATCCGTCCTGTTTCTTGGTTCTTGAATCAAAACATAATTGACGTTTAAATAAATATTAATAATCCGAATCAGTTCAATGACAGCACAATCCGTCCTGTCTCTTGACTCCTGATTCCTGAATCAAAAAAAATATGAGCACAACTGAAACAAAAAATAACGAACTCCTTCGAGGTGGCCAATTTCTAGTAAAAGAAACCAAAGCCGAAGAAGTCTTCACCCCAGAGGACTTTTCCGAGGAACAAAAAATGATGCGCGATTCCGTAAAGGAATTTGTGGACCGTGAAATCTGGCCGATTAAAGAGCGCTTTGAGCACAAAGATTATGCACTCACAGAAGAAATAATGCGCAAAGCAGGCGAACTTGGATTGCTTGGCGTTGCCGTTCCCGAAGCTTATGGCGGACTCGGAATGGGTTTCGTAACAACAATGCTTGTTTGCGATTATATTTCGGGCGCAACAGGTTCCGTGGCCACCGCTTTTGGTGCGCATACGGGAATTGGAACAATGCCAATCACCCTTTATGGAACTGAGGAACAAAAGAAAAAATACGTCCCGAAACTCGCAACTGGCGAATGGTTTGGAGCTTATGCCTTAACTGAACCCGGTGCGGGAAGTGATGCCAATAGCGGAAAGACAAAAGCAGTTCTTTCCGAAGATGGGAAATATTACTCCATTAGCGGGGGAAAAATGTGGATTTCAAATTCAGGGTTTTGCCATACGATGATTGTTTTTGCTCGAATTGAAGACGATAAATACATCACCGGTTTTATTGTTGAAAACGATCCCAAAAACGGAATTTCAATGGGCGAGGAAGAAAAGAAACTTGGGATTCATTCCTCCTCTACCCGTCAGGTGTTTTTTAATGAAACCAAAGTTCCGGTGGAAAATATGTTGGCAGAACGGGGCGAAGGTTTCAAAATTGCCATGAACGCTTTAAACATTGGTCGTATTAAACTTGCTGCAGCCAGTCTTGATGCACAACGCCGTGTAATTGCCAATGCAGTGAATTACGCAAACGAACGAATCCAGTTCAATGTGCCCATCTCATCTTTTGGAGCCATAAAACTCAAATTGGCAGAAATGGCAACCAATGCCTATGTTGGCGAAAGTGCCACCTATCGTGCTGGAAAAAATATTGAGGACAGAATTGCCCTTCGCATTGCCAACGGCAATAGCCACCAAAAAGCCGAACTGAAAGGCGTTGAGGAATATGCCATTGAATGTTCCATTTTAAAAGTAGCAGTTTCTGAAGATATTCAGAATTGTGCCGACGAAGGAATCCAAATTTATGGCGGAATGGGTTACAGTGCGGAAACGCCTATGGAATCTGCTTGGCGCGACGCACGTATTGCACGTATTTACGAAGGTACCAACGAAATAAACCGAATGTTGGCCGTTGGAATGTTGGTAAAAAAAGCGATGAAAGGACATATAGATCTTTTAAATCCAGCCCAAGCCGTGGCTTCAGAATTGATGGGAATCCCTTCCTTTGAAACGCCGGATTTCTCCCAATTGCTTTCCGAAGAAAAAGCGATGCTTGCCAAACTCAAAAAAGTATTCTTAATGGTTGCTGGAAGCGCCGTTCAAAAATATGGAACTGAACTGGAAGAACACCAGCAAACACTGTTGGCAGCTGCAGATATCTTGATTGAAATCTATTTGGCCGAAAGTGGAATTTTACGAACCGAGAAAAACGCAAAACGCTTCGGTGAAGATTCCCAAAAAGAACGGATTGCGATGGCCCAATTATACCTTTACCACGCTGTTGATATCATCACCGTAAAAGCAAAAGAAGCAATTCTTTCCTTTTCCGAAGGAGACGAGCAGCGCGCAATGTTGATGGGACTTAAACGTTTCACCAAATATCAAAACTTGCCGAATATTGGCGAATTGAGAAGAACGATTGCCGATAAGGTTATTTCGGAAAATAATTATCCGTTTTAATATTCTACAAGGTTTTCACTTCTCAGCCAGAGGAGGAAAATCTGGTAGGTTTTTATGCCGCGAATGCACGAATAATCCAATAAATATTCGTGCATTCGTGGTTATAAATTTTATGGCGCAGAGTTTGCTATTTTTGAAGAAAAATTAAATTACAATGAAAAAGCTCCTTTTCCTATCCATAGTCTTAACTGCTAATTTCACGTTCGCACAAGAAAACACCGAAGTCTATATTTTTGATATTGCCCCAGCTTACGAAGGTCTGGAATTGCTAAATGCCCAGAATATTTCAAACAATGAAGGTTATGACAATCAACCATCCTTCATTTCAAATGAAACGCTCGTTTTCGCTGGAAACAATGATGGACAAACAGATATTTCAGAATACAATCTAACTTCAAAACTTCAGAAATGGGTTAACTCCAAAACTGATGGCGGCGAATTTTCCCCGCAAAAATTTCCTTCGAATGATGATTTGGCAGCTGTTAGGTTGGACAAAGACGGATTGCAGCGTTTGTATCGTTACAGTTCAGAAACAGGAAAATCTTCAGAAATAATTAAAGATTTGCAAGTTGCATACTTCGCTTTTTACAACGACCAAAAAATGCTCGCAACTGTTTTGGATGGCGATAAAATGGATTTAGTACTGATTGATTTACCATCAAAAAGCGCAGACACCCTGTTTTACAAAGCAGGAAGATCACTTCAAAAAGTTCCGAAAACCGCTTCAATGAGCTATTCATTGGTAAACGAGGAAGGGAATTTGGATTTGTATTTATTAGACATGAATTCCTATGAAAGCTTCTTTGTTTGCGAATTGCCCATCGGTATACAGGACTACGTTTGGATCAATGACACACAAATTCTCGTTGGTAGCGGCAACAAACTCTATATGTACGACACTCTGGGCGAACCGGAATGGAACAGAGTGGCTTCTCTTGAAGAATACGGAATCAAAAATATATCGCGAATGGCGATAAGTCCAGACGGAAGGAAGTTAGCCGTGGTTGGTGAAAATTAAATGGCTGGATTCACCAGGTTAAATACACAATCCCAAAATTTTTTACTTGTCTGCTGAAATTATTTCAGCTTAGGAGAAAAACCTGTTAGGTTTTTTACTGCCAAGTAGGTCTTTGACTTTCTTTTTTGGTATTTTTAAACAAAATTCCTACCGATGAAGTACCTGCTATCCTGTTTTATTTTAAGCATTTCGCTCACTGTTTTTTCCCAAACCGATCAAAAAACCCGCCTGTCGGACGGGCAGATCTACGATATTATTAATTCGGTTTCCTCGGAAAGAATTGAGACCGATATAACTACACTTGCCAATTTCGGAACACGCAATACTTTTAGTGACACACTAAGCAACACACGCGGAATTGGCGCAGCGCGAAGATGGATTAAAAGTGAATTTGAAACTATTTCAAAAGGCTGCAACAATTGTCTAAACGTTTTTTACCAAAAAGATTTGGTAAAAGCCGAAGGCAATGATCGCGTGCCAACCGACACTTGGATTGTGAATGTAGCCGCAGTTCAAAAAGGAACTAAATACCCCAACCGCTACATCATTATGAGTGGCGACATAGATTCCCGAAATAGCGATGGCAGTGATTTCACAAAAGACGCTCCCGGCGCCAACGACAACGCCAGCGGAATGGCAGGAACCATTGAAGCGGCACGGGTTCTTTCAAAATATAAATTTGAAAATAGCATCATTTATTTGGGTTTGAGCGGTGAAGAACAAGGTTTGTTTGGAGGAAAAGGTTTTGCCGAATACGCCAAAAAGAACGGTTGGGAAATTATCGGGGTTTTTAATAATGATATGATTGGCAACATAAAAGGTCTTGACGGGGTAATAAGCAATCGTGATTTCAGGATTTTCAGCGAGCCAGTTCCGCCAACCGAAACAGAGCGCGAACGCCAAATGAGGCGTTTTTACGGCGGCGAAGTTGATGGTATTTCGCGCCAGCTTGCACGTTATGTGTATAAAACAACACAGACTTATATGCCGGAAATGAACCCGATGATGGTTTACCGATTGGACCGTTTTGGGCGTGGTGGACACCATCGGCCGTTCAATGATTTGGGTTGGGCAGGCATCAGGATTATGGAGGCACATGAAGATTACAACCACCAGCATCAAGATTTAAGGACTGAAAACGGTATTGAATACGGCGACAAACTGGAATTTGTAAATTTCGGTTATGCCGCGAAACTCACAGCTGTAAACGCAATAAATTTGGCAAGCATCGCCTCTGCCCCACCCGAACCAAAAAATGTGGCCATTGGCGGCGTTGTGGAAGCTTCCGCAAAATTGAAATGGGAAAAAGTTGATGGCGCCCTTGGTTATAAAATTTATTGGCGCGATACCACTTCGCCCACTTGGAACCACAGTCGTTACGTTGGCGATGTTTCGGAGTTTACTTTGGAAGGAATTGTGATTGACAATTCATTTTTCGGCGTAGCTTCTGTTGGAAAAAATGGTTTTGAGAGCGTTGTTGTTTTTCCGAATTCGGTGTTTAGATAAGAAATCACAAAAAATACAAATCACAAATCACAAAAGATATAAGAAAATTCATTTATGGAAAAACCTTATGATTTGGAAATTAGAACATACTTGTTTGCAAAATCTGTTCGAAAGTTAGTTTATTCATTTCAGAAAAGTATTGCAAATGTTGAAGATGGGAAACAACTAATTAGATCTTCAGGGTCTGTAGCCGCTAACTATATTGAATCAAATGAACATGTGAGTGATAAGGATTTTGATTTCAGAATTAAAATATGCAGGAAGGAAGCAAAAGAATCGCTTCTTTGGTTAAAATTATTGCAAAATGATTTTAATAACCAATATGCTATAAATTTGGTTGAATTAATTAATGAGGCCGATGAACTAAGAAAGATTTTTTCTGCAATTGTTGAAAAAAGAAAATCGAGATAAAGAAATATGGAATTTTGCGATTTGTGATTTGTGATTTGTGATTTAAAAAAATTATTATGTTGAAAAAAGTATTATTTATTTCATTCTGTATTTTCTCAGTTAATTCAATTTTCTCCCAACAGGAATTCACCCGTGACGATACCCTTCGCGGCAGCATAACGCCCGAAAGGGCCTGGTGGGATGTTACCTACTATGATTTGAAAGTGGCGGTAAACTCTTCCGAAAAAACTATTGAAGGCAGCAATACCATTACATATAAAGTTTTGAAACCGAACAATGTGATGCAGATTGACCTGCAAGCCCCAATGAAAATCGATAAAATCCTTCAGGACGGAAAGGAGATTTCATTCACTTCTGAAGGAGACGCACATTTCTTAAAACTTCAAAAAAATCAACAAAAAGGTAAGGAAGAAAAATTAATAATCTTTTTCTCGGGGAAACCAATCGTTGGAAAACGTCCACCTTGGGACGGAGGTTTCACTTGGACAAAAGACAGTAACGGCAAAGATTTTATTGCCACTTCCAACGAAGGCATTGGCTCCAGCGTTTGGTGGCCATTGAAGGATCATCCTTCTGATGAGCCCGATAATGGCATCACAATTTCGGTGACCGCTCCAAAAAATTTAATGGATGTTAGCAACGGAAGATTGATAAAAGTAATTGAAAACGACTCTACAAAAACCTGGGTGTGGCAAGTGGTAAACCCCATAAACGCTTACGGTGTGGACATTAACATTGGCGATTATGTGCATTGGGGCGAAAAGTACAAAGGCGAAAAAGGAATGTTGGATATGGATTATTATGTGCTTCGCGAAAATAAAGCAAAGGCAAAAGAGCAGTTCAAACAGGCGCCGATGATGATGGAAGCTTTTGAGCATTGGTTTGGCCCATACCCTTTTTATGAAGACGGTTACAAGCTGGTGGAAGCACCCTATTTGGGAATGGAGCACCAAAGCAGCGTAACCTACGGCAACAAGTTTGAAAACGGGTATTTGGGTCGCGACCTTTCAGAAACCGGCTGGGGACTGAAGTTTGATTTTATAATCATCCACGAAAGCGGCCACGAGTGGTTCGCCAACAGCATTACCAGTAAAGATGTGGCCGATATGTGGGTCCACGAAGGGTTTGCAAATTATTCGGAAAACCTGTATTTGGATTATTACTTCGGAAAAAAGGCTTCTTCGGAATATGTTATCGGTACCCGAAAAAAGATTATGAACGATCGCCCCATAATTGGGCAGTACAACGTTGACAATTCCGGAAGTAGCGATATGTATTACAAAGGGGGAAACATGCTTCACAACATTCGCCAACTCATTGACGATGACGAAAAATGGCGAAGTATCCTTCGTGGTTTGAACAAAGAATTTTACCACCAAACCGTAATTACTAAACAGGTTGAAGATTACATCAGCCAAAAAAGCGGACTGGATCTCACTGCATTTTTTGAACAATACCTGCGAACTACTATGGTTCCAAAAGTGGAATATTCCCTCAATGGAAACATCTTAAAATTTAAATATACTGATATTATTAAAAACTTTGATATGCCAGTAATTGCCGTAATCGACGGAAAAGAAGAATGGATTCGCCCAACTTCGGAATGGAAAACCAAGGAATTTCCATCGGTCATTGAAACGATGGAAATCAAAAAGGATTTTTATGTGAATTCTGAAAAAATCACCGAATAAATAGTCTGTATGAATCTCCGCGCCCATCTTCCCGCTTATCGCAGCATTTTCAATTTTTTACCTTGAATGCCGAAAAGTGAATTCTCGTCACCGATCATCATTTTGAAGATGTGCTTGAAATAACTACTAAAAATATATTGATAACTAATGGAATAGTGAATTTTTTAAAAGAATATACTTATCCGTATAAATCCTGAATTCTTCATTTTAGAAACACAGTTAACAGATTTTAAGTTTTCTGCTTTTTCTTCTTTGCAGCCGGAAACAAAACATTGTTCAAAATAAGCCGATAGCCCGGCGAATTTGGGTGAAGCGCCAATTCAGTTTTTGCATCTCCTACCCTGTGCTGATAGTCTTCCGGATCGTGTCCGCCATAAAAAGTGAAAAAACCTTTCCCTTTTATTCCATGAATGTAGCGAGCTTCGCCACTGCTCTTGTTTTCGCCCATAATCAGGACATTCGCTTTAATTTCGTCGGGGTCGAATGCGGTGGTCTGCCCCATAAAACCTTTTACCAAAGCAGTGTGGTTTTGGCAAAGCATCGTCGGGATTGGATCCCACTTGGCAGAGAAGTCCATTAAGGTGAAGTAATCGGTTTCCTTTGAAACCCTTCGCTTATCAGTCATATCGATACTCGAAAACTCATAGACCATCGGGCTTCGCTCCAAAATAAAATCTTTAAAGGCGAAGGTTTTGCTGTAATCAATTTTACTTTGATAGCCTGGTTCGCTTGGGTCGCCGTCAAACATGGGCTCGCAAATATCCACACCTTCGGCGGAAAGGGCGATGTCAAAACTGTCAGTCGCGCTGCACATTGCGAACATAAACCCACCGCCAATTACGTAATCGCGGATTTTTTTTGCAACGTCAAGTTTCTCTTCGGAAACTTTATTGTAGCCCAACTTTGTGGCAAGCGCCTCGGAGTTTTTCTTTTCTTCTATATACCACGGCGCAGAGCGATAGGCACGGTAAAATTTTCCGTATTGGCCCGTGAAATCTTCGTGATGCAAATGCAGCCAATCGTAAAGGATTAACTGGTCGCCCAGAACTTCTTCGTCATAGATTACAGTGTATGGAATTTCAGCATACGTTAAGACCATCGTCACGGCATCGTCCCACGGAAGGTTTCCTTTTGGGGAATAGACCGCAATTTTAGGAGCTTTTTCAAGCACAACGGCGTCCATATTCACAGACGGACTACTAATGTCGGTAAGGATTTGTTCGGTTTTACTATCGGAAATCACTTCAAAAGAAACTCCGCGGATCTGACATTCCTTTTGTATTTCGGCAGAATCAGGCATTAAAAAAGAACCGCCGCGATAGTTGAGTAGCCACTTTACTTTTTGATGCTTTTCCAAAACCCAATAAGTAATACCGTAAGCTTTTAAATGTTCCTTCTGAGAATCGGCATCCATGGGGATTAGGATATATGAAGCTGAAGCTTTTATCGAAAAAAGTAAAAGAAATAGAATTAAAATAAAACGTGTCATTGTGCGAAGATAACGACAATTATTAAGCCAGAGTATTTACATATTATTAAAATGGCACATCATTATCCTCTTCCACAGAAAAATCATTGTTCATCGAACTTCCGAAGGCTTCGTTGGGCGAAGGTAGATTCTTTGTTTTAAAAGTGTCGTCGTTGGCGGCATCGTTCATTCGGGAATGGATTTCCGTTGGCATATCGTAATCGGCAAGGCTCTCGAACTTCCCGAGATGACCGATAAATTTCAAACGGATTTCATCCAAACCTCCATTTCGATGCTTGGCAACGATAAATTCTGCCTGTCCGGCAGTTGGAGTATGTTCCTCATCATCCCACTCGTCAATTTTGTAGTATTCCGGACGGTAAATAAAGGAAACAATATCGGCATCCTGTTCAATTGCCCCAGATTCACGCAGATCGGAAAGCAATGGGCGTTTGCTGCCACCGCGGGTTTCAACGGCTCGTGAAAGCTGTGAAAGTGCAATTACAGGGATGTTCAATTCCTTCGCCAATGCTTTTAGGTTTCTGGAAATGGTAGAGATTTCCTGCTCGCGGTTCCCTCCTTTTTGGCTTCCACCCGCGGTCATCAACTGCAAATAATCCACAATGATGAGTTTAATGCCGTGTTGGGACGAAAGTCTTCGAGCTTTTGCTCGTAAATCAAAAATGGATAGCGACGGACTATCATCAATAAAAAGCGGCGCTTTTTCGAGGCCTTTTACTTTTACGTTAAGCTGTTCCCACTCATGTTTTTCAAGGTTTCCGGTTCGGAGTTTTTCTGAACTCAAAAGTGTTTCCGAAGAAATCAAACGGGTTATTAACTGTACGGACGACATTTCCAAAGAGAAAAAAGCCACTGGAATATTGTGTTCCACGGCTATGTTCCGCGCCATGGAAAGCGTTAAAGCAGTTTTACCCATACCGGGACGGGCGGCGATAATAATCAAATCACTGGGCTGCCAACCGGAAGTGAGTTTGTCCACTTTTGCAAAACCGGAAGGAATTCCGGAAAGCCCTTCTTTGTTGGCTATTTCCTCAATTCGTTTCTTGGCTTGGATTACGAGGTTTTGTGCCGTTTCGGAAGATCGTTTTATGTTTCCCTGTGTTACCTCGTATAATTTTGCTTCGGCAGTGTCTAAAAGGTCAAAAACGTCGGTGCTTTCATTATAGGAATCCTCGATTATTTCGTTTGATATTTTTATCAAACTCCGTTGAATATATTTCTGAAGAACAATGCGCGCATGGAACTCAATATGTGCCGAAGAAGACACTTTTTGGGTCAATTGTATCAAATAAAACTCGCCTCCCGCCATTTCCAATTTCCCCTGTTTCTTAAGTCGGGCAGAAACGGTTAATAAGTCCACGGGTTGGCTGTCTTCAAACAAATCGTGAATGGCTTCAAAGATGTATTGGTGAGCTTGTTTGTAGAAAACTTCTGGATGTAGAATATCTATTACTTCATCAACCCCTTTTTTGTCAATCATCAAAGCTCCAAGAACAACTTCCTCTAAATCAATAGCTTGTGGCGGTATTTTGCCTTTTTCAAGTGATATGACTTGCGGGGAGCGAGATGAAAAACTAGTTTGAGGTTTGATTTTTTCCATTAAGCGAATGTAAAGAAAATGTTAAGAGCAAGTATGGATTTTTATTCCTTCGATATTAACCACTCTTCAACAATTGAACTGTTAATAAGTCCGAAATATTGTTGATAACCCAAGAAAAAATCCGAGGCTCCCACCACGGATTTACGTAAAGTTAAGCTATGGTTCATTCTAACTTTTGAACTCGCCCATTTCCAAATATTTTTCCATCCTATTTTTTACCAATTCGGTTGGGGATAACATTTTTAGAGCTTCATAGGACTTCACAATTGCAGCCGCAACGGTTGTAAAGGTTTTCTCACGATTGCTGTGTGCCCCGCCCAAAGGTTCTTTTACTATTTCGTCAATGAGTTTTAGTTTTTTCATATCTGTTGCGGTAAGTTTAAGTGCTTCTGCCGCTTGCTCCTTAAACTCCCAGCTTCGCCATAAAATGGAAGAACAGCTTTCGGGCGAAATTACCGAGTACCACGTGTTTTCGAGCATCAGTACTTTATCGCCAACGCCTATTCCCAAAGCGCCGCCACTGGCACCTTCACCAATAATTATTACAATAATCGGCACTTTTAGCCGTGTCATTTCCAAAATGTTTCGGGCAATGGCCTCTCCCTGCCCTCTTTCTTCGGCTTCCAATCCTGGAAATGCGCCTGGCGTATCCACAAAACAAACCACGGGCACATTAAATTTTTCGGCAGATTTCATCAATCGCAACGCCTTTCTGTAACCTTCGGGGTTTGCCATCCCGAAGTTTCTGAACTGCCGCGTTTTTGTATTATAGCCTTTTTGCTGGCCGACAAACATATAGCTTTGGTCGCCAATTTTTCCGAGGCCGCCAACCATTGCTTTGTCGTCTTTAAAACCTCTATCGCCGTGTATTTCCAGAAATGAATCGCCGCAAATCGCATTTATGTAATCCATGGTGTAAGGGCGGTCCGGATGCCGGGAAAGTTGCACACGCTGCCATGGGGTAAGGTTTTTGTATATTTCCTTCTTGGCATCGTTCAGCTTTTTTTCAATCTGTTTGCAGGTATTGGAGACATCCACATCGCTTTCTTGGCCAATAAGACAAGCCTTTTCGTATTGTTCCTGCAGTTCTTTTATGGGGAGTTCAAAGTCAAGATATTCCATAATGAGTTCCTTCGTTTTGTAAAGGATTGGTGTACAAAGATAAAATTTTGTTTTAGGTGTTGGACAATCTTCTACGTTTTCTTTCCTGCGTTATTTTGATGATTCCGTTTGTAATTACGGTAAGCAGGATTATAACGGCACCATAATAAAATTGTGGGCTCATGTTTTCAGAATCACCCAAGACGATGAGTGCCAAAATGATTCCGTAAACGGGTTCCATATTTATGGTAAGCATTACTGTATAAGGGCTTATCCATTTCATAACGTGTATGGATGCTATAAAAGCATATGCCGTGCAGGCCGATGCCAAAATCAATAAATAGATCCAGTCGTGGGCGGAAACCGTGAAAAAATCCGTGGTGAATTTCCCCGAAAAAGCCAAATAAATACTTATTCCAATTACGCCAAACAGCAATTCATAAAAGGAAATGACAGATGCTTTGTTTTTCAAAACAAATTTCCCGTTTATTACTGAAAAAAGGGCGCTTAAAAATGCCGAACAGAGTGCCAAAACAATTCCTAAAGTATTTGAAGAATCCACATCAAAAATGATGTAAAGTCCCGCCACAACTATGAGCCCGAACAACACTTCGTAGATTATGACTTTTCTTCCGTAAATAAGAGGTTCTAATATTGAAGCAAAAAAAGCTCCCGTTGAAAGCACGGCAAGTGTTACCGAAACATTCGATGCTTTTATCGCTCCAAAAAACGTAAGCCAATGCAGCGCGATAATAATTCCCGCCAAGGCAAAACCTGCCAAAGTTTTCAATGAAAATTTCAGTTTCTCTTTTCTGAATTTCAAAAAAACGAAAATAATCAGGGTTGCCAAAAGCATCCGGTACCAAACCAGAGGAATGGCTTCCAATGAAATCAACGCGCCCAAAACGGCCGTGAAACCCCAGATGAAGACTATAAAATGAAGGTGGAGATAGTTTAGGAGTTTATCGTTTCGCATTTCTTAAAAGATAGATTGCCAAAATTCCAAACACAATATTGGGGAACCAAGTTGCAATAAAAGGAGAGAAATCACTTTGCTCTGCCATAGTTCCAAAAATTTTATCGAAGAAAATAAAAACCATCCCAATACTGATGCCGATAGCGAGGTTAACACCCATTCCGCCGCGCCGTTTTACTGAGGAAACCGCAACGGCAATAATGGTTAAAATATAAGCCGAAACAGGCAAACTCCACCGTTTGTAACGCACCACTTCATATCTGTTGATATTGGCTGAACCGCGCGCCTTTTCCTTTTTTATGAAGTCGTTGAGTTCCGTAAAACTCAGCGTTTCCGCAATGTAGGTTACGGGTGTTAAATCTTCCATAGAAAAAGTAAAAACCGTGTCCAATTTGTGTTGGCTTTCCAAAATATCGTCTGTTTCCCCTATTTTCCGTTTGCGGTAATTAAAGAGTGTATAGGTGCTATCCTTATCATTAAATTTAATCTGTCCTGCCGAAATTTTATAGGTCATTTTATTGCCCTCGAAATGTTCCAAAGTGAAGTTGCTACCTATTTTTTCGTTTACATTAAAATAACTCACATAAATATAATCGTTGTCATTTATCTGTGTGTAAACGTTGCTTTGCTCCCGGTCCTGTTTTCCTGTTTTTAAATATTCATACGCAAATTCATTGAAGCCTTTGCTCGCTTTTGGCGCCAAATACATACTGAAAACCAATGCTGCAATACAAACAAGGGTCGCCCCTATAATATAAGGACGAAGAAACCGATAATAGGAAACCCCACTGCTCAAAAAGGCGATAACTTCGGTATTGTTGGCCAATTTTGAGGTAAACCATATAACCGAAAGAAAGAGGAACAACGGAAACAGCAGGTTCGCAAAATAGATGGTGAAATTATAAAGATAGATCATCACCTCCGTCATCGGCACTTCGTTATCAAGGATTTTGTCAATCTTCTCGGCAAGGTGAACGGTAATCCCGATAGGTATAAAAAGCAACAGCAGGAGCGAAAAAGTGCCCAAATATTTACGAAGTATGTATCTGTCCAGTATGCTGAGCATCGTTACAATCTTTGATCTAGTTTTTTGACCATGCCGTTTTTCCATTCGGCAAAAGTACCCGCTAAGATATGTTTTCTGGCCTCACGAACCAACCACAAATAGAAACCAAGGTTGTGGATAGTGGCTATTTGTCTTCCCAACATTTCGTTCACCGTGAACAAATGCCTAAGATATGCCTTGTTATAATCCGTATCTACCCACGTAATTCCCATAGGGTCTATTACAGAAAGATCGGCTTCCCATTTTTTATTTTTGATGTTTATAATTCCTTCGGAAGTGAAAAGCATACCATTTCTGCCGTTTCGGGTGGGCATTACACAGTCGAACATATCAATTCCCAGTGCGATGTTTTCCAAAATATTCACAGGAGTTCCCACGCCCATTAAATATCGCGGTTTTTCCTTCGGAAGAATTTCTGTGACAACGGCTGTCATTTCATACATTTCATCCGCAGGTTCGCCAACAGAAAGTCCGCCAATAGCGTTGCCTTCCGCCCCAACCGAAGCAATGTATTCTGCAGATTGTTTCCGAAGATCTTTATAGGTACTCCCTTGAACGATCGGAAAAAAACTTTGTCCGTAATTGTACTTCAAAGGCGTTTTTTCCAGATGTTTTATGCAGCGGTCCAACCAACGGTGCGTCATTTGCATGGAGCGTTTCGCGTAATTGTATTCACACGGATAGGGAGTACATTCGTCAAAGGCCATAATGATGTCCGCCCCAATGGAGCGTTGTATTTCCATTACATTTTCGGGTGTAAAAACGTGGTAACTGCCGTCAATATGGCTTTTAAATTTTACACCTTCCTCTTTAATCTTTCTGTTTGCCGAAAGCGAATACACTTGATACCCCCCACTATCGGTCAAAATATTGCGGTCCCAATTCATGAATTTATGAAGTCCGCCCGCTTTTTCGAGAACTGGCGTTTGTGGCCGTAAGTATAAATGATAGGTATTGCCAAGAATAACGTCTGGATTTATGTCTTCCTTCAGTTCGCGCTGGTGCACACCTTTAACCGTCCCTACCGTGCCAACCGGCATAAAGATTGGTGTTTCAATCACCCCGTGATCTGTAGTTATGGTCCCCGCGCGGGCATTGCTTTGTAAATCTGTAGCTTCTAACTTAAAGTGCATGCCGCATTTTTTATTGAGGGGGCAAAGGTAACAGTTATTAAATTCCAAATAACAAAATTTTTCACCGATGTCCGATGTCCAATGACGGATGACGGATGGGAATTGCGGAAACATTATTATTTCATCAGTCTTCTTGCATCCGTCTTTCAGCAACTATGTTAACAAAACCCTGAAATCGTTAATAAAAGCATATGTTTCAATTTTGAGTCACTTAACGAATACGTTACTTTTGACACTGAAAATTAAAACACATTATGGCAGATTACAAAGAACTTGAGGATTTGGTAATTCAGGTAAGAAGGGATATTTTAAGGCAGGTCCACAAAGTAAATTCAGGCCATCCGGGAGGTTCATTGGGCTGTACCGAATTCTTTGTCGCACTTTATAGTGAATTGATGGAGCGCAATGAAAACTTCACCATGGACGGCATAAACGAAGACCTTTTCTTTCTTTCAAACGGGCATATTTCCCCAGTTTTTTATAGTGTTTTGGCACGGACAGGATATTTTCCGGTGGAAGAATTGAACACCTTCCGTCTATTAAATTCCCGCTTGCAGGGCCATCCAACTACCCACGAAGGTTTGCCGGGCATACGTATTGCTTCGGGTTCGTTGGGACAGGGAATTTCAGTTTCCATTGGTGCGGCACTTGCTAAAAAACTTAACAAAGACAAACATTTAATCTATACACTTTGTGGGGATGGCGAATTGCAGGAAGGCCAAAACTGGGAAGCAATTATGTATGCCGCCGGAAACAAGGTTGACAATTTGATTGTTACCGTAGATTTGAACGGGCAGCAGATTGATGGCGCTACAAAAAACGTACTTCCTTTAGGGAATTTGAAAGCCAAGTTTGAAGCTTTCGGTTGGGATGTGATGGATATTGAAAAAGGAAATGATCTGAAAGCTATTATTGCCGGAATGAAGAAGGCAAAGGAAAAAACCGGCAACGAAAAACCTGTTTGCGTTTTGCTGCACACAGTAATGGGGAACGGTGTTGATTTTATGATGCACACCCACGATTGGCACGGCAAAGCTCCAAATGACCAACAATTGGAGAACGCACTTTCACAAAACCCGGTGACTTTGGGGGATTATTAAGCCCCCTAACCCCCGAAGGGGGAATTCAAAACTCTACATGAAACTAAAAATTTAAATACAACCCGTTATAAGTCCCTCCTTTGGAGGGGTTGGGGAGGACTATGAAAAGATATACAGATACAGGTAAAAAAGATACACGTTCAGGTTTTGGGGACGGACTCACGGAACTTGGAAAGAAAAATAAAGATGTAGTTGCACTCTGTGCAGATCTTACAGGTTCCTTAAAAATGGACGATTTCAAGGAAAATCATCCGGAACGTTTCTTTCAAATTGGGATTGCTGAAGCGAATATGATCGGTATCGCAGCGGGAATGACAATTGGCGGGAAAATTCCGTTTACGGGAACTTTTGCAAATTTTTCCACAGGAAGGGTTTATGACCAAATTCGCCAAAGCGTTGCTTATAGCGGAAAAAATGTAAAAATTTGTGCTTCGCACGCCGGCTTGACTTTGGGTGAAGACGGTGCAACCCATCAAATCTTGGAAGATATTGGCTTGATGAAAATGCTTCCGGGAATGACCGTTATCAATACCTGTGATTACAACCAAACCAAAGCCGCAACCATTGCCATTGCAGATTATGAAGGCCCTGTCTATCTTCGTTTTGGAAGACCAAAGGTTGCAAATTTCACTCCTTCAGACCAAAATTTTCAAATAGGAAAAGCGGTGCAATTGCAGGAAGGGACTGATGTTACCATAATAGCTACCGGACATTTGGTTTGGGAAGCACTGCAGGCTGCGGAAACTTTAAACGAAAACGGAATTACTGCCGATGTGATAAACATTCACACCATTAAACCATTGGATGACGAAACAATTTTGAAAAGCGTTAAAAAAACAGGTTGCGTGGTAACTGCTGAAGAACATAACTTCCTTGGTGGTTTGGGCGAAAGTGTGGCTCGTCTATTATCTACTCGACATCCTGCCCCGCAAGAGTTTATAGCCACACAAGACACTTTTGGGGAATCGGGAACTCCTGAGCAGCTGATGGACAAATACGGTTTGAATGCTTCAGCTATTGTAAATGCTGTTAAAAAGGTAAATGCCAGAAAGTAAAATCAATTTACAGATATAAAAAAAAGCCCCGCTCTTCACTGAGCGGGGCTTTTTAATTTCTTAAAAAAATTGATTAAATAGAAGGATCTAAATAATCTGGAATACCGTTTCCGTTTTTATCGGGAAAGGTAATTACGCCATTTATTATTTCAATTTCAAATTTTGTGAGCCTGCCATCGCCATCGTCGTCTACATCTTCAAAATTGGATATACCATCGCCATCAGTATCATCGTCTATCAGAAATTGATTGTCATTAATATCTTCCATATACGAAGGTATTCCATCTTTATCATGGTCAGCGAGTTCCGTCGCGAACAGTTCAAATGAAAATATAAGTTGGTCGTAAGCTTTCAAATTTCCAGCAGGAGGATATTGATAATACCCCAATCCGGAAGGTATAAATACTGCCCCAATTCCATAATTCTCAAAGGTAAGGGTTCCGTCAGGATTTGTTATTACATTCCCCGCTCCCTTAAATTCCGGTATTACCATTTGAAGGCCAGCAACAATACTGTTTAAGTCAAACCTAACAGGAATTACGGAGCTATCAAAAAGATCAAGATTCATCAATCTTCCGTCATAGGTGTTTGTGGAATAATCAGAAAAATGAGGTTTATCACCACCACCTTCTCTAACTATCAAATAATAAAGTTTATAGGTAACAGACTTGTCCACACGGTCCACTACTTCCTTAAAAGTAACCTGATCCTTCAAAGGAATTATGGTGGTATTACCTTTAGGAATGGTGTCAAACTTCAATTTAAAGTTCTCTGGATTGGCCTGAAATTCTTCGTAATTGTAAAAGTGGTTTTCCAAAAAAGCTTCAATCTCTGCCTGTGCTCGTACCGCTTCCTCCCCGCGATCCCTTGGAGGAACTATATAAGGCGCTGGGGCATCTTTTTTGCAAGAAACTGTAACGCAAAGCATTACAATCAACAAGGCAATTCCGTATTTAATTTTTATCATCATCAATTTTTTTGTGGGCGCAAGATACAATTTTCCGCTATTTTTGTACACTTCATTAACGTTGTTTTTGGTATTATTTATATGAGGATTGATAAATATTTATGGAGTGTTCGGTATCTAAAAACCCGAAATATAGCTACCCAGACTTGTAAAAAAGGTTCGGTGCGCGTAAATGGCGACATTGTGAAACCATCGCGCGATGTGTATCCGGGCGATGTTATAACACTTCGGAAGGAGCAAATAAACTATCAACTGGAAGTGCTTGACCTACCCCCAAGTCGCGTTGGCGCAAAGCTAGTGGATATTTACAGAAAAGACACCACCCCAAAGGAAGCATTTGAAACCAACGAAATGCTTCAATACGCCAAAACTTATTACAGAAATAAAGGCGTGGGAAGGCCCACCAAAAAAGACCGAAGGAATTTAGACGATTTTAAGGAATCTCCCGAAGACGAAAACCAAGCGCAATAACTATATTTGAAAAAACTTTTGAAGATGCAGGACATTAGCACAGTAATTCTCGATAAAAAACAGATAGCCCATAAAATAAAAAGGATTGCCTACCAAGTCTATGAAACAAACGTAGATGAAAAGGAGGTGGTGATTGCTGGTATTATGAACAACGGCTTCCTGCTCGCAAAAAAAATTAAAGCTGAATTAGAGAAAATTTCACCTATAAAGGTATTGCTATGCGAAGTGATTATTGATAAAAAGCATCCAACCAACGAAATAAAAACTTCTTTAAAAGCTGAAGATTTCAAAAACAAATCACTTTTGCTGGTAGATGATGTGATGCACTCTGGAACCACCTTGATTTATGGCGTAAAACATTTTTTGGAAGTACCGTTGAAGCAATTCAAAACCGCGGTGCTTGTGGACAGAAACCACAAAAAATATCCAGTGAAAGCCGATTTTAAAGGAATTTCACTTTCAACATCCATAAATGAAAATGTTTCCGTGATTTTTGAAAAGAATAACGACAGAGCAGTTTTAGAATAATTTCAAGATTATTTTTTCGACGGTTTCGCTGACACTTCCTCCTCCATTTTCAATAATAAGCCCTGCTTGATTGTAATAAAATGCTCTTTCAAAAAGATGTTTTCTGATGAAATCATTGAGCTCTTCCTCTGTTTTGAGATGTTTCAATAAAGGCCTATTTTCTTTTTCTGAAAATAATCTCGTTGTTAAAACGTCTAGCGGGGTTTTTAAATATATTGAAACAACATCTTTCTGCTTGGTTAAAAAATCCATTGAGTCAGCATAACAAGGCGTGCCGCCACCAGTTGCTAAAACGAAGCCCTCAGGCCGAGAAAGGATTTTCTTTAAAATTTCATTTTCTATTTTTCTAAAATGGATTTCCCCCTTTTCTGAAAATAAATTTGGAATGGAAACCCCTTCATTTCTCTCAATTTCAGTATCCATATCTTTAAAAGAAAGTCCCAAAACAGCAGCGAGTTTTTTGCCTACTGCAGATTTTCCGCTTCCCATATAACCAATCAGGACTATTTTCATAACAATCAAAGTACAATTATTTAATCTTAAAAGAACCGAACAAACTCCAATATTTTACCGATTCTCCATCCAAAACTATTTTTTAAACAAAAAACACAACCGCGAACGACTGTTTGTCAACTGTTTTGAATTTTTATCAAATTTAATTGATTTTCGTTTTGAAAAATAAATTTAATGATAGTATATTTGCACCCGCCTACCGAAAGGCTGGCAAGTATTAAAAAGGAAGACCTGGTAGCTCAGTTGGTAGAGCACCTCCCTTTTAAGGAGGTGGTCCCGGGTTCGAGCCCCGGCCAGGTCACAAAAAGAAGTACCATTCCACATCAAAACCCTGCTAATCATAAAATTAGCAGGGTTTTTTGGTTTTGCCCATTCCATTAAAAGTAAAAAGGACAAAAGCAAATGTGCTTGACAATAGCGTGGGTTTTT
Source organism: Flavobacteriaceae bacterium (assembly GCA_016649715.1). Lineage (GTDB taxonomy): Bacteria > Bacteroidota > Bacteroidia > Flavobacteriales > Flavobacteriaceae > Aequorivita. Next base: position 53,458 of record JAENXC010000015.1, on the reverse strand, counting down.
ATAGGGAAGTACAATCCAGCCCAACGTTTGTATTTATATTTTATGGGGCTCCATTGTTTCCCCATAAAATTGATCCCAGCCTGCATTCCATGGGTATGGCCAGAAAGCGTAAGGGCTATATTTGTATATTGGGCAACTTATGCATCCCAATGGGAAGGATCGTGGGAAAGTAAAATCTTAAATGGAATAGCTTCAACTTCCTTTAATGCTTTTTTTAAATCGTCATCTTGCCTAAAAGGCGGAAATCCCCAATTTTCAATGCCTACGATTGCAATGTTTTGCTAGCTTTGGGTGAATTTTCGAAATCTGAGATCGGAAAAAAGAGGGTAAAATAATCGCAACTTACAACACAAGCTCAAGCCGAATGGGACAATGGTCTGAGCCATAATATTCGGGTAATACTTCAACAGACTTTATTTTACCAATCAATGACTTACTAACCAAAAAATAATCGATCCTCCAACCCGTGTTCCTCTCTCTGGACTTAAACCGATAGCTCCAAAACGTATAGGCAACTTCATCGGGATGATAGTATCTAAAAGAATCTATAAATCCAGCTTTGATGAAGTTATCCATTCCGTCAATTTCTATTTGAGTGTAGCCGGCAGTCTTGTTATAATTGGCTTTATCATTTTTAAGGTCAATGGGCTGATGGGCTACATTAAAGTCGCCACAGACAATAACGGGTTTCGCTTTCTCCAAATATTTTAAATAATTGAGAAAATCTGCATCCCATGTTTTTCGGTAATCAAGCCTGTCCAATTCTTGTCCGGAATTAGGAACATAGACGTTTACCAAATAGAACTTATCAAATTCCGCACATAAAACACGACCTTCTTGATCGTGTTCTTCGATCCCCATATCATAAGTAACAGCTATTGGTTTTACCTTGGATAGCACGGCAACTCCTGAATAGCCCTTTCTCGTGGCAGAATTATAATATTGATGAAAATTACTCAATTGGGATAAGGCTTTTACCACTTCCCCGTCTTGAGCTTTTGTTTCTTGAAGGCACAAGATGTCTGGATTCATTTTATTGATGTCCTCAAAAAAATCCTTTTTCGTTATTGCTCTTATTCCATTAATATTCCAAGAGATTATTTTCACTGTTTTTCCTTTTTGTAAATATCATAAAACTATAAATCACAGATTTAACGCGTTATTAAAACTCTTTTCCGATTTATTTCGGGTCTTTGTATGTTTCATACATAGATCCGAAATGCGATTGTAAAAACATATCCAGCGGAATGTCTTCCTGCTTAATAAAACCTTTGTTTTTTAATTTTCCTTCAGAAACAAGATCTACTACAGTTGAAATACTGCATGCGGTGGTCCAGCTTATGGCTCGCCAATCTTTACCATCCAAATTTATTCTGCGGTAAGATTCGCTAAATTCTTTTCTTCTCAAGCTGCCTTTTATCTTTCCTTCCACAGCGGCATAAACCAATACAATATCTTCATCTACCAGAGGCAAGGCATTGTTTAAGATTTCTTTTGCCAACTTTCGATCGTTTTTTAACTGTAGATCGTAAAGCAACAATTTAATGGCGTCCCTATGTCCCGGATATCTCATGGTTTTATAATTTAGGGTATCCACTTTACCATCTAAAGTTTCGCACATGGTTCCCAACCCGCCTGAAGTAGAGAAAGCCTCATATAGGCGTCCGTTTATGTTGATCGATTCTACATCATCCAGAGAACTTACCATTTTACGCTGACTATTATGGATCATTGAGGTATTCATTGATAACCCCTTCGGCACTCCAGGTGAAACTATATCCCAATTGCCCCATAGGGTGCAGAGGTAATGCCCCTACCCTTAGTTTCACAGATCGAATTTCAGAAAACTGGGAATACAATCCGGCACCTAATATTCCGATAAATCCGGGTGCCAAACCGCATTGTGGAGCCAAAACGGCTTTGCTGTTTTTTGACATTTTACGAATAGTGTTCAGTGTGGGCACATCTTCAGTTAAATCAAAGTAATGCACGCCCATATCGGCTGCTGTTTGGGCTATTTTTATATTGAGAAAATAAGGCAAACAAGAAACTACAGCTTGCTTGTTTTTAAGAAATTCGCGAATGGATTCGTCTTTGGAAACATCTCCTTTTACCATTTTAAAAGGAAATGCAGCATCAGGTTCAGCCTGGTCCATACCTTCTACTACATATTTTGAACTTAGTAAGGTAGCAACAAGACTCCCCACTTTCCCTAAACCTAGTACCCCTATTTTATCAATCATATTTATAGTCTTTATTTGAAACCAAAAGAATGTTTATCCTTAATAAGAAACAAGAAATTTACTAGTAAAAAACGAGATTAGAAAATCTTCTTCCTTAGAATTTACACAATATAACACTCGTGGAATTCAATCTCACTTTTATTGATACTCAAAAAATATGAGCTTTCTTAAGTTTACTTTTCTAACCGCGTTAATATGTGAACCTGATCAAAAGATAAGAAATTCTAAATATTTTTAAAATACTTATTGATCTTTTTTAAGTGGAAAGCCAAAAAATGTATAAAAGGCTACAAATATTTTTCAAGAAACCTAAAAAAACTCTTTTTAAGTTCGGCGTATATCTCTCTTTGCGTTTCCATTTGATCTCTAAACTCAATGTGCGTTTTGGACAATTGTGTATCCAGCACATCTGTGCCCGCTTGGCTTTGTACGGCCATGCGCGTTTCGTGTTGTTCGATGGTTTCAAGCAAATCTTCAATAACACCCCCGTGAACGATAAACTGATTTTGGTAATGCCCAATTTGAGCGAGCACTTCTTTATTTGCCCAACGTGTTATAAGTTCATTCAACCTTATGTTGAAGGATTTTAATTCGTCTTTCCAAAAAGCAATCTCTCCTTTCCACTTTTGGTGTTCAAAATGCATATTGTCGTTGTATAAAACTTGTTTTTCCATTGTATAATTTCTTTAAAATAAACTATTCAAAGGTTCAATTTTACATCGATATTTAAAATGACCCAAGTCATTTTGAAAAAATTTCCGAAATCAATTATTTAATAACGCGAATAATGGAGAAGCATCTTGTTGCCGAAAATCTCCTTACCCTAGCTCTAAAGGGTAAGGAGATTTTCTGGGTTCCAATTGTTTAACGAATACTCTTTCATTGAAGGCCTACTGAAAGCAGTAAAATTTCTTGTCTTTACAATTTTAAATGATTGAATTTCATTTTAACAATTGTTCTAATTTAGACATAAGTTGATCTGCCTTTTCTGGGATTTCACTAATTATAGATTCGCCACTTATGCCTTCGATGCCCTCCATGGACGTATCGCTTCCTCCAGAAGTTGCCAACACCACAATCTTTTCAGTATTTTTTGATTGTTTTAAAAACTGTTCTATAACCTCAGGTGGCTTTTGCAGCTCCCAGTTATGGAGCACGACAATGGCTGTAAAATCATCATCCTCAATTTTTGGCAAGGATGATATATCAATAACTTTTAAATAAATAGACCTATCTTTTAATCTCTCAACTAAGCCGTCAACAACTTTATCTTTGAATTCACTGCTCTGTGTGGCTATTAATATTTTTTGCTCCAATAGAGGGCTATTGACCTCAAAAGGCTCCGCAATTCCCATGGAATATGTGTATTTAAACCAAGTCAGGAATCCAAAAATGGATATAATTAAAACAATTAAAATGACGATTATTTTTTTCCAACTTACCTTCATTACAAAATAGTTTATAAACTCCTTTTTTGAAGTTTAATTTATTTCAAAGCTAATTAAAATGAAGCTTACTCAAAATGATCTGGGTCATCCAAAATTTCTTTCCCATCCATTTACTTTGCGGAATTAAATTGGAAAACAATGAGAGCCTGAAGAATTATCTTACTAATATTTATGCTATTTCTAGGTCGGGAAGTTCTTGCCGTTTTTATGTCAGGACAGCAATAGCAGTAGAGAAAGAAGAAATTAATTAAGCAACTGAAAGGCTTGTTTTGCAATCTCCAGTTCTTCATTTGTAGGGATGACCAAAATTTTTACTTTGGAAGTTGTAGTGTTGATTTCCCGTAAATCTTTGGCTTTTGATTCGTTTTTGGCTTCATCCAAATCAATTCCGAAGAAATCCATATCTGTACACACAAGTTTTCGTATCACACTTGAATTTTCGCCAATTCCGGCGGTGAAAACAATGGCGTCCAAACCGTTCATAGCGGAAGCATAAGCACCAATATATTTTTTAATACGATAAGCGTTCATCGATAAAGCGAGAATGCAATTTCTATTTCCCTTCCCAGCTTCAGCCTCAATATCCCTTAAATCGGCGAATCCGGTAAGGCCCAACATTCCGCTTTTATTTGTGAGCAGATCTTTCACCTCATCCAGACTGTAGCCTAAATTTTTGACCAAATAGAAAATTATGCCCTGGTCTATATCGCCACTTCTGGAGCCCATTATTAAACCATTTGAAGGTGTAAACCCTAAACTGTTATCTATGCTCTTACCATCTACAACCGCAGTCATACTGCAACCATTGCCCAAATGAATGGAAATGATTTTGGAAGTTTTGAGCCCTAAATATTCAATCGCTTTTTCAGAAACATATTGGTGGCTCGTGCCGTGGAAACCATAGACCTGAATACCTTGTTCTTCGTAAAGCTTGTTGGGAATTGCATACTTTTTGGCTTTTTCCGGAATGGTTTGATGAAAAGCTGTATCGAAAACCGCAACTTGTTTTGCCAAAGGAAAAAATTCTTCAGCAACAAGAATACCTTCAAGATTACCAGGATTATGAAGCGGTGCCAAAGTAGCATACTTTTGGATCTCTTGCTTAACTTCGGCAGTGATTAACGTGGTATTTGAAAATGAATTTCCGCCATGTACAACGCGATGGCCAACCACCTCTATTTCATTTGTGTTCTCAATAACCCCTTTTTCAGGATCAAGCAGTACTTCCACGATTTTGTGCAGTCCTTGATTGTGCGTCTCTATGTTATCTGTTTGCTGAAGGGAAGTAGATTTTGTTTTATAATTTAGAACAGCATCTTTATGACCAATGCGCTCTACTAATCCACTACATATCAATACTTCGGAAGGCATTTCTATTAACTGAAATTTTATGGAAGAGCTTCCCGAATTGATTATCAATATATTCATTTTATTATCTTTTTCTTTTGGATGGCTAGAAGGATTGCCAATTGTTAATTTGATGCATATTTAGAAAGGACTTAAGACGGTAAGACGTAGGACATAGGACTAATGTTATTGTAATTATTGCCTTTTATTCAGTCCTACGTCCTATGTCATTTAGTCCTAAGTCCTATATCATTTTGTCCATATCCTCGTGTTTTATTTTGTTTATAAAAATCATCGGTTTATGAATCTTGTGCCTGAATTGCGGTAACAATAACGGTATTAAAAATATCGTCTATGGTGCAGCCTCGGCTTAAATCGTTAACGGGTTTGTTTAAGCCTTGAATTATCGGGCCAATGGCCAATGCTTTGGTTTCTCGCTGCACTGCCTTGTAAGTGTTGTTTCCCGTATTGAGATCGGGAAAAATAAACACATTGGCTTGTCCTGCAACTTCAGAATTTGGCATTTTCAATTTACCGACGGCAATGTCCACCGCAGCATCGTATTGAATAGGGCCCTCCACTTTTAGATCGGGCCTTTTTGTCCTGACAATTTCTGTTGCTTTTCGCACCCTTTCCACATCTGCCCCAACACCCGAGGCTCCTGAAGAATAGGATAACATCGCAATTTTAGGTTCAATCCCAAAAGCCAAACTGGTAGCTGCAGACGAAATGGCGATTTCAGCTAATTGTTCTGCTGTAGGATTTGGATTTATTGCACAATCTCCATACACAGAAACGCGATCTTCCAAAAGCATAAAAAACACAGAAGAAACGATGGAAGCTTCAGGTTTGGTTTTTATAAATTGAAGTGCTGGAACTATGGTGTGTTGCGTGGTATGTTCGGCGCCGGAAACCATACCATCCGCATCGCCTTTAAAAACCATCATTGTCCCAAAGTAGGACACGTCTTCCATTAAATCTTTAGCCATTGCAAGATTGACATTCTTATGTTTACGAAGTTCATAAAGAGTTTCTGCATAAGAATCAAAATGAACGGATTCACTGGGGTTTATAATGTTAATTTTGTTTAAATCCAGCGCAATATCAAGCGAAGTTATTTTTTCTTCTATTTGTTTTTTATCTCCAAGTAATGTGATTTTCATAGCATCCAGTTCAATCAGTCGTTTTGTGGCTCTTAAAATGCGTTCATCCAATCCTTCGGGCAGAACAATGTGCTTTTTGTTGGATTTTGCTTTTTGAAATAAGTTATACTGGAACATTCGAGGCGTAATTCCGTTTGTTTTGAACGTAATGAGACGTTCTATCAGCGCATCTACTTTTACATACTTTTCAAAGTCCTTAATGGAGGTAGTTATCTTTTCCGTATTCTCGGCATAAATCTGCGATTTTATGCTTCCGAGACTATTGGTAACAGAAAATGTCCCTCCTTTTACTGAAATAATCGGAACAACATCTGAAAGTCCTTCAATGAGTTTAATAATTGAATCTTCGGGCACCAAACCAGCTGTAAGCACGATCCCGGATATAGATGGGTAGTTGCCAGAAATGTTTGCCTGCAAGGCTCCTAAAATAATATCGGCTCTGTCACCGGGTGTAATTACCAAGGCATTTTCTTTTAAATGAAGGAGATAGTTATGCAGTTGCATTGCGCCCACACTATAATTTCCAGCTTGATTGTTAATATAGGCTTCGCCAAAAAGCACCTTTGCGTCTAAGGTGTCCACTATTTCCTTAATGGAGGGATTTGCCAAAATAGGATTTAGCGGAATTGCACTTACAATTACTTCTGAAGGCAAGTATTTTTCCAATTCAGAAATCACTAATGCCTGATTTCTTGGTTCTACTTTATTGGCGATAACAGCCAAAACCTCAACACCTTTATCTTTAAAAGAATCAAAAGCCATTTGTAACCTTCCAACAAACTCTTCCAATGTTTTGCCAATGCCACTGGCCAGAATAATAGCAGGCACACCTAGATTCTTAGCAATTAGCACATTAATATCAAATTCTTTAATGGATCCTTCGCCAGTAAAACCAGTGCCTTCTATCAATACAAAATCGAAACGCGCTTCAAGGGCTTTGTACTTTTCAATAATCCTACTAATGATTTCATCGTCTTTGTTTTCATTTGTTTTCCGAATTACCTCGCTTCGGCTAAAAGCGTATGCGTCTTCAAACTTGATATCCAAATTGAAATAGGTTGAAACTGTGTTGATATGGTTGTCTATTTCTCCTGGTTTTACATCGTCAATAATAGGCCTAAAATAGCCTACTTTTGCTGCCTTCCCCAATAGCGATTGCATCAGTCCCAAAGAGACAATAGACTTGCCGCTGTCAGGTTCTGTTGTGGCAATGTAGATGGCTTTGTTCATTTTTAATATTTTCTCAAAAGTAAGAAACATTATGTGCCCAATTCACGTAATCCTGCATTATATGCACGGGATATTTTCTTTTAACACGATTTGAATTGTCTTCTCAAATTCATTCTATAAATGTTGTTTTCCTTTAGAAAGCTCGCTTAAAACTTATTTTTAAACTTGTTCGCTATAGCAAAAAAATGATGAATATCAGTTTGAAAAAAATACCAAAATGAATTCTTATACTGACCGATGTCATTGCCAAATGTGTTTATTTTTTATAGTTTTCTTTTTTTTAAAAAAATGTGCTGAAATAATTATGAAAAATATATTTCTACTTATTCTCTCTTTCGTGTTTATCGGTTGCATAAACAACAATAAAATCAATAGAGTTGAAGAGAATTCAAATAACGAAAATGGCTTAGTTCAAACTGATAGTTTAAAACAAGCTGAAACATCAATCCCAATTGAAATAGTAATCAATAAAGATGTGCAGATTCACTCCTATTTTAAATGGATGGATAGTATTGTTGCAGAACATAACCAAAACTTCAATTATCCTATTGACGAGTATATTATTGTGCATCACAACAATTGGATTTTGGACACTTTGGCCCATACAGATTATTATTACTTAATGGATAAAGGAGTTTTTAATGAAGATCCCAAATCGTTGATAGCTTTGCAAAAGGATCAGGTTTTGGTTATTCCAGATTCTTTGCAAACGCAGCAACTGAAAGTGCAATTAGACAACACATATCTAGATTTAAATATTCCAGAATTCAGGCTTCGGATCATTCAGGATGGAAAAGAAATATATAAGTTTCCCGTGAGGGTTGGAAAAAACAGCAAAAGGTATTTGGCTATGGCCAAAAGAGAGGTAGATATGAGGACAATGCCCGGAATAGGTGAAATAATCAGGGTAAATAAAAACCCCACATATATGAATCCCGTGAATAACCATAAATATAAAAAAACATATCGTGATGATGGAAAACTGACCTCTCTGCCCGCTATTCCATGGTTGGAACCTGCTATAAATGGCCGTAGCCTCGGCCAACTTATCCATCCCACGACAAACTTGGCAACTTTGGAAAAAGCTTCTTCCAATGGCTGTATTGGTTTGAGAGAATCTGATGCCTGGATTGTCTATTATTATGCACCATTAGGGACCAAAGTGATTTTCAGGTACGATTTGCAAGGAAAGAATGATAAAGGGGAAACCGTTCAGTATAAAAATATCTATCCCGGTTTTGAGAATATAAAGATAAGAGAAGAAGCACGCGATACTGTTTTGAAGCATATAGACCATCTCTACCCAGATACAAGATTGTAGTGGATTCAATTTGTTCTACATCAAAAATATTTTTGGAGCTTTTATGAATCTGATAGTTAAGTCTTGTTTGAAATTAATAGGGAAGAAACAATTTAAAAAAATTTGGCAATGCGAAATTTGAATATTGTGGTCGCTGTTGAAATTTAAAGTCCTTAAAAAATGTATTATATATTTTATCGGAGGTTTCATTTCTCATATTTGAATGTGAATTTGCTTTTTAAATAGGCATAGATTATGGCGCATTTTAAATATCTTTGCCGATCTTAAACTGATACGTGCCGAAAATTATTCTTTGAATTGAAGGCTGCGTTGCATGCTATGAAAGAATCCCAATTCACACCCAAGTTATTCACAATTTTAAAAAAAGGAATTAGCAAGGAGCAATTTCGAAAGGATTTAATAGCGGGATTGATTGTTGGTATTGTGGCACTACCCTTGGCCATTGCGTTTGCAATTGCCTCAGGCGTATCGCCAGACAAAGGATTGATCACTGCCATTGTTGCGGGGCTGGTAATCTCTGTCCTTGGCGGCAGCCGCGTTCAAATTGGAGGTCCCACGGGCGCCTTTATTGTTATTGTCTATGCCGTTGTGCAGGAGTTTGGGGTAGATGGGCTTATCATTGCCACCTTCATGGCGGGAATTATATTGATTGCAATGGGGCTCGCGCGACTGGGCAACCTATTAAAATTTATTCCCCATCCTCTTATTGTTGGGTTTACCAGTGGGATTGCGATAATCATTTTTTCTTCCCAAATTAAAGATTTCTTCGGACTTTCCATTGAAACTGTACCTGCCGACTTTATCGAGAAATGGAAGGTTTACGCCTTGCATTTTAGCAGTATCAATTGGGCCGCTGTTGCCATTGCAACTGGCACCATCCTATTGGCGTTTAACTTTCACCGGATAAGCAAAAAGATACCCGGTTCCATTGTGGCCATCCTTTTGAGCACTTTGGCAGTTTACTTTTTCGATATTCCCGTAGCTACAATAGAGACGGTATTTGGCGAAATTCCAAGCAATCTTTCAATGCCCCAATTTCCGCATATAAACTTTGCAACAGTTCAAAAACTGATCCAGCCAGCTTTTGCCATCGCCATACTTGGAGGTATAGAATCCCTGCTGTCAGCTGTGGTAAGTGATGGTATGATCGGGGGTCGGCATCGTTCCAATGCAGAGCTAGTGGCACAAGGGGTTGCCAATTGCTTTTCATCAATGTTCGGCGGAATTCCTGCCACAGGCGCAATTGCAAGAACCGCAACAAATGTTAAGAATGGCGGACGCACACCCATTGCCGGAATAGTCCACGCACTTGTGCTCTTGATCATTATGTTGCTACTTGCCCCCTATGCAAAATTGATCCCGATGGCGTGTCTGGCGGGTATCCTTATCGTAGTGGCATATCATATGAGCGAATGGAGGCAATTCCGGTCCTTATTAAAAGGTAATAAATCCGATGTGATGATATTGTTGGTCACGTTTTTTCTTACCGTCATTTTCGATTTGGTGATTGCCATTGAAATTGGAATCGTACTTTCCAGCTTTGTTTTAATGAAAAGAATGAGCGACAACACCACCGTTCAACTGGCAACCGATCTTTTTTCGAATAATGACAATCCTGAGGAATTATTCGAGGACGAACTGCCTGTTTTGCCTAAAGGGGTAACAATGTATGAAATACACGGGCCATTGTTTTTCGGGGCAACACAAACATTTCAAGATACCATGAGCCGGCTGCAGGATAGGCCAAAAGTACTGATCTTGAGGATGCGCCATGTTCCATTTATCGATGCAACTGGTATTTATAGGCTGATAGAAATAATCAAAAAATTCGCAGACCAGAACACCGACATTATACTATCTGGCGTAAATGATAATGTTTTGAAAGATTTGGAAAAGAGCAACATCTATTCTGTACTTAGCAAGGAAAATTTAACGAATAGTATAGAAAAGGCATCCGAAAGGGCAGCGCAAATCATTGAAGGAAGAAAACAATAAAAATCACGTTCTAAATGTTTGTGCATATACAAGTTGTATAATAACCAAAGGATGAATACAAATCAAGCAATTTAGATTATCCGTTATGCAAAGAGCAAGTAAAAAAGTACTTACCCCGAAGCAGTGCGAAGAATTGCTGAAAATATTGAAAACCCGTTTTGAAAAAAACACAAAACGACACTCGGGGATCGAATGGTCCAAAGTTCAGGAAAAACTTGAAGCCAGTTCCGAAAAACTTTGGTCGCTCCACCAAATGGAAGAAACCGGAGGAGAACCAGATGTTGTTGGCTTTAATGAAAAAACAAACATATATATTTTCTGTGATTGTTCCGAAGAAAGCCCCAAAGTTCGCCGAAGCTTTTGTTATGACAACGAGGCTCTGATAGCAAGAAAAGAACACAAGCCTAAAAACAGCGCCATGAATATGGCTGCGGAAATGGGTATTGAACTTTTAACAGAGGAAGAATATAGAAATCTGCAAAAATTAGGAAAATATGACACCAAAACCTCCAGTTGGTTAAAAACTCCGAAAAACATCAGAAAACTTGGCGGTGCCATTTTTGGGGATTTTCGTTATGATACTGTCTTCACTTATCACAACGGGGCGGAATCTTATTATGCTGGGAGAGGATTTCGAGGGGCGTTGAGAGTATAAGAAAGTAGCAACTTTCTTAATAATAACGATTCCCAAATTCACAAATCCCAAAATTATTCCCGCTCATGCTCCTCCAAATCCTTCCGCAAATCCAACTTCCGAAGTTTGGGGAAAAATGCTCCTGTTCCGAGCACGGTAAGTATCGTCATTCCGCCGCCAAAAACAACGGCGGTAACAGTTCCCATCAATTTAGCTGTGAGCCCACTCTCAAAAGCACCCAGCTCATTGGAAGAACCTACAAACATTGAATTAACGGAAGCTACACGCCCGCGCATATGGTCCGGCGTGCGAAGTTGCAAAATAGTCTGGCGGATAATTACTGAAATTCCATCGGTAACCCCGCTTAAAAAGAGTGCAATTACAGAAAGCCAAAACCAAGTGGAAACCCCAAAAATAATTATACAAATCCCAAACCCAAAAATGGCGGTAAGCAGTTTATACCCTGCATTTTTGTTAAGTGGAAAATATGCCGAAGTAAACATAATCAGCAATGCGCCAACAGCGGGAGCGGCACGCAATATTCCAAAACCTTCAGGACCCACTTTAAGAATGTCCTGTGCGTAAATGGGCAAGAGCGCCACAGCACCACCAAAAAGAACTGCAAACATATCGAGCGTAATGGCCCCCAAAATTACCCGCGTGTTTTTTACAAATTTTATCCCTTCCTTTAAACTTTTCATTATAGGTTCGCCAATATTTGGGTTCATAATTGGCTTCTTCGGAATTTGAAGCAACAGCAACAAAGCCATCAGCGAAAACGCAAACACAAAGCACATGGACCAATGAACGCCAATCCAATGGATAAAGAAACCTCCCGTTGCAGGTCCAACAACAGAGCCCATCTGCCAAACCGAGCTGCTCCAAGTTGCGGCATTGGGATATATTTTTTTAGGAACTAATAAAGAAAAAAGCGAAAAAATAGTGGGGCCCAAGAACGCCCGAACAATCCCGCCAAGAAAAACCAAGAAATAAACAGCGTAAAGCACGGTATTAGTGGAAATATCGCCAACCACCCGTGGCCAAGTAAGCAAGAAAAGGCCAAGGCTCACAACTGAAAACCCAAAAATACATTTAAAAAGAAGTCCGCGTTTTTCGTGTTGATCCACTATATGTCCTGCAAAAAGCGCCATGGAAACTGCAGGAATAACCTCCATCAAACCAATGATTCCCAAAGAAAGCGGATTTTTGGTAATGCTATAAACTTCCCACTCTATGACCACAAATTGCATGCTCCACGCAAACACCATAGCAAACCGCACCAAAAGAAATATATTAAACTCCCGAAATCGTAATGCGGCGTAGGGGTCTTTCTTCATTGAAGAGATGGTGCTGTTTTAAAGTGAAAAGTTATTTCTTCCAAAGCAAACCGCTTCGGCAAAACAAATGTACTACAGCAAACTGAATATGGCAATGGCATAAAGATAAAACCGAACAAACCGAAGTAACCCAAACAATAAATAGTTACTGAATTTATAATGAATCATTCCAGCAGCCATACTGGTCATAGAATACGGAATTGGCAAAAGTGCGCCAACCACAATCAGGAAACCACCCCATTTGCGGATTTGTTTAAGGTGTTTCTTCATCTTGCCTTCCATATAATCATAAACCCGTGGAATGGTAAAAATCCATTTTCCGATGAAGTAAGAAATAATTCCACCCAAATAGGAAAGAGTTGCCAAAAGCGTCAAATAAAGAAGTGGTTCTGGCATCTTATCACTCCAAGCTATGAATATTTCCGGCGGAACGAGCCCCAACAATGATTCCGAAGCAAGAAAGACCAGCAAAATGTTTAGAGGTGCATAGGTTTCGGTGATATAAGTGAAAAGATTACTGAAATCAATCACATAAAGGTCCAAAACAATAAGGGCCGCAATAATCAGAAATAACGGGATGATGGCCTTTTTAAGAGTTTGTCCCACAAAAGAGTAAAACCCAGTGTATTTATAATACAAATGGGCGCGCTTTAATTTATTGGTTTCGGTTTTTCTAACGGTGTTCATTTCAATTTGGGATACAAAAAATTCAAAGTGCAAATATATGGCTAAAGCCCCTACCCTACAACTCTTTGGCAAAGCATTCACGGTTAATGGTATGTTAAACACATATATTCCAAATCAACGGTAGGCGCGCGATTAATCACGTGCCTACTTTCAATCGAAATTGAGTTCCTACAGAATTCATAAATGTTAATCTTTCGTTAAACTAATACCTTGCATTACATAGTACTGTAACAAAATAAAAGTTCTTGCGTCTTTTAAGTATAACCCAAAAAATTAATTTACAATGAGAACTTTAAATAGCAATCAATTAACAGAAAAAATGAAAACCTCTAAAGCCTATTCTTGGAATTTGAAAAGAAGGTTTCGCTAATAAATTAAAACTTAAACAATTAAAATTTAAAAATCATGAGAACATTAAACAGTAACGAAAACATTCACAGACCCCTCGATTCCAAAGCTTATACTTGGAATATGAAAAGGCGCTATAAATAAGTCCTTTCACTTTAACCAAAAAATCAAATTAACTATGAAAACCTTACGAAACATTCAAAATCGGATTAAATGCGGATCGCAAAGACAGCACACGTTGAATTACCTAAACGGAAACCAACACTTGTTTGAAGATCCCACAATCAGAAAAACATGCAGATACGTTTATTGAAACAAATAAAGACCGAAAACAACTGAGGCTGGATTGAAGAAATTTGATCCAGCTTTTTTATTTTTTTGGATTTGGTTTATTTTTCGAAAGTGGATACGGCTTGGCTTTCGGTATGGCCTTTGGCGGTTGCGCTTTCTTTTCTGGCATCGGTCCGCGCAGATGAATTACCAACCCATTTAAAAAATTGCGAAGAAATTGATCACCGCATTCCATATATTTCTCGTGGTTTTCATTTCTGAAAATGGCGCCAAGTTCGCTTTTTGTTACTGCAAAATCAACCAACGAACATATTTTCACAATATCCTCATCACGCAGTTTATGGGCTACGCGAAGTTTTTTCATTATATCGTTATTGCTTAAAGCCATATTTTATTTTTGTAAAGGTATTGATATTTAGGTTTCATTATATAGTACCATCCCAGTAAGTCTAATTTAGTTTAATCTGACATAAGACTAAAAGACGTAAGATATAAGATGTCTCCATTTTATATTCCCACTAATTTTAAAGTAAAATAATTAAGATTTTTTGTCCTAAGTCTTACGTCATACAGTCCTTCGACATTTGCATCATTATTAATCACTTCTCTCCTATTTTTCACCCGTTGGAATCATATAAACAGGAATTTTTGTGCGCTCCAAAACACTCGAAGCTACTGTACCCAAGAATATCTTTTCCAAAGTACCATGACTGTGCGCTCCCATTACAATTAAATCTGCTTTCCACTCTTCGGCGTATTCCAAAATCTTTTTTGCAGTATCACCTTCTTCCATACGAGTTGAAATATTGTCACCTTTTAAATGTGTTTTAGTTTTGTCAAGATAATCCTGCGCCACCTTCACAAATTCCTCTTGAATTTTATAATCCACCGGAAAGGCATATCCTTCATAGCCCATAAAAGGTTCGTATTGCATTCCGTAATAACGCACTTCGGCCAGCACGTGAAACAAACAGACTTCGGCTTGCATCAATTGTGCAAGTTCATATCCCATGTTCACAACTTTTTCGGAATTGGGGTTATAATCTAGGGTAATCAGTACTTTTTTCATGATAATAATTGTTAATGGTTAGTTTCACAAACTTGACTTCTGAAGAAATTGCCCTTCAAAAACCGGAGGATAAATCTCTTCATAGCATTTAATATCTGTTTCTATTTGCTTAAAGATATAACTTCTATTCAAATCTGAAAGAGTTTTGCAGCCAGCTGCGGCAAAAAGTTCCAAAAAACTATTTAAGGTCCTAGCGTGATAGTTTTGTACCCGCTTCCATTTGTCCTCGACAACAAGCCCTCGAACCAAACTGGGATTATGGGTAGTAATTCCCGTAGGGCATTTATTGGTATCGCATTTCAAGGCTTGAATACAACCCAAGGCGAGCATCATTCCCCGTGCGGAATTGCAGACATCAGCTCCGATGGACAAGGCTTTAAAGATATCAAAAGCAGTAAATATCTTCGTGGCAGTAATCACTTTGATGTCTTTCTTTAAATCAAAACCGTTCAAAGTGTCAACCACAAAAACGAGCCCCTTTTCCCATGGCATTCCAACATAGTTTGTAAAATCAATCGGGGCCGCTCCCGTGCCGCCTTCGGAACCATCAACGGTTATGAAGTCTGGTTTTATTCCAGTTTCCAGCATTTTTTCGCAAATGTCAATGAACTCTTGCTTGCTTCCAATACAGAGTTTAAATCCAATTGGTTTTCCATCGCTCAGGTCGCGCATTTGTTTCACAAACCGGAGCAAACCTTCGGCATCGCTGAACGCAGTATGGCCCGGTGGGGAAATAACGTCTATATGTGGTTTTATTCCTCTAATTTCCGCAATTTCGTCATTGTTCTTTACTGCTGGCAAAACACCACCATGGCCTGGCTTGGCACCCTGTGATATTTTTATTTCAATCATCTTTACCGATGGCAAGGCGGCTTTTTCCTTAAATTTTTCTGGGGAAAAGTTTCCGTCATCTGTACGGCATCCAAAATAACCTGTACCCACTTCATAAACCAAATCACCCCCTTTTAAGTGGTATTCCGAAATTCCACCTTCGCCAGTATCGTGAAAAAAATTTCCTGCTTTTGCGCCAAGATTCAAAGCCATCACGGCATTTTTGCTCAACGCTCCAAAACTCATAGCAGAAATATTAAAAAGACTGGCACTGTATTGTTGTTTGCAATCTGGCCCTCCTATAAGTACCCGTGGCGGCTCTGCTAACATTGGCGTTGGATAAATACTGTGTTTCATCCATTTAAAGTTTTCTTCCTCAACGTTCAGTTCAGTCCCAAAGGGATGGGTTTCCTTCCCCAACTTGGCCCGACCATAAACATAAGTTCTGTGATTTCTGTCAATCGGTTTTCCATCGGTGTCACTTTCTACAAAGTATTGGTGAAGTTCGGGCCCGATCATTTCCAACAAAAACCGCATATGTCCCAAAACCGGGAAATTTCTTAGGATGGAATGTTCTTTCTGAAACAGATCATAAATGCCAATTCCGAAAATCAAAACGCCTAAAATTGAAAAACCATAAACTGGCCAAATGACGGTACAAGTTATTATTGCAATTATTCCCAAGGCTATAAACGTAAACTGTATTGCTTCTCTCATTTTGAAAAATTTATATTTTGAATTATTTTGAATTGTGAAAGAACGCCTTAATCTCGTCCATCAAATTTTTCTTTTGTTCCGTTTCGCCTGTAACGGCCAGCAGGATTTCCCTCACTTTAGATTTTCCGAAACCCCAAGCCTCTTCTATAGTTATATGTGGCGGTAACGAAAGCTCTCCCGGGGTGGTTACGGCATCTATTATAAAAGGTTTGGGGGAAGCAATTGCCATTTCTATTGCCCCTTCAATATCGGCGGCGTGTTCTACCCTTATTCCATCACCACCGCAGAGTTTGGCATATTCGGCGAAATTTGGGTTTTGAAGCTGGAGTGCCTCATCTGCCATCGCGTAGCCAGCTTCTTCCATTTCAATTTTCACGAAACCGAGCTGGCTGTTGTTGTAAACCAAAATTTTAACAGGCCAATTGTATCGAACTGCGGTAATAAAATCGTTCATGCACATCCCAAAAGCGCCGTCGCCAACAATTGCCCAAACCTGCCTACCGGGATTTACGGATTGAATTCCCATAGCAGCTGGAAAGCCAACCGACATGGAGCCGTGATTAAATGAGCCCAATAATCTTCTCTTTCCGTAAAGCGTTAAATGGTGTGCCACCCAAATGGCGCTCTCGCCCACATCAACGGTAAAACAAGCATCGTCCGAAGCCTTTTTGTTCAAAACATTCATAAAAAGTTGGGGATGCAAAGGTTCTTCGTCCATCTTTAAACTGCTGTTGTCCCTTTTATGTTCCTTCCATTTGTTGAAACTTTCAACCAATTTATCCAAAAATTCAGAATTTTTCTTCGGAAGAATTTTCGCATCCAGTTTTTGAAGGGTCGCCAAACAATCGCCCTGTACACCTATGTCCACTTTCACGCGATTACCAATGTTTTCAATGCGTTTGTCAACTTGAATGATTTTAACATCGTCTGGCAAAAAATTGCTGTATGGAAAATCGGTCCCCAGCATCAACAGCAAATCCGCTTTCATCACGGCGTGATAACCCGATGGATTCCCGATGAGCCCCGTCAGACCAACCGCATTCTTATCGTCGTTATGGATCACATCGGAAGAGCGCAGGGTATGTACAATTGGGGCTTTTATTTTTTCTGAGAGCGCCAAGACCTGTTCCCTACTATTACGGCAGCCAGCGCCAGCGAGAATAGTAATATTTTCGGCTTCGTTTATTGCATTTGCTATTTTATTCACATCTTCGTCGGAAGGAACCAAAACAGCATTTCCACGAAATACGGGATGCATATAGTGTTTTCCGTTTGCTTCTTCCTTTGCAATATCCACAGGAATTTCCACACGGACCACTGCGCGTTGCTCCAACGCAATCTGAATGGCGCGCAACACAACCCTGGGCGCTTCTTCCGCAGAACGGATTACAGCTTGGTAGGCACAAACGTCGTCAAAAATTTTGGTGAGGCCCACTTCCTGAAAATAGTTGGTCCCCATATTTACGCGCGCCACTTGCCCGCTGATAGCAAGCACGGGAACGCGTTCTTTTTTGGCATTGTACAAGCCATTTATAAGGTGAAGTGTTCCTGGCCCAACGGTGCCAGCGCATACGGCGAGATTGTTTGTCATTTGCGCTTCGGCTCCTGCTGCAAACGCACCATTTTCTTCATGGCGCACGGCAATCCATTTTATATCATCATCATCGCGGAGGGCATCTGTAAAAGTATTGAGAGCATCGCCGGTTACACCCCAAATTTGGGTTACGCCTACATTTTTAAGGATTTGGAGAATTTGTTCGGAAACATTCATATGGCTGCAATTTTTCATAAAATTACAGACCTTCAAAAGAATTTTTAAGAATATGAAGGATTATTAAGGGAAGTTTAACGGAGAAGAAAAATTAAAGAATCAAATATAAATTATTGTTTTACCAAAATAGCAGTGGCTTTGTTCCCAGTCAAAAGATTCCATTCGTAAGAAGCGAGCAGATTGCCAATTTCGTCGTAGATATTCAATTGCGCAGTGTTGGGACCGGAAGAACCTTGGTTTAAGGCTTCAAAATCTATTTTATTAAAGCCAACTTTTAGCGGAAGATCAAACCCACGAAAGCTGCCTTCCAGTCTTGCTTGTGGAATCACAATATCGCCATTTACATAAACACGTATCATATCGCCATCCACAAACTCGTGGTCGCGGTACATAATAGTGGCTGTTTTTGCCGTTGTTTTAAAATCGCCCAAATATTGATCCTTGCCGTATTCGGGTTTTTCTTCTTTATCTTTTGAAAAGTATTTTGGGGCTTTGTTCGTGCCAGTGTATGTAAGCAAACCATCCCCATTTTGCATGTCTATCTGTTTTTCCTTTTCCTTTCCCAAATCGGAATTATTGGGGGTGTTTGGATTTTTGTTGTTTGAGATTGAAGGAGCTTTAACTGCGGGAATCTCAAAACCTGTGGGGCTGTCCACATTTGATTGGGAAGAATCGAACTTTACAGAATTGTTCGGCAAATCAATTTGCGCAAAAGCAGCTCCTGATAGAACGAAAAAACCAATTAGTAAGAATGTCTTCTTCATAGCTTTAAATTTTCAAAACCTTGTAACAATAATTGCACCAAAAGTAGTATTCAATTGGTTATAAATTTCAATTGTCCCAAAAAATTATATTTTTTTATTCTTTTGCTTTGATTTCCATAGGAAAAAGAGCAGAACAGCACACAGAGGCAAAACAATATAAATTATTATATCGGCAGGATTGGTTAAATCAATTGGTTTTTCACTTGGTTTTGGAACTTCCGTTGGTTTTTGGGCATAAACACTGATCTGAAACACGCAACCAATTATAAATAGAAGGGCTTTTTTATTTTTCATCTTATTTTTTCCCTTAAAGTAAGTAAAAAATTATTTAGCTATCAAATTTTAACAAGTTGTGTTAACTATTTGGAAAATCCCTTAAAATGTCTTACTATGCCGTGTTATTTAAAAAACATAAAAAATATATGAGACAACTTAAAATCACGAAGCAGGTAACCAACCGGGAAACCAAATCTTTAAACAGTTATTTACAGGATGTTAGCAAGATAGATTTGATAACGGCCGAAGAAGAAGTAGAGTTGGCACAGCGTATTCGTGAAGGAGATCAGGAAGCTTTAAACAAACTGAGCAGGGCAAATTTGCGATTTGTGATTTCCGTGGCAAAACAATATCAAAACCAAGGCCTCAGTCTTCCCGATCTTATTAATGAAGGAAACGTAGGTTTGGTAAAAGCCGCTAAACGATTTGACGAAACAAGAGGTTTTAAATTTATTTCCTACGCAGTTTGGTGGATAAGACAAGCCATTCTGCAAGCCATTGCGGAACAATCGCGCGTAGTGCGTTTGCCGTTGAACAAAATTGGCGACATCAATAAAATAAAAAAAGCTTCCATTCATTTGGAACAAAAATTTCAGCGTATTCCCACGGCTTCTGAAATAGCCCAAGAACTGGATTTTAGTGAGGCCAAAGTGAAAAGTTCACTTAAAAATTCAACGCGAAGTCTTTCCATGGACGCGCCATTCCAAGAAGGTGAAAACGACAACAACCTATATGATGTTTTGAGTTCAGGTGAAAGCCCAAACCCAGACAAAAATTTGATGCACGAATCACTTCGTATTGAAATAAACCGTGCGCTGGATACTTTGGCGCCCCGCGAAGCAGACGTCGTGAAACTAAATTTTGGTCTTTGTGGCCAACCGCCAATGACGCTGCAAGAAATAGGCGATACTTTTGATTTGAGCCGCGAGCGTGTGCGCCAAATCCGTGAAAAGGCAATCCGCCGTTTGCGCCAAACTTCAAAAAGCCACATATTGAAGAAGTATTTAGGCTAAACACAAAATGTTAAAAATATTGGCGCCGCCAATATTTTATGAAATTCTTAGGAACGGGTTTTATTTCTGCGGTTATCTTTATAAGATCAACCATCCATCCAAATGACCACAGAAATAATTCTCGTTTTTTCTATTCTGTTCATTACCATTATCCTCTTTGCTTTTGAAGTCTTTTCCGTAGATAAAATAGCGATGTTAATTATTGCTTCCCTAGCCTTGACTGGTTTGGTGAAACCAGAAGAAGCAATTTCCGGATTTTCAAATACCGCAACTATCACAGTACTCTCTTTGATGATTATTGCGCTGGCGCTCGAAGACAACGGTGTAATAGCATCATTGACTCGTTTTCTAAAAAACCTTCATATTCTTCCGCTATTTCTCTTGCTACCTATTTTTATGTTTATAACGGGCGGTATTTCAGCATTCATAAATACTACGGCGGTTGTGATTGTATTTATAAAAATTATTGCAGAATTAGCCAAACGCTTCAACCTGCCGCAATCCAAACTGCTTTTGCCCATCTCTTTTGCTGGTATATTAGGGGGAAGTTGCACGTTGATGGGAACTTCAACCAACCTTATTGTTAACTCAGTTGCAAAAGATTTGGGAGCGGAACGATTCAGTTTTTTTGAATTTTCTTCCTTCGGGGTAATCTTCTTAATTGTAGGCATAATTGTAGTAACGATTACTTCAAGATGGCTTCCGAATGATTCCAAAGAAAACCTGCAAGAGGCATACAATTTGGAAAATTACATTACAACAGTAACAATCAGCAAAAATTCTCAATTGATTGACAAAAACATTGAAGACACTTTTCTTTATACCAATCCTGAAATTTCAATATTAAAACTTACACGGAACAAACAGATAACCAACGCCCCAGGCCGTTATATTACATTAAAGGCAAACGACAAATTGGTTTTGATGTGCGATATTGAAACCCTTGCAAAACTGAACGATGCCAAAGACTTGAGCATTCATAAAACACAGGAAAAAGACAAAAAGAGACTGGAAACAGAAAACGAGGAAGAAGGTGAAAGCGTAAAGAAACAGGACGAACTGGGGTTTGTGGAACTATTGATTTTACCCGGTTCCATCCTGATTGGAAAAACATTGAAACAACTCAGAAAACAAACCTTTCACAATGCTTTGCCCATCGCGATAAAAAAACGAAGAAACATCAGGAACACCGAAGAGCGCTTGGTTCGGAAAAACATAGAACAAATAACCTTAAAGCCTGGGGACAGGTTGTTGGTGGAAATTCCCAAAAACGAAATTAACCAACTTTACGAAATGGAGAATGTGGCAATTTTAAGGGAACACAAAACCAAGCCATCAGTAAACATCACAAAGAGAACCATCTCCTTCGCAATACTGCTGCTTGTCATTGGATTGGCTGCAAGCGGAATTTTATCCATTTTAATAAGTGCAATAACTGGTGTCTGTCTATTGTTGTTAACCCGATGTTTAGATTTGAATGATGTGTACCATCGCATAAACTGGCAGGTAATTTTTCTACTTGCAGGAATGATTCCGCTGGGCGTTGCAATGAACAATACCGGTGCAGACAAGTGGATTTCGGACCATTTATTAAACATTTTAAGCGGGCAATCAAACCTAATAGTTATTGGGCTTATCTTCTTGATAACGATGTTAATGAGCAGCGTGGTGAGCAACAATGCAACCGCAATTATAATGACACCCATTGCCATAGCAGTTGCAGTTGGGTTGGACCTTTCTATGAAACCCTTTATTCTATCTGTTTTGTTTGGCGCCAATTTTAGTTTTTTCACACCGATGGGCTATCAAACCAACACTTTGATTTACGGAATGGGCTTTTACAAGTTCAAACATTTCTTTTTTATCGGGGGTGTACTTTCCATTATTTTATGGGTTTTAGGTACATTTATGCTTTCAACTTTATTATAAACTCCTTTATATGACAACAGAAAAATTTTCGGTGGAAGACTCAATTACAAGTTTATGGGACAAGCTTGACGGCTGGCTGGACGCCATAATTCTAAAATTGCCAAACCTGGCAGTTGCCATACTCGTTATGGTTGTCTTTTACTTTCTAGCAAAAGGTTTGAAAAAGCTTTCCCATAAAGTCCTTTTTAGGAAAATAAGCGATGAGTCCATCAAACAGGTAATGTCAAAATTAATTTATACCATTGTTATACTTATAGGCTTTTTTGTTGCCCTTGGAGTTATGCAACTAGACAAAGTGCTTACCTCGGTATTGGCTGGTGCGGGTGTAATGGGACTGGCCATTGGGTTTGCTTTGCAAGGTACTTTGAGCAATACCGTTTCGGGCTTTATGCTCTCCTTTCAACCAAAAGTGCGCATCGGGGATTTTATTGACGCACAGGGAAAAAGTGGTTACGTGGAAGAGATAGATTTAAGAAATGTTACGATTCGCCAACCCGATAATGATTACGTAATCATTCCGAATAAAATATTTGTGGAAAACCCCTTCACCAATTATTCCTGGACGGAGCGCTCCAGGATTTCCGTAAGTTGTGGTGTAGGCTATGAAAGCGATCTTCAAAAAGTGGAGGATCTGGTTCTAAAAATAATTTCTGAAAATTTTGAGCAAAATCAAGATGAAGGAATAGAGTTCTTTTTTACTGAATTCGGGGACAGCTCCATCAACTTCATAACACGATTTTGGATCCAAAGCCAAAAGCCAAAACCAAAGTTGGAAGCCCAGCATAAGGCCATAAAACTCATCAAGAAAAACTTTGACGAGGCTGGCATCAACATTCCTTTCCCAATCCGAACCTTGGATTTTGGAAAGAACAAACTGCGAATGGAGCCACGCGAAGAATCTTCCAAAGAGTGGGTAAAACCTTCTATCGATAAAAGTTCTGGCGATAACAAAAAAGAAAGTGACAATTAAATAATCAACCTTAAACATTAAGCCATGAAAAAATTACTCAGAATTTTACTCGCCGGCTGGGGCGCCAAGAAAATTGGCGGCGGCAAGTGCGGCTGCATTGGCACCATCGTTGTTTTCATAATACTTTATGTACTGTTGGGCTATGTGTTTGATTGGTTCAGTTAAACTTCATTTAACAAAACAATAGCATCCATTAACTAATTTTTTGGTGTGTATGGCAGTTATATTTGCTTAACAAACCTTTAAAAACTTAGTATTATGAAAAAAGTTATTGCACTAACCATGCTTGCGGGCGCATTGATTGCGACCTCCTGCGTATCGAAAAAGAAGTATGTAGAACTGGAAAATCAATACAACGATACCCGCTCTACATTAACTAAAACCCAGTTTGAAAAAGAAGAAATTGAAGCCAAATACGCCAAGATTGAAGAGCGCGTTGCTAGCTACAATTCAAAGATCCAATCGTTGACTGATAGCAACAATAACCGCTTGCAAGAGATTGAAGGCGTCGTGGTTTCAGAAAATGACAAAGAGAATATGAGGAAAGCCCTCGCCAATGTAGATCCCCAAGAATTGGCACAGGCAAGAACTCTTAAAGATTCAATGAATCTGATCGTTTCCCACAATCTTAAGAAAAACCTAGACAACAGTTTAGTTGGCGAAGGCGAAGAAGATGACATCAAGATTGATATTGATGAAACGGTAGTAATGATTACCATTTCTGACAAATTATTGTTCAATTCTGGAAGTGCTCGTGTTAACCCAAAAGCAAATCCGCTTTTAGAGCGTCTTGCCAAGGTAATAAACAGCGAACCTGCACTGGAGGTAATGGTTGAAGGCCACACAGATAGCCAGACCGTAAAGCCAGGTGCCTATGTTAAAGACAATTGGGAATTGAGCGTTGAACGTTCCAGTGCCGTTATCCGCACATTGCAAGATAAGTACGGTGTAGCTCCTGAAAAGTTGATAGCAGCTGGACGAAGCAGTTTTCATCCACTAACAGAAAACGATTCCAAGGAAGGCCGCGCAACCAATAGAAGAACGCGCATTGTAATCTTGCCAAACCTTGATAAATTCTTGGCCTTGCTTTCTGCCAACTAAAAAGAAAGTAAATAACTATGGTAAAGGCGGTTCATCTTAAAGATGAACCGCCTTTTTTTTTCTCATCATCATAAAAGAATAAGAATCTCAAATATTCATATTCCTAATGCCCAATACCTTATTTAGAAGGAGGCATTGTTGGTCGCACCTCAATTTTGCTTGGCAGTGTGCGCGGGTTCATTTTCAATAAATCAACAACCAATTTTCCAATGTCTTCTTTCTGAATTTTCCACGCATCCTTTTCATTAGGCTCGTGCCCTGCAAAATGCGTGGAAACCGAACCTGGCATAATTGTACTTATTTTTATTCCGTGATCGCGCAAATCGAGCATTGCGGCCTGGGTGAAACCAGTCAAGCCAAATTTACTGGCGTTGTAAGCACTTCCTCCCTTAAAGAAATTAGTGCCCGCCAAGCTGGATATAGTTATAAAATAGCCCTTGTTTTTCTTCAATTGGTCAACGCTCGCTTTCAACGAATAGAATGGTCCCGAAAGGTTTGTATCTATGGTTTCCTTCCATTGCTCAATACTTATATCTTCAACGGAGCCAAAGTGGCCAAGCCCCGCATTTGCAATAACAATATCTAATGAACCAAACTTATCAACGGCTTCGCTAACCGCTTTTTCTTGGCTTTCATAACTGCGCACATCGGCTTCCAAACCAATGGCCTGTGCCCTATCATTCCCTTGGGAGTTTAGTTGTTTGGCGACTTCTTCAGCCGTTGCTTTTGTTCTTCCGGTTATGGCCACGTTAATGCCTTCTTTCAGTAATGCTTCGGCTATTCCGTATCCTATTCCTTTAGTACCGCCAGTAACCAGTGCGGATTTGTTTCCTAAATTATTCATAGTTTTTCGTTTTTCCCAAAGTTACAAATAGCCAAAGCGAATGTTATTAAATTCTGCTTAAATTTGAAGAATGAAGTTTTTGCAAATACTCTTTATCACATTGCTGTTCTTCAGCTTTTCTTCCGAAGCCGTGACTGCCGGCAGGCAGGAAAAACCGCAGGACCCTCTAGTAAATCTCAATGAACTTTCAACGGAATTCAGCTATCAAATACGTTATGCCACTCCATACAATTTTATAGGCGAAACACTTTATGACTGTCCCGTTTGCCTATTGCGACCCGAAGTTGCAGAAGCACTTTTACAGGCCAACCAATATTTCTGCGAAAAAGGATACCGCATAAAAGTCTATGATTGTTATAGACCTTTAGACGTTCAAAAAAAGATGTGGGCAAAAATCCCTCGACCAACCTATGTTGGCAATCCTTATGGCAATGGCTCAATTCACAACAAAGGCGCAGCGGTAGATATTACTTTGGAAACCTTGGACGGTTGTTATATAGAAATGGGCAGCGATTACGATTACTTCGGAAGGGAAGCGCATATTGATTATTACAATTTTTCAAAAGAAATACTCGCCCATCGAAAACTGCTTTTTGAAGGAATGCGGAAATTTGGTTTCAATACCATCCGCACGGAATGGTGGCATTTCAGCTTCCGAAAAAACTGGAGCTACAAAACTCTGAATGTTCCACTGCCGTGTGATTGAAAATTACCTATTCCTTCTTTGGAAGTTCTTTTTCGGCATTTCCGCTGAATTTGAAAGGAATTTCGGGAGTGTTTTTATAAAGTTTCAGCTCAACCACATCAGATGGAAGATTGAAATCTTTTGCGGCCAAAGCTTCTTTTACTTGTTTGATGATCAAACCTCTTAAAACTCGCGAAGCCCTGCGATAATCAACTGTATCTACCCAAAAAAAGACTTTTAAATTCACTGTACTGGCAGCAAGCTCATCTTCAATCACAAAATTTTCGTGGTCGGCGTCACGGATTATTTCTTTGTTTGCATCTAAAATATCTTGAATTACTTTTTTGGCAGCCTCAATATCATCCTCATAACCAATTCCCACGGTAAAATCTACCCTATAAAACCCATCTGCGGTATAGTTTTCAACGGGTTTGGTGAGTACATCACTATTGGGAATGTAAATATCGCGGCCGTCAAAAGTTTTTATGTGCGAATAACGAAAACTCAACTCCTTCACCTTTCCGAAGATATTGTCAATTTTAATCGTGTCGTTTATATTGAAAGGTCTATTGAAAGCAAGGATGATTCCCGCCAAAAAATTCTTCCCTATATCCTGAAATGCGAAACCCAAAATGATGGCACCCCCGCCAACGGCGGTTAAGAGTCCAGTTGCAATTCCGTCCAGACCTGCCACACGTAGGGCGATCATTATGGCTATTAAAATCAAAATTATTTTTATTGCCTTCGCCAAAAATTTAGACATCAAAGGGTCTTCAGATTTTTGTTGGAAACGGCGTTTGTAAAAATTGGTGAGCAACTGGGCCAGTAAAATGCCCAAAATTATTACCAAAATGGCCAAGGCAACCCGAGGAAGCATTTTTAGAAATCCTTCGTAATAGGTTTCAAGGGAATTTTGAATAGTCTCGGATGGCGACTGCATTAATGAAATCATAAACTTTTTTCTTTTAAAGATAGTGATTCTTCGCAAAAGAATTCTTCGTATAAATAAATCTTAAAGTTTAGTGGGGCAGTCTACAACATGTATCTTTGCGAATTCTGCCAGCAGGTAAAAAAGAATATAAAAACTATGGAACTTTCAGTAAAATCATTCAGATTGATAAGCACATTGGAGGCTATTTCATTTCTCGTCCTTTTGGGAATTGCTATGCCGTTAAAATATATTTGGCATATGCCACAGATGGTGGGAATGGCGCACGGCGTTTTGTTCGTGCTCTATGTGGGTGGCGCAATCTACCTGTTCAAAAAACTGCAGTGGTCCGTTGCCGATTTATTCATCGTCGTTATGTGTTCGGTGCTCCCCTTCGGTCCTTTTTATGTGGAACGAAAATATCTATAAATGAACAAAGAAACACTCCAGCAATACAGTTGTCTGCTTCAGGAATACCTTGTTAACGAGGGAATGACCTTGCAATGGGCCATTTTTCTTAACATTGTTGTAAACTGTATTATAGTCTTTGCAAGTGTTTTCATCTTTGACGTTGTTTTCAGAAAATTTATTGTTGAAGCCTTCAAAGCCTTCAGCGACAAAACTACAAACACTTTTGATGATTATTTGGCGAAAAGCAACTTCCCACGGTTTGTTGCACACATTTTGCCTTTAGTCGTTTTGTGGAATTTAATTCCAATCATTTTTATTGAATCGCCATTGCTTACAAACTTATTGTTGGTGGCTATAAAGGTTTTTTCGGTAATACTCTTTGTGTATATTTTCAGGAGTATTTTGCGAAGCACCCGTAATTTCCTTGAGGAAAGTGAACGGTTTAAGGACAAACCGATGGAAAGCTACGTACAGGTAATGATGATTTTTGCGTGGGGAATTGGTATTTTTTGGATTATCCAACTTCTCACGGGTTTTTCCGTGGTAAGCCTTACCACACTTGGCGCGGCATCTGCCGTAACCCTATTGATTTTTAAAGATACCATTCTCGGTTTTGTGGCGAGCATTCAGGTTTCGGTGAACGATATAGTGCGCATTGGCGACTGGATTACCTTTAGCAAATTTGGCGCAGATGGTTACGTTACCGAAATAAACCTCGCCACGGTTCGCGTGCAGAATTGGGACAATACTTTTACAACCATTCCCACTTACAGCCTGATTGCCGATTCCTTCCAAAACTGGCGCGGAATGCAGGAAAGCGACGGCAGAAGAATAAAACGTTCCATTTTTATTAAACAATCTTCCATCCGTTTTCTCTCTGCGGAAGATGTTGAAAGGTTAAAGAAAATTCAACTGATTAAACCATATTTGGAACATCGCCAAAAAGACGTGGACAAATTCAACAAGAAAAACGAAATTGACAAAGAATTATTGATAAACGGCCGAAACCAAACAAACCTCGGCGTTTTCCGCTATTATACCGATGCTTTTTTAAATGAAAACTCTGCCATCAATAAAGATTTGTTTTTAATGGTGCGCCATTTAGCTCCTACAGATAAAGGAATCCCGATTGAAATATTTTGTTTCAGCAAAGACAAACGCTGGGTGAATTACGAACATATTCAAGCGGATATTTTTGACCATTTGCTGGCCGCCATCCCCTATTTCGATTTGGAGATTTTTGAATTGCCAACAGGGAAGGATATTCAAGCATTGGCTTAAAACTATTGCTGCAAACGGTCCTTAACGTATTCTGTTTCGGTCTTTCCGTGCGGCGAAGGGTTGCCCGCTTCGTCCAAACTTACCATCGTAATTTTGTCTATGCTTATAATCACTTCCCGCGTCATTTTGTTTCGCACTTCGCAGGAAAGCGTGAGTGAAGTTTTTCCAAATTTGCTTACTTCCAAACCAATTTCAATAATATCCCCCTTTTTTGCGGAGCTCCTAAAATTAATTTCGCTCATAAATTTAGTAACCGTTCGTGGGTTTTCAAGTTGAATAATAGAGTATAGCGCCGCTTCCTCGTCAATCCATTCCAGCAATCTTCCGCCGAAAAGGGTTTCGTTGGGGTTTAAATCTTCTGGCTTTATCCATTTGCGAGTGTGAAAATTCATAGTTTAAAAAATTTATTTATCTTGTATAATCCATTTGCGGAATGTGGAAATCTTCCCGACTTTCATTTCAGTAAATTCTATTCTGTAAAGATACCTCTTATGGAAACCCCCTAAAAAATATTTTGCCTGTAACTTATTTTATGTGAGTAAGACTTATATTTACCAAAACTTAAAAAATCATTTATGAAAATCTTGAAAACACTTATCATCGCTTTTTTATTAACAGCCATTGCTCCCGTATCTGCACAGACTGCGGACGAGATTATCAATAACTATTTTGAAAATACCGGTGGAAAAGCAGCATGGGGAAAACTGGACGGATTAAAAATGACGGCCACTGCAAATACGCAGGGAATGGAAATTCCGGTGGAAATCTATCAAACCAAAGATGGAAAACAATTGGTCAAAATTAATTTTCAAGGGCAGGATATTACCCAAATTGCTTTTGACGGAAACACCATGTGGACCACCAACTTTATGACCATGCAGCCCGAAAAAAGCGATGCCGAAACCACTGAAAATATGAAGAAAGAGATAAAAGATTTCCCTTCTCCTTTTTTGAACTATAAAGAAAAAGGCTATAGCGTGGAATATATGGGGAAAGAAACCAAAGACGGTACCGAAACATATAAAATAAAACTTACGCAATCGCCAGTAATGGTTGATGGTGTGGAACAACCTAACGTTTCGTACTATTATTTTGACCCAGAAACCTATGTGCCAATTGTTACGGAAACTGAATTGAAACAAGGTCCAATGAAAGGCCAGATGAACGTTAGCACGATGAGCGATTATCAGGAAGTTGACGGATTGTATTTTCCTTTCGCACTATCTATGGGCGGACAAGCAATTCAATTAAAAGAAGTGGTGCTAAACCCTAAAATTGACGAGTCGATGTTTGTATTTCCAGCTCCTGCAACCGATTCAGTGAAAAAGGAATAACAACTATTTATTACAAAAAATCCCTGCTCGTTCGGGGATTTTTTTTTCAATATAATTTCCGCCCTTTCAAAAGTATAACCAAAAACCAACCCTAATGAAAACGTCCATCTTTACATTTCTCGCAATCGTTTCATCATTAACCTTCATTCAAGCCCAGGAAACTTCATTAAAAGGAAAAGAACTTTTCGGAAATATGAAAGCCCGGCACATCGGTCCTGCCCTAATGAGTGGCCGTGTAAACGACATAGAAAATCACCCCACAAATGCACGCATCCTCTACGTGGGTGCCGCTGGTGGTGGCGTTTGGAAATCTGGGGACGGTGGCGCCACCTTCGCCCCTATTTTTGATGAACACGCCCAATCCATTGGAGTTGTAAAACTGGATCCAAAAAACCCCGATGAAGTTATTTGGGTTGGTACTGGTGAAACTTGGACGCGAAATTCGGTTTCAGTAGGAAATGGATTATATAAAAGTACCGATGGCGGAAACAATTGGAAAGAAATTCCAGGTTTTGAAAATTCTGAAAGAATTTCATCCATCGTTATAAATCCGAACAATACAGATGAAGTTTACGTGGGTGTTTTGGGCGCATTGTGGAGCGACAGCGAAGATCGCGGCGTATATAAAACCACCGATGGCGGAAAAACTTGGAACAAAAATCTTTACGTGGGCCCCTCAACAGGCGTTTCAGATATTTTGATGGACCCAAACAATCCAAATGTTCTGCTCGTTTCTATGTGGCAATTCAGAAGAACGGCTTGGGGATTCAATTCCGGAGGCGAAAATAGCGCCATTTACAAATCTACCGATGGCGGAAAAACATGGAACAAATTGACCAAAGACCTTCCAACCGGAAAACTGGGTAGAATAGGAATTGCAATGGCGCCAAGCAATAGCAAAATAATTTACGCAGTTATTGAAACAGGAGAAAAAAACACAAACGGTCTTTGGAAATCAAAAGACGCAGGAAATTCCTGGGAGCATTTGAACAGTGATTTCGGTTTAACAGTTCGTCCGTTTTACTTTTCGAGAATTACCGTTGACCCAAAAAATCCAGACATTGTTATGAAAGGTGGTCTAACAGGCTCTATCAGTCGTGATGGCGGAAAAACATTTAAAAATCTCGGAAATATGCACAGTGATATTCACGACATTGTTTTCGATATAAATAATAGCGATGTTATTTATGCTGCAACAGATGGCGGTGTATATCGTTCGTGGAATGGCGGTTCCACCTTTGAAATTGTTGAAGACCTGCCGCTTTCACAATTTTATCAAATTAGTACAGATGATGCCGAACCTTATAATGTTTACGGTGGTTTGCAGGACAATGGCTGTTGGTATGGGCCATCCTCCGCTCCTGGAGGCGTTACTGCTCGTGATTGGAACAGTGTTGGCTACGGCGATGGTTTTAGGGTTTTAAAACATCCCACAAAAAATATTATCTATTCCGAAATGCAGGGCGCAGCTAACGTTTGGCGTTACGATGTAGATCGAAATAGAACCACGACCGTTCAGCCGCAACCCAAAAAAGGAGATCCAGAACTGCGTTTTAATTGGAATTCACCTATGGCCGTGAGCAACTTCGTTCCCGATAGATTTTATATGGGAAGTCAGTTTCTGCACCGTTCAGACGATATGGGCGATAGTTGGACCATCATTTCACCCGATTTGACCACCAATGATAAAACCAAACAGGACCAGGCGAAATCCGGCGGACTCTCTGTGGACAATAGCGGTGCAGAAAAATACACCACAATTTTTACAATTGCCGAATCGCCTTTAGACCAAAATATTATTTGGGTGGGGACCGATGACGGAAACGTTCAATTAACCACAGACGGCGGCAAAACTTGGACTAATCTTACCGCAAATCTAGTCGGAATTCCTAAAAATACCTGGGTGTATCACATTGAAGCTAGTGTTCACGGAAAAGGCACTGCTTATGCCGTTTTTGAAGGCCATAGTTCTGGCGATATGAAACCCTACGCATTGAAAACAAAAGATTTCGGTAAAACATGGAAATCAATAATTTCAGAAGATATAGATTCCAAAGCATTCGTCAGAAATATTCAAGAAGATTATGTGAACGAGGATTTGCTTTTCCTCGGAACCGAATTTGGCCTTTACATCACAATTGACGGTGGAAAGAATTGGTCGCAATTTACCAACAATATGCCGCCGGTCGCGGTACATTTTATTGACCTTCAAAAACGCACGAATGATTTGGTGATGGGCACTCACGGCCGTGGGGTAATTATAATTGACGATATAAGTCCACTGCGTGAATTGACTCCAGAAATTTTGAACGAAGAAGTTCATTTTTTTGAAACAAAACCCTTCACTATGACTGAAAACAGTGGTTTCAGCGGAAGTTTTGGCACCGAAACACAATTCGTCGGGGAAAACAAAAACACCGATGCCCGAATAGTTTATTATCTGAAAAAACGCCACACCTTCGGAAAAATGGAAATGGAAATTCAGGATATGGAAGGCAACAGAATAACTTCCATCACTCCCGGGAAATCTAAGGGAATAAACATTGTGTCTTGGAATTTTACAGGTATAAATCCAAAAGTAGCCCAAGCCAAAACACTTGCTTACAGTGGTTTTACTGCACCCCGTGTTCCTGCTGGAAAGTATAAAGTTGTGATGACAAAAGGAAAGGAAACCTTCATTCAAGACATTGAAGTGAAATATGACGAAAAATCCGTTACCACTTTGGCACAACGTAAAGAGCAGGAAGCCCTTACCAAAAAACTTTACGATATGGTGGAGGATTTGGCCTATATGGTTTATGAAATTACCGAAACCCAAGCAAAAGCTTCCGAATTAATTGCAAACAATCCGAAAGGGAAAAAAGATGCACAGAAACTTTATGATGCGTTGGAAAATCTTCGGAAAGATCTGGTTATCACGACTGGCGATAATTACGTAGCTTCCGCCGACCCAGAATTACGCGAAAAAATGGCAGATCTTTACAGTAGTGTAGCATCAAATTTCAACAAGGTTTCTGGTGCTTCCCAAGCAAATTTTGAATTGATTTCCGAAAATTTTTCAAATGAAAAAAAGCGATTTGCCGAAATAAAGGAGAAAGAAGGAAAAAAATTCGATTCATTTTTAGAAAAAAACAACATCCCAAAACCTGAAATTCAAAGCAAAGCGGAATTTTTGAAAAAAGGATAATCTATTATTTGCCACGAATTCACGAATATTTTTTTAAAATAATTCGTGAATTCGTGTTTCTTTTAATTCTTCACTTTCCTATTTATAATTTGAAAATAAACCCCACAAACACTCGTTAACTTTTGGGTATTGTAATACATTTGCGAAAATCTTTTATTCGATGAAAAATACAGCTCTCTCACATATACACGAACAATTGGGTGCCAAAATGGTCCCGTTTGCAGGCTACAATATGCCCGTTTCCTACGAAGGCGTAAACGCAGAACACGAAACCGTACGCAAGGGCGTGGGCGTTTTTGATGTTTCGCATATGGGCGAATTTTTAATTACGGGCCCAAAAGCGCTGGATTTGATACAAAAAGTAAGCAGCAACGATGCCTCAAAACTTGTGGATGGCCAAGCACAGTATAGCTGTTTGCCAAACGAAATTGGCGGCATTGTGGACGATTTGATTGTTTACAAACTTAAGGACGAAGAATATTTACTGGTCGTGAACGCATCAAACATAGATAAAGATTGGGCTTGGATTGAAAAACACAACAGTATGGGCGCCACTATGCGCAACCTTTCCGAAGGCTATTCACTGCTCGCCATTCAAGGGCCGAAAGCTCTTGAAGCGATGCAGTCATTGACTTCCGAAGATTTGAGCGCCATAAAATTCTACAATTTTAAAGTGGCCGATTTTGCAGGAATCGAACATGTAATTATCAGCGCCACGGGTTACTCCGGAAGCGGTGGTTTTGAGATTTACTGCAAAAACAACGAAGTAGAGCAAGTGTGGAACAAAGTGATGGAAGCTGGAAAAAATTACGGCATTAAACCAATCGGTTTGGCCGCCCGCGATACTTTGCGACTTGAAATGGGCTTCTGCCTTTACGGAAATGATATAACAGACACTACTTCGCCTTTGGAAGCAGGTTTGGGTTGGATCACGAAATTCACTAAAGATTTTGTCAATTCAGAAAACCTGAAAAAGCAAAAAGAAGAAGGCATTAAAAGAAAACTTATCGGCTTTGAATTGAACGAACGCGGCATCCCGCGCCACGACTATGAAATTGTTGATAAAGACGGCAAAAATATTGGCATTGTTACCAGTGGCACGATGGCTCCTTCCTTAAATAAAGGTATCGGAATGGGTTATGTAACTATAGGAAACAGTGCGCCGGGAACAGAAATTTTTATTCAAATAAGAAACAAACCTGTTGGGGCAACTATTGTGAAAACCCCGTTTTATAAAGGGTAATGCTGGATTACCAAACTATTTTAGGAGAGATTCACACTTCGCTAAAAAATGTGGAAAATACAGGTGAAGTCGCCAGTTATATTCCGGAATTGGCGAATGTTCCAAAAAATAAATTTGGAATTTATCTTCAATTAAATACTGGTGAAAACTATGCAGTTGGGGATGCTTCTGAAAAATTTTCAATCCAAAGTATTTCAAAAGTTTTATCACTAGCCAAAGCTTTTCAACTTGTTGGTAATGATTTGTGGGAGCGCGTTGATGTAGAACCTTCGGGCAATCCTTTCAACCATCTTTCACTTTTGGAACTTGAAAATGGAATTCCCAGAAACCCGCTTATAAATTCGGGAGCTATTGTGGTTGCTGATGTTTTGCTTTCACACTTAAAAAATCCGAAAGAAGATTTTTTGAATTTTGTTCGTGAATTGACGCACGATAATACCATTTCATACAACAACAAAATAGCCGAATCTGAAAGAGTTACAGGTTTCAATAATTACGCTGCGGCAAATCTTTTGAAAGCTTATGGCAATTTAAACAACAGTGTTGAAAATGTTTTGGATTTTTATTTCCACCAATGCTCCATATTAATGGATTGTAAGCAACTTACGAATGCTTTTTTCATTTTTGCTAATAAGGGAAAATGTTTGAAAAATGTTCAGCATTTAACTTCCAGCCAAGCAAAGCGAATTAATGCAATAATGCTTACATGCGGCTTTTATGACGAAGCAGGCGAATTTGCCTTCGAAGTGGGACTGCCTGGAAAGAGTGGCGTTGGCGGTGGAATTGTGGCACTATTGCCGCATTTTTTTACCATTGCAACTTGGGCACCTGCCTTGAACCCAAAAGGAAATTCATATTTGGGAATGCAAGCTTTGGAGCAATTTACTACGAAAACGAAATTGTCTATTTTTTAAAAAAAACAAGAAAAAGATTTTAATGTATAAGAGAGAAGAAAAGCAACGGATTTTGATTTTGGGCGGTAGCGGGTTCGTCGGGAATGCCCTATACAAAGAGCTCCTCTCCTATTTTGAAGTACATTGTACCTATTGCCAACAGCACGGCGCATTTTCAGAAAATCAAGTCTTCCACAATTATTGTGTTGAAGAAGATTCAATGCTTTTGCTGCTGAACAAAATCCAACCGACGATTATTATATCGGCGATAGATGGGGATTTCAAAAGTCAGTTTGAAGCGCATCAGCAAATCGTCAATTATGCGTTACTCAATCAAAGTTGTTCCTTGTTATACGTTTCATCATCCGAAGTTTTTGACGGTAAGTTTAAGCATCCTTCTTATGAAAATGATGTGACCCTTTCCGAAACGGCTGTTGGAAAATTCAAGATTTCTATTGAAAAATTATTGTTGGAAAACATTCCGCAGCAAACCGCAATTTTGAGATTGCCGATGGTTTTAGGCATCAATTCACCAGATATTCTTCACCTTCGCCAATGTATTCGACATAAAGCCACGTTTGAAGTTTTTCCGAATTTGGTAATCACCACGACGACCATTAACAAAGTTTGTCAGCAAATTCATTATATAATTAACCACTCGTTACGCGGAATTTTTCATTTGGCGAGCAATGATATGGTGCATCACGAAGACCTTTTTAGGGAAATCAGTTCAAAAATGGGCGATAAAATGCCTATCTTTAAAAGTGTTTTTAACAGCAATGATGACCGATACAACGCAATTATTCCGAAGAAAAACAAGCTACCTGCTCCATATCAAATCTCTGTTTCACAGGTTGTTGAGGAGTGTAGTCTAAACGAAGAGATTATATCTATAAAATAAATTTTGAACCATCCAGTAATCTAACATCTATTGTCTAACATCTAACGTCTTAATAAAATGAAAGCACTATCAGAAAAAGTAATTAAGGAAAAACTAAAAGAATTTGAAGGTTGGGAGTATCAGGAAGGTGCGTTGCACACCATTTTTGAATTCGAGGATTTTAAGGAAGCATTTTCAGCAATGACCCGGATTGCTTTTGAAGCAGAAAAACTACAACATCACCCTGAATGGAGCAATGTTTACAATTCACTGGAAATATATCTTTCCACCCACGATGCCGATGGCGTTACCGAAAAGGATTTTGAGTTGGCGAAAATTATTGATAAACTCATTGGGTAGAAATTCCAAAAATAAAATTCCAAATTCCAAAGGTCTTCTTTTTGGAATTTAGGTTTTGAAATTTGGAATTTTATATATTTGGCCCTTCCAATTTTAAGAATAAACAATAATAAATAACAATAGACAATAATAGTATGGGAAGAGCTTTTGAATTCAGGAAAGCAAGAAAAATGAAGCGTTGGTCCGCAATGTCCAAAGCTTTTACGCGTATTGGGAAAGACATAGTGATGGCAGTAAAAGAAGGGGGGCCGGATCCGGCCGCTAATTCCAGGTTGCGTGCCGTTATCCAAAATGCGAAGGCAGTGAATATGCCCAAAGACAACGTGGAACGTGCCATAAAACGCGCCAGCGACAAAAGCTTGGGCGATTATAAAGAAATCCTTTTTGAAGGTTATGCACAACACGGAATTGCTGTACTTATTGAAACTGCGACCGATAATAATACAAGAACCGTAGCCAACGTACGAATGAATTTTAACAAATGTAATGGTAGCTTAGGAACTTCAGGCTCCGTTGTATTTATGTTTGACCATACGTGCAATTTTAGGGTGAAAGACAATGATTTTGACATAGAAGAGCTAGAATTAGAATTAATAGACCACGGCGTTGAGGAAATTTTTAGAAACGAAGATGAAGATGAACCAGGCGTAATGATTTATGCGCCGTTTGAAAGCTTTGGAGCAATACAAGCCTATTTAGAAGAAAATAATATTGAAATTATTTCTTCAGGCTTTGAACGTATTCCGCAAGTAACCAAAAAGTTAACTGAAGAAGAAGCCGCCGATGTTGAAAAACTACTCGAAAGGCTAGAAGAAGATGATGATGTGCAGAATGTTTATCACACAATGGAAGAATCTTCGGAGGAATAAAATTTATCTCCAATAAGTAAAAAAATGATGATTTCTTGAGTTTAGGAAGATTCAGCATTTTTGCCGACCACTCCTTTAAAATAAGCACGAAGCTTTTCAATATCCAAACCAATATCACCAGTTGGGTAAAAGGGTTCATTAATAGTTATTGTCTTTTTGCCATAATCAAAAGAAACGCAGATTATGGGAACATTTGCAGCCAAAGCGATATAATAGAAACCTGTTTTCCATTCCAAAACTTTTTTTCTGGTGCCTTCCGGCGCCAATGCCAAGCGAAATTCTTCCTTGTTTTTAAAGATTTCTGCAATTGCCTCTACCTTATTCTGTCCGGGCGTTCGATCTATCATTTCACCTCCAGTCCATCGGAAATACCAACCAAAAGGCCATTTAAATAGTTCCTTTTTAGCGATGTAATTAACTTGGGTTTTTGTCAATCTACGCGTAAATAATCCAAGATAGAAATCGTGCCAACTAGTATGCGGAACTACAATTATGACTGCTTTTTTAACTATTGAATCAAAGGATCCCACAATTTTCCAGCCCATCAATTTCTCAAAAATAAATTTTGTGATTCCCATAAAAGAAGTAATCCTCGAAACTACATTTTTAAATAAAGTTCTTTCAGTTTCTCGCGGGTAATGATGGTTTCCCAATTATTTCCAAGCGCATTTTCCCAAAGGGGAACCATTCCCATAGCCACGGTAATCATTGTGTCCATCTGTCCATCGGAAAGGTTTTTACATATTCCTTTCGGAATTGCCACCCCATGTTTTGTCACCATTTGTTTGAAAAGCACCACGTCTTTGGGATAAAATTCTTCCAAATGCTGAAAAACGATACAGTTGCCCACACCGTGCTTGGTTCCCAAAACATAGCCAAGACCATAGCTCATGGCATGCGCCACACCCACTTGCGAATAGGCAATGCTCATTCCGCCGTGCCAAGAGGCCATCATCAATTTGGCGCGCGATTCTTCTTCGGAAAGGGAATCGCCCAAGAATATTTCCATGCACAAATCATAAGCCTTTTCGCCATAACTCTGGCTGAAGGCGTTTAAAAAGGTACCATTCAAAGATTCCACACAATGGATAAAACAATCCATCCCCGTAAAAAACCATTGGTTTTTTGGAACGCCTTGGGTCAATTCGGGATCCAAAATAACTTGGTCAAAAGGTGTAAAATCGCTGTTGATTCCCAATTTTCGGACGGGTCCCGTTAAAACAGTGGTTCTGGAAACTTCAGCCCCAGTACCTGAAATAGTTGGAACACCCACGTGATAAACCGCTTTCTGTTTAACCAAATCCCAGCCTTGATAGTCTGCAGCACTGCCTTTGCTTATGAGCATTATGGAAACTGCTTTTGCCATATCCATCACGGTGCCGCCACCGATGCCTATAATTCCCGCAGGGGTATAAGTGAATTCAGATTTAATGTCTTTCACCAGATCGTCAACTTGTGAAGTTGTTGGCTCTTTTTCGGCGGAAACGAAAACCAATTTATCGTTGAAACGGAGATTTATTCTATCGGTAAATGCTGTATTTTCTTTAAAAACGTCATCCACCAAAAATATAAACGGAGCTTTTTCCTGCTTTTGGGAAGAGAGGATAGATGAAAGTTGGTCAAAACATCCTTCGCCAAAAATCACTTTGGGCACCATCGGAAAATTCCTGAACTTATTGTTGACGGTCCCGCCGGGTTTGTTCTCTTTCAATATTTTGTTTGCTCTCGCCAAGTCCTCCGGTGTGTCTATCTCAACCCCCGTGGTGTTGGAAATGACCATTTTAATGTTTTTCCCATATTCCAAATATCGAATACACTCTATTTTTTCCACCGCTTCCAAAGAGCGCATCGGCAAACGGTAAAAATCCATAATGGCCCGTTTCCTGAAAGCGTAAATGCCTTTGTGCTTATAGTATTGCATATCCACATTTTTATCGCGCGGATACGGAATGGGCGAACGCGAAAAATAAAGCGCAAAATTGTCTTTATCAACAATGACCTTAACGCAGTTGGGGTCGCTGATTTCTTTCCAGTCGTGGATTTCGGTCATTAATGAAGCCAAATCTATTTTGTCTGCATCGGGTTCGCTGAACACGGCCAAAACTTTTTCTAGTCCTTCGCGGCTTGTGAAAGGCTCGTCGCCCTGCACGTTCACAACAATGTCCACATCCATATTTTCAACGGCCTCGGCAATTCGGTCGCTGCCGCAATCGTGCTCTTTTTGGCTCATAATGGCCTTTCCGCCATTGGCTTCTATTTCCTGAAAAATCACGTCGCTGTCCGTAACCACATAAACTTCATTGAAGAGATTTGTGGCCTTAGCGGCTTCATACGTTCGAACAATTACAGGTTTACCTGCTAAATCCTGCATCAATTTTCCGGGAAAGCGGGACGCACCGTAGCGCGCGGGAATCATTGCTATTATTTTCAAGACAAAGTTTTTAAAATGATTTCAAAAATAAGAAGATTATGTTCGTGGCAATCGTTTTTTCCGAAGCTTTTTATAAAATCTGAAAATTATAAAAAACAGAAACAAAACCAAGACAAAAGCTATAATAGGAATAAAGATGGAAGCCACCGCCATAACTACGGAAGTACCCGTTTCCACGGTGGTCAATACTGGATTTGCAAGCCCCCCAGTGGTTGTACTGGAAGTTAGGCGCACCGCTGAAGTTTTCCCTTTTATTGCTGCCGCGGTCCCCCCACCGGCAATTATGGCCAAAGTCCAAGTTACTACCGGACTCAAATCTGTAACTGTGGCAACCATAACGGCGGTTCCGGCTAAAGTCGCCAAAGGCAGGGCAATGGTGTCCAGCAGATTGTCCAACCACGGAATATAGTATCCAAAAATTTCAATCAAAGTGGCTACACCCATTGTGATAACAGCAGTAAGACTGCCCACCCATTGCCAGCTTTCGTTTAAAGGAATGACGTCATAAAAACCTGCCAAACTTAATACCAATAAAGGCAGAAACACACGGAACCCAACCGCCGCCGCAAGGCCGATGCCGAGAAAAATGCTGATGATTATATTGAATGTGTCCATTTTTTTAGTTGAAGTGTTGAGGAGTTATAAAAATACAAATTTCGTCTTCATCGGTCATCCAACACCGAACATCTGTCATTCCGTAAAAAATTCATCCTTAAAACCTATCAAATATAATTTTTCCTGTGCGCGGGTAACGGCAGTGTACAACCAGCGCAGGTATTCTTTGTCAATCCCGTTGGGAAGGTACGGCTGCTCCACAAAAACGGTGTTCCACTGCCCTCCCTGACTTTTGTGGCAGGTTATGGCATAACTGAATTTCACTTGCAGCGCATTAAAATATTTGTTGTTCTTCACTGCCAAAAACTTCTTGTATTTGGATTTTTCGGAAGCGTAATCCTTCATCACTTCCTGATATAGTTTATTGGATTCATCATAAGTGAGCGAAGGACTTTCGGAAGTAAGTGTGTCCAAAAGCAGCACGGTTTCCAGTGGTTTCATATTTGGATAATCCACCATTCTTAATTTTACTTCCGCAAAACGGAAACCGTAAAATTCTTTAAAAGCGAAGATTTCCAAAACCTCCACTATATCGCCGTTGGCAATAAATCCGGCCTCGCTGGTATTGTCCACCCAAAAATAATTGTTCTTTACCACCATTAAATAATCGCCTGCCGAAAGTTCCGATTCCTGAAACAAAATGCGTTCGCGAATGCTTTGGTTGTACAGGTTTGCTCGTTTGTTGGAACGCACAATAATCACCGTGTCTTCATTTCCCAAGGCGGAATAGCTGTCATTGATAGCATCCATAATTCCCTGGCCATCTATTGGGCGAATAACGTCCGGAAAATTTTTCCCTGAAAACTTAAAGGCATCATACAATTCATCGTCCAAACGCTCCCTGATTTTTGTGGCATTCTCCAAAATACCACTGTCCTTTTGTTGACGAACCACTTCATCTAGTTCAAGAAGGATTACTTCGCGGTTGTATTGGTTTTCCAAAACCCGAGCATCCAGTGCGGGACTTATGGAAAGATGAACTGGTGGCAACTGCGCCGAATCGCCTATCAACAACAATTTACAGTTGTTCCCACTGTAAACGTACTGCATCAAATCATCCAGCAACGACCCGTTGTCATAAAGTTTTGAATCTTGATTGATGTCTGGAATCATGGAGGCTTCATCCACAATAAAAATAGTGTCGCGGTGCTTGTTTTCCTGCAACTTGAAGGATACAGAGCCCTTTTCCACCTTCGGAAAATATATTTTTTTATGGATTGTAAAAGCTTGTTTGTTTGAATAGTTGCTGATAACTTTTGCCGCCCTTCCCGTTGGCGCCAACAATACCGAGCGTTTTTTTACTTTCGGCAAATTTTTTACCAACGAACCTACAATCGTGGTTTTTCCAGTGCCCGCATATCCCTTCAGCAAAAACGTTTCATTTTTGTTCGTGCTCAACACAAATTTGGCCAACAATTGGAGTGCAATATCCTGTTTGGTGGTTGTTTTATGTGGAAAATCCTTTTTTAAAAAACTATAAAATTCTGATACATTCATCATTTGCTGCTATCAATGAGGGTTTAAAGATAGGTATGATTTTTTCGCATTATACTTTTACGAACAAAAAAAAATTGTAGATTTGCGATAGACCTTTTAGTAAATCAACACTTAAACACTATCAATAATGAAATTAGTAATTCAGATTGTTCTTTGGATTGTCATCATCTTTTTGGGATGGAAATTATGGAACTCGGTTATGGGCCCCGTAGAGTTCAACAAAGTTAAAGAAGCACGCTACGCCAAAGTAATTGAGAATTTGAAAGATATTCAGGCCGCAGAGCTTGCTCACAAGGAAATCAAAGGACGTTTTACTGGAGACTGGGATAGTTTGGTGAATTTTGTTGAAACTGCAAAATTTGCAATCACACAAAGACGCGACACAAGTTATGCCGACGTTGCCAAAAACAAGGCTTTCGGAATCAGTGAAGGTTATTTTATTGAAAAGTCGTTAATTGATACCTTGGGCTTTACTCCCGTTAAGGATTCACTTTTCAAAAATTCAGACCGCTACAAAACAATGATGAACGTACCTGTGGAAGGCGTAAATGCTAAGTTTGACCTTAAATCTGGAAGAATAGAAAGGAACGATGCCACCTATTCCGTTTTTGAAGCCAAAGTTTCAAAAAAAGTTGTGTTGGGCGATTTAAACAAAGACCTTTTGGCGCAGGAAATGCAAGTTCAATCTGTAGATGGTGTTAATGGGCCGGACATTAAAGTAGGTTCTTTGGAAGACGTGAATACTTCCGGAAACTGGCCAAAAATTTATGATGCTGCAAAAGAAAAGTAACATACTAAATACAATATTAAACAGACTGTCCGTTCAAGTTTCCTTGAACGGGCTTTCTTTTTTGGTAACAGACCCCGAAAGTGCTGAAGTGGTCTTTTTTACTGAAAAAACGCTGGACCACAGCACCACGCCAGAGGAACTGTTAATGGATATTGAATCCATCATGTTCAAAAATGATATTTTGAACGGAAGCTTTTTCGAAGTAACGGTTATCTATTCCACACCTGTTTATAGCCTCGTGCCGGTTTCTCTTTTTGACGAAACAAAGGCAAGCGAATATTTAAAATTCAATTCAAAAATTTTGGCCAATGATTATATGTCGCATGATGTTTTGGAAAACCAGGAAATTGTTGTGGTTTATGTGCCGTTTATGAACATCAACAATTTTTTCTTTGAGAAATACGGTTCTTTCAGCTATTTCCATTCCATTACAATACTATTAAAAACTATTCTCGAAAATGAAAAACAGTCGTTGCCCAGAATGTACCTCCACTTTCAAAAAAACAGTTTTGATTGCATCGTTTTGAAAAATGGAAACCTTCAACTTTGCAACAGCTACACCTATAAAACCCCTGAAGATTTTATCTATTACACACTTTTCTGTATGGAACAATTAAACCTGAACCCAGAAAATCTTCCCGTATTACTTTGTGGTGAAATTGAAAAAGATGATGATAATTATAAAATTGCCTACATTTATATTCGCAATATTGAATTTGCTGAAACAAATACTTCCCAAATAAAGATTGATTCCGAAGAAAAGCTACACCGTCACTTTATTTTACAAAACACACTTTAAATGCGAATAATTTCAGGCACATATAAAGGCCGAAGACTCACAGCGCCAAAAAACCTACCCGTTCGCCCAACGACTGATTTTGCCAAAGAGGCCCTTTTTAACATACTTCGCGTTCGCTATTATTTTGAGGAAATTACGGTGTTAGACCTTTTCAGTGGTACGGGAAACATCAGTTTTGAATTCGCTTCGCGGGGCGTTCCTAACATAACTTCTGTTGATGCACACTACGGTTGCATTCAGTACATCAACAAAGTTTCGGAGGAATTTTCCTTTCCAATTACCGCAATAAAATCTGAAGTAAACAAGTATTTGCAACACGCTTCCGGAAAATACGACATCATTTTTGCTGACCCACCCTATGAGTTCACCTCAGAAGTTTTGAAAAATTTGATTGAGGATATTTTCGGTAATTCCTTGTTAGAACCCGAAGGAATATTTATTATTGAACACGCAAAGCAGAATGATCTTTCCTCATTTCCACATTTTGTTGAAGCCCGTAAGTACGGAAGTTCCGTATTCAGTTTTTTTAATTA
This sequence comes from Flavobacteriaceae bacterium, assembly GCA_016649715.1. Classification (GTDB taxonomy): domain Bacteria; phylum Bacteroidota; class Bacteroidia; order Flavobacteriales; family Flavobacteriaceae; genus Aequorivita. The sequence continues at coordinate 9,393 of JAENXC010000015.1, read as the reverse complement.
AATAAAAACCAATTTGTCGTTTACAAACAAAATCATTGAGTTAGATTTCGTTCGCTTGGAATTAACTGAACATTGCGTAGTTGCAACAGTAAAGGAAGGTGTTTTGATTGGAATAGAGCACGTTGCCGAAATCCACGAGGTATTTGGAAAATATTATTTCGATAGAAATTTCGGATACATTGATAATCGTATAAACCAACATGCCATAAATCTAAGCCCTGAACTCTACAATATCAGATATCCAAAAATGGTATGCCTCGCTATTGTTTGCTACACGGAAAGCTGTTTCAAGAATGCGCGCTTCGAAAAATCATTTTACAATTGGCCTTTTGAAGTGTTTAAAAGCCTAGAAGAAGCAGAACAGTGGGTTGCTGAATGTATTGCCAAAGAAGAAGAAAACTAAAATTTCGTTTTAAAAAAAAGCAGGCCTGTAAGCCGGGTTCTGTCCCCAATTTAACATTGGGGCCTTATCATTTATCTAGGCGTTCCGTTACCGAAACGCTCCATCTGCCTACCCTCCTGCATCGGGCGGGTACCCTCAAGCACAGGTTTACGTGGCATTTCACCGCATAGAGTTTACCTGATTTCACTACAGCATTACCTGTACATCCTTTCTGTTGCACTTGTCCTCTCCTCCTTCGCAAAAGCTATGGAGGATGACGGCCGTTAGCCGCTATGCTTCCCTATGGTGTCCGGACTTTCCTCTCCCGAATTGACTTCGGCAGCGATAAGGCGGCCTGCTGCGCAAAAGTACTCCAATGTTAATAAATATGGGAAAATACAAACAGCTATTTTTTAAAAAACCATTGTACATCTTTATATTTGCTAGCAAGTCAATATTCCCTGATTTGGTCACTGACTACTGACCACTGAATACTGACTACTAAAAAATATGGAACACTTCATTGTATCAGCCCGAAAGTACCGTCCCACCGTTTTTAAAGACGTTGTTGGGCAACAGGCAATTACCAATACCTTGGAAAACGCCATAGAAAACAACCATCTTGCCCAAGCATTGCTTTTTACGGGCCCACGTGGTGTTGGGAAAACCACTTGTGCTCGTATTCTTGCCAAAAAAATAAACCAAGACGGCACTGAAAAGGAAGATGAGGATTTCGCCTTCAACATTTTTGAACTGGATGCGGCTTCCAACAATTCAGTGGACGATATCCGGAATTTAATAGACCAAGTTAGAATCCCACCACAGGTTGGAAATTACAAGGTTTATATCATTGACGAGGTGCATATGCTTTCCGCAGCAGCTTTCAACGCCTTTTTGAAAACCTTGGAAGAACCGCCCAAACACGCCATTTTCATTTTGGCAACAACCGAAAAACACAAAATAATCCCAACCATACTTTCGCGTTGCCAGATTTTCGATTTTAGAAGAATTGGCGTCCGTGATATAAAAGAGCATTTGGCCGAAGTTGCAAAAGCCGAAGGAATAGAAGCTGAAGACGACGCCCTGCACATCATTGCCCAAAAGGCAGACGGCGCTTTGCGCGACGCGCTTTCCATTTTTGATAGGGTGGTTAGTTTCGCAGGAAAAAATTTAACCCGTCAAGCCGTTACCGAAAACCTAAACGTGCTGGATTACACATGGTATTTTCAGATTACCGACTTGCTTTTGGAAAACAACATTCCCCAGGTTTTGGTTACTTTCAACGATATTCTTTCCAAAGGATTTGATGGCCACCATTTTATTATGGGCCTTGCCTCCCACTTCCGCGACCTTTTGGTGAGCAAAAACCAAGAAACCATAGAATTATTGGAAGTTGGCGAACAGGTAAAAACAATGTATTTTGAACAATCGCAAAAAACGGGTACGCAGTTTTTGATTGACGGCATTGACCTTGCAAACACCTGCGATCTAAAATATAAAAACAGCCAAAACCAAAGGCTTTTGGTTGAACTTTGCCTAATGCAGCTTGCTTCCCTTACTTTTCAGGGCGAAAAAAAAAAGTTTAATGACAACGAGCGTTTCGTAATTCCTCCCTCCTATTTTAAAAGTGAAAAAATTACTTCGGAAAAGATAACTTCCGCAGGAAGCATTTCTCCTCAATCTTTAAATAAAATTGAAGATGAAGTTGAAGTTGAAGTCGAAGTTGAAGATGAAGTTGGAAAAGTTAGCGAACCTTCCGAAGAGCTTGGCACTGAGAACACACAACCTAAAACCGACAACCGAGAACAGACAACTAACAACGAACAACCGATTAAAGTAATTGAACGCCCACAGATCTTAGCCGAAAGAAACGCCAAAAAAGTTTCGGCCCTTTCCATGAAAAGCGTTCAAAAAAAGCAGGAAATGAAACAGGAATTGGTGGCCAACCAGCCCGATGCGAAAAACCTGCCCGTCATTGATTTTTCCGAAGAAGATATGAAAGCTGCGTGGTCTGAATATACTGCCAATGTTGAAATCGACGGGAAATTTAACCTCCTTTCACACTTGACGATGGGCATTCCAAGGTTGGACGGTTCCATCATTCACCTTGAATTTCCAAACCAAACCATAAAAACCGAAGTGGAACGGGCAAAATTTGAACTGCTCGGTTTTCTGCGCGAAAAACTTCAGAATTACGATATAGACCTGGACATCACCGTAAACGAAACCTCCGAAAAACGATATGCCTACAGCCCCCGCGAAAAATTTGAAAAAATGAAGGAAATGAACCCCCTGATTGAAAGACTGCGCAAAGAATTTGATTTAGACGTATAGCTGTAAGCTGGGTCGTTTCGGCTCCGCCCAACAACCGTAATCTGTTCAAAAAAAACCTGAAACCTGAAACTTGAAACTTTAATATGTTAGGTTTAAAACTTCCCACAGACCCGCGTTGGGTCAATATAGTTGAAAAAAATATAGAGGACATTCTTACCGATCACGCTTGGTGTGAACAGAAAGCGGCTTCCACAGCGGTTTCGCTTATTGTGGGCTTTCCGGAATACACAGATTTAGTACAGGAAATGGTCGTCTTGATAAAAGAGGAAATAAGCCATTTTAAAATGGTGCACGACAAAATTTTGGAACACGGTTGGGTTTTGGGTCGCGATAGGAAAGATGAATACGTGCTTCAGATTGTGCGATACTTCCCAAAAGGTGGAAGCAGGACAACCCAATTGGTTAACCGTTTACTGTATGCAGCACTTATAGAGGCCCGCAGTTGTGAACGGTTTAGACTTTTAAGCGAAGAACTGGAAGACAAAGAACTTGCTGAATTTTACCGAAAACTGATGGTCAGCGAGGCAAACCATTACACTATGTTCCTCGGTTTTGCCCGCCAATACGGCGACAGAAAAGAGGTTGACCAAAAATGGAGCGATCTTCTTTCCTTTGAAGCCGAAGTAATGAAAGATCTCGGCAAGCATCAATCCATACACGGGTAAGATTTTTAAAACCTTCGAAATTAAAATTAGAAATAGAAAAAAGCATAGATTAAATCACCTTCCAAAATATCGCTCTTGTATCATAAAATTATAAAATATGAAAGCAATTCTCACCGTCTGCCTCCTCGTACTTTCCAACTCCTTTATGACCCTCGCTTGGTACGGCCATCTCAAATTTTCCGAATGGAAATGGTTCAACAAACTCGGCCTTATTTCCATTATACTTATAAGCTGGGGCATCGCGCTCTTTGAGTATATGTTTCAGGTTCCGGCAAATCGCATTGGTTACAGCGGCAACGGCGGCCCTTTTTCGCTCTTGCAATTAAAAGTGATACAGGAAGTAATCACCCTCGTAGTTTTCGTAGGCTTCACGCTGTTGGTTTTTAAAACGGAAACGTTTCGGGTAAACCATGTAATTTCTTTTATATTACTTATACTTGCGGTATATTTTATGTTTAAAAAGTAAAACAATAAACCCAAATACATTATATGAAAAATTCCAAATTCCTCCTCACATCTCTTTTAATTAGCATGCTATCAATCTCTTGTTCCTCTGACGACAATCCAGGCGATCCAGTAGAAACCTTAAAACTTGTAAAAACTGAAAAAGCATCTGAAAACCTAAAAATAGATTATGAATACAACACAGAAGGCATTTTATCCAAAGCCATAGGCACCTATCCAAATTTTGGTTATGAGTCAACCTTCACATATTCAGACAACAACCTAACAAAGTGGAAAGAAGAAGAAACTGGCCAATTCCCCTCAACCACCGAACAAAACTTTACCTATGACGCCCAAGGTCGCCTTTCCAAATATATCGGCCCTTCAGAAGACGTAACCCTAACCTACACAGCAAACAATGTAACCTTGACCGGAACCATTGAAGGTAACGCAAACGCCACAGCACAACTGGAGCTAGACGCCAACGGTCTAATCACCAAGTTTACTGAAACCAACCAATACACAATATTTCAGTATGACAGCACTGGAAATATGACTAGTGCCGAATCTTTTGACAATAGCGACAACCCAATAGCTGCCTTCACCATAACTTATGACGCTAAAATAAACCCGTTTTACGGCCAGTTCAAATCCGTTTATATAGAGCGTTTCATAGAGTTCTTTTGGAAGTTTGATGGCATCTATGTTAGCGGAATGGACGGCTACAGCTTCCCCTACCAAAAAAACAACATTACCGCTATCAAAGAAAACAATATACCAGTAGCCTCATACGCCTATATGTATGACGCTGAAGAGTATCCAACAGACGTAAATGAAGAGTATTACGGAGACTCATCACAATACACCATAGAATACACAAGATAAAACCTCGATAATTTAAAATTTCGCCATCAGTTGGGCATTTATAAAACCTCTCTTTTCACAAACCTTGAAAAGAGAGGTTTTTAAATCACAAAACTCAATAAGATATGCAAACAGACAAAAAGTCCCATTGGGAAACAGTTTACAATACCAAAACCCCAGACCAAGTAAGCTGGACGCAGGAAGTGCCGAAAACTTCATTGGATTTTATCAATTCGTTTAAACTAAAAAAAACCGCCAAAATCATAGACATCGGTGGCGGCGACAGTAAACTCGTGGACTGCTTGCTGGATGAGGGTTTTGAAAACATTACCGTCCTCGACATTTCTGCAAAAGCTCTCGAAAAAGCACAAACAAGACTCGGCGACCGCGCAAAAAAGGTAACGTGGATTGTAAGCGACATCACAGAATCTAAACCCAAAACAACTTTCGATGTCTGGCACGACCGAGCGGCCTTTCATTTCTTGACAACGCCCGAACATATCGAAAAATATATCGAAACAGCCACCAACGCTGTTACTGGTTATTTAATAATAGGAACCTTTTCAGAAAACGGCCCCACAAAATGCAGCGGTCTCGAAATCAAACAATACACCGAGGAGCGACTGACTGCAAGTTTAAAACAAGGATTCGAAAAAATTAGTTGCAAAACCGAAGATCACAAAACCCCATTCGGTACAATACAGAATTTCCTATTTTGCAGTTTCAAAAAACGATAACTTCAACTTCAATACCTCCGGAAACCTAAACCTAAACCTAAAATTTGATAAAACCTATAAGGAAATAAAAAGTGTCATTTCAGACCTTTCGGGAAAAACCCTGCTAACAACTTCCGCAAATAATATAGCCGAATTAACGCTGGACATTTCTGCCTTAAGCAAGGGAATTTATATACTGAATATAATTACTGAGGATGGTTTTTATGTTGAAAAAATAGTTAAGAAGTAAAAAAAACCTAATACTTAGTGGTTATTGCCTAAAGCCTAAAAAATAGCTCCTTTCCATAAAAATCTTTAAAAAGAGAGGTTTTTGGATTATATTTGGAAGTAAGAAATCAATACAGGTTTTAAATATATAATAGGAATAAATGCAATATTGTATTTATACACATGTTGTGGTGCATTTGAAAAAAACTAAATTCTGAAGATTATAACGACCAAATTATTTTAAAACTAATGAAATTTAAACTTCTAATTATCGCATTTATAGTGTTGTTTTCTTGCAAAGAAGAAAGTAGAGAATCAATCGAAGATAGAGTGAAAAACCAAATAGCTCTTGTAAATAGCTCGAAAGAATATAGCGATATGGCTGTAAAAGTTATGAATTCGGGGGATGAAGGAATAGTTGAGCGAAATAGAATAGAATCATTTGAAGAGCTAATGAAAAAAGCCCTTTCCGATGCAGAAAAAGTTGATACTGATTTATTAAATGATATGCGAAAAGGCTTTGGAACCAATTTTTCCGAGAAGTATATTAAAGGTATTAAACTACAACTTGAGAGTTTTCAAGATGGAAATGCCAAAAAGATGGTAAGAGGACAAATATTATACGATGAATATGTAGATTGGACATCAAAAAACCTGAATTGATTACGTAGAAAAAAGCACTACAACACGGTATACAAGCTATATATAAACGTTAGCAAACATTTAAAAAAACCAACCTGAATGAAATTACATCCGATTTTTTCCAAAGACTTTTACTTGTGGTGGCTTATTATGGCTGTTTGTTCAATTTTAATTTATAGCATTTTTGGACTTCCAGAAATGCAAGGTTATGAAAAATATGGATTGATATTCTGGACTATAGGAACACTCTTTACCAGCTTGATTTTTGGATCTATTTTTTATTTGATTTATAGATTGTTCGCTGGAAAATGGAACAACAAAACCTACATAATAATAATATCAATTATGTTTGTTTTTACTCTAATCGCACTTCTAATAAATTAGAAACTCTAACTAAATGGAAAATATAACTACTAATCCTTATTTTGATAAAATTATCTTAACCCTAATAGCAGTTTTGATTAAGCTATTTTTTGGTTTCATTTTCAAAACGGAAAAAGATTATCAAGGAATTTTAACTATAGTATATTACATTCTACCGATAACGATTGTGGTGTGGCTCAATCTTGATGAAAACGCAGAAAACTCTAAATTGACAACCACAATTATTTGCGTAAATATCGCATTTATAATTTTCAACTTTCTACAACAGAAAATTATGGAAACAGATAAATTGGTTGGACAATTTGCAAAAACGGAATATGATAAAGTTGAGAAAGTAAAACAAATCAATGCAGTTCAAGTCGAAAAAATGAAAGCTATTAATAATAACCAAAAATATATTATGAACGAATTGTCAAGAATAAACGACAGAATTATTGGTTATTTTAAAGACAAAGCGGAATAAAAACATTTGCTAAGCTTATAAAAAAATAGGACAATTAAGTGTTAACTCCAATTTTTCAGACGTATTAGCAAGATCAATAAATCTTTTGTTTTGTCATTTAGAAAAATAAGAAAAAAACAAGTATCAATTAGACTAAGTCAAAATCTAGTGTAAAGCATGTGACTTTAACTTTGTAAACTATGTGCCTTAACGAACACCAAAAAAGACAAACATTTTAAATAATAATAACATATGACACCGAAAGACTATTTTGAAATTGCATATTGGTTAGTTAGTTTAGGAATTTTAGGAGTAACCGTTTATTGGATTGCCACGAGTCCAATAAGAGCGGTTGAAACAGGGCGTAAACTTGATAACGAACAAAATAAATATAATGCCAAACGAGACTTGTTCTTAACACTTTTTTCTCTTCGTGGTAATCCAACTCATTATGACTTCGTAAATGGTCTAAACCAAATTGACATTGTTTTTCAGGACGAAGAAAAAGTTTTGGTTTCTTGGGAGAAACTCTATGAGTCATTAGGAAACAACAATCTAAGCAATGCTGTTCAGACTTGGGACTTATTACGGACTGAACTTCTTTCTGAAATGGCTCAATCTTTGGGTTATCAGAAACTAAAACAAACTTCGATTCAAAGAAATTACTCCCCTCAAGCCCACGCGAATCAAAATGACGAGAATTGGAGCTATCACCAAACCGCAAAGAATTTCTTTGAGACAGGTGCTCAAATGCATAAACTTTGGATAGAGGGCTATTCGAATCCAGAAAATCCGAAAAAAAGTCAAAATAGAAAATTGGACTCGTAATTTAATTAATTTAAGATTCAAAAAAATAAAATGGCAACAGCTAACAAAGCAGTATATAAGCTATGGCTTGGTCTGTCCTCACTTGGAAAATCCTAAAACCTACGCTAAAGCTTCAACTTTCGTAGACGGATTTTCCAAAGCCAGTTTTTGCCTGCCTGCCGGCAGGTAGGTTTGGAGAGGTTCGTGCCGAGACACGCCACAGCTCAAGATATACATAAACGTTGGCAACACCTAAAATAAACCATCGCAATTGAATAAACAGCCAATTAATAAAGAAGTTACAGAAGAAGATTTAGCGCTAATATTTAAATCATTAGATGAACTTAATTTAGAATTGAGCAAAGTCGCGTCCGAGATATTTAAAAACGAAACTGATAAAAAAGTGCTTTATAAAGCAAGTCATTATTGCTTCTCTATTGTCCATCGAGCAATCGAATTGAACAGAGCATATAAAACCTTGACTAACGTAAATAATTATATTACTGCAATAACCTTAATTAGACTTCAAGCGGACAATTGTATGCGACTATTTGCCTTAAGTCTTGTAGAAAATCGAAGAGACTTTTACGAAGAAGTTATGAAAGGCACTCATATAAGAAATCTAAAAGACGGAGATGGAAAAAAAATGACAGACGCTTATCTTGCTGACAAATTGGACAAAATTTTTCCGGAATTTAAAAACTTATACCAAAACACAAGCGGGTTTATCCACTTTTCCAATGAACATATTTTTTTAAATAATACACGAACTGAAACAGAAGATACTTTTAGAATGACAACTTTAATTTCTAAAACAGCTGAATTATCAATGGAGAAAAAAGTTGATTATTCATTTAATATGTTTTATGTTGGAAAAAATCTTTATAAGCTTTTAAAAGGTTATAAATCAAGTATGGCAGAATTTTTAAAAGATTGAAAACAGAAAAGGCTGCACACAACAAAGAACTGACGTAAAAACAAAGCATTTTCTTCATTAAATTTTGACAAAATCTTTCCTGGTATTGTTGAAGTGGAATAAAGCCCTCGCCGCAGGCCTCCCACCCCTGTCCCCAAACAACCAATCAAACCAACAACATACAAACCCACACCAGACAACAAACAACAAACATCAAAAAAAGGGGGAAATCCCCCTAAAAAAACAGGGTTTTTCCTCTTGACTCATATTAAAATCATTTTTAATTTTATACCTATTAATCTTAAAAACATAATATCATGAGTTCAACATCAGAAACAGGCCACGCAAAAAACGTAGCCAACTTTTACAGCCAGATCAGCTTCATCACAGGCTATGGAGCACCCTACAACCCAACGAAGGCAGCGCTATGGCTATTTCGGAGTGATGGTGCCACCTGTTTCGGTCAAACCGTGCCACTTTAAAAGATACTACAATTATATAAAAATTAAATGTTATTCGTTCCTTAAAGCTCCTTTTCTTAAGGATTCCCCTTTGAGGTCGATCCTGTG
>JAENXC010000017.1 GCA_016649715.1 Flavobacteriaceae bacterium | reverse complement strand
CGGCGATGGCGAACTTGATGTAACTGAAACTTGGATATATACTGGAACCTATGCTATAACACAAGTTGATATAGATGCAGGACAAGTAACAAACCAAGCAACTGCTGAAGGTACTGCACCGAATGCGACTGTAGTAAGCGACCTTTCTGATGAAAGCAGCGTACTTGAGAACGATCCAACAGTAATTGAACTATGCCAAAATCCGAAAATAGCTCTTATCAAAACTGGAGTTGTTGATGATACAAATGGCAATGGTTGTGCTGATGTAGGTGAGAGTATTGATTATAGCTTCACTGTGTTCAACCTTGGAAATGTTACGTTATCAAACATAACAATTACCGATCCGTTGGTAACTGTAAATGGAGGTCCAATAACATTGGCACCAGGTGATACAGATGGAACTTCGTTCACAGCAACTTACGCTATCACACAAACTGATATTGATGCTGGATTTGTTGAAAACCAAGCAACGGTAACAGGTACCGATGCTTCTGGAACAACAGTAAGCGACCTATCTGATGACAACAGTGAATTCGAAGACGATCCAACTATTACTGAACTTTGTCAAAACCCAGCTATTGCTTTAATAAAAGTAGGTGTACCGACTGATGAGAATGGTAACGGATGTGCTGACCTTGGAGAAACAATTGTTTACAGCTTCAGTGTTAAAAACACTGGCAACGTTGCCTTGACCGATGTAACCGTAACCGATCCATTGGTTGCTGTTGTTGGAGGTCCAATCAACTTAGCTGCAGGTCAAGAAGACTTAACAACATTCACAGCAGTATATACAGTTACACAGACTGATGTTGATGCCGGATTTATTGAAAACCAAGCTACCGCAGATGGTATCGCGCCAAATGGCGATATGGTTTCCGATCAATCTGATGATAACAGTTATCTTGAGAATGATCCAACCACTACAGTGCTTTGTCAGAACAACCCATCTATTTCCTTGGAAAAAACAGGTGTGTTCAACGATGAAAATGGAAATTTATCAACAGATGTTGGTGAAACAATATCCTACAGTTTCTCTGTAACAAATACAGGAAATGTAACATTGTACAACATAATGATTACAGACCCACTACCGGGCATCGTAATCTCTGGAGGTCCAATTGAAATACTACAACCGGGCGAAACAGATAGCACAACGTTTACTGCTACCTACACAATAACCCAACAGGATATTGATAATTTGGAAGTAGTAAACCAAGCAACTGTAACAGGAGAGGATATAAACGGTACTGTTGTAATGGATGACTCAGATGATCCGAATGATCTAACCAACTATGACAATAATGGCGATGGTGATCCTGATGATCCTACAATAGTTGTATTACCGTTTGTTGAGTCTGCAGGAGACTTTGAAATATTCAACGGTATTACTCCAAATGGTGATGGTTATAACGATTACTTCTGGATTAAAGGAATTCACGACTATCCAAATAATAATGTGAAGATATTTAACAGATGGGGTGTGCTGGTTTACGAAACTGATGGTTACGGTAAAGGTGCCGAAGATAAGGAAAACGTATTTACAGGTATTTCTCATGGTCGTGTGACTGTTCAACAGAACAAAGAATTGCCAACTGGTACCTACTTCTACATTCTGACCTTCCAAGGTGAGAATCCAGGTAAGGACAGCTATAACGGATATTTATATATTAACAGATAGAAAATCAAAAATTCCTGGGAGGAAATTCCCTCCCAGGATTAAAATACATAACTATGAAACACAGTTATCTAACACTACTAATTTTGATTTTACTTGGCTCGTTTTCAAGTAAAGCGCAGCAGGATCCACAGTACACACAATATATGTACAATACGGAGGTGGTAAACCCTGCCTATGCAGGAAATCGTGAAGCCTTGAGTTTTGGTTTGCTGTACCGAACCCAGTGGGTCAATTTTGGTGAAGGAGCCCCCAATACAGGGACCTTTACCGTAAATTCACCAATTGGCAACAATATGGGTTTAGGCCTTTCGGTAGTCAATGATAGAATTGGGCCATCGGTGGAAACCAATTTTAATATTGATTATTCCTATAGTATCAATACCACTGAAACGAATAAATTGTCATTCGGTCTTAAGGCGGGGCTTGATATTTTGGATGTAGATTTCAATAAATTGAATTTGCCAAACTATCCTACAGGACAGGATCCCTATTTTCAAAATAACAATATAGACAACAAACTTCAACCTCAAGTTGGAGCCGGTGTCTATTACAACACCGAAAAGTTCTACGCAGGACTTTCCGTTCCGAATTTCTTGACTACTAAGCATTTTGATAAAAGCAGTATTGCAAATACTACTGTATCTACAACAGCTGCCGAACGTATGCACTATTTCTTAATTGCAGGTTATGTGTTTGATATTAGTGATAATTTGAAGTTTAAGCCGGCAACCCTTTTCAAAATGGTGAGTGGTTCGCCTTTGCAAGCTGATGTTTCTGCCAATTTCTTACTTTATGATAAATTGACACTTGGAGCAGCATACAGATGGAGCGCCGCAATGAGTGGATTGGTAGGTTTTCAAGCTACGGACAATATATTCATAGGTTTCGCTTATGATTATCAAACAACAGATATTGAGGCCTACAGTGATGGTTCATATGAAGTTATGCTTCGCTTTGAACTGTTCAATAAACCGGAACGAGTGCTAACTCCGAGATTCTTCTAAAAAATAAAGACTATGAATACAATGGTACGCAACATATTTCTTTTTGCCTTAGTGGTTTTTACTGCCGGAAGTTCCTTTTCCCAGCAAAAGAATATTCAAAGAGCAAATAAAGAATTTGACAAATTCGCCTATATCGATGCCCGTCAAATCTATTTGAAGGTGGTGGAAGATGGCTACGAATCTGCCGAGATTTTCGAAAAGCTTGGTGATACCTATTACTATAACAGCGATTATACAAACGCTGCAAAGTGGTACCAAAAACTGGTAACCCAATTTCCCGATCAAACGGATCCGGAGTATTACTACAGAACTGCCCAATCATTAAAAAGCATAGGAAAATATAAGGAATCTGATGCTCTTCTTAAAGACTACATTGCAAAGGGTGGAAAAGGGATGATAATCAAAAAATTTGAGGATGACCCAAATTATTTGAAGAGCACCGTTTTTAAATCCAGGGATTTTGTACTTGAAAAAGCAGGTATCAATACCTCAAGTTCAGACTTTGGCACTTCTTTTTATGGAAAGGATAAGATTGTATATGCATCCTCGTCCAATACTGAAGGAACAAAGATTGCCGAGTGGACCGATCAACCCTTTCTTGATCTATTTATGGCAGATAGGGATTCCACAGGACAACTTAGTAGCCCCATGAGATTGGGAGGAGATATAAACACTGCCTATCACGAATCATCCGCAGCATTTACCAAGGACGGCTATACCGTTTATTTTACAAGAAACAACTTTCTGGATGGCAAAAAAGGAAAGGACAAAAATAAAACCATTCGTCTAAAATTATATAAAGCCATCAAATCCGGTGAATACAATTGGACCAATGTTGTGGAGCTTCCCTTTAACAGTGGGGAATATTCCGTGGCGCACCCAGCATTAAGCCCAGATGAAAAGAGATTGTATTTTTCTTCCGATATGCCCGGCACACTGGGTATGTCTGACCTTTGGTATGTTGAGATACTTGGAAACGACACTTACGGTAAACCCGTAAATTTAGGACCCGGTATAAACACCGAAGCTCGCGAATCATTTCCCTTTATAAGTGATAAGAACAATCTCTATTTCTCCAGTGACGGGCGTTCTGGCCTTGGAGGTTATGATATATTCGTAACTCCGCTCGATAAAGATGGAAGACCCGGAACAATTACAAATCTGGGGGCCCCTTCAAACAGTGCCCAGGACGATTTCGGCTTTATTATCAATGAAGATGATCGAATTGGTTACGTTTCCTCAAACAGGGGTGGAGACAGAGGAAGTGTTGACGACGATATTTATTTGGTAAAGGAAATATGTTCAATTACCATAAAAGGAAGAGTATTTGACGAAGACACAAAAGATCCTCTACCAGGAGCCAACGTTTCTCTGCTTGACGAAAATAACCAATTGGTTAGCCAAACAACTGCCAAAAATGACGGAACATACAGTTTTGTTGGTAATTGTGATACACAATATACCGTAAGGGGAACCAAGGAAGGGTACAACCCGTATGAAAAAATAATTCAAACGCCTGTACTTTCAGGAACGATTGATGTGCCACTTCCCTTGAAAAGCATTGGTCTTTGTCCACCAAATGATTTGGGATGCAAATTGAGCCTTCAACCAATCTATTTTGATTTTGATAAATCAAACATCCGTAGGGATGCTGAAATTGAATTGGCCAAGATTCTTGCTGCAATGAGAGAATACCCAGAGTTGATTATCCATATTGAGTCCCACACAGATTCTAGAGGTAGCGACAGTTATAACGAAGCTCTTTCTGAGCGCCGTGCACAATCCACCCTTAAATGGTTAGTTGGAAAAGGCATTGACAAAAACAGGCTAACAGCCAAAGGATATGGAGAATCACAACTTGTTAACCAATGTTCAAACGGAGTGCCTTGTACTGATGAAGAACATCAGCTTAACAGAAGATCAATGTTCATTATAAAAAATTAAATTAACCAGATTGAGTTTTGCGAAAGCGTTCAATACTTGCTATTGAGCGCTTTTTGCTTTTAAAACACTTTCCCTTTTCGTACTTTTGGGCAAAAGTTGGTTTTAGCTAAACCACGAAGGATGGATTATCCAAAGTTTATGAAAATTCAATGAAATTGATAAAGGGTAAATTAAATTACTGGGTTATTTAGACCGTTCGCATTAGTAACTCAGTAACTCAGTAACTCAATAACCTAATAACTTTTATAACAAAATATTTTCTGAAACTAAAATTTTTGTACCGATACGCATAGTTTAAAATAGCAATTGTGACCAATGAAAGAAGAACAAGTGGTACTTGTTACTGAAAACGATGAAAAAATAGGGCTTATGCCAAAACTGGAAGCTCATGAAAAAGGAGTGCTCCACAGGGCGTTTTCGGTCTTTGTTTTCAATGACAAAAATGAACTGATGTTGCAACAACGGGCATTGCATAAATACCATTCCCCGGGGCTTTGGACCAACACATGCTGCAGCCATCAACGCGATGGTGAATCTTCGTTGGAGGCCGGAAAAAGAAGATTGTTTGAGGAAATGGGTTTTGTTACAGATTTGAAGGAAACCACTTCCTTCATCTATAAAGCACCTTTTGACAATGGGTTGACTGAACACGAACTGGATCATATTCTTGTTGGAAATTTTGAAGGAACGCCCAATATCAACAAAGAAGAAGTTGCCTCCTGGAAATGGATGGATTTCGAAGAAGTGAAAAAAGACATTCAAGCCAAGCCCGAAATTTACACAGCCTGGTTTAAAATTATTTTTGATAAATTTTACCAACACCTACTTGTATGAGTTTAACCGTTTATAGAAAGGCCCATTTCAACGCTGCGCACCGTCTTTTCAAAAAGGAATGGGACGATGCAAGGAATTTTGAGGTTTTTGGCAAATGCAGCAATCCCAATTATCACGGTCACAATTACGAATTGGAAGTGGGAATTACGGGCGAAATAGACCTCGAAACCGGTTTTTTGATGGACCTGAAAATCTTGACCCAAATTATTGTGGAAGAAGTTGAGGATCCTTTCGACCATAAAAACCTAAACATTGAAGTGCCCGAATTTAAAAACCTAAACCCAACTGTTGAAAATATTGCGGTGGTAATTTGGAACAAAATACGAGCCCGTATAAATCCAAAATACGGCGTTTCCGTAAAATTATACGAAACACCCCGCAACTTTGTTGTTTACAATGGCCACTGATGATTACCATTTCACCTTTATATCCACTAAAGTTTGAACCTATACTGAAACAAAAAGTATGGGGCGGTACTAAATTGAACAAATTGTTTCAAAAAGAAGGAAAGAGAAAAATTGGTGAAAGTTGGGAAATCTCTGGTGTTGCCGAAAACGTTTCCGAAATAGCAAATGGGCCCTTCAAAGGAAGAACTCTTAATTGGTTGTTGGAGAATTATAAAGAAAAATTAGTTGGCGAGAAAGTGTACAACGATTTTGGAAACACCTTTCCGCTGCTGTTCAAATTTATAGATGCCCGCGAAGACCTTTCCGTTCAGGTCCATCCCGATGATGCTTTGGCAAAAAAAAGACATAACTCCTTCGGCAAAACTGAAATGTGGTACATAATTGATGTTGAAAAAAACGGAAGACTTATCCTTGGTTTCAACAAAACCATGCACAGGGAAAAGTATTTAAAATCACTTTCGGAAAGTAGAATCACAGAAATCCTGAATTCCGAAGAGGTAAAAAAAGGAGATGCATTTATTCTAAAACCTGGGACCGTTCACGCCATTGGTGCAGGGGTTTTATTGGCAGAAATTCAACAGACTTCAGATATAACCTATCGCATCTATGATTGGGATCGGCCAGACACCAACGGGCAAATGCGCGAGCTGCACACTGATTTGGCTTTGGAAGCAATAAATTTTTCACCATCTAAAACAAAATTGGACTATTCCGAAGAGACCGTGCCTGCTGGCAGGCAGGAAAATACGCCCATACTTATTGGAGCCACCGATTTCTTTACGGTCAACAAACTTATTCTTTCCAAAAATTACATTCGCGATTTGGAAGAAACCCCATCATTCACCGTCTATATGTGTTTGGAAGGCACTGCTACAATTGAAACCGATGATTTTTCAGAAGAAATAAAGAAAGGGGAAACCATCCTCGTTCCCGCGCAATTGCCTGAAATAAAATTTACTACAAATTCCGCAAGCTTTTTGGAAGTGTACATTCCTTAAATGTTCGTACCTTTGCCCGATTTAAAAAATTACCAAGAATAAATAATAGCAATAAACAATAGCAATAAATAATAGTAATAAACAATAAAGAATAAAATGGCAAACGTAAGAGATTTAAAAAAAGACATCAACTATGTGTTGGGCGATATTATTGAAGCAGTTTATATTTGGGAACTGACCAATGCAGACAAAGACAACAAAAAGGCTGAAACACTTATAGATGAAGCAATTTCTACTTTTGATGAACTGATTACAAAAGTGAACCAAAAGGATGTTGAAAACAAAAAGAAACATTTCAAAGCTGTGAACGTTGAGCTTGAAGAGCGCGGCAGAAAGCTTATCGATAAGATAAACGCACTATAAAACAGTATCTGTTTTTTTCCGATTTACTATAAATGACTCCAATTCGATACCGTATTTGGAGTCTTTTATTTTTTGTGGCAATGCGTTATAAACGGTGTCCAGATATTTTTTATTCGCATTATATGCTTCGCTAAGCATCAAATAGGGCGCCACTTCGTGCTCTTTATTATTTAATGCAAAGTTGATTGTCGCTAAATATTTACTGGAAACCAATGCCTTTTGTTTTCGGTTTAGCTCCATTTCCAAAGAATCGCTATTCCTTTTATCTTTTTGGAACCGTTGTTCCACATATTCCAGATTTTTGGTGATATAACGTTGCTTCAATTTATCGTATTCCCTTAAAATACTATCGTTTATTGAACCTTTTACCACGGCTGCACTTCCAAAATGGTTCAGGTTGGTTTTAATGTTCATTTCGCCATTTTCTGCAAAAAAAGCAATTCGATCGTCGCGCAGCGTTCCATCCTTTAACCGGACAAATAGATAATAAATTTCGGGGCTTTCAATTTTTTTAGAAAAGGAAAAATCTGAACTGCCGTCCACTACAACAGAATCTACGGTAACCAAAGCAGTATCCTCAAATTTTTGGAGCAGGAGTGTCCCTTTTTTCAGACCTTTCACGGTTCCTGTAAGGTTCATCATTTCCGTATCTGAAGAACACCCAATGAGTGTTATAAACGCGATTATAAGGGTAAGAAAATACTTCATTTAAAATTATTATTGATTAAACCTACGCTGAAATAGCTTCGGTTTACGAAGGTGCAAAGATGAGTGTTTTTTCTGAAAAAATATTGGAACAAAATGTTTTAAAGGTTTCATTATTTATAATGAATTAATTGAACATTGATTGCCCTTTTTTAAAAATGGACAAAACTGAAACCTGAAACCTGCACCTTGAAACTTTGAATCTTGAATTTTAAACCAGTTTAACCCGCCGAAGCCAATTGCATAAACACCGCACATAAAATTGCGCCCACCGTCCCGATGGCATACCCAAACACCGCCAACAAAACCCCAACAGTTGCCAATGAAGGGTGAAAAGCGGAGGCCACTATGGGCGCGGAGGCCGCACCCCCAACGTTTGCTTGGCTCCCCACGGCCAAAAAGAAATAGGGCGCACGGATCTGTTTTGCGACCAAAATCATCAGCCCAGCGTGAATCGCCATCCATACTAAACCAATTACTATAAGCCACATATTGTCAAAAATCAAGGTCAAGTCCATTTTCATTCCAATACTCGCCACCAAAATATAAATGAACACACTCCCAAATTTACTCGCTCCCGCTCCCTCATACCTTTTCGCTTTGGTAAAGGAGAGCAAAACCCCAATGATGGTTGTAATAGTTATCATCCAAAAGAAACTGGAATCGAGAAATGTGAAAATATTACGGGTTATACCTTTAGGAATTCCATCTACCACCGAAGTGAAAAACGAACTCAAAAAGTCGCCACTCAAATGTGCAAAACTTACCGTCCCGAAAGCGATGGCGGCAAGAATCATCAAATCTGTCAAGCTTGGGTTTCTATCCACTTTTTTGGAGTACTCAGAAACTTTTTCTTTTAGGCTTTCTATGGCCGAAGTATCTGCTTTCAGCCATTTGTCAATTTTTTCGGATTTCCCAATTCCGAAGAGAATCACCGCCATCCAAATATTCGCGACCACAATATCTACAAAGACCATCCCACCGTAGAGTTTTTGGTTGTAGCCGTAGATTTCGAGCATTGCGGTTTGGTTCGCACCGCCGCCAATCCAACTTCCCGCCAATGTTGAAAGCCCGCGCCAAACAGCATCGGCACCCACTCCGCCAACGGCTTCGGGATGAATGGTTCCCACAATCAAAACAGCTACTGGACCCCCAATAATAATCCCAAAGGTTCCTGCCAAAAACATAATCAATGCTTTTGGTCCCAGATTGAAAACCCCTTTTAAGTCTATGCTCAGCGTCATCAGCACCAAAGCGGCGGGCAATAAATACCGGCTGGACATATAGTATATATTAGATTTTCCAACCGTTGCCTCGCCAGTTTCAGAAATAGAAATCCATTCGGGGGAAATAATGCCGGAAGTGGTCAACAATGCAGGAATAAAATAGGCTATAAATAGTGCGGGAACAACCCCGTAGAATTTTTTCCAAAAGCCATCTTCGCGTGAAGAAGTGTAAAAAATGAAGCCCAAGGCTATCATCAATATACCAAAAACTATAGTATCGTTGGTAAAAAGAGGGGTGGAGTCTGAAATGATCTCGACGGTAGTATCTTGCATTTTGGATGGTTTTCATGCAAAATACATATTTAATTCAAAATTCAAAATTCAAAATTCAAAATCATGAATTATGAATTATGAATAGTTTTGAATATGCTTTGTTTCAACATGCCCCTAAACTTATAAACTCATAGACTTCTCAACTCCTACACATCCTTCAAACTACTTCCCAATAAATTTGCTCACTGTTTCAATAAGTTCTGGCATTACGGGAAGGTTGTAGATATTATAGGACTTGCTGTTTTCCAAATCATTCCCTTCTATTTTTTTGAAGATGTGGTTCATACCGGGAATGATCTTATATTCGGCATCGGGTTTTGCATTTTTCAATAACTCGGCCTCTGAAACCTGCACCTGAATGTCCTTATCGCCATTGATTATCAACACCGGGATTTTCAGTTTTGCTATTTCCACCTTTGGGTCATACTGCATCCAAGTGTAGATAAAAGGTTGGATATCTTTCCTGAAAATGGATGCCAGCCCCGGACTGTAGTTATTTGCCACCCCATTGGCACGAAGGTCGTCAAAGGCAATCCGGGCGTTTTCCTCCAATCCCGGTGCTTGTTTTGCCAACTGGTCCACAATTACTGCATCAATTTCCTGCCCCGCCCCAGCTATGGACACAAAACCATCGGCACCGCGCTGCGCGGCAACCATCCCAATTAATGAACCTTGGCTATGGCCGATGAAATATATTTTTGAAAATCGGCTATCCTTCTTAAAATAGTTGAGAACAGCAATGGCATCGTCGATAAAGTCGCCAAAGCGGATTTTTTTTTCATCAACATTGTGCTGCTTCATCTGTTTCACAATCCGTTTGTCGTACCTAAAAGTGGCGATGCCGTTTTCATAAAGCCCTTCTGCCAGAAATTTCAAGGAGTTGTTTACCATCATTTGCTGGTTGCCGTTCCTATCGGTAGGTCCGCTGCCGCCAATGAGTATTGCTAAAGGCAATTTTCCGGTCGCATTCGGCACTATCAATGTGCCATCAATCAAAGGAGTGATGCTCAAATCTTCGGAGTTATACTCCTTGTTTTGGGCGAAGGCTGTTATTGTGAAGAAAAAAAGAAAGATTATACCGATATATCGCATCTATTAGTGATTTTTTGAAGGCTACAGATTAAATTCATTGATTTTAACAGCTAAAGTACAAGTATATTGTTTTTCCTTTGATCTTTCTTTGGAAGAAAAGCTGTTCAGTAGGCTAGACTGATGGAATGAAGATTGAAAGTAAATAGGTGCAATGCCACATCTATCTTCGTAGTAGAACCTTTAAGGATATAAAAAGTTTTCTGGGCCAAGAACCCAGAATCGTTTTTTTTAAAGAAATGATAAAAAAAGCTATTTAAATCGTTCTTGAAGCTCCACAAGAATTAATAGTGCCAAAAACAAGATAGCTGTTCCGATTGCTAGTGTACCTACTCCCATAGGGCAAAATTACTAAAAATTATTTCTCGGGGTTTATGTTTGGGATAAATAAAATAGAAAGGAAAAAAAATTAATTCATCTTCAAAAACCAATTGCCTATTTTTTGTACTGCGGATATAAAGGTGCAAAGAGAGTTCGGTGTTTTTGTGGGTTTTGTTCACCCCGGTTTCCCAAAGCAGAATGTTTGCGCCGTTTCCCATATTTTCCCGTTGTGTTTAAAAAGGGAAAAATCTTGGGCTATAAAGGAGGCCGCGTAATGACGGCTGCGAAAAACCTCCCAGGCCATTGGGAAATCTTTTTTGTCAAGGTCACGGGTAGCAATGGTAAGGTGCGGATGTATCTCCGCGTGTTGTTCGTGACCTTTAACGAACAATTCCGAGGGAAAGGTCTGCTGCAATTGGGAATGAAGCATCACAATGGGCGCAGGGTTGGCCACGCCCACAAAGATGACGCATGGCGCGAAACACCCAAATCCATCCAACTGAACCGGAAAAGGTTTCTGTGCGTCGGCAAGGGCGTGCAGCTGTTCCTTTAAGATAATTTCGTTGTCGCGTTCCATCCAAAAGGGCATTTGCAAGGTGATGTGGGCCGGTAGTTTCAGGGCGTGTGCGGCGCCAAAACGCGATTTCATTTCCTCTTTGAACAATTTAATATCTATCCTTATTTCCTCTGGTGGAACTAAGGCTATAAGATAGAGCGCTCGGGTCATAACGTTAGTTTTTTTTTAAGGGGAAGCATTTATTTCCCAAGATATTAATTATGAGAATTTGGCAAAACAGAGAAGCTCTGCTAGACATTCTCATTGCAATTATAAAGAAGCTAATGGGAATTCCCATTGTCAGTCTGGGCATTCTGCTTTGTAGTCAGTATGGATCTCTTTCTAACTAAGGGGTTCTACTTTAGTTTATCCTGAGCTTGCCGAAGGGCTCACCCTGACATTCGGGATCAAATTGGCATTCTGCTGTCACACTGAGCATTCTAAGACCTTGTCCGTAAAGAATTATATTGCATACCTAATCCCAACAATCTCCAGTTTCCTGGACTCCGCGCCCATCTTGAACTCCACAACATCACCTGCTTTATGGCCCGTGAGCGCCACGGCGATTGGGGCGACAAAAGCAATTTTCCTGTTGGCCACATCGGCTTCGTCAACGCCTACTATCTGAAAGGTCTGTGGAGTAGGTGAGGATGTAATTTTATAGGTAACCGTAGCGCCAAAGCGCACTTCATCTTTAGGCTGAGTGGCGGGGTCTAATATCCGGGCGGATGCTATGCGCTCGTTCAACAAGTCCAGCTTGCCGTTCAGTACTGCCAGTTCTATACGGCGTTGCTGTTCGTCAGTGGTAGGTAGGGTGGCGCGTTCGTGCTCCATTTGCTCCCGTTCTGTTTGCAACAGTTTCATGCCCCTGGGGGTAACATAATTGGTGGTCCCAGTAGGGAGTGCTGCTCGTTGGGGGATGATGGGTGTTTCCTCTTGGTCTCCTTCTTTTACAAAGCCTCGGCTCATTACTGTGTTTTGTAATTATAAAGGTACTTATTTTTTAAATTGTACCATTTTTAATGGCCTGTTGATGTTTGTGAGTTACGATCAAATGGAAGAAAAAAACTGGCTCTATCTAAACTAATTCTAGCAACCATGGGAACGGTTAGGGGTGCCATTATTAATTATCTTAGGCGGTATACAACCTGTTGTGAATCAGTTTGTATTAGCATAAATGTATTTTACTAGTAGCGAGTAAGATAATAATTCATTAACAGTTTATGATAAGTTAAATATAATCAGTTTTATTTCGTTTATAACATGGAAATTCTTAGTCATTAATTATGAGAAGTTTGATATTTTTTTGTTTAATTTATACCCTTTCTTAATCCCTAACAATTAGTCTTTTGAAAAAATCCGTCCATAATCTATATATAGCTACAATGGTATCCATTGTTGTAATTGTAACCATTTATTTGGCCTATACAGGCTATTCTTTTTATACCACTCCGCTTGAAGAACGTTTTTACCACCCGCGATACAATTGGTTTAAGGCGAGTGGGAACTATGGTCAGGGATTGGGTGTTGTAGGCACTTTCTTAATAATTTTTGGAGTTTTCATTTATATACTACACAAACGCTATAATATTTTGGGGAAATGGGTCCGGTTGAAATACTTGCTGGAATTCCATATTTTTCTTTGCACTCTTGGTCCCATTTTAGTGCTTTTCCACACCACTTTTAAGTTTGGAGGCATTGTTTCAGTAGCTTTTTGGAGCATGATTGCCGTGGTTGCCAGCGGTGTTGTGGGGCGATTTATTTATATCCAGATACCACGAACTATTGAGGGTAGGGCGCTGAGTCTTAACGAAGTCCAGAATATGAAGACAAACATTACCGAAGTGCTTGAAGAAAAATACAGCTTAAACCAACAAACAATACAGTTGTTCCTAAATTTTACGAGTATAGAGAAAACTGAAAAAAGGCCGTCGGTCAGTACTTTGCAAAAACTCCTAAGAGAAAATAATGTATCAAAAGAGGAGCGTCATTCCATATTGAAAAAAATAAAGGAAGAACGTTCACTTTCCCGAAAGATTGGCCGTTTGGAAATGATGAAAACTTGGTTTAAGTACTGGCATGTTGCCCATATGCCCTTTGCTTTGATTATGCTTGTAGTTGTAATAATTCACGTTATTGTAGCATTTACGTTTGGTTATAAATGGATTTTTTGATGAGCGAAGTACAACTAGAAGAAACCATTATTTACGGAGTTGTTTTTTTGCTCTGTGGGCTTATTGTTTTTCTATATCTAAGAAAAAAAAGCAGTGACTCCAATAAAACGGTTCAAAAAGTGGAAACAGCTAAAGAAGAAGGTCTTTATGAACCGGTTTCATTACATCCCTATATAGACCCTAATGCTTGTATTGGCAGCGGTGCCTGTATAACTGCCTGCCCCGAAAAGGATATTTTAGGAATTGTGAACGGAAAAGCAACAGTTATAAACGCTTCCAACTGTGTTGGTCACGGAGCCTGTTTTCACGCCTGCCCCGTGGAAGCAATTACGTTACGGATAGGTACCGAAAAAAGGGGGGTTGACCTTCCTCACGTAAACCAAAACTTTGAAACCAATGTGAAGGGTATTTATATTGCCGGGGAACTGGGAGGGATGGGACTTATAAAGAATAGTGTGGAGCAAGGGCATCAGGCAATTGAAAGCATTGTTAAAAGCAAAAAAACAGTCAAAAAAGCTGATTGTCTCGATGTAGTTATTATCGGGGCTGGTCCCGCTGGTATATCTGCATCATTAGCTGCAAAAAAAGCTGGACTTTCTTCAATTACTTTAGAACAGGACTCCCTGGGTGGAACAGTTTTTACTTTTCCGCGCTCAAAAATAGTGATGACCTCGCCCATGAACCTTCCGCTATACGGAAAAGTAAAACTTTTTGATACCTCAAAAGATGAGCTTTTGCAGCTTTGGAAAAAGGTGATCAATGAACACAATCTTCAAATTATTGAAAACACAAAGGTGGAGAATATAATTCCATTGAAGGATGGCACTTTTAAAATTGTGACCAATACCGAGCAGGAATACCTGGCTTGCAATGTTCTGTTGTCAATTGGTCGGAGAGGAAGTCCACGAAAATTAGATGTTCCTGGAGAAAACAGCCAAAAAGTTGCCTATAGGTTACTGGAGCCAGAAACTATTTCAGGAAAAAAAATAATAGTAGTGGGTGGCGGCGATTCTGCAATAGAGTCTGCCATGCTCCTAAAAGATGAAAACGAAGTTATTTTATCTTATAGAAATGATAAGTTTTCAAGACTGAAACCAAAAAACAAGGAAAATATCTTAAAAGCCGAAGAAGATAATTCAATACGTATTATTTTTGAATCTAATATACTGAGCATTAATGAAAAAGATGTTTTGTTGAGGTTGAAAGACGACTCTACCCAACAAATGGAAAACGATTTGGTTTATATATTTGCTGGTGGCGAACTTCCCACAATTTTTTTGGAAAAAGTTGGCGTAAATATTACCAAACGTTTCGGTTATATACTAAAAAAATATTAAAAAGAAACATTAACTTGTACTGTGGTTTCAAACTTAAAACATATAGTATGTTTCTTTCTTCTTCTTCTGATTACAGGGGTTGGAATAGCTCAAATTTCACCGGGAGATTTGTCAAAATCGCACTCAAACCTGGAGGGAATGAGCAATTGCACCCAATGTCATGAGTTGGGGTCAAAAGTTACGGATCAAAAATGTTTGGACTGTCATACCGAAATAAAAAATCTTATTAAGCAGGACAAAGGTTTCCATGCAAGTTCGCAAGTGGAAAACCAGGACTGTGTTAAATGCCATAGTGAACATCACGGTAGAAATTTTGACATGATCCGGTTTAACACCAGTTCTTTCAACCATAATGTTACTGGCTATGAACTTGAGGGTGCTCACAAGAAAGTGGATTGCCGACAGTGCCATTCGCCGGAAAATATTTCGGATTCAAAATTGAGGAAAAGAAAGGACACTTATCTGGGCCTGGACGATGCTTGCCTCTCCTGCCATGAGGATTTCCATCAGGGTGCATTGCCGGTCAATTGCTTACAGTGCCACAATATGGAGGCTTTTACACCTGTGAAAAAATTTGACCATGACCAAGCAGATTTTAAACTACGCGGCAAGCACACCACGGTTGATTGTAAGGAGTGCCACAAAATTACAATTAAAAACGGGAAGGAATTTCAGCAGTTTACGGGTCTTGCTTTCGAGGACTGCAAAGCCTGCCATAAAGATCCACACAACAACCAACTTCCGGGAAATTGCGCCCAATGCCATACAGAAAGTTCGTTTTCAACTTTTGTTGGGAAAGGGAATTTTAACCATAACGCCACTGGCTTTGATCTAAAAGGAAAACACAAGACTATTGATTGTTTTAGCTGTCATGCGAAAACAAGCAGCCCGACACAGGTTTTTCAGGATAAGATTGTTGCCGAAGAAAATAACTGTGTGCAGTGCCATAATGACCCGCACGAAAATAAATATGGGCAGGACTGTGCCCGATGCCATAAAGAAGAAAGCTTTATTGCACTTAAAAAAATGGACTTTTTTGACCATTCCATAACTGATTATCCATTGGAAGGTATGCACAAGGAAGTGGATTGTAGAAAATGCCATGTTGAGCGGTTTTCTACTCCAATAGATTTTTCGGAATGCAAAAATTGTCATCAGGATTATCATAAAGGGGAATTTGCAGAAAACGGTGTTTCACCTGATTGCAAGGAATGCCACTCTTTGAATAAAAAGTTTGACTATACCTCGTTTACCATTTCAGACCATCAAAACTCGAGTTTCCTTTTGAAAGATTCCCATATTGCAACACCCTGTTTTGCCTGCCATGTGGATGAAGCTTCCAACCGGTGGACATTTGCTAATATTGGGAATGATTGTATAGATTGTCACAACAATATTCATAAAGATTATTTGAGTGAAAAATACATACCTAAAAACAATTGTACCTCTTGTCACGGAAGTGAATCCTGGGATTTAATTAATTTTGACCATTCCTTAACTAATTGGCCTTTGACCGGAAAACATAGAGAGGTTTCTTGCAAGAAATGCCACTTTGAAATTTCGGCTGAAAATAAGATTATCTCGCAGAATTTTAGTACCTTAGATAAGGATTGTGTCTCTTGTCATGAGAATATTCACGGAGTGAATTTTGCTGTTAACGGAATCACAGAATGTTCCAGATGCCACGTAACAAACAGTTGGTTTCCGGAAAAATTTAATCATAGCGAAACTCGTTTTCCTTTGACTGGAAAGCACGAAGAAATTAATTGTAGGGCATGCCATGAAGTAAACAATGAAATGGGGGTGCCCGTCGTTATATACAAGCTAAATAAACTGGATTGCAAAGACTGTCATTCATAATAGCCTTTTTGTTTATCAGTTCCCATGTTTTGGGACAATCTCCGCACGGAAGCTCCTTAAAAATTGATTGCGCACAATGCCATAGCCCAGAAAATTGGACGGTAGATTTAAAAACGGTCAAATTTGACCACGGCACGACCGATTTTGAACTTGAAGGCACACATTTAATTACTGACTGCAAATCCTGCCATACTTCCCTTGTTTTTAATGAAGCCCCAACGGATTGTATTTCCTGTCACACCGATGTGCACAGCCAATCGGTGGGCAATGATTGTGTACGCTGTCATACTTCTGAAAATTGGTTGATATTTAATATTCCAGAAATACACGAAGAAAATGGATTTCCGCTTATCGGTTCCCATTCCAATTTAAGCTGCGTAGAATGCCATAACAACGAAAGTAGTTTAATTTTTAACCCTATTGGCAATGAATGTATTGAATGCCATAGACAGGATTATTTGGCTACCCAAAACCCGAATCATTCTCTTTCTGGATTTTCGCAGGATTGTATAGAATGTCATAATCCACTTGGTTTAGGGTGGGATTCAACAGGTATCATTCACGACTTTTTTCCCCTTACCCTTGGTCATGACATTCAGGATTGTAGCCAATGCCATGATGTAACAAACTTTTCGGATATTTCGCCAGATTGTTTTTCTTGCCATAATGACGATTTTGCCCAGACCACAAATCCCAATCACACCAACGCAGGATTTTCAACAGATTGTATTGAGTGCCATACCACCAATCCTGGATGGGTGCCAGCAACTATAAATCACGATTTCTTCCCACTTACTTTGGGCCACGATATTCAAGATTGTAATGCCTGTCATGTAAACGGTAATTATAACAACACACCAACAGACTGTTTCGCTTGTCATGAAGACGAATATAACCAAACAAGCAATCCAAATCACATAGCGGCAAATTTCCCGACAGACTGTGCTGTTTGCCATACCACCAATCCTGGATGGGTGCCAGCAACAGTAAATCACGATTTCTTTCCACTTACTTTGGGTCATGATATTCAAGATTGTAACGCCTGTCATATAAATGGTAATTATAACAATACGCCAACAGACTGTTTCGCTTGTCATGAAGACGATTATAACCAAACAACCAATCCAAATCACATAGCTGCAAATTTCCCGACAGACTGTGCTGCATGTCATACAACCAATCCTGGGTGGACGCCAGCAACCTTAAATCATGATTTCTTTCCACTTACTTTGGGTCATGATATTCAAGATTGTAACGCCTGTCATATAAATGGTAATTATAACAATACACCAACAGACTGTTTCGCTTGTCATGAAGACGATTATAACCAAACAACCAATCCAAATCACATAGCTGCAAATTTCCCGACAGACTGTGCTACTTGCCACACCACCAATCCAGGGTGGATGCCTGCCACTTTTGATCACGATAATATGTATTTCCCTATATATAGTGGAAAACACGAAGGCGAGTGGAACAGTTGTGTGGACTGCCATACAAACCCAAGTGACTATTCCACTTTTTCATGTTTTCTATGTCATTCTCAAGGCGATATGGCAGATAAGCACGATGGGGTAGGTGGTTATGTATATGAAAGTAATGCTTGTTTTTCCTGTCATCCAGATGGGTCAGCAGATTAATTTTTATGAAACAATTTTTGTACATCATACTATCAGTTTTTTATAGTACAACCTGTCTATTTGCACAGGATGATAAAGATACTATGGTCGGGAAGGTTTCATTTGTTACTTCAAACAATGCGTACGTAAAATTTGATTCTACCGAAAAGATTGTAATTGGAGATATGCTTCAGATAAACGGTACCAATTGCTTGCAGGTAACAGAAAAATCCTCGACCTCGGTGGTGTGTTCAATTATAAACAATTGTGAAGTAAAAACGGATGATAGTGTTGTATATAAAATTACCGTTGACAAGGAGCCTCCTATAATTTCCGAAAACAATGTAACTGATACCATTCCAACCAAAGTGATCCAGAAAAAGGGTACTTATCCAAAAAAACAATCTATATATTCGGAAAATATCAGGGGAAGAATTTCTGTGGCAAGTTATAATAACTTTTCAAACCTAAGGGAGGATCGCCATAGGATGCAGGGAAAATTTTCACTAAATGCGGATCACATTAACGATGGAAAATTTTCGATAGAAACATTTCTCGCCTATCGGAACAACATATCGGTTCCAGAAAATTATCTGGGTAGGACTAGTATTTTTAATGTTTATAATCTGAATGCAAAATATGATGCCACGCCTACTCTTTCCCTAACGCTTGGAAGAGAAATAAATTCAAAGGCCTCAACTTTTGGTGCGAATGACGGTTTACAGATAGAAAAATATTTTGGAAACTTTTATGTGGGCGCCGTCGGTGGTTTCCGTCCAGATTTTTTCGACTATGGTTTTAATTCAGATTTGCTTCAGTATGGCGGCTATTTTGGAATTGAAAGTAAAACCTCTAACTATTATGGCACAACCACATTGGGTGCAATGGAGCAGACCAATGCGGGAGCAACGGATAGACGGTATGTTTTCTTTCAGCATTCCAGTACCATTGCCAGCAACCTAAATCTTTTTAGTTCTGCCGAAATGGATATTTTCAGCAAAACCGGAAGTGCAACCCGATTGACCAATCTGTATGTATCCGCAAGATATCGTTTTAGTAAAGCAGCCAATCTTATGGTTTCCTATGATTCCAGAAAGCAGATTATTTATTATGAAACTTTTCAATCTGAAATTGAACGAATATTGGACGATGATTTAGCCAGGCAGGGGATACGAGCCCGGTTGAATGTACGGCCCGTAAAGATTATCTGGATGGGAGCTAGTTATAGCACTAGGTTTCAGACAGGTGAACAAAACAAATCGGACAATATATATGGGTATATTACCTTGACCAAAATCCCAGCAGTTGGAGGAAGGTTGAATGCAACTTATAATATGAATACCTCCAGATATTTAAAAAGCAATATATTTTCCGTAAGGCATTCGAGAGATCTGGTAAAAAACAAACTCAACGCTGACTTTTATTACCGAATGGCAGATTATGATTACGAAAATCAAAGTACAAAATATAAACAAAACTACTACGGTATTGCCTTATCGTACCGAATTTCCAGGAGCTGGCAGTTCAATATATCGGGGGAAATGTCTCAGTTTGAAAGCGAAAACAGCTATCGTTTTTACACCCAGCTTACCAAAAGATTTTATAGTAAAAAGAAAAAATAAACAGATACAGATGAAATTTTATAATACCCTAAGCCTCGGAGTTATTGCAATGTTCTTATTGGCCTGTAACAATGGTCCCAAGGTGATTACTTCAAATGAAACACCTTCGGCGAAATACGATAGCGGTATTTTTTCAGAAGAAGACAACCAAACAATTGAAGCTCCAATGGAGTCTGGTGGCTTTACCGAAAATTTACATACTGTTGTGGTGTCAAAAATACTTCCGACAGAAAAATACATTTACTTAAACGTCACCGAAGGGGGAAAACAGTTTTGGATCGCCACAGGGAAACAGGAAGTGAATGTTGGTGATACTTATTTCTATCGCGACGGCCTACTAAAGACCAACTTTGAAAGCAAGGAATACAAGCGAGTGTTTGATACTATATATCTTGTTTCTAAATTTGTACCGAAAAACCATGGAGGCAATACCGGAAACTTAACGGCAAACTTTGCAGAAGGAAATTCAAAAAACCCACAGCTAAGTCAAAAGGAAACTATTCCTACCCATACCGAAGAAATAAAGCAACACAAAGGTTCCATAAAAATTGCTGAATTGGTTGCCAATCCGTCTGCGTATGAAGGTAAAACCGTCCAAATAACTGGGAAAGTAGTAAAGGTAAACCCAAACATTATGGACCGTAACTGGATTCATCTACAGGACGGCAGCAAGAATGATTTTGACCTTGTGGTTACTTCAAACACGTTTGTTCCCGAAGGAAAAATAATTACCATTCGTGCGGAAGTAGGATTGAATCGTGATTTTGGTGCCGGCTATCGCTATGATCTTATTTTGGAAAATGGTGTGATCAGAGAATAGTTATGCTATGATATAATGTCAAATTTTCGTTTTCTAATATATGCCAAAACACTTATAAAAATAATACAGCCCACTGCGATATATACCCACCTTGGGATAGGCACAGGGTCTCCTGTTGCATAGGAGTGCAAGCCAGATAGGTAATAATTTACCCCGAAATAGGTCATAATCACGGTGCCTAAGCCAAAAATTGTAGCCAAATTATAGGCAAACAGTCCACGCAATTTTGGTATCAGTCGCATATGCAATATAAAGGCGTAGACCAGTATGGTTACAAGGGCCCAAGTTTCCTTGGCATCCCAACCCCAATAACGGCCCCAGGATTCGTTTGCCCAGACGCCGCCCAAATAGGTGCCTATACTTACCATAAACAACCCGCCAATAAGGGTAAGCTCGCTTATATAGCTCATTTCTTGAATAATTCTTTTAACCCGGATCTTGTTTTTATCAGAAATAAAAATCATTAAGACTAAGTTTATTAAGCCAATGATAGCTCCTAACATCAAAAAGCCATAACTGCCCGCTTCCAAGGATACGTGAATGGTAAGCCAATACGATTTTAAAACGGGTACCAAAGGGGTAATCTCTGGGTCTAAAAAGCTTAAGGTAGAAACAAATAGGATGGTGCCCGCCAAAACCATGGTCGCCGCTAAGCCCCCAAAGGATTTTCGGGTAAATAGAATTCCCGCCAAAGTTGTGGTCCACGCAATATAAATCATAGATTCATAGCCATTGCTCCAAGGGGCCCTGCCGGACACAAACCAGCGCATTCCAAGCCCAACGGTATGTAGCACAAAACCAATTGCCACCAAGGAAAAAAGGACAATATATACCTTCTTTAAATGCCAACTCGGTTTAAAGACCGAAACAAACAAAAAGAACAACAGCAAAACGCCCAAAATCATATAAAGCCCAGCCAAACGTGTAAACACATTCATCTTGTTAAGCAAGATTTCTATATTTATTTTTGATTCCGAAGGCATTACCGATCCGCCTTTTGCTACTTGATACCCTTTGAGTTCTGCCAACAAATGTCCTGCATGGCTATAGTCCTTGGTTGAGGTTGCCTTTTGTAGTTCACTGCCATATGAATTAAAGAAATTATTGGCAACGGTGCTGTGGTTGTGACCATCGTCGTGGTTATGGCCGCTGTATCCTTCCCAGGTATTACTGGGGTCGTTGGGCCTAGGAATTATTTTGAGCATGCTCCCTGAAAATACCATGCTCAATATGTTGAGCCGCTCGTCTATTTTCAGTAGTTCCTTTTCATATACTCCGCGGTCTATGGGTTCAAGGTCATAAACTCGCCTTACTTCGTCCTGAAATTTATATTTTCCGCTTTCATCAAAAAAATCTTTATAGGAAGCGTATTCTCCCGAAACTCCCAAGAGTTTTTGGATATCCTCATGTTTGCCCAATTTAATTAAGGGCACGCCATACCAATCCTCTTTGTTTACAAACATACTCAGCACTACCTGATCTGCATTTAGGCCGTCCCAACTTTCTTTGCGTGTTATTTTTCGAAGCACTTCGCGGGATAAGGTATGCATCGGTTTCATTCGTCCTTTAAAATCCTGCACTACAACTGTGCTAAAAGCCTCTGCATGCTCTTTCGAAACGGCATTTTTAATATGGTTGTCGGTCTGAGCGTTAATCATAGAACAGAAAAAGAGCGCAATAAGAATGGTAAAGGTGCCACTTTTGGCCCTGAGGGCCTTGATTTTTTTGATTAAGCTATAAAAACGAGTGTTTTTGCTGAAGAGGGTCAAAATCATTCCCAGGGTAAGGAGCGCATATCCTATATAGGATATAATAGTTCCCCACCAATCGCTATTAACGCTTAGATAGGTTCCTTTCTCGTCCCTGTCAAACGAGGATTGAAAAAATCGGTACCCACCATAGTCTAAAATATTGTTCATATAAATGCGGTAGTCCATATTCACATTTTCAACTGGATCCACAACGGTTACTTCGCTTGCATATGAAGAAGCGCTATTGGTGCCGGGATATTTATCCATAATAAAATCGTTTAATTTAATGCCGAATGGAACCATTACTTCCTTAGCGCCATATGAGATGGAAATATTCAATCCCTTGAAAGAAAGGTTGGATGGGTTTCCTGGAAGCCCTTTGTTGCCATAAACATATGTTTCTTGGGTTTGCCCTTTTACAGTAACATCCATTACAATCGCAGTGCTGCTTTCATTTTTCACTTTAGGATCATTGGATTTGATAAAAGTTTTTGCACTGGGGTTAAATTCTGAAAAAACAAAATTATTCACCCCGTCCGAATATAGGGAGCGCAATAATAAAGGTTTGTAATCGTCTGTGGGGTTTAGGGTGTCCTTTTTCTGTGTTGCCATCACCATTTGGGTAAGGGTACGGTCTGCCAAAAAATAGGTTTCGCTATTTTCATATTTAATATTTATGGCGGCAGGAATTTCATTGTCATTAAAATTGTACAATAGCCCCCCAATACGTCTTGTCTGTCCTTTTTCAAGATAGTATTCCTGTCTGCCGTTGGCTCCAGCAACAACTAGTTTTAGCACGGGCTTTCCATCTAAATTGCTCGATTCCATTTGTTGCTCGGGATTTGGTATGAAATCCTTTACTTCCATTTCTATCAATTCATTTTCAATCATATATGATTCTTTAAAATGATTGCTTCCCAAGGAAGCGAACAAAACAGGTTCGGCGAAATTGTAGGTATTGCCGTTTTTTTGAACTTGAAATTTTAGAAAAGTTTCCGAAGAGAGAAAGGTATTGGCGGCCTCGTTTTCACGAATGTGCATGACCCCTTCAAATCCAAAATAGCGGGTAACTCCGGCGCCAATCAATATAACAATGATGGCAATGTGGAACATTAAAACTGCCCATTTGCGCTGTTGCACCATTCGAAATTTGACGATGTTTACAAGTATAGTAATGCCGAAAAGAACTAGTAACAGTTCGAACCACCAGGATTTAAAGATTACTTTTTGTGCGGCACTGGTGCCAAAATCATTTTCTATAAAAGTTGCAATAGCAATCGCGGCCGCAAAAAGGATGAAATATGCACCAGCCGCACGAGTAGTAAAAAATGCAGAGAGAACTTTTTTTGCTTTCAATTCAGGTAAGGTTAATAAAGATTAAACAAAAGTTTGCGGTAGCGTATTGTATTAAAACTTAATAGTGCCATACTTAGTTATTAACGAAAAATTCATATAAACTATATATCTACTTCCATCACTTTTGGAAATAAGCTTATGCATTATAATAAAACTAAAAAAAAGATTTTTTTCTTATGGTTTGAAAATCTACTCTTAATAATTCAATTACAGGTCCTTAAAGGTATAAGTTTTTGGAAATAATTGATGTCAATTAAACACTTTTTAATTGTAAAAAATACAAAAGGGCTCATATAAATTAATAGCATTGAAAAAGAGGGTTTAGTATTATTAGGGACGATTTTTTTTTTGTCTTTACAAGTTGTGGTTGGCTGGCCAATCCGCTGCAACGGATTTATTTTGCCAACAAGCCTAATTTTTTATTGGGAACATCGCCAGCATTCCCAACTACACCTCTCCTTCAAATACGTATGTTTTCCAGTTGGCGGATGACATAGGCGATTGCCATCGTCACGCTTTAAAATACCTATTGTGATTCGTTTCAATTATTACCTAAATGAAATATTTGCTTTGCGAACCTACTATCGCTATTATTTCGATAATGGGGGGGGTAACTTCACACACTACAAGTTTGGAGATACCTATTAAATTGGGTAGCTCCTTTACATTATATCCTTCCTATAGTTATTACCAAGAAACACAAGCAGATTGTTTTGCACCTTTCGATGAAAATTTATCTAAAGCTGAATTTTATACTTCAGATTATGATCTCCCAAAGTTTACTGCCAGCCAGTATGGTTTGGGGGTAGGCTATACTGATATTCTTACAAAATTCCATTTTTTTGACGCTGGCCTAAAAAGCATTGACTTAAAATATAGTATTTACAAACGCAACACTGGGCTTAGCGCTTTTATTATCTCTGGTGGTTTTAAATTTGTACTTTTAATGAACGGTTAAAAGACCTTCGTCTGAATAAGCTTTTTCAATATGCAATAGAAACAATCTTTAATTTTTTTGTGTTTCCCGCTAATTGAAATGGCACTTCATCAGCCACTTTATGCCCTGTAAGCGCAATGGCTATAGGTGCTACAAATGCAATTTTTCTTTTTGCCACATCCGCTTCGTCAACGCCTACAATTTGAAATGACTGGGGATTTGGCGACGAAGAAATTTTATAGGTAACCGTAGCTCCAAAACGCACTTCGTCTGAAGGTTGTGTGGCTGGGTCAAGGATGCGTGCAGAGGCAATTCGTTCGTTCAATAAATCTAATTTACCATTCAAAACTGTTAAATCGATACGGCGTTGCTGCTCATTAATTGTTGTGAGAGTTTCACATTCGTTTTCCAAATGCTCTCTTTCGCCTTGCAACAATTCCATTCCCAGTGGTGTTACATAATTTATTGCAGCAGTTGGCAATGCGGAGCGCGGGGGGATGATGGGCGTTTCCTCTTGGTATCCTTCTTTTACAAAACCTCGGCTCATAGTGGTCTTTTGGAATTAAAGGTAGTTATTTTTGGGGAGTGTTGTCTTCTGAGTCATTGATATATCTTTCAAAACAGAATGACGAGGCAGCAATAATTGGTTACAATTGTTAAAGATTTACTTTTATCGTCTTTGGTTTAAAGTTTTTTCATAATTTCGCACTAAATGAAATCGGTAATTCACAAGTCAATAGCTGTTTTTATGGCGGGGGTAGTTCTTTTTACTACCATGTCCTTTGCCGTAGATATCCATTATTGTGGAGATTCATTGGTAGATTTTTCATTTGTTCAGCAGGCTGATTCCTGTGGAATGGAGAAAACCCCTACTGCTGCAAATTGTGAAAACTCTGCTGTAACTGAAAAACCCTGCTGTAAAGATCAACAGTTGATTAAGCAAGGCCAAGATGACCTAAAAATCTCATTTGAACAGTTATCATTTCAGCAACAAATTTTTGTTGTTTCTGTTGCTTATTCCTATATCAGTCTTTTTGAAGGAACAGAATCTACAGTTGTTCCTTTTGTTGCCTACCCACCTCCTTTCATTGAAAGGGATGTGCAAGTGCTGCACCAGACTTTCTTAATTTGATTTTTAATGATTTTTTTGGTCGCCGAAGTATTTAACTTTCGGCGTTGAAGCATTGTTATGATTTATTATTAAATTATTTCATAATGTTCTATCAAAATCAACTCATTAAATAATCAAAAAAATGTTCGATAAACTTATAAAATATTTTCTTTACAACAGATTGGTTACTGTTCTTCTGCTTGCCTCATTTATTGGCTGGGGTTTGGTTACGGCACCTTTTAATTGGGATATTGGTTTCCTCCCAAAAGATTCTGTGCCCGTAGATGCCATACCTGATATTGGCGAAAATCAACAAATTGTTTTTACCGATTGGTCCGGTCGATCTCCACAGGATATCGAAGACCAAATTACCTATCCTTTAACCACTTCTTTATTGGGAATTCCAGGGGTAAAATCCATAAGAAGTACCTCCATGTTTGGGTTTTCCATTATCTACATCATTTTTGATGAGGATGTAGAGTTCTATTGGTCTCGAACCCGGGTTTTGGAAAAACTGAATTCGCTTCCCGCCAATATATTACCTCAGGGCGTGTCGCCCTCTATGGGGCCAGATGCTACCGGATTAGGACAGGTGTTTTGGTATACGCTGGAAGGGCGCGATTCGCAAGGGAATGTTACCGGCGGCTGGGATTTGCATGAATTGCGTACCATACAGGATTTTTATGTAAAACTCGGTTTGAGCGGTACTACGGGAGTTTCTGAAGTTGCCTCTGTAGGTGGATTTATCCAGGAATACCAAATAGATGTAAACCCCGATGCGCTGAAAGCCTTTAACGTTGGAATTGACCAGGTGATGATGGCAGTGAAAAATTCCAACCGTGACATTGGTGCAAAGACTCTGGAAATAAACAAAGTGGAATATCTGGTTCGCGGGCTGGGCTATATAGAATCTGTCGGGGATATTGAGAATTCAGTAGTTACTGTAAAGGACAACAAGCCAATACTGATCAAGGATTTGGGTGTAGTGCATTTAGGCCCCGCCGAAAGGCGCGGGATTTTAGACAAAGGCGGAGCCGATGTTGTAGGTGGGGTTGTTGTGGCCCGTTACGGGTCCAATCCGTTGCAAGCCATTGAAAATACCAAGGAAAGGATTGCGGAAATTTCCCCCGGTTTACCTCAAAAAACCCTCGCAGATGGAACTGTGAGCAAGGTCACTATCGTTCCATTTTATGACAGGACACAATTAATTCATGAAACCATTGCTACGCTCGAAAACGCGCTTTCGCACGAAATTCTAATAAGTATTATTGTAATTCTGGTATTGGTACTCAATTTAAGAGCTTCCCTTTTAATTTCCAGCTTGTTGCCCGTTGGGGTGCTAATGACTTTTATCGCGATGCGGTATTTTGGGGTAGATGCCAACGTTGTAGCACTTTCTGGAATCGCTATTGCTATTGGGGTGATGGTAGATGTAGGGATTATTTTTGTTGAAAATACCATTAGGCATCTGGAAATGCCTCAAAATAAGGATTCCAAAGGAGAACGGCTTTTAGCCATTATCCACGAGGCAACCATGGAGGTTTTTCCTGCGGTGACTACTGCGCTTTTAACGACCGTCGTGAGTTTTTTACCCGTATTTTTTATGGAAAATGCCGAAGGGAAATTGTTCAGGCCGTTGGCTTTTACCAAAACCTTTGCGCTTATAGCTTCGTTCTTAATCGGAATTCTAATCCTGCCTATGCTTTCTTATTTTGCATTTAATATCAGGATCCAAAAAGCCAGAATGGTGCGGATATGGAATATAATCCTGATAGTTGCAGGCTTGTTTTTTGCATTCTACTTCAGCTTTTGGCTGCCTCTTGCACTTGTTGTTATAGGAATTATAAAATTGGTGGAAGACAGGAATCCACAGTTTTTAGGAAAGTATTCCAATCAAATCACGTTGTTTATTATTGTCGCGGTAACCTTATTTTTCCTTACAGAAGAATGGCTGCCACTGGGACATCAAAATTCGGTGTTTTCAAATTATATTTTCGTGATCGTATTATTGGCTGGTATTTTGGCAATTTTAATGGGCATGGTCAAATTCTACCAACCCATTTTAGGTTGGTGCCTAGTCAATAAAAAGAAATTCCTGATGATCCCAATAATAACCATTTTCTTTGGAATATTGATCTGGCTGGGCTTTCCAAAAATATTTGGGTTTGCCGCAGACGGATTTGATAAAGTTGGGTGGAACGTAAGAACTACTTCGGTATGGACAGGAATGGCCGATACTTTCCCCGGTGTTGGGAAAGAGTTTATGCCGTCTTTAAATGAAGGAAGCTTTTTGCTGATGCCTACTTCTATGCCCCATGCGGGAATTGAAGCATCGAAAGAAACTTTGCAAAAACTGGATATTGCTATTACAAATATTCCGGAAGTTGACGTGGCGGTAGGAAAATTGGGTAGGGTTGAAAGTGCTCTGGATCCCGCTCCTATTTCTATGTATGAAAATATCATTAATTACAAGCCCAAATACATCCTTTCCCATGATGGAAAACCACTGGCATTTAAAGTGGATAAAAAGGAAAGGTTTATCCTCAAATCTGGGGATACATTAAGCAATGAAGACGCCATAAATCAAAAAGTTTCCCAGGAGAACCTGATTGAAGACGAAGACGGGGATTATTATAGAAACTGGCGGGAACACATCAAAAACCCCGACGATATTTGGAATGAAATTGTAAAAGCCACCAGTATTCCGGGAGTTACCTCAGCACCAAAATTACAGCCTATTGAAACCCGTTTGGTAATGTTGCAAACCGGGATGCGGGCGCCTATGGGAATAAAAGTGTATGGCCCAAATTTGCTCATTATTCAGGAATTCGGATTGCAGCTGGAAGGCATTTTAAAAGAAGTACCTTCCGTGAAAGCCGAAGCTGTTTTTGCCGATCGTACCGTGGGAAAACCATATCTGGAAATAAAGATCGACAGAAGTGCCATTGCGCGATATGGTTTAAGCATAGAAGATGTGCAACAAACCATGGAAACTGCCATTGGCGGGATGGAAATCACCACCACGGTTGAAGGCAGGGAACGTTTCCCCGTGCGGGTGCGCTATCCACAAGAGTTGCGCGATGATCCCGAAAGCATTAAAAAAATACTCGTACCTACCAAAAGCGGGGCTCAAATTCCGCTGGGAGAATTGGCAGCATTAAATTACGTACGTGGGCCTCAAATGATAAAAAGTGAAGAAACTTTTTTGGTGGGGTATGTACTTTTTGACAAACGAGATGGTTATGCAGAGGTGAATGTGGTAAACGATGCACAAAAACACATTCAGGATAAAATTGATTCTGGAGAATTAATAGTCCCTGCAGGGGTGAGTTATAAATTTTCTGGAAATTATGAAAATCAAGTACGGGCGGTAAAACGACTTGCTATTGTGATCCCAATCAGTTTGGTTTTAATATTCCTGTTGTTGTACTTCCAGTTTAAAACCATCATCGCTTCCACCATCCACTTTTCAGGAGTATTTGTGGCTTTTTCTGGTGGATTTATAATGATTTGGTTATACGGGCAACCCTGGTTTATGGATTTTGCGATTTCCGGAGAGAATATGCGGGATCTGTTTCAAATACACACCATCAATTTGAGTGTGGCGGTTTGGGTCGGTTTTATTGCCCTTTTTGGAATTGCGACCGATGATGGGGTTTTAATGGGAACCTACATTCACCAGGTTTTTGAAAGAAGAAATCCACAAACCGTTCCCGATGTGCGGGATGCGGTGAAGGAAGCCGGAACAAAAAGAGTACGACCGGCTATGATGACTGCTGCTGTGGCTATTATCGCACTTTTGCCGGTATTGTCTTCCACAGGAAAAGGAGCTGATATTATGGTGCCTATGGCTATTCCCATTTTTGGAGGAATGATCATTCAAATCATGACCATTTTTGTTGTG
This sequence comes from Flavobacteriaceae bacterium, assembly GCA_016649715.1. Taxonomy (GTDB): domain Bacteria; phylum Bacteroidota; class Bacteroidia; order Flavobacteriales; family Flavobacteriaceae; genus Aequorivita. The sequence goes on along the minus strand of JAENXC010000017.1, from coordinate 59,805 downwards.
CCTGTGTTGCAGGCCATCTGGAGGGAAAATGCGGTGAAAAACAACTCAAATCCATCCCTTCCAGAAGGGGAAGAACCCCATGAAGTTCAATAAAATAGGTATTATATAAAAATTAAATATATATGTTTAACAATATAAAATTATTTAAAAGTCAACTCAAATCCCCCCATCGGGGGTTAGGGGACGTTTTCTTTGTGCTTTTCTGCTTTGGAATAAGCAGCTATCAAGTTTCTGCACAAAATTTAGATGCGTATTTGCAGACAGCTGCAGAAAATAATCCGAAGCTGAAATCCTCTTATGCGCAGTTTGAAGCAGCGATGCAACAGGCACCCCAGGTATCGGGTTTGCCAGATCCCACTTTAACTATGAGCGCTTTTGGACAAATGGTAGAAACAAGGTTAGGGGGCCAGGAAGCCAGTTTTTCGCTCACACAAATGTTTCCCTGGTTTGGAACCCTTAAGGCTAAGGAAGATGCTTCGGTTTTAATGGCGAAAGCTAAATTTCAGAATTATTTAGATCTGCGGAACCAATTATTCTTCGAAATAAAATCGGTTTATGCCGAATTGTACGCGATTGAAGAAACAATTCAGCTTAAAAAGGAAAACCTGACCATTCTTGATTCTTACCGTGAATTGTCCTTGAGCCGATTCAAAAGTGGAAATGCACCGATGGTAAACGTCATCAAGGTTGATATCAAGCGAGAAGCGGCAATTACAGAAATTGAATTGCTTGAGAAAATTAGAAAACCTCTGGAAATCAGGTTTAATTTATTGCTGAACAGGGGATCGGAAATAGCCGTTCAAATTCAGGATACATTAATATTTAAGAATGACGAAATTTTAGTGGATCCTAAAGATCTATTTGAAAACCATCCCAGTATTACGAGTTTGGAAAAGCAAAAGGAATCTTATTTAATGCAGCAAATTGTGGCTCAAAAAGAAGGATTGCCGATGCTTGGATTGGGAATTGATTATTCCATCATTTCAAAACGCACTGATGCCAATCCGGAAATGAACGGACAAGATGCCTTTATGCCGATGTTCACGGTTACTCTACCAATTTTCAGAAAAAAATATAGGGCTGCAAAAAAGGAAGCAGAGTTTATGGCAAGCAGCATGGAACACCAACAGGAAGCCCAAAAAAACGAATTGCAAAGCACTTATGAAATGACGCTTTACGATCTTAAAAAAGCTGAACAACTCATCGCTTTATATCAAAAACAACTGGTTAGTTCGGGGCAGGCAAGCAAATTGCTTATTTCCGGATTCAGTAATTCCATCATAGATTTTGAAGAGGTTTTGCAAATGAATCAAGATATCTTAATGTTACAAACCCAAAAAGTGGAGGCAATAAAAAACGGATTTACTGCGGAAGCCAAATTGGAATATTTAATTTCAAAAACAGAAGAATAATGAAAACAAAAAATAAAAATTTACTAAAAACTGCCGGAATTCTGGTTATTGGAATCTTATTGGGATGGTTGCTATTTGGCGGTGGAGTAAAACAAGCTGAAAAACACGACCATAGTGATGACGTAGCGGAGCAAATATGGACATGTTCCATGCATCCGCAAATAAGAAGAAATGAACCAGGTAACTGCCCTATATGTGGAATGGATTTAATTCCGCTGGAAACTGCAAGTGAGGGATCTGATCCCAACAGTTACCAAATGAGTGAAGATGCCCTGAAATTGGCCAATATCACAACTATGATTGTTGGAGCAAGCAATGCCACCAAAGAAATAAGACTGAACGGAAAAGTGCAGATAGATGAACGTAATGCCTACTCACAATCTACCCACATTCCTGGAAGGATTGAACAAATAACTGTCAATTTTACAGGAGAAAAAGTAGGAAGAGGACAAATCCTGGCAACAGTTTATTCACCCGAACTTGTCACCGCACAGGAAGAACTCTTACAGGCTGCGAGCATCAAGGAAAGTCAGCCCGAATTGTTTGAAGCCGCCAAAGAAAAATTGCGCAACTGGAAAATAGGCCAGGCGCAAATTGATCAAATAATCGCCAATAAAAAGCCTATTCAGCGATTTTCAATACGTGCCGACGTAAATGGCATAGTGACCAAAAAAATGGTGGATTTAGGTGATTATGTTGAACGCGGGATGCCCATTTATGAGATTTCAGATCTTTCCAAAGTTTGGGTGCTCTTCGATTTATATGAAAGTGAACTCGCCTGGGTCAAAGAAGGCAGTGAAATTGAATATACCGTCAATTCGTTGCCGGGAGAAACCTTTACTGGAAAAATCAGTTTTATAGATCCCCTGATCAATCCCCAAACCCGGGTAGCTTCCGCCCGCGTTGAGGTAAACAATAAAGATGGTCGGTTAAAACCCGAAATGTTCGCATCTGGGATCGTAAAAAATAAAATAGGAAAAGTGGATTCCAAGGAAATCGTTATTCCGAGATCAGCGGTATTGTGGACAGGAAAACGATCGGTGGTTTATATTAAAGAAGGTTCAGGTTTCAAAATGCGCGAAATTAATTTAGGCCCTGCTCTTGGAGATGGTTATATTGTAAAAGACGGATTGGAAATAGGAGAAGAAATTGTTTCCAACGGAACCTTTACCATTGATGCCGCAGTGCAATTAGCGGGCAAACCCAGTATGATGAATCCCGAGGGAGGAGCTGTAGTAACTGGCCATGCCGGAATGGATATGGGTGGGGATAAAAACGAAAAAAGTTCTAAGACGGAAATGAGCGCTGAAGAAATGAAAAACATGGATGTGCCTAAAACAGAAAATGTTACCGACCATTCCAAAATGGAAAAAAGAATTGTCGTTTCTAAAGACTTTCAAAATCAATTAAAAAAAGTGTTTGACCAATACATTCTTTTAAAAAATGCCTTTACTAAAGATGATAATAATTCAGCTCAAAAAACAGCTCAAGAACTGGTTAATGTAATGACAAAGGTTGAAATGAAACTGTTAACCGACCAAGAAGCACATAACCATTGGATGTTGATCAGCAAAGAGATTAATGCCTCCGCAACTTCCATTTCTAAAACTTCAGATATTGCAGTTCAGAGAAATCATTTCAAACATTTGTCTGCACATTTGATAAAAGCCGTGAAATTATTTGGGGTTGATCAACAAGTATATGTACTATTTTGTCCGATGGCCGATGGAAATAAAGGGGCATATTGGTTGAGCCGTTCAAAGGAAATTAAAAATCCTTATTTCGGTGAAGCGATGCTTACATGTGGAGAAGTTACCAAAGAAATAAAATAATTGCTGTCAATTCTCACAATTAAATTTTGACTTTGTTTTCTAAAAGTTCAAAAAATAGATTGAAGGGTAGTTATAAAATATTTACCATAATACCCTATTTAACCAGCTAATATTGAAACGAATATAGATAAATAATTTTTTTATTATCCCCTACTTTTACAGATTATTAAATAAAAAATAAAGGAATATGAACAGCTTAAAATATCTATTAATATTATTACTGTTAACTTCTATTAATATTTTTGGTCAATCGGTAGAAGGGAATGTTGACAACTTACCTGTAAAGGAATACACCATAATCCTTCGTGAAGAAATGGTAAACAAGGCAGGAAAGGAAGTCAGGGGAATGACCGTTAACGGGAGCATTCCTGGTCCAACGCTCGAATTTACAGAAGGCGAATATGCCGTCATTTATGTGAAAAACGAAATGAGTGTAGAAACCTCCGTCCATTGGCACGGAATTTTATTGCCCAATTTTTATGATGGTGTTCCGTATTTGTCAACCCCACCAATAAAACCTGGTACCACCTTTAAATATGAATTCTCCATAAAACAAAATGGAACCTACTGGTATCATTCACACACAATGCTACAGGAACAGAGCGGGGTTTTTGGCTCAATACTCATAAATCCGAAAGAAAAAACGCTGGATTACGATAAAGATTTGGTTTTGATGCTGTCCGATTGGACGAATGAAAAACCTTTGAATGTACTTCGAAATTTAAAAAGAGGCAATGAGTGGTACCAAATGAAAAAAGGCACAACAACACCTTTAAATAAGGTAATTGCGCGTGGTGCGTTTGGTGCACAACTCAATTTTTGGAAACAGCGTATGGAAGGTGCTGATATTGCCGACATATACTATCCCGCATTTCTGATTAATGGCGAAGAGTCTATAGAATATCCAGAATACAAACCAGGTGAAAAAGTACGGTTACGCATCATAAACGGCTCCGCCTCCTCACAATTTTGGATGACCTTTGGTGGGGAAGCTCCTCTGTTGGTGTCTGCCGATGGTATGGACGTTGTTCCCATTGCCCATAGTAAAACCTTTATAGCCACTGCCGAGACCTATGATTTTATCGTGACCATCCCCCAAACAGGAAAGATTGAATTCAGGGCAATGGCACAGGATGGTTCTGGAACTACCACAGCTTATATTGGAAAGGGCGAAATACTTCCTGCTGAGGTTGTTCCAAAACCCGATAAAATCAAGATGATGCAACAAATGGCAAAAATGGATATGAAAATGGGCGCACACGCTCTAAAATTCAGGCCTAAGAAGGATGAGCGATATGAGATGAAGGAAGAATACGGAATGCAAATGGACGGAATGAAAATGAATGGGGAAAAAATGAATATGGAAACGCCAAAAGATTCTGCGATGGACGAGAAAATGGACCACTCAAAAATGAGCCATTCCTATACGGAAATGAAGAAAGATTCAACTAAAACTATGGAGGAGATGGAAATGGACCATTCCAAAATGGAAGGAAAAAAAATGGACAATATGGAGATGGAAGGAATGGACCTGCCTTCCGACGAGGCAGGTATGTTTTCTGAATACAATTACGATTATCTGAAATCTCCCGAAAAAACATCCTATAATAAAGAACTGCCAGTGAAGGAAATATTATTGAACCTCACCGGTAATATGAATCGTTATATCTGGAGTTTGAACGGTGTTCCTTTAAGCGAGGCCGATAATATTAGAATAAGTGGGAATGAAGTTACCCGGATTACTTTCAACAACCTGACAATGATGAATCATCCGATGCACCTCCACGGTCACTTTTTTAGGGTCATCAATAAAAATGGAGCGTATTCGCCTTTAAAGCACACGGTAAATGTGTCTCCAATGCAACAGATAACCATAGAATTCAGCGGTAACAATGGCGACGAGTACGGTGATTGGTTTTTTCACTGTCATATATTGTACCATATGATGAGTGGCATGGACCGTGTAGTAAGCTATGATACACCACCTGATCCGAGAATGGCAAAATATCCAGTTTCAAAATTAATTAAAGAAGCAGACCAATTTTATTCTTGGGCTACGGTAGATGTGGCTTCTCATATGGCGGAATTCAATTTTGTTGCTTCCAACATTCGCAATCAGTTCAATGTAACCGCAGAATACGGCTGGAATGAAAATATTGAAGCCGAAGTAACCTACGAACGTTATCTGCATGATTATTTGAGGGTTTTTGGAGGTGTGAATATTGAAAACGAAATAGAAGACAGTTTGGATGAAATAACTACAACCGCCATTGCGGGAGTTCGATTTTTAACACCCTACTTATTCAATCTCGATGTGCGAATTGACAGCAAATTGCGGCCCCAGATAAGTTTGAGCCGTAAAATCCTAATTTTCCCAAGAACGGCCATTTTCGGAAAGTATGAATATCAAGCCAATTTTGGATGGGTGGACGACCTCCCTATGGGAGATAATTTCACACACGAAGTTACCTGGAACGCAGGAGTAGAATATTTTTTATCGCGAAACTTTTCATTGATGGCGAGCTATGACAATCGTTTTGGAGCGGGTGGTGGCCTTTCGATGAGATTTTAATTCAAAAATATTGTACGATAAATGAATATAATAAATGTACTTGAAGAAATTTCATTGAAACCCCAAGTTGGACAATGTTAGAAACGAATAAATTTTCTCAGAACAGTACGGGTACATATTCCTATAAGGGGTCTCTTATAAAAGAAAGTGAATATACCTTCACGATGCGGAAGTTTGAATTTCAGCAGTGAAGTAGAAATATTTTGATATGGAGCAGTTTAAATGGGCAATCCTAATTCTACCGGTTATTTCACTAATAGGGGTGGTATTGATGTATTTATATTTTAGGAATAAGGTAAAAAATGAATTTACATATAAATACTTCATTAGTACCTTTGCCCTAACCGCATTCTTGTTCAACATTGGGTGGGAATTATTGCAGGGTCCTTTATATGAGGGCTATCAATATGATTGGAACCATATCAGGATGTGTTTATTGGCATCGGTCACAGATATGCTAACACTATTGGTTATGCTGTTTGGGCTCGGCTTATTTTATAAAAATATTTTTTGGATCCAAAAATTGAGTGTTGGCAAAATTATTTTGATTGTGGTCTCTGGCGGGACCGGGACAATTCTTTTAGAGCGTTTGCACATTGCAATAGGCTACTGGGAGTATGCCAAAGCGATGCCAATCCTGCCGATAGTAGATGTGGGCCTAACCCCTTTCCTGCAATTCACAGTGCTGCCAATTGCAATTTTTATTGTTGGTGAAATCATATATAGAAAGTCAATCAGCAGCCCAAAATTTTAAAAAAATGGGAGCAAAAATGAAATCAAATTATTGGACATAAGAACCATTCATAAATTAAAACTGATTAACTATAATTTATTAATCCTAAAACAAAGTAAGATGAAAACAATTGTAAAAACCTTATTGATTATCGGAGCAGTAGGAATCTTGGGTAGCTGTAAATCAGCATTTAATGCCTCTGAAACAATGGAAATCCAGGGCAATCGAAATGCTGTGTATCAGGAAATAATTTCAAACCCAAGCCAATTCAGCGAATTTATCGAGCTAGCACAACAGAATGAAGGAGCACAAAAGATAATGATGCAACACCAGATGCAAATGATGGAATCCGGCAAGGCAGGAATGATGATGGAGAAAAACCCTGAAATGAAAGAAAAAATGCAATCCCATCTACAGATGTTGATGGAAAAAAATCCCGAAATGATGCAAAAGATGCAATCCAAAATGCTCGGCAAAATGATGGAGAGCGAAAATGGTCGTAAAATGTTGATGGATGAAATCCATAACAACAAAACGATGAAAGAGGAGATGAAAGCAAAGATGGTGGAAATGATGAATGAAAACCCTGAAATGATGGAAGAAATGATGCAGAAAATGATGGAAAAAAATCCTGAAATGATGAAGAAGATAAAAGGGAAAATGAAAAATGAAGGATACTAAATTCCTGCCCTAAAGATTGGGGTAACTACAAATGAAAACAATTAGTTAACTATTAAAACTATAAAAGTATGATGATGTGGTGGTGGATACTAATACCGGTCGTGCTCGTATTGCTCGTATTTCAGTACAAAGGACGAAATAGAAAAAATACCGTGAAGAAGGAAAATCCCATGGATATTCTGGACAACCGTTTCGCCAAGGGCGAAATATCCAAAGAAGAATATGAAGAACAAAAACGAATGTTAAACTCTAAAAATTAAAAACGATGAACTATTATTTTAATAAAACAATCAAAGGCACTTTTGAAGAGGTTATTGATAAGGTTGCCCAAGGATTGAAAGAGGAAGGTTTTGGCATACTCACAGAAATTGATGTAACAGCAACCTTAAAGAAAAAACTGGATATAGACTTTAAAAAGTATAGGATACTTGGAGCTTGTAATCCACCCTATGCACACAAAGCTCTGCAAGCAGAAGATAAAATTGGAACCATGCTGCCCTGCAATGTCATTGTACAGGAAATTGAAGAAGGCATCATTGAGGTAGCCGCGGTAAACCCAATGGCATCCATGCAGGCCGTGGAGAATGAAAACTTGAATAAAGTGGCCGAAGAAATTACAGTCAAGTTAGAGGAAATCATCAACAAACTTTAAATATAGACAGATGAAAATATTAGCAACAAATAAATTAAATATTATAAGAACACTAACAATTCTAATTATCGGATTAGTAACGTTAAGCAGTTGCAACCAAAATACTGGTACAAATACCATGCACGAAAATTCAGGAATGATGCATAATAATGGAGATTATTATTACTGGGGAATGCACATGGGTTGGTGGTTTTTGATAGTTCTGATTGTAATAATATTGATGGTGTTATTTTTCAATTCCACAAGAAGAAAATAACCAAGAGCCTTTGACCTAAATATAAGATTTGAAACATTTTTAACAAATAAAAGAAAATTATTATGGAGATATTAATAGTAGCAACCAAAACCTGTCAACATAGGCCTTCACTTGAAAAAGTACTTCAAGCTGCTTGGCTGCCATATAAGGTAATTTATTTTGAGGACAATCCTGAATTCTTTGAAAAACATCAATTGAAGCACTCACCATTGTTGCTTGTAGATGAAAAAGTTGAATCTGTAGGTATGCCTGAAATAGATAAAATAAATGAACTAAAGACAAGAATTAAGGATATATCCCAGATTAGAATCACTAAAAGAGATGAGAACTATATGATTCCCAAAAATATAGGAACAGAACCTGGTTTAGTCGAAGTTGACACAACATGGGGCAGTATTCAATCGATAAAAGCCGCACAACAAGTACATACCGTGGGGGAGCTAGAAGTATATAACCACCACAATAAGGGTTTGGCCATTATAGATGCGAGAAAACCTGACACCTCCGGTTCAGTAACTATTCCAGGCTCTAAAAATATTCCTTATGACGAATTGGTAGAAAGAATGGATGAATTGGACAAAAACAACCCCAGTATATTTTTTTGTAATGGCCCACAATGCCCACAATCATCAACAGCAATAAAAAGCCTCTTGGATGCAGGTTATACAGCTAATAGAATTCTATACTACAGGGGAGGAATGCATGACTGGATAACACTGGGACTTCCAGTTCAAAGAATCTAAAAAGCAGGAATTTGAAGAACGCAAAAGAAATTTGAGGTAGTTTGTGGCAAAAATTTTTAGCCCCGAGTGATTCGGGGAAAGCGAAATACACTAATCCTGATAATTATCCGGAGCATACCTGCCTACTGCAGGCGGGGTTTGAACTGTTTTTGAGACCAATCAAATTATTGGACATAAGAACCATTCATAAATTAAAAACGATGAACTATTATTTTAATAAAACAATCAAAGGCACTTTTGAAGAGGTTATCGATAAGGCTACTCAAGGATTGAAAGAGGAAGGTTTTGGCATACTCACGGAAATTGATGTAACAGCAACCTTAAAGAAAAGACTGGATATGGACTTTAAAAAGTATAGGATACTGGGAGCTTGTAATCCACCCTATGCACTCAAAGCTTTGCAAGCAGAAGATAAAATTGGAACCATGCTGCCCTGCAATGTCATAGTACAGGAAATTGAAGAAGGCATCATAGAGGTAGCCGCGGTAAACCCAATGGCATCCATGCAGGCCGTGAAAAATGAAAAATTGCACGAGGTGGCCAAAGAAATAACATCCAAGCTGGAAAAAGTAATTGAGAAATTATAAGATATTTATAAAAGCATAGAAAATTAAATCAATATTAATCTAAATTAAAACAAAATGAAAAAATTTAAAGCAACACTAGGGATACTTGCAATTGTATTGGTAACCCTAACAACTATGTCCTGTAGAGACAACAAAAAGGAAGATTCACACGATGGAATGAATTCTGAAATGATGGATGAAGGCCATCACCATGATTCCGCAATGAACCACGACAATATGGGTACATCCACTGAGATGATGGATTCCCACACCCAGAGTTCCGATGCAAAACAAGTAGTGGCAGATTATATGACGCTTAAAGATGCCTTGGTAGCCGATGATAACCAAAAAGCACAAAGTGCGGGCAAAACCTTGTTGAACCATTTGGAAAGTTTTGATGTCAGTAAATATTCAGCACAACAACAAAAGGAACTGAAAGACATTGTTGACGATGCCAAGGAACATGCGGAGCACATTTCAGAAAGTCCCATTGCGCACCAACGCGAACATTTCAAATTGTTGAGTAAGGATATAACCGATATGGTTGCAATTACCGGAACGGAAACTACTCTATACCAACAATTCTGCCCAATGTACGATGGCGGTAGTGAGTGGTTGAGTATGAACAAAGAGGTGAAAAACCCGTATTACGGCAGTAAAATGCTGAATTGTGGAAGAGTGCAAAAGGAAATAAATTAAATGCTGTATGCTGGAGGCTGGATGTTGAAATATCTGAAGTATTAAGTCAATCTTATGAAGAAGATTCTAAGAATCATATCGATTATTTTATTGATTGCGCTTGTGGGCATACAGTTTGTGCCCACAGAGCGCAACCAAAGTGATATAGAGCCAAAAACCGATTTTTTGTTGGTCAACAATCCACCAAAGAACGTCAGTGCGTTATTACGAGAATCCTGTTATGATTGCCACAGCAACAATACGGATTATCCTTGGTACAATAAGGTGCAACCGATCACTTGGTTTTTGGAGCATCATATAAAAGAAGGTAAGTCGGAGTTGAATTTTAATGAATGGAGCAATTATTCAGACCGAAGGAAGAACAGCAAGCTAAAGTCAATTATAAATCAAATAAAGGATGCTGAAATGCCACCTGCTTCCTATACTTTGATTCATAGAGAAGCCATTTTTTCAAATTCTGAAAAAGAAGTGGTTTTAGACTATATGAAGCGAATAAGGGATAGTTTAAAGTAAAGCCCTGAGGCGGGAAGGCAATGTAGTTAATGGGTAGTTCTATGTTCCTTCCTTTTCAGGCACTATAAGAATATAGATTTTTTGGGTTATGAGCCCACACTTATTGAGAATGCCATTATGATTGTGATGGCCATTATAATGTTAACTCGAATAATTTAATAATAGAGTGTGATGAAGTTTTAAAAATGATGGATTCAAAAAAGGAATTTTGGATAAAAAATAGGGTTTGCAGTCGCTACCTAAAATTCATCAAGTCAGAACTTGAAGAACTTAAGGTAACGATATTGTCTTTCGAATTGGGAAAATCTGCAATCATTGGAGCCAACATTAACCCCTTCATAGGGACAAAACCCAATCAGCAATTACAGTGCCGTTGATATGATAAATAAACCACAATAATAAATAGTGTTTTTATGATAAATATCATTTTTATTTTTAATGTTTAAAATTACTTTTAAAGTTATTGTCATAATCTTACAATATGCAAACGTTTAATGCTCAATGCGCTACTTAAAGTTTAATTGAGTCGATAAAATTTAAATTGTCAAACAAAATCCCTTATATTTATAATGTGAAATCTTTTTTTACCAAAATATTATCCTTCTTTCTATCAGTTTCCATACTGTTTGCCACCTCTTCCTTTTCGGTGAATAGTCACTTTTGTTGTAATAAATTGGTGGATATAGCCATTTTTGGTAACGCTAAAGTTTGTAAAGATAAAATAAGCAAGTCAAACCTTCCTACCAAACAATGTTCTTCATTTCAGGAAAAGGATTGTTGCAGCGATCATTCTTTCGTGAAAACTGGAGATGATACTATAAAAAAGGTTAACGACGAGTTTCAAGCTGAAACCAAAGTTTACCTTAACTCCTTTTTTTACACTTCCAAAAACCTTCTTGAAAGTTTAGCAAAAAACATAGTTTCTTTTGAGCAGTATAGACCGCCCTTGTTATGCAAGGACATACAGGTTCTCCAAGAGACTTTCTTAATTTGATTTTTGGATGGCAGGTTTACTCTAACCTGCATTTCTCTATGGCCAAAGATTTAAGTCCGGCCAAAACAACGGTTACCATTTTTCAACGACACTATTTACAAAACCATCTTGTAAAGGCTACGCCTTACAAACTACTGGTTTAAAACTCAATAGCAGTAAATCAAACACTATGGGCGTACCAAAGGAATTTTGGATCAAAAATACGGTATGCAGTCGCTGCCTTAAAGTAATCAGGCAAGAACTACAGGAACTGGGCGTAACCGTTCTGTCGCTGGAACTGGGAAGGCTTGTGGTGGAAGCGCCAAACAAACTGGATAGTATGATATTGGAAAATGTAAAAAGTGTTCTTCACGCCAATGGTTTTGAAATAGTTCAAAGCGAAGAGGAAATGCTCATTGAAAGAATTAAAATCCTTTTGATTGAACAACTTATTGAATTGCCCCTACAAATAAAGGGGAAAACCTCTGAACTTTTAGCATCAACACTACATCGGGATTACAAAGCCATTAGCAAAATGTTTTCTGCAACGGAGAAAACCACCATTGAGAAATATTTCATAAAACTAAAGATTGAGAAAGTAAAAGAACTCATTCAACTTAAACAGTATTCCTTTTCTGATATAGGCTATATATTAGATTATAGTAGTGTCAACCATTTATCAAGACAATTTAAGGAAATAGTGGGTATGAGTATGACAGACTATAAAAATACAGAAAACTGGAAACGAAATTTTTACGATGAAATTATATAGATAACAACGAAAGTTATGCAGATAAATGCCCATAGCAGTTACTACTTTTAACAAATTAAAAATATTTCAAGATGAAAACATTATGTATCGTGTTACTAATGCTTCCTTTTTTGGGAATGACACAAACTATAGAAAACATAGATTTTATATCATCTTTTCATAATGACCTTGCAGCAGTAAAAAAAGGAAACGAATGGGCCTTTATAAATAAAGAGGGCAAAACAGTTATCGATTTTAGAAGTGGTCTAGTGTCGTCAAAAAAAGATGGCGAAAACTATCCTTTATTCTATAATGATAAATGCCTATTCCAACAAGAAAAGGATGGTGTAACCTATTATGTGGCTTCCCCTGAAGTTTCTCGGGTAGAATTATTGACCATAGAAAGCTTATTGGATACCACTGGTAAACCCATATTGGTCAGTGATGAAAACTTTATCGATGCTTCCACAGGAATTTCTGGATGCGAATCCACCGCTTTATTAGGTTTTTACCCACCCCACATTTTTTATTATGAGACTTATATTACTATTACCTATACTTATGTAATACGATTAATTGACAATGTCCCTATCTTGATCCAAGTGACCTGAAAGTCACTCATTAAATTCTGGCTTAATCAATTGTGGCTATGAAAATTGTAGTATGTTTTCGGCAAAGCCTCCAAAATAGTAAAGGAACGTCCTTTACCAATATGCATTTAAAATTATTATAAAATGTCCATTCAAACAGTTAATCCAAACACCAATAAGACGGTAAAGTCATTCAAAGAAATGACAGAGAAGACCGTGGAATCCAAGGTAGCGAAAGCGCAAGCAACCTTTACCGATTGGAAAGGAACCAGTTACCAACAACGGGCTGATCTGCTGCATAAAGTAGCTACCCTCATGCGAATCAAAAAATCAGCACTCGCAAAAACCATCACTTTAGAAATGGGCAAACTACTTGCCCAAGCGGAAGGAGAAATTGATTTGAGTGCCGATATTATTGATTATTACGCCGATCATGGAGAAGCGTTTCTTGCCGATAAAGTACTTGATCCGGAATATGGAAGCGCAATAATTCGCAATAGTCCCATTGGCGTATTACTTGGCGTGATGCCATGGAACTTTCCATACTATCAAGTGGCTCGCTTTGCAGCACCTAACATTATGGTTGGCAATACTATTTTGCTTAAGCATGCCTCCATTGTTCCACAATGTGCTGCTGCTATAGAAGAGCTATTCAAAGAAGCTGAAGCTCCTGAAGGATTGTATACCAATTTATTCATCACCGGCAAACATGCATCAGAATTGGTTTCAGATAAAAGGATAAAAGGTGTTTCCTTAACGGGAAGTGAAGAAGCCGGTGCAAGCATTGCCACCGAAGCCGGGAAACATTTGAAAAAAGTAGTGCTCGAACTTGGTGGTAACGATGTGTTCATTATACTGGAAGATGCGGATATGGAAAAAACGGTCGAGTGGGCAGTTGTTGGCAGAATGAATAACAACGGTCAATGCTGTGTAGCCTCCAAGCGGTTTATCGCTGTGGAAGCAATTGCCGATGAGTTTATTCAAAAGTTCAAGGAGAAATTATCAAAAATGAAAGTGGGTGATCCGATGGATCCCGCTACCGAGTTAGGCCCTTTAAGTAGCGAAGCAGCAGCAGTTCATTTAGCCGATCAGGTAAAACGTTCCGTTGAGGAAGGTGCAAAAGTTCTATTGGGCGGTAAACGTGCAAATCGTGAAGGTGCCTTTATGGAACCTACCATCCTCACCGACTTGAAGCCAGGCATTGCCGCCTATCATGAAGAATTATTTGGCCCAGTTGCATCCTTCTATGTGGTAAAAGACGAACAGGCTGCCATAGACCTTGCAAATGATTCTGATTTTGGTTTGGGCGCATCCGTATTTACACAAGACATCGAGCACGGTAAAAAAGTAGCGGATCAGATTGATACCGGAATGGTCTTTATCAATCATCCTACATGGACACAGGCCGATCTTCCTTTTGGTGGAACAAAGCATTCCGGCTTCGGTCGTGAACTATCAGAGTTGGGAATTCAGGAATTTGTCAATAAGAAACTCATTCGTGTAAGCAAACTCTCAGATCCATTTTAAGATAAATACTTTAGTATCATAGGAGATAAAAAAGTAGAAAACAGGGATTAAGATACTGGAGAAGAAAAAAGGGAAGTAATCATGATAAAGAAAATACTGTTAACGGTTCTATTTTTAATCATCGCGGGTATTGCAGCGTTTTTTATCTGGCGTTATGTGGGTTATCAACAAGATAAGAGTCCTCACAAAACGTTTTTGCTTCCCCGTGTTGCGCTTTCCATTGTAGAAATAACGTCACTTACCGCAGAGAAAACAGAGATGACGGTAAAAGTGCTTTTAAAGAATCAACTTCCCGTTTCATTCACGGCAGATAGTTTGCAATACAGTATTTTCATCAATGACGTGGAAGTAATCAAGAATCATCACAAAAAGACAATTACGCTGAAGAGCAATGACACCAGTTCGATTTCACTTCCGCTAATAATCCAAAATCAACACCTCAAGTCAATCCTAAAAGCCAGTGAGCGAAAGGATATTGATTCGGTTGTATATAGATTGCACACAACCTTCTACACCAACATTGTTTTTAGAAAGAAATTTGACGTGGAAGTCGAACGACTTCTTCCGCTGATTTATATTCCGGAAGTAACTTCAAAAGAGATACAAGTTGATTCGCTTAACTTTTCAAGAGCCGCCCTTCAGCTTAATGTTTCCATAAAAAATCAAAACTCATTTCCGCTCCAGGCAAAAAATATCGCCTATAGGTTTGCCATTGAAGACCATGAATGGATAGAGGGAATAATTCCCGGTCTTACCGACATTAAGGTACAAAGCGTTTCTGAACTTCAAATTCCTGTAACTATATCGTTTAAAGAGGTGGGCAAAACACTCTTTGACTTGTTAAAAAAAGGCAAAAATGTAAAATACAAACTCCAACTGACTTTTAGGATTGAATCGGAAGAGCACATGATGAAGAATAGCAAAGTAATTCTTGAAAGTTCAGGATCGGTAAAATCGTTAATGAAGGCGGTAAACGAATAGCTAAACTCCTGTGAATGAATTCTGAAAAATAAATTATAAAAAATCAAACAAAATGAAAGATAAAACCGAAGTAGTAATTGTAACTGGAAGCAGTGGAATGATAGGATCAGCATTAATCCATAAACTTGCTAAAAAATACCATGTGGTTGGATTTGACCAAGATGGCTATCCTTTTCCGCCCGTAGAAGCAGAATGTGTATGTGTGGACCTTACCAGCGATGACCGAATGGCCTTCGCATTCAAAAGAGTCCGCTACGCCTATGGCAACAAAATAGCCTCGGTAATACACTTGGCCGCTTATTATGATTTTCTGGGCGAACCCTCCGATCTGTATGATAAAGTGACCGTGAAAGGTACTGAGCGGTTGCTGAAATACTTACAGGATTTCGAAGTGGAGCAATTCATTTTTTCAAGCAGTATGCTGGTGTACAAACCTTCCTCCCCAGGCGTTATCATCACGGAGGAATCACCTTTGGAACCCAAATGGGATTATCCGAAATCTAAAGTCACTACCGAAAAAGTAATGCACGAAAAACGGGGTAAAATTCCAATAGTTATGATGCGCATAGCAGGAGTGTATAGTGAAGATGGCAATTCAATCCCCATTACCAATCAGGTTCAGCGTATCTATGAAAAACAACTCACAGCGCGGCTATATCCAGCCAATACGGCCCATGGTAGCACTTATGTGCATCGAGATGATGTCATCAATGCCATTGTCCTTGCCGTTGAAAAAAGAAATGACCTTCCAAAGGAAGTCGTATTAAATATTGGCGATGACGAAACCCTGACCTATCAGGAACTACAAGACATTATCAGCACCGAAATTCATGGTAAAAAAACGCCCGTCATCGCCATTCCAAAGTGGTTTGCCAAAGCTGGAGCCTTTATGCAAAACCTATTTGGTAAAGCCTTTATAAAACCCTGGATGATTGATCTGGCCGATGACCATTTTGAAATGGACAGTTCCAAGGCTAAAAAATTGTTAGACTGGCATCCGCAACATGGGTTGCGAGATACACTACCGAAGATGATTAAAAATCTAAAAGACAATCCTAAAAAATTTTATAAGGTGAACCATTTGAATAAATAATTATGAATAAGCAATCCTTTAAACCAATCGTGTGATGAAAAAAAATCAATCTGCCTCAACGTCCCATAAAGGTGATGAGGATGAATCTTCAAAAAAGACACAATACACTTGCTCCATGCATCCTGAGATTGTAAGTGATCGACCAGGAAAATGCCCTAAATGCGGAATGACACTAGTGAAAAAAGAAGATGCAAAAAACGAAATGTCTGATCACAAAATGGAAGGTATGGGCTCAAGAGGTGTTACCCGTCCGATGATGGACATGGAAACACACGAAACCATGCATGGCCATAAACACATGGATATGAAAATGAGCGCAGATGACCGCATGAAAATGTTGAAGGATCATCACAAGCAAACGCTCTGGGTTTACTGGGTCATTGTTCTGTTGGGTTTTTGGATGATTGCCTCACCACTTACTTTTGATTATGGAAAGAATGTGGTAGAACCTGCCGGAGGAAGACCTGTCTGGTTGTCACTTAGCAATCGCATTGCTGCTATGTATTGGAGCGATATCATCAGTGGATTGTTATTGGTTATTTTAGGTTGGCGATCCCTTAAGCCTAATCGTCCTTATAGTGTTTGGATCACTTGTTTTATTGGAATATGGATCAGCATGGCCCCATTCATTTTTTGGGCGCCAACCGCTGTAGCATATTATAACAGCACCATGGTTGGGGCCTTAATTATTGCCTTATCCATCCTTATTCCCGGCATGCCCAATATGATCATGTTTATGAAAATGGGCGGTAATGTACCCACCGGCTGGAGTTACAACCCCTCCAGTTGGCCACAGCGCTCTATTATGATTGGCCTAGCATTTATCGGGTGGCTGATCTCCCGCTATTTGGGTGCATTTCAATTAGGCTATGTAGATATTGCCTGGGATCCATTTTTTGGGGAAGGTACCTTAAACGTTTTGAACTCCAATATGTCGCATAGCTGGCCCATTTCAGATGCGGCCCTGGGCACACTTGCCTACACTCTTGAATTTCTGATGGGTTTTATGGGAGGTACTTCACGTTGGCGTACTATGCCGTGGATGGTAGCCTTTTTCGGAATTCTTGTCATACCACTTGGATTTGTCAGCATCTTTTTAGTGATTTCACAACCGCTCACAGTTGGAGCATGGTGTGCACTTTGCCTTGTTACAGCAGCTATCATGCTTCCTATGATTCCACTTCAAATAGATGAAGTTATTGCCATGTGGCAACATATGGTTCAACGAAAACAAAAAGGGGATTCGTTATGGAAAGTATTTTGGAAAGGTGGCGACGCAATTTCTACTGAAAACGACCAACGTTCCCCTGAAATGGCAACATTTGTTGACAACCCGTGGAAGGTTTTCAAATCATCAATATGGGGAATGAGTGCCCCCTGGCAATTAACCATTTCTGTAATCTTGGGGCTTTGGCTAATGCTTTCCCCGGCCGTTTTCCAGATGGGAATAGAAACATCCGCTGCCAATCTGAATCACTTGGGAGGAGCACTGGTGATAGTTTTTGCGGTAGTGGCTATGGCTGAAGTACTCAGAAGTTTTCGCTATTTCAATGTATTGTTAGGGCTGGCACTGGCAGTGATGCCGTGGTTGATGGAGGATAGTAATATGTCGCTCACGATAAGCAGTAGCCTAGCGGGACTTTTCATAATAGCCCTTTCCTTTTCAAAAGGGAGAATCAAAGAAAAATATGGTCTTTGGGATAAATATGTGGTGTAAATCACTTGTAAGACGATTTAAAGATGTAATTGGAATCAGTATAACAGATTATAGAAACACAGAAGAATGGAAAACGAAATTTTAACGATGAAATTATATAGATAACAACGAAAGTTATGCAGAACAAAATACTGCAAAACCAATAATTCTAAACAATTAATTTAAAACAAACACCTATGAAAACACTTGCAATTATTTTATCGATGATTGGGCTTGTAAGCCTAAACAGTTGTAAACAACAAAAAGACCCTCAAGCAGTACTGGAAAACCCCGAAACCCGCACAGAGGTTTTCAATGCCATAACCGAAAATGACGATTATATGGCCGGGTTTATGGAAAGTATGCACAACAACCCACAAGCAATGCAAATGATGCAGGGCAACAGGAAAATGATGGGCTCTATGATGCAGGGCGGAGGAATGCAAATGATGATGAAAGACAGTATGATGATGAAAAACATGATGGGCAACAAAACTATGATGCACGAAATGATGAACGGAATGATGAAAAGCCCGGAAACAATGAACTCAATGATGCAAATGATGCACCAAAACGGGATGATGAGCGAAGACTGTATGGAATCCTGTAAAAAAATGATGGGCGAAAAGGGAATGGACCTGCCTGCCGGCAAGTCAGGTATGCAGAATATGAATAAGATGGGTAGCCCAATCAAAGAGAACCATACCGAGCATCATTAAATTTTAACATCTAAAAGTAAAAACAATGGAAAAATACCACTGGCTATGGATGGTCATCGGCTGTGGGCTACCACTACTGTTCATCTTTTTGGCACCAACATTTGGGATTGGAGGCGGTTTATCCCTCTTTATTTTCATCATTTTTATGTTTGCCTGTCACCTATTAATGCCTCACGGGTTACATGGACACAGTGGTCATAACCATTCACAGCATAAACAAAGTGAATCCCAAAATAGTATAGAAAAGCCTTTGGTTGAACCAAAAGATGAGCACAAAGGCCATCATCACCATTAAATTGAACGTAATGAAACACAAATATCAAATAAACGGAATCAGTTGCAGTGGTTGTGTGGCAAGGGTCAAGAAGACCTTGGAAGAACATCCCAACATCGAAAAAGCAGAGATTTTTCTCGCACCAAAAGGAGCTACAATTATCACTATGAAGGAAGCTCTTTCGGTAGATGAGCTACAAAAGCAGCTCAATGCCCTTGGCGGATATACAATAACTGAAATAAATCAATAACAATTTAAATCTAAAAATTATGCACTATTACGATGGAAGTTTTGGAGGTATGCACCTAATATGGTGGATTATATGGATTGTCTTTCTTGTTTGGATATTCTTTATTCCTATGGATATCCCATATCAAAAAACAAAGAAAGAGAGCCCACTGGAAATTTTGAAAAAGCGTTTTGCAAAAGGCGAAATATCCAAGGAAGAATTTGAAGAAAAAAGGGAAACATTAGGTATTATTGATAATAAATAACTTTTTAAAACCACATGAAAAATGAAAGAAATAAAAGCCTTTGTAAGACCAAAAAGACTCACGGACATTGTCAACAAACTTAGGGAAGAAGGCTTTTTAGGTTTGACCGTATTTGAAGGGGAAGGAACAGGACGTTATTCAGATAACAGAAAAGAATGGTCATCGCTTAGCCATCCTTTTTCTCACTCAAAAATAGCTAAGATAGAAATGATCATTTCTGATGAAAAGGTTACCAAAGCGATGCAAATCATTCATGAAAATGGGATAACAGGATATCCTGGTGATGGGGTTATATACGTTAGTGAAATATTAGAGGCTGTCAAAGTGAAAACATTGAAACCTGATGATATTATTTAAATTTAATATTTCGTAACCAAACAGGATGGAGAAGATACACGAAAGTCCTGAAATGAGAGGATGTAACCCTCAATACCAGTTGGACTAAATTGTCCTGAAGCCATTATTGAAAAAGCGGAAATATTCATGTCACCAAAAGGAGCTACCATAATCACAATGAAGGAAGACCTTACTTTAAATGAGTTGAAAAATCAACTCAAAGAACTATACGGCTATGCAATAACAGCAATAAATTAATAACATCTAAAATTAAAAATTATGCACTATTACGATGGAAGTTTTGGAGGAATGCACCTTATATGGTGGATTATTTGGGTCATATTTCTTGCTTGGATATTCTTTATTCCAGCAGATATCCCATATCAAAAATCAATAAAAGAAAGCCCACTGGAAATTTTGAAAAAGCGTTTTGCAAAAGGCGAAATTTCCAAGGAAGAATTTGAGGAATCAAAAAAGATTTTAAACTCAGAAAACTAACTCAAAACCATAAAACTATGAATCGATTAAACGTAAAAAAACTCGGTTTTGCCTTCGGTCTCACAGGTACCCTAATTTATCTGGGCTGCATGATCGTAATGGCAACGGCAGGACAAGAAGGTACAATCACTTTTTTCAATAGCCTGTTGCACGGCTTGGACACTACCAATATTATCAGGATGGATGTACCATTATTGGAAGCTTTCTTTGGAATTATACAAACATTCATTTTAGGATGGTTGATTGGTGCTTGTATTGGTGCTTTTTATAATGCTCAAATAAAAACCAAATAGATTGATGGTTGGTTTTAATTAGACGGTTAGCTAATCCACCTATGAAAAAGAAACCGCCTGATTTTTAGAAATTTTATAAAAAACTCCGCAAGTTCTTAAGAATACAAAAATCAGACACCAAAATTTTCAGAAAGAACACAGTTCAATAATGATAAAGGAAAAAACATACAGTACCATCCGTACATTATTTAGTACTACTTTCAAAGGCCTGAACAATACAGGTATTCTCTTATTGATAACCGTTATAGTCGCTATGGTTTGGGCAAATTCTCCTTGGCAGGAAATGTACCGCAGTTTAATAAGAACGGACATCTCCTTTGCCATAGGTGATTTTGAAATCACAGAACCTGTGATACGTTGGATCAACGACGGCTTAATGGCCTTGTTCTTCCTTCAAGTTGGTTTGGAATTGAAACGTGAAATAATAGGTGGGAAACTATCGACTCCTCAAAATACCATACTTCCTATCGGAGCAGCCATAGGCGGTATGGCTTTTCCTGCCCTTATTTATTTTCTGTTCAATACTACTGGCGAAGCCTCGCAGGGTTGGGGGATTCCTATGGCAACAGATATTGCATTTTCATTGGGTGTATTAGCTCTTTTCGGAAAGCGTTTGCCAGCAGCATTACGGATTTTTTTAGTAACGCTTGCAATCGTCGATGACCTGGGAGGGGTCTTGGTAATAGCTATTTTTTATACATCGGGCATTTCTATGATGAATTTGTTCCATGCCCTACTTTTCTTCGGCATATTGATTATTGGTAACTATGTAGGTATCAGAAAAATGTGGTTTTATGCAATTATAGGAATAGGTGGTGTATGGCTTGCCTTCTTTTTCTCCGGAGTTCATCCTACTATTGCTGGAATACTAACAGCTATTGCAATTCCGGGACGCGTAAAAATTGAGAAAGATACTTTTCTAAAACGTTTAAGCACACTTCATTCTCGTTTTATAAAAATAAAACCTGTAAAAGGAACGCTAATTTCTAGCGAACAACTCGATATTTTGGAGAAAATAAAATCTACAAGCTCAGAAGCTGAAACACCGCTTCAAAAGTTGGAAAAAGCATTGAGCCCAATTGTCGACTTTATAGTACTGCCCCTTTTTGCGCTGGCAAATGCGGGGATACACCTCCATGGAGATTTGCTGAAGGTAATAACCAGCCCTGTTGGTATAGGAGTCGGTTTAGGGCTGATTTTCGGAAAATTCATAGGCATTGCAACCTTTTCCAGAATATTGGTCGCGCTTAAACTTGCCAAGCTCCCTAAAGGTGTGACTTGGAACATGATTTATGGGACGGCCTTTCTCGGGGGCATCGGTTTTACCATATCCCTGTTTATAAATGAACTGGCCTTCACAGATGAATCTTTCATATTCTCAGCCAAAGTAAGCATTCTGTTTTCCTCTCTTATTGCAGGAATAATAGGTTCCATCATTTTAATGAAAAGTTCTAAAAATATACAAACAAGTAAAAAAGCATAATGATAAAAAACACCACAGGCAAAAATAATAAGCTTTCCCTAATAGGTTCCATATCCCTTGGCACTGGCGTAATGATCGGTGCGGGGATATTCGTCCTTATGGGGCAAATCGCCGAGTTGGTGGGCGATTTATTTCCGGTTGCTTTTATTGCAGGTGCTATCGTGGTAGGTTTTAGTTCATACTCTTATGTGAAGTTTTCAAATGCTTTTCCATCTTCTGGAGGTGTTGTTAAATTCTTGAACAAATCCTATGGCCTTGGAACCACGACAGGTGTCTTTTCTTTGTTGATGTATGTCTCAATGGTGGTTTCAGAAAGTTTGGTAGCAGGCACTTTTGGAGCATATACGCTTCGGTTGTTCCCAGAAAGTTTGGCTGGTTACGCATCCATTCTTGGTATTCTTCTTTTGGTAACAGCTTATATCATCAATATTTTAGGAAACAAAGTTATTGGCGCAACAGCCACCTTTACAGCAATTATCAAAGTAGTGGGAATTGCATTGCTCGCCATTGCGGGTCTTATTGCTTCCGGGTTTGCAGATATTACCGGAAATTATATCCCTAATAATACAGAAGCATTACCACAGGGATTAGGCTTTGTAGCCGCATTGGCCTTGGCAATCCTCGCTTATAAAGGATTCACTACTATTACAAATCAGGGTGGGGATATTAAAAACCCCCATAAAAATCTTGGGCGGTCCATTGTGTTCTCAATTCTTATTTGCACATTTATTTATGTAGCCCTGGCACTGGCTGTTGCAGGAGGTTTAAGTATCCCAGAAATAATTGAAGCAAAGGATTACGCCTTGGCCGCTGCGGCACAACCCATTTTTGGGGAATGGGG
This sequence comes from Flavobacteriaceae bacterium, assembly GCA_016649715.1. Taxonomy (GTDB): domain Bacteria; phylum Bacteroidota; class Bacteroidia; order Flavobacteriales; family Flavobacteriaceae; genus Aequorivita. Next base: position 36,597 of record JAENXC010000017.1, on the reverse strand, counting down.
TTCTTGGATTACCATATCAATAGCTATTATAGCAACCTTTTCTGGTGTTATCGCAAGTGTGTTTTCGGCATCACGCTTGTTGGCGATGTTGAGCAATATGAAGCAAGTGCCGTCCCTAAAAAGAATGGGGAATTTTAAAAATCCCGCCCTCATATTCACGGTTTCACTGGCTATTTTACTCACTGTTCTGTTTGATTTAACAAGGATTGCTTCTATTGGGGCTATTTTTTACCTCATTATGGATATTGCTATCCATTGGGGACTTTTTCGCCACCTAAAAAAAGAAGTGGATTTTCTACCAATCATTCCATTAATAGCCATTGTAATGGATGTTGCGGTTCTTTCTGCATTTCTTTATATAAAATACCTTAACGATCCATTGGTGCTAATTGTAGCAGCAATCGGGATTGTTTTAATATTCGTCGCGGAACGTCTTTTTATGATTTCACATACAGATGACGACGGCGATATGCCGATGGGAATGCAAACCACAAACAAAAAAATGATTAATTAAAAATCGAAAAATATAGCAATCAATTGAAAAAATAATCATGAATACCTACGAAAAAATAGCAGAACATTTTGGTGACAAAGCTTCCTTTTATCTGGACTATGTTTGTGAGAAAATCACAAAAGATGAATTGCAAACCCCGAGTAAAAATACTATTGACAAGGTATTTGTCAATAGTAACAGGAATCCAGAGGTGTTGCGAAGCCTTTCCCAATTGTACAACCACGGAAACCTTGCAGGTACAGGATATTTAAGTTTCCTCCCGGTGGATCAGGGCATCGAACATAATGTGGCCTTTTCATTCTGTAAAAACCCAGATTACTTCGACCCAGAGAATATTATAAAACTTGCCATTGAGGCTGGTTGCAATGGTGTAGCTTCCACCTTTGGCGTTTTGGACTGAACGCAAGAAAGTACGCCCATAAAATACCGTTCATTGTAAAAATCAACCACAATGAGCTTCTCACCAATCCCAATAAGTATGACCAAACGCTCTTTGGTAAGGTGAAAATCGGCTTGGGATATGGGAGCAATTGCTGTTGGAGCTACCATTTATTTTGGTTCACAGGAAAGTAATAGACAGCTTAAAGAAATAGCTGAAGCTTTTGAAGAAGCCCATAATCTGGGAATGACTACTATCATTGGTGTGGAAAGATTATTGGGAATGTTTAGGACGGCAGTTAATGTGACAGGAGATTTGACTGCATGTATAGTTTTCAATAAATTTTATGGAAGAGACACTGTGTTAAATCAAAATAGTGATAATAAAAATATAATTAATATAAACCAATGATATTGACCTTATTACTAATTTCCATATTATTAATTTTTCCAGTGGTCGCGATTGCTGGTTATCAGAATTATAAGATCAATAATCAGCCCATTTATCATCCCGACACCATGCTGTTAAACTATGAAGTATTTGGTTTTGGAGAACGAAAAATAGTTTTGTTACACGGCCTAACGGGATCTTTAAATTATTGGAAACGAGATATTGAAAATATCTCACTTACGCATAGGATACTAATAGTAGATCTTCTTGGTTTTGGAGAATCACCAAAACCAAAAGGGGACTATGCTCTTTCTGTTCAATTATACGCCCTTGAGATAATCCTTAACGAAGAAGGTTTTAATGATGGGAAAACTATTATTGGGGGACATTCTATGGGAGCAATAATTTCATTAGCATTGTTAGAGAAACAACCCAAATGGTTTAACAAAGGTGTTTTTATTAGCATACCGGTTTATCAAGACGCTAAAGAATTCAATAAAATTATGTCAACTCATTCGTTTGTCAATAAAATTTCAACAAGCTGGTTGTCGAAATACATCTGTATGATCCACCCTATTTTTATGACACGAGCATTTAAACCGGATAATTTGACGGAAAATGTTTTTGAAGATGCAAAAAAGCATCATTGGCAAAGCTATTATTATTCCCTGAACGAAGTAATTCTTAATACAGATTTATACACTATAGCAAAACAGATTAAAGACAAAGAGGTTTTATTTATTCATGGAAAAGAAGACACGATCGCGCCCATTAAGAATATGATAAAGTTATCAGAAGTATTCACAAATGCAAGAATTGTTACCTCTTCCAAAGGAGATCACCAATTCTTTCTTAAAGAAGCGGATTTTGTGTGGCAAACCATCCAGAATTATAGTATTACTTAAAAAAATTACAAAAAACAACATTCGATGATTACCGATCGAATTAAATATATTGGAATATACAGATAGTAAAACCCTCTGCGAGCAGGCAGATATCATAAGTCTACGAAGTATCTACTAATTAATTTAAATAGTTAAAACATAAATGAAAAACATATTAGTACCCACCGATTTCTCTGAAAACTGTACCGAAGCAGCACATCTAGCAATAAAGATATCCAAAATTTACAATGCCGAAATACATTTTTTGCACTTGATGATCACACCCGTTGATTGGGTGAAATTGAGTAAACTCAAAGAAGAGCGCTATCCCGAAACTGTAAAGCAAATTGGTATTGCTAAAGCCAAATTGCGTGAACTGGAAAGAATGGCAGAACACGAAGGACTGAAGTGCCGGACCTTTCTTCAGTTCGATTCGGGACAAAAAGATATTTTGGAACATTCAGGTCATTTCCACCACGATTTCATTATCACGGGAAGTAGTGGCACTAAAGGTCGTGTGAGGGAGATAACGGGTAGTAACGTTGAAAAGATTGTACGAAAAGCCAATGCCCCAATTATCGTGGTCAAGGAAGAGGAGGTAACTTTTCCGTTCAAGGACATTGTGTTCCTTTCAGATTTTAAGGAAGACGTAAGCATTCCCTTCAGCGAAGTGCTTTCCATTGCCGAAAAGTGTGATGCAAAAATTCATTTGTTACGTATCAATACGGAAACGGACTTTAACAGTATTGAACTTGGGTTGAACCCTGTTAAAGAATTCCTTGAAAAGCTCCCTGATTTCAACAAATATTCAATGAGTGTTTACAACGAACCTACGGTGGAAGCAGGCATCAATACATTTTTAAATCATCAATCGGCAGATTTGATTGCGATGAGCACCCACGGAAAGACAGGATTTTTGAGCTTATTTTCAAAAAGTATTGCCGTGGGTGTAACCAATCACTCTGAACTTCCTGTAATGACCATACATATTAAAAAATGAAAAATCCAATCAACATAGTGAAGTATTCTGGCGACGTGGTTGCTTTTGATGTGAACAAACTCATCAATTCATTGAGACGTTCACAAGCTAGTGAAGAATTGATTCAGCAAATAGTAGCGCAAGTTGAAAACCAATTATATGATGGCATTACCACTAAAAAAATCTATCAAATGGCATTTAAAATACTTAAAGGTAAATCCCGTGTAAGTGCTTCAAAATACAAGCTAAAAAAAGCCCTTATGGAACTGGGCCCTTCCGGTTTTCCTTTTGAAAAATTAGTAGGCAAACTATTGGCACACGAAGGGTTTTCTACAGAGGTTGGTGTCATAGTTCAAGGCAATTGTGTGCAGCACGAAGTAGATGTGATAGCGCAAAAAGATAACAATCATTATATGATTGAATGTAAATACCATAGCGACCAAGGACGGTTTTGCAATGTGAAGATTCCATTATATATCCACTCAAGATTTTTAGATGTGGAAAAACAATGGGAACAGCAAAAAGGCCACGAAGCGAAACTTCATAAAGGAGGTCTGTACACTAATACGCGATTTACAAGTGACGCTATACAGTATGGGAAATGTGTTGGATTACTGATGACAAGTTGGGATTACCCACGGGAAAACGGTTTAAAAGACAGAATAGATAAGTCGGGGCTACATCCTTTAACAGCATTGACTACGCTGACCAAAGCCGAAAAAACTAAGTTGTTGGATAAAGGCATTGTGCTCTGCAAAGAGCTTCACGAAAAACCTGCGTTCTTGGAGCAGATAGGAATTGACAAGAAAAGACACAAAAAGATTTTAGAGGATTCAAAAGAGCTATGTAAAAGCACTTAAGGATTAATAATATAAAAGTTCAACAATATTAAAACAAAACTTATGGAAACAGATGAAAACCAAAAACAGAACAATATCGATTTAGAGCCATTTTATCAAGCATTGGAAGATGACCCAAAACTACTTGAAGAAGCCCTTGAAATAGTATTGGGGATGGTAAACTTTGAACCTGAATCCGTAAAGAAACTGGCGCTTATTATCAAAGAGGATTCCCGCAATTTATACAATGAAATTGCGGAATTGTGCAAATCAAACGAAGATAAGGGAAACACACCTTCCTGCTGTGGTGGACACTAAATAAATAATATAAAGATGAAACATCCACAGTTAATTTTTTAAAAACATAGCTAAATGACTAATTGGATGTTCCATACCTGTGCTGAGCGCAGTCGAAGTATGTCCTTTAAAAAACAAATATTATAGACAGATGAAAAACAATAAAATAAACATTCACTTTTTGGGAGCGGCAGGTACGGTAACTGGCTCAAAATATTTAGTGGATACTGGAGACAGAAAGATACTGATAGACTGCGGACTTTTTCAAGGATTGAAGGAATTGCGCCTTAAAAACTGGGAGTATCCACCTGTAAAAGTTTCAGAAATTGATATGGTATTGCTTACCCACGGCCATTTGGACCACACAGGTTATCTACCAAGATTGGTAAAGCAAGGTTTCAATGGGCCTATCTACGGTACCAATCCCACGTTGGACATTACAAAAATCATTTTGAACGATAGTGCAAAAATACAGGAACAGGAAGCTGAACGTGCCAACAAAGAGGGCTATTCCAAACACAGTCCTGCAGAACCACTATACGATTTGAAGGATGTGGAAAAAACCGTTCCACATTTTAAAAACGTTCCACAATCCCAATGGATTCCTTTATTTGATGGTATCAGGGTACGTTTTCAATACAACGGACATATTCTTGGTGCTACGTTCATCGAGTTGGACGTACATGGAAAACGCTTTGTCTTTTCAGGCGATATTGGAAGAACCAATGATTTATTGCTCTATCCACCCCTGAAACCAAAAAAAGCCGATGTGCTTTTCATTGAATCTACTTATGGGGGAAGGTTTCATCCGGATGAAGTAGAAGCTATCCCGAAAATTGAAAAATTGGTAAATGACACCATCAATAGAGGTGGCAGCCTGTTTATCCCAAGTTTTTCGGTAGAACGCGCCCAACTGATGATGCTTATCTTTTGGAAATTACTAAAAGAAAAGAAAATCCCAAAAGTCCAGATGATAATGGACAGCCCAATGGGTGCCAATGTATTGGAACTCTTTCACCGTACGCGGGATTGGCACAGGTTGGAAGACAATGAATGTGACGAAATGTGTTCGCACTTTACTGTCGTGAGCAGTTATCGGGAAACTATGGAACTACGAACCGATAATAAACCAAAGATCGTGATTGCAGGAAGTGGGATGCTTACTGGTGGCAGAATGCTTAACTACCTTGAAACCCAAGCGCAAAACCCGAATAACACTTTACTTTTTGTGGGTTACCAAGCCGAAGGAACTCGTGGAAGAAAGTTATTGGAAGGCGATAAGGAATTAAAAGTATATGGCAAATGGGTGCCATTTCATATGGAGGTTGCAAATATCGAAGGCCTTTCTGCCCACGCAGACCACGCAGAACTTATTGATTGGATGCGCAAAATAAAAAATAAACTAGCGCGGATTTTTATTATTCACGGCGAAAAAGAAGGTGCGGAAGCACTTCAAAAAGGAATAAAGGAAACATACGGATGGGATGCTGAAATCCCAAAACTATATGATATTGAAGAAATAGAATAGGTTTTTAAAATTTTGAAAATTGAAATAGTATGGAACAACACCCAAACATTCTAAAATACAAACGTCTGGGTATTTATACACAGAACGAAAACGTTGTGTATATGCGTGAAGATTGCCACGTCTGTATTTCCGAAGGGTTTGAAGCCCTCACAAGAATAAGGATATCAAAAGCAACCCATTCTATCGTGGCAAGCCTCAACGTAATAAATTCAGCTATTCTACTTCCCGACGAAATTGGACTTTCAGATGCAGCAGCAAAAAAGTTGAATGTTTCCGAAAATGAAACCTTGTATGTTTCACATTTGGAGCCTATTGAATCGTTAAGCCACGTCAGGGCCAAAATCTACAATCAAAAATTGGATTATTCAGCCTTTAATGAAATCATTACCGATATAGTTGAAGGCGACTATTCCAATATCCACCTTTCGGCATTTATTACAGCCTGTGCTGGTGACCGATTGGATATTGACGAAATATCTGACCTTACCAAAGCAATGATAGCTTCGGGTAAGCAAATGAATTGGGACAAAGAAATCGTGGTAGATAAGCATTGTATTGGCGGATTACCCGGCAATAGAACCACACCATTGATTGTTGCCATTGCGGCTGCTTATGGGCTTACGATGCCCAAAACATCGTCGCGAGCCATCACTTCGCCAGCAGGCACAGCAGACACTATGGAAGTATTGACCAATGTGACGCTTTCTTTAGATGAAATAAAGACCGTAGTAGAAAAAGAAGGTGGTTGCATTGTGTGGGGCGGAACGGCTCAATTAAGTCCTGCGGATGATGTGCTGATTAAAATTGAAAAAGCTTTGGATATTGACAGCGAAGGACAGCTAATCGCTTCGGTACTATCAAAGAAAGCTGCGGCAGGTTCAACACACGTGGTCATTGATATTCCGGTGGGTGAAACCGCCAAGGTACGAAGTAAGGAAATTGCTGAAAAACTAAAGAACCATATGGAAACTGTTGGTAACGCTGTGGGGCTAAATGTGAAAGTTGTTATTACAGATGGTACGCAGCCCGTTGGAAGAGGTATCGGTCCAACTTTGGAAGCCATCGATATATTAAAAGTTTTAAAAAATGAAGCTGATGCACCAAACGACTTAAGGGATAGGGCATTGCTTTTGGCCGGCGAACTATTGGAACTTTCTGGAAAAGTTGAACTTGGAAGCGGAAATGAAATAGCAAAACAACTATTGGAATCGGGCAAAGCATACAATAAATTTATTGCCATATGCAAGGCACAAGGACGGTTTACACTACCAGTTTTGGCACCCTACAAAGTTGAAATTAAAGCAGAGAAGTCTGGTGTTTTAGAACGAATCGACAACAGGAAGATTGCAAAACTCGCCAAACTTTCGGGCGCCCCAAAATCAAAATCCGCGGGGATTCTTTTGAATGCCCATTTGGGTGAAGAAATTACAGAAAACCAGTTGCTATACACTCTATACGCAGAATCCAAAGGCGAACTGAACTATGCCTTGGAATATAGAAACAACCACGGCGACATCATAACAATAATTTAAAAAATATACTATGAAAACGATATTGTTCAGCTTACCCGGAAACGAAGAACTCATGGAACAATTGGCGAAAAGAATGGATGCAGAAATTGGGAAAGCAACCGTGCGGAAGTTTCCGGACGGGGAATCATATACACGTATTTTATCAGACGTGAAAGATAAATGTGTGGTACTCGTTTGTACCTTGCACGAACCTGACGAAAAACTGTTACCGCTTTATTTTTTAAGCCATACAGCCAAATCATTAGGAGCAATTTGTACCTGTTTGGTTGCACCCTATTTGGCGTATATGCGCCAGGACAAAGTTTTTAATGAAGGCGAAGGCGTTACTTCTGGTTTTTTCGGAAAATTGATTTCAGGTTTTGCCGACAGCATTACTACCGTTGACCCTCACTTGCACAGGATTAGTTCTTTGGGCGAAGTCTATAACATCCCCAATAAAGTGATTCACGCAGCCGATGCTATTTCAGAATGGATAAAGGTAAACGTTGAAAACCCGGTACTTATAGGTCCCGATTCAGAAAGCGAGCAATGGGTTTCAGAGGTTGCTAAAAATGCAAAAGCGCCGTTTACAGTATTGCAAAAAGTGCGTCACGGCGATCGTGATGTAGAAGTTTCTGTTCCAGATGTGGATAAATACAAAAATGCCACACCTATTTTAGTGGATGACATTATTTCCACCGCGCGTACAATGATTGAAACTGTAGCACATTTGAAAAAAGCAGGAATGAAACCACCGATATGTGTTGGTATTCACGCAGTTTTTTCGGGTAATGCCTATCAGGAATTGCTGGATTCTGGAGTGGAAAAAATTGTAACTTGTAATACTATTCCACATCCTTCAAATGGAATTGATTTGAGCGAAATTATGGCGAAAGAAGTAAAGAAATTAATGCACCATATATGAGAATTAAAGGGGTCATACTGATTTTTACCTTATTGAGCATCTCGATGAGTGGACAAACTGAAATGCTCATCGGGCAGATTGCAGGCAGATTTGTCGTTCGGGAAAATTTTGATAAAGGAGGTGCATTTCTCAATAAACAAACTTTTGAATCCGGAAAAGTTATCGATAAAAATGAATTTTATGAAATTGAGGTAATCACCGAGCTGTTTGACAAGGACAAAAAATCTACCGACAAGTACACCACGACCTATCGCTGTAGACCCGATGACGCTAGTATAATGGTTATGGCATTTCCGTTTTCCAATCCAAAATCAAAGGAAACCGAAATCAGCGCTACTTCCAAAAATTTTAAAGTGCTCTACGATTTACAAAACTTGAAAGATATTGAACTAGAGATGAGTTTTGACTCGGGTCTGTTAAATTTTTTTGGTTCAAAAAGCATAATAAAGTTCTACGACCGAAAATTAGAAAATAATAAAAAGAATATTTATTCAAAAATTAATATTAAGGCCTATGCGTGGGGAATTCGCATTAAGCAACTCAACTATACCGTTAACGAGAAATTAAATGGAAAAGGTTTATTGACCTTTCAGAAATTTACCGAAGCCGATGGGAGTTATTTTATAATGAACTATAAATAAATACAAATGAAAAATTACGATACACTATCAGAAGCTATAAATGACTTACAAGCAAACGATTATCCTTACGACTTCAACTTAAAGCCGGAATGTTTGGAATGTGCTTCACTAAAAATAGAGATCCGGCCAGAAGATTTTAAAGTAGATAAGACCTATCGTTTTGAAGGAATGAGCAGTACCGATGACAATAGCATTCTATACGCAATATCTTCTAAAGATGGAATTAAGGGTCTTTTGGTAGATGCCTATGGCGTCTATGCTGAAAACATTTCAGAAGCAATGAGAAAAAAATTACGATAACACTTAAACAATACTATATTGGAAAATCACGAAAATCACAATCATGACAAAATGGACCATTCGAAGATGGACCATTCAAACCTGCCTGCCGGCAAGGCAGGGATGAAACACAAAAAAGAAGATCATTCCAAAATGGGCCACAATGGTGGAGATCATTCTGGTCATAATCCAGGACACGGGGAAATGGGTCATGACCATCATGAAATGATGATTGCCGACTTTAGAAAGCGGTTTTGGATAACGCTTGTACTCACTATCCCAATACTGATCTTCTCGCCGATGATTCAGGGTTTTCTCGGGTATGACTTCCTGCTTCCCGGAAACCAATATATCTTATTTGCACTTTCCTCGGTGGTCTATTTCTATGGTGGCTGGCCATTTTTAAAAGGAATCTGGTCTGAAGTAAAAGAAGGTGCCCCAGGGATGATGACGCTTATTGCTATGGCCATCACCGTAGCTTATGTTTATAGTTCAGCGACGGTGTTTGGACTTGATGGTGTGGACTTCTTTTGGGAACTCGCCACACTTATCGCTATTATGCTTGTAGGCCACTGGATAGAGATGAAGAGTGTACTGGGCGCGTCCAAAGCACTGCAACTGCTGGTAAGCATGATGCCGGCCGAAGCACATCGCGTAAAAGGCGATACCATTGAAGACATTCCACTCGAAGACTTATTGATAGACGACATCATTCTGGTTAAGCCTGGAGAGAAAGTTCCTGCTGATGGGATTATTATAGAAGGTTCAAGTTATCTAAACGAATCTATGCTTACGGGAGAGTCAAAACCTGTAAAAAAAGACGAAAAGGATAAAGTAATTGGAGGTTCGGTAAACGGCAATGGAAGCATTAAGGTAAAAGTAGAGCATACGGGCAAAGACAGCTACCTAAACAAGGTTATCACAATGGTAGTGGAAGCCCAGAAGACTAAATCTAAAATGCAAAACCTTTCCGATAGGGCTGCAAAATGGTTGACCTATATTGCACTGGCTATTGGTTTTGGAACATTGGCGGTTTGGTTGATTCTTGGGTTTCCATTTGTATATGCATTGGAAAGAATGGTTACCGTTATGGTCATTGCTTGTCCACACGCCTTAGGACTAGCCATACCTTTGGTAGTTGCAATCTCTACATCAGTATCTGCACAAAACGGATTGTTGATTCGTAACAGGACTGCTTTTGAAGAATCACGTAAAATATCCGTTCTAATTTTTGATAAGACGGGAACACTTACCAAAGGGGATTTTGGAGTGACCCGCATTGAATCTGTAAATGAAAAATTTTCAAAAGAGGAAATATTGCGACTTGCGAGTGCTCTGGAATTAAGTTCGGAACATCCTATTGCCGTAGGTATTATTAAAAAAGTAAAAGAAGATAATATCACCATTCCCAATCCTGAAAACTTTAATGCTATTACAGGTAAAGGCGTAGAGGCAAGTGTAGAAGGCAAGAAGGTTAAAGTGGTTAGTCCTGGTTATTTAAGGGATGAAAAAATTACCATTCCCAAAGATGCTTATAGTGACGCTGCCGAAACTGTTGTATTTGTATTAATCGCTGGACAACTGGCGGGATATATCGCTCTTGCTGATGAAATAAGACCAGAATCTGCAGAAGCTATAAGAATATTTAAAAATAATAACATTAAAGTATTAATGGCAACTGGCGACAATGAAATAACCGCCAAAGCTGTAAGCGATAGCCTTGGTCTGGATGGATACTATGCTGAAGTTCTGCCTCATCAAAAGGTTGAACTGGTAGAAAAGTTACAGAATGAAGGAGAATTTGTGGCTATGACGGGCGACGGTGTAAACGATGCACCTGCACTTGCCAAAGCTAACGTTGGTATTGCCGTTGGTTCCGGTACAGATGTGGCCGCTGAAACAGCCGATATCATATTAGTGAATAGCAACCCACAAGATATTGCCAACTTAATTTTATTTGGAAAGGCTACCTATAATAAAATGATCCAGAATCTAATCTGGGCAACGGGATATAACGTAATAGCAATTCCACTAGCCGCCGGTGTACTATACTCTTAGGCTTTGTTTTAGGACCAGCAGTGGGAGCTGTACTAATGAGTTTAAGTACAATTATAGTGGCCATTAATGCGCAATTATTAAAGCGAAAAATTGGTAAAAAATAAATGAATAGAAGTGAAAAGCTCAACAGGATATTTTTAATCCTGTTGAGCTTATTTGTAGTGATGTTGGGGTATGGTATATTGTTACCAACCCTTCCCTACTATACCGAAAGATTAGCATTAAATGATAATCTCGACAGCGATCTTATCAACTTTCATATTGGATTGCTCACGAGCATCTATCCATTTTTCCAGTTACTGTTCGTCGTGGTTTGGGGGAAGCTATCAGACAAATACGGACGTAAACCTATTATTATTTGTGGCCTGATGGGGTTCGTAATTATGCAATTACTTACGGGTCTAGCCACATCCTTGGCAATGCTCTATATCGCCCGAATTTTTGGAGGTATTTTTACATCTGCAGTTATTCCAGTTAGCAACGCATATTTAAGTGACATTACTTCTCAAAAACGAAGAACAAAAGTAATGGCTTGGTCCGGAGTCGCCATTAGCTCTGGGGTTATTTTTGGCCCTGTTATTGGAAGCTTTCTGTCCCAGACCGACATTCATATAAAATATACTATAGGTCTGCTGCATTTAGACCGTTTTTCAGTGCCCTTTTTATTCGCCTCCCTACTAGGACTGATTGTCCTATTTGTTGTGATGAAATGGCTTAAAAACACCGCTCGTGTTCATAAGTATACAACACAAAAAGTGAGCTTGCGATTCACATTTACTAAATACTTTATCGTATTACTGGTATTATCCTTTGTCATTCAATTTGTAGTAACCTTGTTTGAAACTGTCTTTTCAATCTATGGTAAAGATGAATTGGTATTTAACAGTAATCAAGTAGGTATTGGTTTCGTGCTATGTGGCGCAATAATGGCTGTTCTACAGCCTGTTTTCGCTACTTACGGAGAGAAAGTTTTATCCACAAAAAAACAAATTGCTCTAGGGTTGTTCATATCTGGATTATCTTTGATTGTTTTCCCATTTTTAAGTAATGAATTCTTGGTATATGGATTAATCGTTGTGTTTGCCGCTGGTATTGCTATGGTAACACCTAATTTATTATCAGCAGTTTCATTAATATCAAAGAACAATACAGGTAGAAATATATCCATACAAAGTTCAACCAATAGTATTGGTCAGATTTTAGGTCCTGTTTTAGGAACTGGGTTGTTAGCGGGTAGTTTTTACTTTCCTTTTATTTTAGCGGGAATAGTTGCTTTGGTGTCTGTAGGATTGTTTTATTTTTTTATAAACTAGAAGATACTATGGTAAAAGAGAAATAGGTGATTAAAAAAAGGAATAAAAAGAAGAATTATGGAATATTGAACTCAATACGTTTGCAAAGACAATTGTACAGAGTTCATTTTAATGGTCACGGCATTCTTTATAGGCAAGTACATCACAAGTTCTTGAATACGTATGGGATGGACCATGTTTACTTCAGCCTTACAAAGTTTTATATAACCTGTTTAGAATAACTTGTACGGCAGTAATTATGTGGTTGGGAAGAAGTAGTGACCAACGGCACCTTTACGGTTGATGCCGCTGCCCAGTTACAGGGTAAAAAGAGTATGATGAACACCCAAGGAGGCAAAACAACCACTGGCCATGAAGGGCATGCGGGAACGGGAAATAAAACCAATAACCAAACTTCAAACAACGTTGCACATAATCAAAGATTGGAAGTCTCTTCAAAATTCCAATCACAACTCAAAGGTGTTTTTGACGCTTACATCGCCTTAGAAAATGCCTTGGTAAAGGACAATGCTGAATCTGCTAAGAATGGAGCAGCGGACTTGCTTAAAATTATTTCAGAGGTTGATATGAAACTCTTGAAAGATCAAGATGCCCATAATCATTGGATGCAATTGGATAAAGAGCTAAAAGAAGCAGCAGCCTCAATATCCAAAACGTCAGATATTAAAGAACAAAGGGAACACTTTGTGCATCTTTCAGCTCATTTAATAAATGCCGTAAGAACCTTTGGCATCAATCAAAAAGTATATGTGGACTTTTGCCCCATGGCCAATAACAATGTGGGCGCCTATTGGTTGAGCGAGGATAAGGAAATTAAAAACCCTTATTTTGGAAAGGAAATGCTGGATTGCGGAAGTGTTATTGAGGAAATAATGTAAGGGGGTATCTGTTATCTGTTATCTGTTATCTGTTGTTCGTTATCTGTTATCTGTTGTCTGTTGTCTGTTGCCTCCTCCTTCTTTGAAAAAACTTGCGCCTCGTAAAGGTTTTTTGGCGACGCGCGGATGCGGAACAGGTGTTGTGAGAGAGGGTCTTGTTAAAATTTTGGCTCTTCTGTTTATCTAAAAATTCTTGGACGGCATATATTTACCTAACTTCATATCGAATGTAGTTCCACAGTCTTGAGTGCAGCCAAGGGTTCGGCTGCACAGTGGGGCATTTATAGAGCAGCGCATTACAGGAAGGATTACTTTATTTCATAACTGCCTGAAATAAAAAGATTTAACAAGACTTTGGTTTAAACCTCAATACACAAATGGTACTTTTAAAATGAAATAAAACAAAATTCAAATAATGCTTCATACACTGTGTTATATTAGTAATTCGGTTGATTTATGGCAATCTCCAAAATTGGAAGAATTTTTTTCATATGTCAAAACAAAGAATATTTTTCGGAATATTACTGGCTTATTGCTTTATAATGAAGGCACCTTTTTGCAAGTGTTGGAAGGGGAGATCGATGATATTAATACACTTCTTTCAAAAATAGAAAAGGATGAACGGCATAATCAGATAACGGTAATTATGCATAGAGAAATAAACCATAGATTTTTTGAAAGTTATCAAACGGGCTTGGTATTATATCGTGAAGAGAAGTACCTGAAAAGACTTAAATCTAAATTACAATTGCCCGATATATCCAAATATTCACAAAGCCTAAAAGCCATTTTGCAATCGTTTACATACCAACATCAAAGTTTAGCCGGGGCTTAAAAGTATAGTTCAAGGTAAACTAAGCTCGGTACGGTGCTTTAAAGTTGGCATTTCACTCATAACTATCGTGTTTAAAACATTAACTGCTTTTTAAGAAAAACCTAGATAATCAAACACTACCTTATAAAATATTCTAACAATTCAAAAAATGCTTTACTCTTTATGTTTTATTAGCAACTCGGTTCGCCTATTGCAAGATGATGAATTGGAAGCTTTCTTAGCAATTTCCAAAGTGCACAATCTTGTTCGGAATATTACAGGCATACTACTCTATAACGAAGGGACCTTTCTAGAGGTGATGGAAGGGGAGTATGATGATGTTCTTGTTCTCATTTCAAAAATATCGCGAGATCCTCGCCATAATCAGATAACTGTTATGATGGATCAAGAAATAAGCAATAGACTCTTCGAGAGCTTTCAAACGGGAATATTATCTTCTGATAATAAAGTGAAAAATGAAATACTAAAATTTAAAAAACAATTGCCCAAAGCATCCCAATATGCCAAAAGTTTAAGAACCCTCTTAAATTCTTTTACAAGCCACGAGATTATTTATAGTGGATATGGGGTTTAAAATAAAAGGAACTCATAATTATTCACAATAAAACTTTATTGATTTTGAATGGTTATCTAAAATATCTTTAAAACCAGAAACACTAAAAAACTTAATAACACAGTAACTCAATAACCCATTTTTTTAAAGGGCAAAAGCCTTTCTGTTTTGCTAATTTTGTTTCCTGCCTGCTTAATGAAAAATTTTCAAATCTAAAAAATGACAAAGGCGTTGATTGTTTATGCGAGTATGACGGGGACCACTAAAGGTATAGCCGAACTTTTAGCGGAACAGCTACGGGCACTTAAGGTTGAGGTGCTCCTG
This sequence comes from Flavobacteriaceae bacterium, assembly GCA_016649715.1. Taxonomy (GTDB): domain Bacteria; phylum Bacteroidota; class Bacteroidia; order Flavobacteriales; family Flavobacteriaceae; genus Aequorivita. The sequence goes on along the minus strand of JAENXC010000017.1, from coordinate 21,470 downwards.
GAAGAATGTACAGAAGTGTATCCCACGGAGTTTTTGGATTATAACATCTGTGTAATGGCCACCTATACCTATGGTTCCGACGGCGCTTTGCCAGAGGAAGCCGAAGATTTCTTTTACGATCTGGAAGAAGTAAATCTAACCGGAAAAATTTTTGGCGTCTTGGGGTCGGGAGATCTCATTTACGACAAATTCTGTCCTGCAGTGGATGACTTTGATAAACAATTTGAAAAAACACAGGCCACACGAGGGACAGAAACACTAAAAATCAATCTCACACCCGAGCAAAAGGACAAAGAAGACATAAAGCAGTTTGCGAAAAATTTGGTAGCGTCTTATTCTCAAAGCCTATAACTTCAACTTCAATCACAACACGCGCTCCTTCCCCTCAGCAAGGAATATTTTTTATATCACCAATGGTGATGAAGGTGAAGGTGCCTTGCCCTTCGAAGCTTTTCAGCGTAGAAGTGGCCGCCAGGATTATTTTCCTTAATTGTTCCAATTTTTAATCGGCGGACGGAAGGGGTCATACTTAATGTTTCAATTCCGTTGAACTTACCTGATCAAGGTTGCCTTTTTGCTGTTGTTGGTTGTGGATCGTGTGACGTGAATTGTAAATAGCAATGGGTGAGTTTTGCTTTTGTTATGGAATTTGTTATACCTGCCGTATCCTTCGGGCAACACTCCCTTGAAAAAATTGGCGATTATCAAAATGGGATGAACAAAAAACGGAACTGTTTGGATCAGAAAAGAAATACATTTTACTCATCTCATGATTTGATATTATTTTTCCAATAAAAAACAACAACATTTTTTTAACACCCTTCTTTAATTTCTCTTTAGATTTCCCTTATACATTTACCTCATATTAAAAAATAAATATTCAGGGCATATAGGCAAAATTACGTTTTAGGTTACAGACATCGTTTATTTGAATTAGCCACATTTAAGGGTATCGTGCCTAAGTGTAAGCCCTGATTGGGAAGTTGGATTTATATGGTTTAGAGCTACTTCTTCCCTGGTCAGGCACTATTGTCTTCAAATGACTTCCATTTTTTTTATCGTAGATTTAAAGAAGAAAATGAGCGAACTAATAATGAAAAATACTCAGCTTACTCTTATCTTTTTGTTTTTGGCATTCCTGAAAGTTTCAGCCCAAGAAATTAGAGGGCTTGATTTTTATTTGGATCAAGCAAAAAACAATACTCCTGCCTTGTTCGAAAATAGAAATCTTGAGCAAATAGGGAAACTTCAAAATAATTTGATAATTGCCCAAAACAGGGCTTTTCAAATCAATGCTACTTCAGAAATTTTGGTCGCTCCCTATTTTGACAATAACGGCAAGCCAATAGACATAACCACCACTCCTTCGCCCAATGCTTTTGGCTATGACGTTGGCGTTACCAATGGAGGCCTGTATTCCGCACAATTAAATGTTACCAAAAACCTCTTTAACCGATCGGTCATTGATAATTTACTGTTTCAGAATAAAATAAAAAATGAAGCAATTTTGATTTCTTCCGAAGAGATTACCCACAATCTAATAAAAAATATTACCGACCTGTATATCACAACCTATCAGCTTCAACTGCAGGAGGAATTCACAAAGGAGATTTTAATTGATCTGGAAACCAGGCTGCAGGTGGTTGAACTATTGGTGAAACGCGCGGTTTTAATGGAAAGTGATTATTTGCTGCTTCAACTTGACATTGAAAGCAAAAAACTGGAACTGAAGCAAATTCAGAATAATTTTAAAACTTCCATAGACCAATTGTATATTTTGAGTGGTATTCCGTTGGAAAATGTGGACTCAATACCCAAACCGAATATTTCTGCCATTGTAAAACCAACCGACTTATTTTACAACAAAAAATTTGAAAATGACAGTTTGCAGGTTGCGGCAGACCAACAAGTGTTTAACAATCAGTACAAGCCCCAAGTATCTGTTTATGCAAATACAGGGTTAAATGCAGTGGAATTGCAGAATATTGAACACAGAATAGGAGCAAGTGCCGGCCTGCGTTTGACCATTCCAATTTACGACGGCAGGCAGCGAAAGTATAATGAATTGCAGAACAATTATAAAAAGGAGAGTCTTGAATACTATCGTGAAAATTCCAAAATACAACTGAAAAATAGGATTGAAAGCATCAAACAACAAGTTGTGGATCTTGACGAGAATATGCAATTGCTGGACGATCAATTACAAAAACAGCAGAATATACTCGAAATATATAAGGGAAAGTTGGTACAGGGGCAAGTGTCTATTGTGGACTATCTAAACGTAATTCAAAATCACAAACAGAATGTTTACGCCAAATTGCAAATGCAGACCAATCACTGGTTGTTACAGAGCCAGTATAATTTTATTAATTGGTAACTATGGTTTTACAATACATCAAAAATATCACAATCTTTCTCGTACTACTGAGCACAGCTGGCTGCAAGAAAACAACGGAGACGAAAGCAACGAAGAATGCTCCCATAACGGTAAGCGTTGTTAAGGTTCAGCAAAACGACATCAAGGAATATCTAACTTTTAATGGAGTTACACAATATCAAAAAAAGGAAAATATTCGCTCAAATGTCACTGGCTATATTTCCTATATGCCTTTTAAAATAGGAGATCGCATAAGCTCTGGCCAGACCTTTGCCTCATTGCGGACCAAAGAGCAGGACGCACTGAAAGAAGCCGTAAAGATTGATAGTTCATTGGCGAAATTTATTGGCCCCATCTTAATTTCCAGTAATGCTACAGGTGTTATTACCGTCCTAAATGTAACCAAGAATGACTATGTAGCCGAAGGCGATGTTTTGGCAACCATTGTGCAGCCCAAAAGTTTAGTTGTGCAGGTAAATGTACCCTATGAATATCGAGAAAATGTGCAGATTGGTTCAAAATGTGAGCTACTGCTTCCAGATGGAGAAATTATTCCAGCGACCATAAACGATGTGATGCCAACCATTGATGCACTATCACAATCCCAAACGTTTTTAATTGATTTGCCCAAGTCGGCATTGCCGGAAAACCTGAACGTGCAGGTTAAATTTATTCAAAATGAAAGTCCAAACGCGTTGACCGTTCCGAAAAAGGCCTTACAGACGAATGAGCTTTTGACAGCTTATTGGGTTATGAAAATTGTTAACGATTCAATCGCTATCAAAGCTATGGTGACTCCAAAATTAAAAAACGATTCCCTTGTTCAGATTCAATCTGATAAAGTCCATTTAAACGACTTGATAATTTTAGAAGGAGCTTACCAAATGCAGGATTCTACCCTCGTAAAATATAAATAACCATGAAAAACCTGCATTCCAATTATAAGTATCCCATCTTGGCTATTGCCTTTTTATTGCTGGTTGGCGGTGTTTTCTCCTATCAAAATTTAAAAACGGGACTCTTCCCAGATATTACGTTCCCAAAAATAAAAGTTATTGCAGACGCTGGTCAGCAGCCCGTGGATAAAATGATGACCACGGTTACTATACCCTTGGAAAACATCATCCGCCGCACGGAAGGGTTGCAATATATACGAAGCACAACATCACGGGGCAGTTGTGAGATATCAGTATTTCTAGATTGGAATATGGACATCAATACCGCAAAGGCGCAAATCGAGTCGTTCATCAACCAATCGCAAGGGAACATACTGCCAAATACTGTGTTTTCTGTTGAAAAAATGAACCCGTCAATCTTACCAGTTATGGGTTATTCCTTGGAAGGCGAAGGACTTTCCCAAGTTGAGCTAAAGAAAATCGCAAAATATACCGTTAAGCCCTATTTGGCTGCAACGCAAGGGGTTTCAGACATTGTGGTAATTGGGGGGAAGGATAAGGAATATCGCATAGTCCTGAATCCAGCCACCATTAAATCCTTGGGAATTTCCCTGACTACAATTCAAAATGCCGTTACAAATTCAAATCTTTTACAATCCAATGGGTTTATAACGGATTACGACCGGATGTATCTAACCCTCACCGACAATGCGGTTCATAATATATCAGAATTAGAGGATTTGGTCATTGTAAACAGTCCCGGCCGTTTAATCAGATTAAAAGATATAGCGAAAATCGAGGTTTCAGAAGTAAAGGAATACGTAAAGATTCTCGCCAATGGCAAAAATGTGCCCACCATTGCGGTCATTAAACAGCCAACCGCCAATTTGGTGGATATAAATGCCAGTATAGAGCAAAAGGTAAAGGAACTTGCAAGCATATTGCCCAAAGGCGTTGTTTTAAAGCCATATTACAAACAGGCTGATTTTGTAAACACCAGTATATCGAGCATCAAGGACGTGCTTTGGATAGGACTGATTTTGGCACTGCTCGTGGTGATTGTTTTCTTAAGATCCTTTTCCGCCAGTATGGTCGTGCTATTTACCATTCCGGTATCGCTTTCGCTCACGCTTATTATTCTGGATGCGTTTAACTATACCTTCAATATTATGACCCTTGGTGCCGTGGCTGCCGCTATTGGTTTGATGATAGACGATGTGGTGGTCATTATAGAAAAGATTCATAAAATAAAGGAAGAAAACCCTGACAAAAATATCAGCTGGATTGCCCACGAAACAATACAGCATTTATTTCCTGCAATGGTGGGGTCCTCTTTGAGTACGGTCGTTATTTTCATTCCTTTTGTATTGATGACGGGTGTTGCTGGAGCGTACTTTCAGGTAATGGCCTATACAATGATAATAGCCTTAGGGGCTTCCTTTCTAGTCACTTGGCTTGTAGTGCCAGTACTCTCCATTTTGTTTACACGAAAAAAATCAAAAGCTAAGGTTCATAAGCCTAAAACAAAATGGATCCACGGTATTCTTGCAAAACCAATAATAGGAATTTTGTTTGTTGTTGGCTGTGTTGTTATTATTGTATTGATTCCATCAAAACTGCCGTCCGGATTTTTACCCGAAATGGATGAGGGCAGCATTATATTGGATTATAAAAGTCCGGCTGGCACAACGTTAGAGGAGACTGACAGAATGCTTCAGATTGTAAATAAGGTGTTGGACGGTCAGCCAGAGGTGGAAGCGTATTCCGCACGTTTGGGAACGCAACTGGGCTTTTTTATCACAGAACCCAACAGTGGCGATTATCTTATTAAGTTAAAGGACAAACGCAGTAAAACCACAACAGAGGTTAGCGATGAAATCCGCAGTAAAGTAGAAGCAAAACTTCCCCAATTGACTATAGATTTTGGACAGGTAATAGGCGATATGTTAGGAGATCTCATGAGTTCGGTACAACCTATCGAGGTCAAGGTTTTTGGGGATGATGTAAATAAACTCGAATCGCTTTCCAAAGAAATAGCCGCACAAATTGAGAAGGTGAAGGGCACGGCAGACGTCAATAATGGAATCATCTTGGCAGGTCCAGTTTTGAATATTAAACCCAATGTACCTAAACTAGCCCAATTGGGATTGACGGTTGCTGATTTTCAACTTCAAATGGAAACGCAGATAGAAGGAACGGTTTTGAGTACTGTTATTGATAAGGAGCAGATTATTGACATTAGACTAATTTATCCCGATGCCTATCAAACATCAATCGATGGCATAAAAAACGCGTCTATTCTTTTGCCAAACGGAAGTTCAGTGCCAATAAATACGGTTGCCACCATCAATACCGAAAAAGGAGTTGCAGAAATAAACCGTGAAAACCAGAAATCAATGGGCGTTATCACTGCTAGATTGGATAATAGGGATTTAGGATCTACGCTGAGTGAGATACAAAGTACTTTAAGCAAAAACCTGAGTCTCCCTCCCGGATATACTATTGAATATGGAGGAGCCTACAAAGAGCAGCAACAGGCTTTTAAGGAATTACTTATGATTTTAGTGTCAGCAATTCTGCTCGTATTTATTGTTATCCTTTTCCTGTTCCGAAAAATCAAGATCGCATTTGCTATTATTGCCATTGCTATTTTGGGCGTTGCGGGATGTTTATTGAGTCTTTTTATTACGGGAACCCCGCTTAATGTTGGCAGTTATACAGGTATTGTTATGATTGTGGGAATTATTGGCGAAAATGCCATATTCACGTATCGACAATACGAAGATTCCGATTCATCATTGACCCATGTGGAGAAAATAGAACATTCAATTGCCAATCGGTTACGCCCCAATTTAATGACTGTTTTTGCTGCAATAGCGGCACTTGCGCCGCTCGCTTTGGGCATTGGTGCAGGAGCGCAGCTTCATCAGCCATTGGCTATTGCCGTGATTGGAGGATTGGTGTTTGCATTGCCGCTTTTATTGGTTGTTTTACCGACTATCTTAAAGATAATTAAAGAATAAGTAAAGCCTTATTTACTGCAATATAAAATATAAGCTTCTTTAAAAATCAATCAGATTCTACTTTAGAATACATTTAGAATTCGAAACTACTTTTATAGCTTAACCCAAAAAAACAAATGAAGTCATGAAAAAGGAATTAATAAATAGAGTAGCTGAGTTGGGAATTTTATTTTGGGTCATTAAAATATTTTCAACCACAGTAGGTGAAACCGCCGCCGATTATATTTCGGTTAACTTAAAGCTTGGTTTGTCAAAAACAACCATTTTAATGGGGCTAATCACTATTGTAGTTGTCATTTGGAATTTTAGACAGAAGAAATACTATCCTCCTTCCTATTGGCTTCTAATTGTAATGATGAGCATTGAAGGTACTTTAATTACTGATTTTTTGGTTGAAAACCTCAGTGTCTCGTTACTGACTTTGGACGTAATTTTCACCATTGCAATGGCAGTTGTGTTTTTCCTTTGGTATAAAAAAGAAAAATCACTTTCTATCCATTCCATCAACAATGATGCAAGAGAGAAATTTTATTGGATAATTGTTTTAACAACATTTGCTTTAGGCACTGGCGTTGGCGACACCGTTTCGGAATATTTAAAAGTTGGCTATTTGTACTCATTGATAATTTTTGGGTCCATTTTCGTTTTAGCGGGCATTTTATACTACACTAAAATAATAAATGCCGTTTTGGCTTTCTGGATAGCATTTATAGTTACAAGACCCATTGGAGCTTCGCTGGGAGATTTGTTTATTCAAACTCCAAAAGATGGTGGATTGGGGGTTTCAATAACAACGATAAATAGTGTCTTTTTTGTTGTAATTATAGCTTCTGTATTGTATTTGACATTTAAACCAGCTAAAGAAGAAAAAATAGTAGCATAATCAAATATCAATTTTTATTACTTTAAGTTTATATACATGAAATATTTAATAGCCGAAGACGAGATAGATTTACAACAGTCCATAGTTACGTATCTGGAACGCGATGGAAATTTGTGTGAAGTAGCTTCAAATTTTAATGAAGCTTCAGAAAAGGTCGCCATTTACGATTACGATGTAATTATTTTGGATGTAAATTTAATTTCAGGCAGCGGCCTTGACATCCTTAAATCGTTAAAAAAAGAAAAAAAGGATGTAGGTGTAATTATTATCTCGGCGAACAATTCGCTGACAGATAAGCTGGAAGGTCTAGATTTAGGGGCTGATGATTACATAACAAAACCGTTTCACTTAGCAGAATTGAACGCTCGAATAAATGCAGTTTTGCGACGCGGAAAATACGGAGGGGATGAACTTATTGAATTCAATGAAATAAAAATTGACACTCGTTCCAGAACTGCATACATTGACGGAAGTGCAATAGCACTGACCAAAAAGGAATACGACCTGCTCGTGTTTTTTGTGTCGAATAAGGGAAGGGTTCTTTCCAAAGAAATTATAGCGGAGCACCTTTGGGGCGACAATAGTGATTTGTTGGACAACTTTGATTTTATTTATGTCCACATCAATAACTTGCGGAAAAAATTGACTGCTGAGGGAGCGAAATATATAAAGACAGCCTACGGAAGTGGGTACAAATTTATAGAAGACTAGAAGTGGGTAAAAAAACAAAACTTATAAAAAAAACATCAAGGACCTTCATTTTGACTGGGCTTGTCTTGGTGGTTTTGAGTTCTATTGTTTTGTATTCTTATACAAAGGACTTACTGCAAGGGCAGGTTGAAGAAAGTCTATATTCCACAGAGGCTAGAGTTGTAAATGCACTGAAAAATGACAAAGTCATTTTTTCATTGCCTCCGGTAACGGAGATAAAAATTGCAAAGAACGCAAGGCCTAAAACTATAAAGGACACTATTATTTACGACCCATCCCAAGACGAGATGGAAGAATTTCGTGAACTCTCCACTTATGAGGAAATAAACGGACAGATCTATCAAATTACAGTACGGAATTTGGTGGTGGAATCTAAAGATATTCTGATAGCTATCGTGTTTTCGAATATAACCATATTTGTTTTGGCGTTTCTATTTCTGTTCTTTTTCAACACCACAAAGAATATTAAACTTTGGAGCCCTTTTTTTAAAAATCTGGAAGAGATGAAAAGATTCTCACTTTCATCCAATGAAGAAATGCAACTTGTGGACAGCGATGTTTTGGAATTTTCTGAACTAAAAGACGAAATACTATTATTGACCTCCAAAGTCCGGAATGACTACGAAAGCTTAAAACAGTTCACCGAAGATGTATCGCACGAAATGCAGACATCCTTGGCAATCATTCAAGCCAAGATTGACAATATTATCAACGAACACAGCATTAACGACAAACAGTTTGAGCAAATTTCTTCCATCCAAAAAGATATTCAGCGCTTGAAGCATCTCAACCAACGAATTACAATACTTACTAAAATTGACAACAATCAGTTTATAAGGGTCGAAGATGTTAATGTCACAAAACTATTGGAGGAAAAAATAGAAAATTTTAAGGAGATGGAGATTGATTATATCATGCTCCATTCAAAAACTGACCTTGTAGTTTCAATGGATATTTATCTTGCAGATATTTTGATCAACAACTTAATTTCCAACGCCATTAAGCATAGTGGTGAAGAAAAAAAGATTTCCATAATTGCAGAAAATAAAACCTTGGTAATATCAAATTACGGGCAAAATGCCTTAATGAATCCTGAAAAGCTATTTCTTAGATTTTATAGGGAGGTAAATTCCGTGCAATCTACTGGGCTCGGACTGGCCATTGTAAAAAAAATATGCGATCTCTATAAGTTTGATCTCACTTATCATTTTGCAGACCAACAGCATTCCTTCTCAATCACATTTTAATAATAATCTTCATTCTTTAGATTCTCTTAAAACCAACTTTAGATTTGGTAGTTACATTTACTTTATAATTTAAAAACAATAGTTATGAAAACAATAAAAATAGTATTAACAGTCTTACTAACTTCGGTTATGTTTAGCTTTTGTTCCGCAGGGGAAAAGGTGCCCCAAAGAGTAAAGGATGCGTTCACTAAAAAGTTCCCAACAGCAAAATCCGTAAAATGGGATAAAGAATCTGCCAATGAATGGGAGGCGGAGTTTAAAATGAATAAAACGGATTACTCAGCAAATTTTTCGGAAGATGGTACCTGGAAAGAAACCGAACACGGAATTGCTGAAAAAGATTTGCCCGCCGTAGTTAAAAAAGCATTGTCTGATGGCTTTCCAGGATTTAAAACAGAAGAGATGGAAATGTCTGAAACAGCTTCGGGAACGGTCTATGAATTTGCAATAGAGAAAGGAGATACTGAAATGGAAGTTGCCATTGACCCTTCAGGAAAAGTGACTAAACAAGAAATGAAAAAAGAAGAAAACGATAAAGAAGACAAAGATTAGATTGAGTTTTTAGGTTAATTGATTAGTTGATTATTAAAGTGCCGTGAAGTGCCATTTCACGGCGTTTTTTTTAGTTATATGCTTCATTAGAATCTAAAGATGAGTTCTAATTGAATTGATTACTAGGATTATCCCACTTTAAGTTTTCTTAAGATTTTAGTAATAGTTTTACGTAAGAATCATAATAACACACCGCATAAACTTAAAAATACACCACAACTTTTTCTTTTTTAAAATCCAGATTAAATCAAAGTCTATGAAAAAAGTATTTGTATTATTATTTATTATGATGACCGGGCTACTATGGTCCCAAGAAGATTCGCCAAAAGAACTAAGGTTCGAAAAAACCATTCAGAACATAGGTAATTTCGCGCAATTTATTCCTGACGCCACAGCTTTAACTTTAATAATAGTCAACAAGGATAAAAAAGGTGTTTGGCAATTTGCGGAATCTTTGGGCACCACATTGGGCGCCACCTATATTTTGAAGTATACAATCAATAAACCTAGGCCAGACGGAGCCACAGATGGTCATGCCTTTCCTTCAGGGCATACCGCTAATGCCTTTTCTGGAGCTTCCTTTGTTCAAAGAAGATATGGGTGGAAATATGGAGTTCCCGCATATTTGGTTGCTGGTTTTGTAGGATACTCACGAATAGGGGCTGAGCGTCATGATACCTGGGACGTTCTTGCGGGAGCGGTAGTGGGCATTGGAAGCACATATATTTTTACAACGCCTTATGAACAGGATCATTACGAACTTTCGTTTAAAAGTGGGGGCGGGGATTATCTGTTGGGCATTAAGTACAATTTTTAATTTTTTCTAAATGGATCCAATAGTTGAAAAAGTAAAAGCATATTGCTTGGCGGATGCTGGAGGTTGGATGCTGGATGCTGGAGGTTGGAAGTTCAGTTTGTGCGCTTCCCTGATTGGCGTTGATAGTTTTTAGTTCATTAATTCTCTGTCAAAAATGGTCGTCAATTTTCTTGCTTGCGGCCTTTAGAAACAACGAACTGCCATATAACGATTTTCACAAAACCATACCGAAAGTTCAGGCCTATATTTTTTAAAATCGCTTTAAATAAACGCCGTCCTTATAATAACGGGGACAATGCCTTTCCTTCCGGTCATACTTCCACCACTTTCCTTACAACTTCTTTTATCCATAGGTGCTATGTATTCAAATAGAATTTCTGTCTATGAAATTCCTGTCTGTTTATAAATGGAAGTAAAATTTCGATTTAACAAACTGTTTAGCAGAATTGTAATAGCAAGTTGGTCTCAATTCTTTTATATTTTAAGCCAATCTTAAGAAAAACCAAATCTTAGCTTAATTAAAAAGTGCAACTTTTACTGGGTCAGTAAATCGGTGCTATCAAGTAATTGGTTTATGGTCAAAATAGTGTTGCCAAAAATTTTCTAAAGTTGACTTTTATCACATTTTAGCCCAAATACCTATCGTATTTTTACGAATACAGAAATGTAATTTCAAAATGTCAGAATTTCAAAATGATTTTTTAGACATTCATTATTTGCACGTAGTAATTGGTTAAAGGCTGATCTTATAGGAGCTAATACCCTATTCATCCACCGCCAATATTGCAATTGGGGTAGCTGGTAGAAGTGATACGAGAGATTTTATAGTACTTGCGATGTTAGCGGGTCTGGTGGCAGGAGCTTTATCTATAACTGTTAGTACAATCACAAATAATTTTAAGTTGCAATTGAACTTTGCACCTTTTTTTTAGTCGAAATAGTATTCTACGGCGCAAGAGCTGGGCTGTTTTGGTGTCAAATAAAAATATAAAATTCTAAATCCCATAAAAATTCAAATTCATGCAAATTTCAGAAGAGATAAAAATCAGCGATAACGGATTTGTTTTCAATTCGCGCACCGGCGAGTCATTTAGCCTGAACCCAATGGGTTTGGAAATGATCAAAATGATTGCGATCGACAATGGTTTTGATGAAATCAGGGAATCAATCCTTGAAAAATACGATGTTGACGAGCTCGCTTTCGAGAAAGATTTTTATGAATTCCTTGCGATGCTGAAACACCACCAGTTAACGCAGCAAGGCAATCCATTGGATTTTGTTTAAGGTAGCCTAAGTGAGAAAAAACTAAAAAGAATAGAAGTTTTCTTATTTACATAAAGTAGACCGATTATGGCAAAACAGAAAATAACATTGGCAGTTACAGGCCTTAACAACACAGATAACCCGGGGCCGGGAGTTCCAGTTATCCGCGGTGTAAAAGATTCGGAGGAATTTGACGTGCGGGTGGTTGGCTTGGTTTACGAAAACCTGGAGCCTGGTATTTACATGGAAGGTTTGTGCGACCGTATCTTTCAAGTCCCCTATCCTTCAGCGGGATCTGAGGAGTTGATTGAACGCATTGAACACATTCACCAACAAGAAAAGATAGATGTGTTGATACCCAATTTCGATTCCGAACTTTTTTCGTTTATGAAATACGAGAAACGATTGGCAGAAAAGGGAATTCGAACATTTTTACCCACTTTGAAACAGTTTCAGGAACGAGAAAAAGACAAGTTGCCAGAGTATGGAAAAAAATACGGCGTGAAAGTTCCCAACGGTCTCAATTTAGGCAACCTCAGCCAATTGAATGAAATAGAAAAAAGATTCGATTATCCGATAATGGTAAAGGGTCAATTTTATGATGCCTACAAAAGCTTCAATATTGAGCAGGCAACACAGGCATTTCATAAAATAGCTTCGAAATGGGGTTTGCCCGTTATTGTGCAGGAGTTTGTGAGCGGTACCGAAGTGAATGTAGTGGCGTTGGGCGACGGAAACGGAAACACCGTGGCGGCAGTGCCCATGCGCAAACAATACATCACAGACAAAGGAAAAGCCTGGGGCGGCATTACAATAGCCGACGAAAAAATGCTCGAGCTTACCCGTTCGCTCATCCAAAAAACAAAATGGAAAGGCGGAATGGAATTGGAACTGATAAAAACCAACGCTGGCGATTATTACCTGGTGGAAATAAACCCGCGTATTCCGGCTTGGGTGTATTTAGCCGTTGGTGCGGGACAAAACATTCCGGAAGCCTTGATAAAACTTGCATTGGGAATGGAAGTGAAACCCATGACAGACTACAAAATAGGGAAAATGTTTGTGCGTTACTCCTACGACATGATTGTCGATTTGGAGCGATTTGCAACAATTTCAATTAATAAGGAAATTTAAAAGATATGAAAAAGTCGACCTACGAAAAACCAATAATCAGCAAAATTACAACCGGTGTTCCCGGTAAATTTGGGTTGTCAACCAAACAGAAAATTATTGCTGAAATCGATTCCATTCCCGTGGCGAAGTTTGTAGAAGAGTTTGGCTCGCCGGTTTTTGTGTTTTCAGAAAAAAAAATACGTGAAACGTACAACGATGCAAAACGGGCCTTTGAAACGCGCTATCCAAAAGTACAGTTTGCCTGGTCGTACAAAACCAATTATCTGGATGCCGTATGCAGCATTTTTCACGACGAAGGTGCCTGGGCCGAAGTGGTTTCGGGTTTTGAATTCGAGAAAGCGCTATCATTGGGCGTAAATGGAGCAAACATCCTCTATAACGGCCCCGAAAAATCGAAACAGGATTTAATGCTCGCCATCGACCACAACGCCAGTATCCACATCGACCATTTTGACGAGCTGTATTTGCTGATAGAGACCACGCGGAAAATGAACAAAAAGGCACGGGTCGCCATTCGCATTAACCTTGATGCTGGCATTTATCCGATGTGGGACCGCTTTGGTTTCAACTATGAAAATGGCGAAGCATGGAACGCGATCAACCGTATCATGCTGGCCGAAAACCTGGAGCTAATCGGGCTACATACGCATATCGGTACTTATATTATGACGGCATCGGCATACGGGATTGCAGCCTCAAAACTCTCGAATTTAATGATTGCTACGCATCGCAAATTCGACTATTGGCTCAAATACATCGATTTGGGCGGTGGCTTTGCATCAAAAAACACTTTGAAAGGTGCTTACATGCCCGGCTCGGAAACCTGCCCAAGCTTCGATGATTATGCCGAAGCCATTTCAAATGCCATTATTTCGTCGGAAATACCGCACGAAAATTTGCCCGTTTTATTTTTGGAAACCGGTCGTGCACTTATTGACGACGCTGGTTATTTAATTACATCGGTGCTGGCCAACAAACGCTCCACAACCGGCCGAAAAACCCTTGTAATTGATGCCGGGGTGAATTTATTGTTCACCTCTTTTTGGTATAATCTCGGAGTTTTCCCCAGCCGTGAAGTTACTGACTTTATGGAAGACACCACCATTTACGGCCCGCTTTGCATGAACATCGACGTAGTGCGCGAAGCCATAAATTTTCCGCAGATTAAAACGGGCGACCAATTGGTGATTGAGCGTGTAGGTGCCTACAATGTCACGCAGTGGATGCAGTTTATTACCTACCGTCCAAATGTGGTTTTAATTGATTTGGAAGGAAAAACGCACATCATAAGAAAGAAAGAAAATTTAGAAACAATTAAAAAAAACGAGTTCAACCCGAAAAAATAATGACGAGATTTTCATTTTTATATCACTTTTTTTAGTGATGTAAAAACCGAATTTTAAATGAAAAGAAGAAAATATTAGGAAACTCCATAGCCGTTGGTTTTAACCGATGGATATTATAGAGCTCTTTATTGCGGGATATAAGAATTGCATGGAATCTGGCTTCAGCCACATTTCCAGCATATCTGTTGGAGCATGAAAGAAATGTGGCAAAAGCCAGCAGCCTCTGCACAAATTGCCGTTGACTTCAGTCAACGGCAATGGAATATAAAAACAAAATCAATGGCCGAAAATATCCTAAAAGCGAAAAATATACTGAATGTTGTCCTAAACAGCTATTCACAGGTGTTTTTCTCCAAATCAAAACTTCTGGCTGCCTTTTTGGTGGTTATCAGTTTTTTTGATTATGGCGCGGGATTGGGCGGAATAATTGCCGTTGCATTTGCGAACGTACTGGCGTGGACGTTGGGTTACAACAAATATTTTTTACAGTCGGGACTGTACGGTTTTAATGCTCTTTTAGTGGGTTTGGGTATTGGGCTTCTTTATCAACCATCTATCGAATTGTATTTGTTGATTGCCATTGCGGCAATAATTTGCTTTTTCCTGACCATAGTTTTTCAGGGCATTTTAGGAAAATACGGATTGCCTTTTTTAAGCGTGCCTTTTTTATTGACAATTTGGATTATAGCGCTTTCGGGCAACAGTTTAACCGCATTGAACATCAGTGAGCGCAGCATCTTTATTTACAATGAATTGTATGCGTTGGGTGGTCTAAAGATTGTTGATTTTTACAACCTACTGGAAAATTCCATCAGCTCCCCGTTTATCAATATCTATTTTCATTCGTTGGCGGCCATTTTTTTTCAGCATCATTTATTGGCGGGAATTATTATCGCTGTGGGCTTGCTTGTATATTCGCGCATCACTTTTGGGCTGTCAATTTTGGGATATTCCGTGGCGTTCCTATTTTACAAATTTGTGGGAATCGAGTTCAATTCGCTCAGCTACACCTTCATCGGTTTCAATTATATTTTAACCGCTATTGCGCTGGGCGGCTACTATTTGGTGCCCAACCGCGTGAGTTACGGTTGGATAATTTTGCTGTTGCCTGCGGTGGTTTTAATTACCATCGGCACGCAACAATTATTTTTGCTGTTCAAAATTCCGCCCTATTCCTTGCCCTTCAATATGGTTGTTTTGATGTTTCTGTACGCATTAAAGTTGCGTGAAAGGCGCCCCAAACACCTCCTTGAAACGCCTGTTCAATTGGGCAAGCCCGAACATAATTTGTATTTACAGTCCGGCAATATCAAACGTTTTCCTGCTGCTTTCCCAATTTCTGCATCGTTGCCGTTCTACGGCGAGTGGAAAGTGAGCCAGGCACACAACGGCGAGCATACACATAAAGGAGCTTGGAGAAATGCGTGGGATTTTATTGTTGTTGACGCAAATGATGTACAATTTAAAAACAGCGGCGATTTTGTTGAAGACTATTTCTGTTTTGATAAAGCGGTACTCGCACCATTTGATGGAACGGTAATTGAAACCATTAACCACATTCCCGATAATAAAATTAGCGACATAAACACCCGTGAGAACTGGGGGAACACTGTAATTATCAAGTACAACGATTTTTTGTACGCTACACTCAGCCACTTAAAACAGAATTCGGTAAAAGTAACATGGGGCGACCAAATTAAACAGGGACAAGTGGTTGGGCGATGTGGGAATTCTGGTCGCTCGCCGTACCCGCATTTGCATTTCCAATTTCAGGTAACACCATATATCGGCTCGCCAACCATTGATTATCCATTTGGCAATTTCCTACTGAAAGAGGAAAACAGATATCAACTAAAAACTTTTGAAAACCCGTTGAAAGACGCGCTGATAGCCAGACCCACAAAAAACCAAATCCTTCAAAAAGCACTGCATTTTATTCCCGGACAGCAAATGAAAGGGATTGTGGAAGTAGCATCGGAAAATAAAAAATGGCAAAAACTGGCCGGTACGTTTTCGTGGGCAGTGGAAACCGACGTTTTCAACACCACCTACATCCGGAGCAAAACCGACGACGGGAAAGCATATTTGTACAACAATGGCGATTTGCACTATTTCACCAATTACAACGGAAAGAAAAACACTGCGTTGTTTTGGTTTTTTGCCTCGCTTTACAAAGTCCCGCTGGGATTCTTGCCCAACAGTAAAATCTCCGATTCCATCCCGCTAAACCTGATGTTTGGCGGCGTCCTGAAATTTTTTCAGGATTTTATTGCTCCCATTTTTCTTTTTCTGAAAGTGGATTATGAATTGACCATAAAGGAAGCAGGCGATATTTTATCATCGGGCGATGTGGCGATGAGCGTGCAGATTACCCAACGAATCGGGGGCCGAAAAATAAAGGAATATCACTGCAAAGTGACGGTAAATGACCAAAAAACCTTTGAGATATCGATTGTTACCAACAAAGCAAAAATTAGAATACAATGTATAAGCGAATTGTGATAATTGTGGTGTTGTTTCTTTTTGTGATGAACGTTTCAGCGCAAAAAAAAATGAATTTTGTTGAAGTTGATTCAACATCATACCAGCTCTTTCAACAACAAAAATGGGTGGAATTGATTGATTATTCAGTCCGATCCCGAAAACAGGGCATCGACTTTTTTTACTTGCAGGCACGTACCGGAATTGCATTTTTCAAGCTCGGAAAATACCGTACTGCAACCGAGTGGTTTCTGAAAGCTTACAAAAATGATCAACAATTTGAGTGGTTACAGGAGTATGTTTATTACAGTTTGGTTTATTCGGGAAGAAAAGACGAAGCGATGAAACTGGCCAATGATTTTTCGAGCGCCATGAAAAATAAAATTGGATTCAAAAGAAGCAAAATATTACAGGCGGCACTGGAAGTCGGCTATAGCTTCAATCCCGATTTCGAGCAGTTGTCCGCACTCGATTTGGATAAAAAAATCGATGAAAACGAAGATTATGGGGAAGCATTTTTTCTGGAATATTACCATTTTGAGTCGTTTGATTTGAGCCACCAAATTCTACCGGGTTTTTCGCTAAACCACAATTTAACATATTTGCAAAGCACCCTCGAACAAACGGTGGATTGGGGAACGAAAACAAGGTTCCCTGTCAAAACCAATCAGTTCCAGTATTTTATCAACCCGCATTTTGTGCTGGGGCAAAAAATCCATTTGTCGCCGGCATTGAGTGTTCTTTGGGGCAATACTTCGTATTTTGCAGGCTCGTTAGATAATAATTCGAATCAAATTTTCACGGAAGTGGATAACGATTTCTCCGATTTTATTTTTTCCGCGTCTGCCTGGTCGCATTTTGGAAATTTATCGCCCGGGGCGGAAGTGAACTTCGCCAATATCTATGACGAAACCTTTACGCAACTTTCGGCTTGGATCACGTTTTACCCTTTTTCGAATGCCGATTATTACATAACGCCGAGAGCTTATTTTAAATCGGATTCCAAAAACAGCTTAAGTTACAACACCTTCGGGATTTCGGGCGGAGCACAACTGGGGAAAGTTCATTTAAACGGGCAATATCTGATTGGCGACTTAGAGAATTTTATTGAAGCGGCGGGGTATGTCGTTTCCAATATCCCCGGCAAATCGGACCATAAATTCACGGGCAGCGTTTATATTCCGATTACCAAAAAAGGGCAATTGATTTTTCGTTACATCAATCAGGATGTGGAGGAAAAGTATCGAATTTATGCTTTGGGGGTTGAAAGTAATTCAATAAATTATAACTTTACAAAACACACTATAACAGCGGGAATATCATGGAGTTTTTAAAATTAAGAATAGCAATTATCCTATTAGCATCCGTAATATATACTGCGGAAGCACAAGTCAATCAGCAGGTTTTGGAAACCGCCTTCTCAAAAAGTTATGAGTTGGAAAAAACGGGTGATTTTTCGGCGGCAATGGACGAACTGAAAGGAGTTTATGTTGACGGTTCGTACGAAATAAACCTGCGATTGGGCTGGCTGAATTATAACGCAGGCCTGTTTGACGAGGCGGTGGTTTTTTACACTATTGCGCAAAAACTAAAACCTTACTCCGAAGAGGCCCGCTTTGGGTTGATCATGCCACTTTCGGCTTTGGGAAAGTGGAACGAAGTGATTGTCCTGTACAATAAAATCTTAGAAATAAACCCGAATAACACGGTGGCCTTGTACCGCCTCGGGCTGATCTATTACGGACGAAAGGAGTACAACAAAGCACATAGTTTGTTTAAAAAGTTGGTGGATTTGTACCCTTTTGGCTACGACGGACTGCTGATGCTGGGCTGGACTTCCTATTTCCAGGGCAATTACAATGAAGCAAAAGTGCTGTTCAACAAGGTAAAACTATACAATCCCGCCGATGCTTCGGCAACCGAAGGACTGGAATTGATGAAATAGGGCAGATTGTCTTTGGGTTTCCAAAAAAGCCCCTTAGAAGTAAATACGGTTTTTTTATTTATTCCTCCTTGTTCCACTAAAAACCATTAGGGGCTCTAAACATTTGTTAAAATTACTACTACGCAATATAATATAATCAAGGTGAATATTCCAAATAGATTTATAAATGAAAGGATTCTGAAAATAAACATGAAACTGAAATGATCTATTTTGATCTGTTGGTTGTCTGTTATCTGTTTACTGTTTAGCAGAATTATAATGTCAAGTTGGTCTCAATTCTTTTAAATTTTAAGGCAATCTTAAGAAAAACCAAACCTTAACTTAATTGAAAATTGCAACTTTTACTAGCTCAGTAAATCGGTGCTATCAAGTAATTGGTTTATAGTCAACCTAGGTTTAAAAATGGAGAATACGATGTTTTGATGCTTATAGATGAAGCTAAAATTTTAAATAAAAAGATATTTTATGTCGGAAAATAGGCGGAAAAAGCGTGTCAAAGGAAATAGCGAAGTAAAAGCTGTAAAATGCAGTATTAGCACGAAAAATAAAATAATTTGGATTATTATTCTAATCCTTATTTTCATTTTAATCTGCTCTGTACTGTTCTTAATTTTCCTAAAACATTTTATAGTTCTTTAGTCAAAGTTTCATCTGTGATTGTATGGATTCGGTTTTCTTTTTGGTTAATAAAATAGTATTACCCATAAATTTTCTAAAGGTGACTTTTGTCACATTTTAGCCCAAATACCTATCGTATTTTTACGATAATAGATTTGAAATTGCACAAGATGCCAGAATTTGAAGATGATTATTTAGACAATCATTATATACACCGTAGCAATTGGTTAAGAGCAACCGTCCTTGGAGCAAATGACGGGTTCTATCAATAGCTGGTTTTGCCATAGGTGTTCCTGCTAAAACAGGAGGTCCCAGAATTAAAAAGGCGGTAATTAGAATCACTTTTTGGGGAACTGTCGCAATGGATTGACAGCCTTGGCAGGGTATCTATTCGTAGTTAGTTTAACCTAGAAAATGAGTGATTCAATTATTTTAAAAAGTAGTGTTTAATAGTTGCCCAATGAAATATTATCAAAAAAAAAGAAAATGAACATTTTAAAAACAAACATTATGGAAAACACAAAGTATTCTAAGGTATATCGGATAATTCATTGGGCGATAGCTGTTTCATTTCTGCTACTGTTAATCACCATTTTTTTGCGATTAACTTGGATGAATAAGTTTAATATGGCAGCAATCATACAAGATTATTTGAGTGGTACCGACCAGGTTTTAACACAGGATCAACTCATCGCCTTAGCAAAAAAGATAAGACAACCCATGTGGGATTGGCATATATACCTAGGCTATGTCTTGACCGGATTATTTAGTCTGCGTTTTATACTTCCCCTTTTTGGAAATATGAAGTTTCAAAATCCTTTTGCTAAAAATCTATCCATAAAGGAGAAATTTCAAAAATGGACATATATCGTTTTTTACCTCTGTGTCGTTACTTCATTAACTACTGGACTCATAATAGAATTTGGTTCAAAAGAGTTAAAAAAGCCAATGGAGGAAATACACGTACTCGGCATTTATTACTTGGTTGGATTTATCGTAATCCATGTGGCTGGTGTAATTATAGCAGAATTTACAGCCCATAAAGGAATTATTTCAAGGATAGTAAGAGGCACTAAAAAGGAAGATTAAATAAGCGCGGAAGCACGGCAAGGAGAAGAAATCTTAAAAAATATAAGACATAAGAAATGAGACGTTAGACAGGAGACAGGAGAAATGAGACGTTAGAAATAAGACATGTACGTACCTGCCTGCTGGCAGGCGGGCGTATGACTTATGACAAAAATAATATCTTTCTTGTTGTGAAAATTGATACAGTCATACGCCCGCCCGCCGAAGGAGGGTCTTTTAGTCCTACGTCCTACGTCTTCTAGTCCTAATGTCATATTGTGAAGTATTGTCACTTTTAAACTAATTGAAACACATACCATGAAATACCAGATCAGAGCGTCATCAACTTCAAATCAGGATGCTGTTATTCATATAAAACAGTCTGATATAGATTTTGGAACGACTTCAAAAACTGCTGAAACGCTGCCAAATCCCGCCGAATTATATTTGGGTGCTTTTGCGGCCTGTATGCTGAAAAATGTTGAACGCTTTTCGGGGATGATGAAATTTTCCTATACTAAAGCCACTGTTGAAGTGAATGCCACACGTCTTGAAAATCCACCGAGGATGGACAGTATAATTTACAATTTGACAATTTACAGCAACGATAAAAAGCTTAATACAGACTTGCTTAAAAAGAACATTGAAAAGTTTGGAACCATCTATAATACAGTAAAACTATCTTGTTCCATTTCAGGCACTATAAACACTATTAACAATGTTTGATTGATTTCAAGACATTGCAGATTGGTCGATTCTAAACGTATAATTATAAATGAACCATAAAATACAAGCAACCCTAAGACAAATATACGGCCTGATAGTATTTGATAAATTTTAAGCCAATCTTAAGAAATACCAAATCTTAACTTAATTAAAAATCATAACTTTTGTGGGACATTTTAGTATTGAATGTTTTATTTATATGATTGTCAGTAAAAACACCTAACTGTCTAAATATGACATAGGACCTGCCTGCCGGCAGGCAGGTCTTAAGTCTATTTTAGGTTTCTGAACGAATAAGCATATTTATAAATGTCTAACCCCTTAAAAATAAAAAAGATGAAAAAGATAAAAAAAGTTTTAAAAGTAATTTTAGCAATTGTAAT
>JAENXC010000068.1 GCA_016649715.1 Flavobacteriaceae bacterium | reverse complement strand
GAGTTCAACGGTTCCAAAATTGACAGGACCTGCAGTTATTCCAAAATCAATTACCGGTTACAGCAAAATGAGAGGTTGCAACAGGCTCAAATACACCAACCGGAACAACATGCCTGGCAGGATAGCATGGAATTTTCTTCGGTAGTGGAAACCGCAGCTTCCACTTTGGGCGGACTGTTCGATATATTGAAACCTTCATCCGGATATGATGAAAACCAGGCAGAAGTTTTTAGGCTGGAAGCCAAAAAACGAAGGAAGAAGAAAGGATTCAGATTATAAGCAATTTAAAAATCAATATTTATGGGCACCAGTAAAATGGATTCTTCAGCAGTCTATGCTTTATTCGAAGAATTAAAACAAAAAATTGACGAACTAGGTAAAAGGGCAACTCCAATTAACCAGGCTAATTCAACTTCTGATCCAGAGGAACTAATATCACTTATCGAAGCTTTACAAATCCAGATAAAACAGCAGCAGCAGTTTTCACCAGAACAAATAAAGGCTTTGCAAACAAACCTGGCTCAGTATTCGGCCTATTCATTGGGTAAGGTTAACGACAGTCTCAGAAAAATAATAACTGAGTTAAAAGCCCTAATTACCCCAATCGATGAAAAGTTCAACCTGCTGAAGTCCCCACAAAATATTGTTATCCGCAAAGAGCATGTTTTTAGTTTGGATTTTCGAAACAGTAAGGCAGCTATTAGGATAATCACCATGGCATTATTCATTTTGCTTTCATTGGGTGGTAATATTTGGCAATTCAACAGGATCAGCCAATTAAAGGATAATGGTTTGAAGTATCGCTATATCAAAATGCAGGGTGAAGTAAGTCAGAAAAATTTACTCCGATTAGAAACAATTTTCACTTACGACCGGAACAAGAATAGTATTTCCGTTATTCGCAAACAAGTGGAAAACTTTGAACGCTTAGTCAAAGAACAGGCTGAGAAAATCGAACGGGCAAGGCTTAATGCAACAGAACGGAACGGTCACGGAAAGTGGGGGAAACGGTGAATTTGTCGCTAATAATAAAAACAGAAATAACAACATTGATTTTTTCATAGTATTTGATTTTTTGTTTAAAGTTTCTAAAAATTATATTTCATGCCAATACCTATCCCACCGCTACCCCTCATTTCCGCTATCGCTCAAACGAGGGATAGTCAGGGTAGTTAATTTTTGTGTGGAAAAATCAAAAATTGATTGATTTTTTGCATAAAAGATAATTCATATTTTTTCCATCTCCCAGCAACGAAAACAACATGCTCTACGGAAATATTGTAGTGTCCAAAGAATTCAAGAAAATCTTTAAGAAAAATTCTATCTTGTTTTGATGGAGATAAAGGAATGGAACCCCCACAGCACGATAAATATCTGCTTTGGTCAAACATACTAAGTGGCTCAAATCCCAAATACCCCAAGGTTATTTTTAACGGAAAGAATTGTAAATACACCATCATATCCATGAACAACACCAAAGTGATCGAACGAAACGGCAAATTTGCAAAGGATAAATCTTCCGAACGCAAACAAAACTTTTTACAGGAAGAGGCCACCCATTTCGGAGATGCAGTAGATAAAAGAATCTGGACCAAATATGGAAGAATACTATAT
>JAENXC010000016.1 GCA_016649715.1 Flavobacteriaceae bacterium | reverse complement strand
ATTATTGATGTGGAAATTATATCGCATTCCGTACAATTTAACGACCGCAACGCTCGGTACGTTCTGATTAGCGATATTACCGAACGAAAAATTGCGAAAGAGGCGCTTGAACTTGCACATAATGAATTGGAAAATCTGCATGATAACCTTAATGACGCCATATTTTCAATGGATACTGTTCAAAATAAAATGCTAGTTGCTTCATCAGCACACGAACAAGTATTTGGCTACCCGCCGTCAATGTTTTTTCAAAATCCACAATTATGGTACGAACTTATTATTCCGGAAGATAAACCCATCGCAGATGCGGGTTATCCGGTTTTATTAGCAGGTAAAGACCTTATGCATGAGCTAAGGATAGCTCATCCCTCCGGGCAGTTACGATGGATTGAAGCAAGAATGAAACCCAAACTTGACGGGAATGGAAAACTTGTTCGGGTAAATGGGATTGTTACCGATATAACAGGACGCAAAATTGCCGAACAGGAATTGAAAAAATTATCACATGCCATTGAACAGAGCCCCGTTTCTGTTTATATTACCGATTTAAATGGGAATATGGAATATGTTAATCCCAAAACTTTGAAGATTAGCGGATATACCAAAGAAGAATTAATCGGTAAAAATCCACGGGTATTCAGTTCCGGCGAAAAACCGAAAAAAGAATATCAGCAACTCTGGTCCACCATTTTATCGGGCAACAACTGGCATGGTGAATTCCATAACAAAAGGAAGAACGGAGAATTGTACTGGGAATCGGCATCCATTTCACCCATTTTTAATAATAAGCATGAAATAATAAATTATGTGGCAATTAAGGAAGATATTACCGAATTAAAACAATTTATTGAAGATTTAAAAATTACCAAAGAAAAAGCTGAAGAATCCGACCGCCTGAAATCGGCATTCCTGGCCAATATGAGTCACGAAATCCGCACGCCCATGAACGGTATCCTTGGTTTTACAAGTTTGCTTTTGGAACCTGATTTAAGTGATGAAACAAAAGACGCTTATATCCAGATTATTCATCAAAGCGGAGAGCGTATGTTGAATACAGTAACTGATATTGTCGAAATCTCGAAAATTGAAGCCGGGTTAATTACTGTCAGTAATAAAGAAATCGATTTAAATGAAACTGTAAATGTATTGGTGCGGTTTTTCCAGCCCGAATCGGAAAAGAAAGGGTTAAAACTAAGTATAGAAATGTTGTTGCCCGATGTGAAAAAGCATCTGCTAACCGACCGGAGTAAACTGGATTCTATTATTACCAACCTCATAAAAAATGCGATAAAATATACCGACTCAGGAACGATTATGGTTGGTTGCAGGCAAAAAGGTTCTGAGGTTGAATTTTATGTGAAAGATACAGGAATAGGCATTCCGGCTCATCGGCAGGAAGCTGTCTTTAACCGCTTCGAACAGGCCTATATTACCGCCACGAGGACTTTTGAAGGTTCTGGTCTGGGATTGGCCATTGCTAAATCGTATGTTGAAATGCTGGGCGGGAAAATCCGGGTGGAAAGTAAAGAAGGCTTAGGCTCAATTTTTTATTTTACACTGCCGATAAAAAGTAAAATAGAGCCAATAGCCAAAGAAATACCCGTTGCAAAACCGGCTGAATTGATGAGAAGCGGGATGAAAAAGTTGAAAATTATTTTAGCCGATGATGATGAAATTGCACTTCAATACCTTGAACTGGCATTAGCTGATATTGCAGAAGAAATAGTACAAGCCAACACAGGTCCTAAGGTAGTTGAACTCTGCCGTGAACATCCGGATTTTGACCTTATTCTGATGGACATAAAAATGCCTGAAATGAATGGTTACAAAGCCACCCGCCGCATAAGGGAATTTAATTCAAAAGTAATTATCATAGCCCAAACTGCTTATGCGATGAGCGGCGACAGTGAAATAGCGATAAAGGCGGGGTGCAACGATTATATTCCAAAACCGATTAAGAAAGATGAATTGCTTGCATTAATTCAAACATATTTCAGGATATAAATCAACATAAACAAACAATTGAACGTCAGAAAATAAAGCACATGTCTATAACAATGGTAACCGTTGCACAACCCTATAATTTTTAAAAACCGAACCCTTATAAGCCGCTTTAAGCGGCTTTGTTTTTTTGGTCAGACTTGAAAACGGGCGTTATTTGGAACCCCTACCCAATCTGCAACTGAGATTCCTGTATCTGCAAGATTTCCATTTTGGCTTCCTCCAAATCCTGTTCAAATTGATGTTTCTTCTTCAAAAAATAATTGGATGCCAAATCACGGTAATGTTCAATGCCTTCCAGAAGGTTTTCGCTGTATTTTTCCCAAGATTTAAAATCGCGCGCAGAGGGCGATAAAGCGCGTTCTATTTCCTTTTTCAGAAAATCTATATAGAGCCTGAGCTCCGCAACAAACATAGCAGACTGGTTGGATTGTTGCATAATATCTTTTCGGCCATAAATAGGGCAGTCATTTCGCGCGAGCTGGCAACCTTTGGAAAAATCGAAATTTATACTTACTTTTGGCGTTAGTAATGTAAAACGAAAATATGATTATTTCCTTTGGCTCGAAAGAAACCGAAAGAATTTGGAATGGTATCCGAGTTAAAAAAATACCGATTGAAATTCAGAACGTCGGACGCCGGAAATTGAGAATGTTGAACAACTCGCAAGACGTTGCCGATTTGCGAATTCCACCCTCGAACCGCCTTGAAAAAATGACCGGAAAATTAAACGAATTTTATAGCATTCGGATTAACAAACAATGGCGGATTATCTTTATCTGGGAGAAAGGAAATGCAGGCGAAGTAGAAATAATTGATTATCATTAAAAAAAGAAAATGGAGAAATTAGCAAACATACATCCGGGAGAAATCTTGAGCAACGAATTTCTTGAACCACTCGAAATTACTGCCTACCGACTCTCAAAGGATTTAAAAATACCACAGACCCGAATTTCGGAAATTATCAAAGGAAACCGTAGAATAACTGCCGACACTGCTTTGCGATTGGGCAAGTATTTTGGAAATTCCGCAAAATTTTGGCTCGGAATCCAAAATGATTATGACATTGAGGAAGAAAAAGAAAATAAGGAAAAGGAACTCAGTGAAATAAAGAAATACGCGGACAATAACGTTGTATAACGAAGAACTGAAATAAAAAACCAAGTATTTTCTTCAAAAATTTTTCCATAGAAATCCTTGAATGGTTGAAATTCACAACCGCTACCCTAACTGCAACTGAGATTCCTGTATCTGCAAGATTTCCATTTTGGCTTCCTCCAAATCCTTTTCAAATTGATGTTTCTTCTTTAAAAAATAATTGGATGCCAAACCACGGTAATGCTCAATGCCTTCCAGAAGGTTTTCGCTGTATTTTTCCCAAGATTTAAAATCGCGCGCAGAGGGCGATAAAGCGCGTTCTATTTCCTTTTTCAGAAAATCTATATAGAGCCTTAGCTCCGTAACAAACATCGCAGACCGGTTGGGTTGTTGCATAATATCTTTTCGGCCGTAAATATGGTTGGTCATATCCCGCAGACTGGAAACCTTTGAAAAATTGACAATATTGGGGCCTGGGCAAATGGTAACTGCCGTTAGTTTTTTAAGAAATGGCACGTCATAACTAATTGCGGCAGCGTTGCTCAAGCCTATACAAAGACATTCCTTGCTCAAAACATTGTCGCGTTGTTGTTCCAATTCCTCTTTGGAAAGATTTAAGGTTTCCAATTGTTGTAGTTTCAGCTTTTGGTATTTACTGGATGCGGTACAAATTGGTTCCTTGGTAAACTCTGTGTTTGAAACCAATAGTTTTTCGGTACACGGACTGCCGGGTTTGCCTTTGGCTATTCGGTCCAAGCGTTCAATTTCGGCAGTAGTGCCTTTCAAATAGTTGAACGGCACTCCCAGCGGCGATGCATTGCTGCGAACCACATCATTTCCTTTGGACTGGCGAAGTAGCTCCAGCGTGTTTTCATCAACGGTTGTAGCTTCTGGGCATAGTAAAAATGGGGTGCCCCAACCAGTGCTGTCCACTTGGTAAAATTCGCGTAGCAAACTGTCTTCCTCATAAGTGCCAATTCCGCCCTGCACGGTGATTTTTATGGGATGGGGTTTTGAAAAACCGAGCTTCCCTTTCGCAATAACGGCAGGATTGTACAATTCAAAAAGGCTGTCCTGCAATTCCTGTTTTTTCTCTTTAAATTCTTGAAGAATGGGACCCATTAGTAATCCTTGGGTAGCAAAAACGTGGCCGCCGCAATTGAGTCCAGACTCTATGCGAAACTCACTGACCCAAATTCCTTTTTTCGCCAAATATTTCCCTTGTATCAAGGCCGAACGGTAATCGCTCACCTTGATAACCACCTTTTTGTGAAAACTGCCCCATTGGTATGCGTCAAAGGCTGAAAAATTTTCCATATAGTTGTAAAGACGGGGATTCATTCCGGCGGAAAAAATAAGGGAAGAGTTTGTTAGCTCGCTTTTGGCATATCCTTTTAAGGCTGTTAAAGCATCGGAACCATTTTCTATGATATCTTTATTTTTGTCCAGATTTTCCTTGTCCACCTTGGTCATTATGTTTACCTCAATGGCTCCGGGCATCACAAGTTTATGCAAAAACTTTTCCAATAACCCTCTTTTTTCGGGATTCGATGTAAAAAGCATTTCGTGATATTTCGCTTTCAGATCACTGGTATCTGGAAGCATTTCAAAATACTTGACAAGATCAGACCCAGTTTCAAAAGCAGAGGCTTTTAGCTTTTCCATTTTGGAATGAACAATGCGCTGCATCAAGTTAAGATAATCGGTAATTCTACGCGACCTATAATCTTCCTCTTTTACAGTTATAGGAGTGAAGGTTTCGTTGTTCTGTTGGTAGTAATATTTCCGCATTACCTCCAAAATATTGTCCTCAATAACTGAAATTGCTGAGTTGATGCCGAAACATGCAACTTTAATGGGAGTGTCAATGGTATATGCAATTCCCATCACGGGAATATGGAAAGTGTGCGGGCTGTTACTTTGCATTTAAAAGTGGATTAAAGTTCTAAATCTGCAAAGAACGGAAATCTCTTTTTTCCAAAATATGATTTAGGTCATAAAAGTCTTAATCACAATAAATAACTTTGACAAAGTTTAAAACTTTGTCAAAGTAGTATTTAATCCTAAAATAGTTTTTAAAAATCCTTCCTTTTCGCAATGCGCCAAATAAAGAAAGTAGGCACGGCAACCCAAATAACAAGCATTGCAGAAGAAAGCACTAATCCAAAATCGGTTCCGAAGAATTTTTGGAAAACAGCACCAGTATAGCCCAAAAGCGCAGAAATATCGAGTTTTAAAAGAATCAGCACCCGTGATAAATCCACAGGATTTAACATTGTTGCAAGGAGTGAAAATTTATCTAACGGATAGTCTTCAAAATAAAGGAGCGACATTAAAAATAGGCCGTCATAGATTACTGCCATAAACAGCCAAAGCAGGATGGCATAGCCGAAACCTTTTATTCTATTTTCGTTGCAAAGAGCTATAACGAAAGCTAGTGCAGTAAAAATGAAGGTCAGAAATGCGCCAGTAACCAATAGAAGTGAAAAATCCCAAATAGCATTGCTGTTGAAAATTCCGTAGAAAATAAACGGCAAACCCAAACCAATGACCAAACTCATTGAAAGCGAGGTTGCCACACCAAAATATTGCCCCAAAAAGATGGAGCTCCGTTTTACGGGTTGCGCCAAGAGCAGTTCGGTGAATTCGCGGGAGTTGTAATAATACATCACCCCAAAAATGGTCCCGATGAGCGGCACCAAAATAATGATAACGTTCATCAACGTGATTACTGCTTTGGAAAGATCGTTGTTCAAAAATAAAAGCACAACGCCAAGCAGCAAATAGAACAGAAAATACACGTAGCTCCAGCGGCTGCGCATTAAATCGTAAAAACTGTATTTTAATATTTTAAGCATAACTATCGGATAAAATGGAGGCTATTGCGTGTTCGAAATCGGGTTGTCCGGTTTTTGTTTTTAATTCTGAAATGCTTCCCTTGAAATAGATCTTTCCTTCCAAAAGGAACACGATTTCATCAGAAACCTCTTCCACAAAACTCAGAATGTGTGAAGTGATCAAAATAGTTTTTCCTTTTTCTTTTTCAGAATTGATAAGGTTTTTCAACCGTAAATGCGAAATTGGATCCAAGCCATTTGTTGGTTCGTCCAAAATTACCAACGGACTGTCAAACATAAACGCAAGTACCAAATTCACCTTTTGTTTTGTGCCACCGGAAAGATTTGCCAATTTTTTATTGAGAAATGGTTGCAGTTTAAACATCTCAATTAATTCTTCGTCTTTTGTGGTTTTCGCGGCCCGCAAATCCTTAATCATCGCAATGAGTTCGCTAACTTTCAGGTTTCCGGGGAAGTTGGCAATTTGTGGCAGATAATCTATTTCGTTTCGGTATTTGAAGTTGTTTTTCAAGGATTCGCCGTTGATGGAAATTACTCCTCCATCTGGTAAAACCATTCCCAAAATACATTTTATGAGCGTGGTTTTCCCCGAGCCGTTGGGACCCAAAATGGAGAAAATTCCGCCGTCTTTTATGGAAAGATCAATGCCTTGCAGCACTTCGTTCTTTCCAAATTTTTTATATAAATCCTTAACTTCTATCATGGTTTATTGTCTTCATTTTTGGGTTTTCGTCCAACAAATTATCGGGTGTGAAAACGGGGGAAACTTTTTCTGAAAAATCAATAATGTCTATAAAAAGACTTCGCAATAAAATAATGGTTTCCGGAGTGCGGTTCACGATGTACGAAAACAGTTTTACGGGGCGGTACGGAACGTCGCCGATACCGTTTTTGTCCAAATCATAGCCTGTATAATCACTCCAATAATTATTGTTGAATTTATTGTCGTTCAGGTTGCTGTTGTACGAAACATCGAAGGAATTATACATAAAATTATTGTTCTCAAAATTATTTGTATAGCAGGCACCTCTTACCTTTATAGCCCATCCGTTGCTGATAAAATCATTGTTTTTATAGTCAATGCGGTTACTGCCTTCAACGTTAATGCCAATTGTGTTTTCCTGGAATACGTTATTGGTAATTTTTGCATCGGTTATCTCTTTCAGCAAAAGCCCGAATGCGGCTGTGCCCCAGTTTTTCTTAAAAATATTGTGGTTCATATCTACAAATTTCGAAAACATGACGGCCACTCCTGCCCCATTGTTTTCAAAGGTGTTGTATTCATAAATGTCGTTGTTGCTGAACATAAAATGCAAGCCGTAGCGCAGATTATTTTTACTTTTGTTATGGCTTATAATTATATTGTCTGAAAATTCCAAGTAAATTCCGTCTCGGACGTTTTGTACTGTATTTCCGCGAACCTCGACGCCCTTGCAGTACCAAAGCTGGATACCGTTGCCGGAGTTGTATTCGTTTACAGCATCGCCTTTTATTTTGTTGTTCAGAACTTTTCCGTTGTTGGATTTTTCGAGATAAATTCCGAAGAAAAGTTTTTCCAATTCTAAATTCTGAATTACGAAACCATCTTTCTTAATTACACGAACGGCTGCATAATCTGCAGTGTAGCTGGTACCGACATTTATTATTTTGAAACCGTCCACGGTAACATTGTCCGCTACAATTTTGATGATTTCGCCTCTATCTTCGCCATCAATAGTTGGAAGGTTTTCACCCAAAAGAATGATGCTTTTGTCAATGATGATGTTTACTTCTTTGTAAATTCCTTTTTTAACCAAAACTGTATCGCCTTCATCTGCAAGGTTTATTCCCTCTTGAATGGTTTTTGCGGAGCAGCTATTGCAGACCGTTATAGTTTTCGCCAAACTGTTTGCTGTTGCGAAAAGCAAAAAGACAAAAGTAATTATGTGAAGTGATTTTTTCAAAATTGAAGCAAAATTAGACAATACAAAGCCATTGATAACAGCAATGATTAAAAAAAGTTTGAAGATAATGAATTTAGGGTTAAATGAAGGAGTTGGAATTTTTGAAACCAAAAATTAAAAAAAGGTATCGGCAAGTTCTTCTTAAAATTCAGTTTCCTGAAAACTTGCCGATGCCCTAATTTTCAAATAACATTATTGTTTTAAATGGTTTTGGATTTCTTCCCAAGAGAACAGTTCCCCTGTGAATTTTTCTTTTGTCTTTTGAGCTGCCTTTTCATTTTCAAAAGCGGAAAGATTGGCGCCCATTGGGCTGGAAATCTGATTGCTTACAAGATATGATGCCGATGTGGCGTCCATCAACTGTCCCGGTTGGTTGAAATCTGCAACCAAATAAAGGGCTATTTTGGTGTCTTTCAATTCTTCCTGTGAAGAATGGATCATGCATTCTATGGCGTCATATTTAAAGGCCTTACCTTTTGTGGTCACAACCTGCGATGCGTGCTGACGATCCACAATGGTCATGTTGCAGTAATGGCAAGCATCGGTACCGTATTCTATTTGCTGTGGGCTTACGTTGCACGAAATCAGCAAAGCAGTTATTATGCCCAAAAAGATAAAAGATTTCATTACGCAGTAACTGTTTTTAATGAAGATTTTTTTTCTGCTTTCATTTTTTTATATTCTTTCTTTCCTACAAAGAAAGCAACGATTGTCATCATCATTCCAACAAACATCATATATGCGCCAGTTGAAGGCCAGGAATCTACATCGAAATTCAGCATTTTTTGATAACCGATAAGTGGCGGTTTGTAGGTCATTGGGGTGCCGTCCGGATTGAGCAATTTCATAATGGCTTTTGGGTTCAAATCTGTTCCGTATTCCATGAGCCATGAGTTAAAGTCATACATTCCCATAATACCGAGCACGGACATCACTAGAAACCATCCGATAAACCATTTATAGCTCACTTTTCCGAAGAAACCAAGCAATCCTATAATCACTCCAATAGCTACCATTATTCCGATTACCATTGGAAATACTTGAAATTCCCACATATCTTTTGGTTTCGGTATTATTTTCATACCTATATAATGATTCAATCCATCAATATTCTGAATGTCAAATTCCTGTACGCCCTTTATGCCTTCAATATATATATCCATTCCCAACGGGTCTGGATATTGGGGAGCTCCCAACATAATATTCCACAAGGGAAATTTAAAAAGTCCCAACAATAGCAAGGAGCCAATTATCATTATTATTCCTGCTTTTTTCATTTTATAAGAGATTTGAGATGTGAGACTTGAGAAATAAAGATTTTAGAACTTAGGTCTGACGTCTAAAATCCAACATCTTTTTAAAAGACGGGGGGAAATCAACAACCCCCGTCTTTTTATTGAAAATACTATCAATCACTAATCTAGTATTTTCACAACTAAAAACACCTTTTTAATCTTCGCCCAAAGACCATTTAAGTTCTGTTCCAGAACCTGCTGGGCTCACGCGAACATAACCTTGCATTTCTTGGTGCAAAGCGGAGCAGAAATCTGGGCAATAGAACGGCCAGATGCCTGGTTGTTTTGGGTACCAAACAAAGGTTTCGGTCTGTCCTGGCATAATCAACAACTCGGAAGTGTTGGCGCCAATCATACTGATACCGTGTGGTACATCATAATCCTGCTCGTGGTTTGTAACGTGGAAGAAAACTTTATCGCCCACTTTTACACCTTCAATATTGTCTGGGTTAAAGTGGCTTCGGATCATCGTCATATAGATATGAACTTCGTTTCCTTTGCGCTCTACCCTTGCATCGCCATCAGTAAGTGTGGCATATGGGTGTTTGTTTTCTGACAGTTTGAATATCTGTTTCGAGTTTTTTGCAATAATATCAGCAGGAATACCGGCAGCGTAGTGCGGCTCCCCAATGGTTGGAAAATCCAACAACAGTTCCATTTTGTCACCGCTAATGTCAAACAACTGTGCGGACTGGGTAACCTCTGGCCCTGTAGGCAAATATCTATCTTTTGTAATTTTATTTAAAGACACCAAGTATTTTCCAAAAGGCTTGCGAGAATTTCCACCCGGAATCATTACATGTCCAACAGAATAAAATACGGGCTGACGATCTTCAACTTCCCAGGTGCCCAATTTCCATTTTACTACTTCAGAAGAGATAAAGAAAGATGTATACGCATTTCCTTTTCCATCAAACTCGGTGTGCAATGGACCTAAGCCCGGTTGCTTCACGATACCTGCAAGTACATCTTCAAATTTCAAGATTGGAATACCATAGGCTTCGCCGTCAAATTTTTTGTTTTCGATAGCAGCAAGCATTTTTGTAAACGAATGCACTGTTAAGTCGGCAGAAAGTTTTCCGTTACCTACAATGTATTCTCCTGTTGGATCAACGTCACAACCGTGCGGTGATTTTGGAGTTGGTAGGAAAAACACAGCTCCCGGAACATCCAATGGATTTACGGTAAGCACTTCCTTCAACATTGTTGAAGTAGCTGAATGGGTTTCATCATTATACACGTTGTGTGCATAATTGGCAGGAACTTTTGTTCCCCCGCCATTGTTCACATATTCTTCAATTTTTTTCCAGTTTACGGCTGCAATAAAATCTTTATCGTTTTGTGAAGCGTTCACTTCCAATAAAGTGTTTGCTTCTTCCGTGTTATAAGTAGTAAAGAAGAACCAACCGTGTGATTTGTCGCGTCCAGGGTGTGAAAGGTCATAGTCAAAACCAGGCATCATCAATTGGAATTTGATGGACATACTTCCAGACTTAGGGTCAACAGTGATGAATGATAGCGCCCCTTTAAAGTTGCCTTTATAATCCTTAATAGGCATATCGCGCTGTGGCACAGGTACTGAGAAACGGGTTCCCGCCACTACATATTCCGTATTTTCAGTAACAAAAGAAGAGCTGTGGTTACCTGCACTATTTGGTATTTCGAGAATCTCAGCAGTTTCAAAAGTGGTTAGGTCAATACGCGCGATACGCGGCGTGTTGTTTTCATTTATAAAAACCCAACGTCCATCCAATTCACCATTGGTCTGTGAAATGTCTGGGTGATGAGCATCTCCCCAAGGCACAAAACCATAGGAAGTTTCCAACATAGCTTTGCTTTCTTCATTGTAACCATAAGCCTTTTCAGGATCTTGTGAAAATACAGGAATTACTTTAAACAAACGACCTGATGGCAATCCGTAAACAGCAAGCTGTCCACTAAATCCACCCGACATGAAAGCATAGAATTCATCGTGATCACCGGGAGCCACGTACACTTTTTCAGCGGCATTGGTGGCCAAACCACCTTTCCCCTTGTTTCCTCTTTTGTTCCCACCATTGTTACAACTCACCAAACCGGCGACCATAATCAGGGAAACTAAAATATTAATTGTTTTTTTCATTGTTCTATTATTTATATTATTTAATTGATTAGTTTGCTGGCAATATTACTTTGTCCACAACATGCACTATTCCGTTTCCAGCAGGAATGCTGGCAAGGATTTTTGCACCACCTACATAAACATCATCTCCTTTAACTTCAACGGTGATACTTTCGCCACCTGCCTGACCCAACTTCTTGAATTTCTTCATAAAGTCCTTGCTATAATTTCCAGGGGTTACGTGATTTAATAAAATGGCAGCCAATTTTTCTTTGTTTTCAGGCTTTAAAAGTTCTTCTACCGTTCCTGCGGGCAAGGCGTCAAAAGCTTCATTGGTTGGCGCGAAGACCGTCAATGGCCCTGCATTTACCAATGAGTTTTCTAAGCCTGCTGCCTGAACTGCTGCAACAAGTGTAGTGTGGTCTGGAGAACCGATTGCAATTTGAAGCACATTCGGTTTTGATTCGTCGTTTTCAATAAATGCCTGTCCTTGTCTTTCAGGAGCGGCATCTTTTGCTGCGGAACTTTCAGTGGCAGTTCCGTTACCGTCGGTTGTTGTTTGGTTTTTACAGGCTGAAAACACGAGTAAAGCAGCCGAAACAAATAGCAATTTGAATGTTGTTCTCATTTTGGTTTTGGTTTTTAAAACCTTGCAGGGCCTAAACCCTGCAAGGGGGCTTGGTTGTTTAAGGATATATTAAAGTGTTCTAAAATATTCTAATACTTGTCTGGCCTCTTCCTCGGTCAGGTTTTGATTCGCCATTGGAGAACCATTGAACTCTATAAGAAGTGCTTTTGCTAGTGGATCCTTTTGAATCATATCCTCAGGATCCAAAATCATGTTCATGATCCATTCTGGGGTACGTCTTAGAAAGATATCTTTTGGTGCTGGCCCAATAAATTTTTTGTCGGGCTTGTGGCAGGCCATACATTTGGTTTTGTAAACTTCCATTCCTTTGGCAGCCATTGCTTGATCAATTTCAGCTGGAAGCACTAAATTTTTAATAGGCCCAACTCCTTTGTTTGTTAAATCGATAGTCTCTGAGGGTTTGGTAGTTGCTGCTGGCTCCTCTGTTGGAGTTTCCGTGGCAGCTGGTTTTTGGCCAATCTGAATGCCTTCATTTTTCTTTTCCTCTTTTCCGCCACAGCTTATCAAGGTTATGATTGCAACTGCGGCTAGTGATTTCATTAAGTGTTTCATTTGTTTAAAAATATTTGTTTTTTAAAGGAAGCCAAAATGCCCTATTTGACCTTCCCCCCGTTGATTTATAATTTGTTAGCGGGCATTTAATAATTGTTAAAATAAATTACAGGACAAAAGTAGATTTCAGAAGAAAGGTATACTATGATTTTTGTCATATCTGGGATATTTTTATCTTTTACCTAATATAAACCAAAATCTTTTCGATGTACATCTATCTAACACAGCGTAAAATTGGCTACTTTTTGCCTATTGTTTTATGATGAAAATCATTTTTAAAATTATTCTTAAAATTTACCTTTGAAAAAATGGAATACTTATGAAAAATATACTCTTGCCAACAGATTTTTCAGAAAACTCGAAGAATGCAATTCGGTTCGCGATGAAGTTTTTTGAAGGCGAAACTTGCACATTTCATATTTTAAATACACAAAAGCCATCTGGCTATTTAACTGCGGACGTGCGTGCAGGTTCAACTGGAACTTCTGTTTACCAAGGTGTTTTAGCCGACAACAAAAAGAAGCTTGAAAAAATGATTGTGTTTTGTGAATCAATTTCCGATAAGGAAGATTTCACCTTCGTTCCAAAAATTGATTTCGCCAATATTGTTGATGCCGTGAACCAAGCAATCGCAATAAATGACATTGAACTAATAATTATGGGAACCAATGGCGCAACAGGTGCAGCCGAAGTTATCTTTGGAAGCAATACACTAAATATTGTACGAAACGCAAACTGCCCAGTACTTGCCATCCCACAAGGGTATATTTTTGAAAAAATCCATTCAGTATTGCTCTCCGTGAACTATCAGTATGATGTTACGGACGAAGCACTAGAGATTCTTTTGAAAATAGTAAGAAAACACAAAGCATCCCTAAAAATTCTGGAGGTAGAAGAAGATAAGATTGAAATTGCACCTCAAAAAATTGATTTTAAAGAACATTTTAAAGACATAGTCCTCGAACGATACTGCATTAAAAACCTTCCCTTTCCAATGGCTATAAATGCTTTTGAACAGTTAATACCCGTCCAGCTTCACGCAATGTTTTTGGAGCGTAAGAGTTTTTTGGACCGCTTCATTTTTGGCTCTGATATTTCAAAAATTAGTTACACTACCCTTGCGCCTCTTTTGGTTCTTCAATAATGAGTTTATAGAAAAGTTATCTTACAATCAAAAGGTTGTTCTTTTTGAGCGTTCGCACCAGTGTTTTCACATAATCGCGAATGGTAGTAGCAGCTCCCGGCGGATCCACAATGTCTATTTTTCCGCGCCAAATTAAATCTCGATCTTTTCCGGGACAGAGACAATACAGCGATGTTTCGGTGTTGTAAACTGGATAATCCTCAGTCTGTTCGCTACTGTAAACAGGCCTATTTTTGTAATAATAATCACTGAAAGTCTCAAAGGATCTGGTAATATTTCTGTAAGATTGGCCAAGGGTAACCTTGCTTTCCTGTCCCGTTACTTTTGAAAAAAGAACTGCATCAAACCCGGCGTTCAAAAGTTCCTCTTCAATATTTCCCAGATTTTCTTCAGAGTGATTGTTCTCATTCACAGTGCTTTCAAAGAAATCAACGCTTTTCACGGCTATTACATTATCGGCTTCCAAAGCTTGCACTAGGCTGTATTCAAATTGGCGCTGCAAATT
Source organism: Flavobacteriaceae bacterium (assembly GCA_016649715.1). GTDB lineage: Bacteria > Bacteroidota > Bacteroidia > Flavobacteriales > Flavobacteriaceae > Aequorivita. The sequence continues at coordinate 84,431 of JAENXC010000016.1, read as the reverse complement.
TCCGTCCGGCGTTAGCCCCACAACCAACACTTTATTGGCCTGAAAATTCGGGCTTTGCGTATTAATGTACTCATCCACCAAATGGCTGCTAGAACAACTGGAAAACAAAACCGTGAAAATCAACAAAGTAAATAGTCTTTTCATAGAATTTAAATTAGTCAGGGCGTTTACTAAAAGTAGACGTATGTAAATATACGTTTCTCTTTTTCAAATTACTGCGATTGCGAAAGATGAAATAAAACTCGAGAATTTAACTCTTTCAGATATGATATATGTCAATCATTGCCGGATATTTTCTAAAATTTATTCAAATAATCTTGGAGTAAAGATAAATTAACTATCTTTGTTAACCAAATGGTTAAACCATAAAGTTGAAAAATGGCAAAGACAAATAAAAATCAGGACACTGAAGGACAAATACTGGAAGCAGCCAAAGACGTGTTTCAAAAGAAAGGAATGGATGGGGCCCGAATGCAGGAAATTGCAAATGAAGCTGGAATAAACAAGGCGATGTTACATTACTACTATAGAAGCAAGCAACTGCTTTTTGAAGCGGTTTTTAGCAACGCTTTTTCACTTTTGGCACCGCAACTCAACAAAATTTTGAATGACGATTCCTCCATTGAGAATAAGATAAAAAACTTCACAAGTAATTATATTTCGTTCATATCAAAACATCCCTATTTGCCCAATTTTATCATTCAGGAATTAAACCGAAACCCAAAGTTTTTTGAAAAAATACAACAGAACACCGCTTTCCCAACGCTTGAAAAATTCAAGAACCAAGTTTCGGCAGAAGTGGAAAAAGGTATTTTGAAACCCACTGACGGCGAACAGCTATTTATAAATATTATATCGCTGAATATTTTTCCTTTCGTGGCCACACCCTTAATAAAAGGATTTTTGAAAATTGACGAAAAAGGTTTCAAACAACTGATGGAACAGCGCAAAACTGCGGTTTCGGAATTCATAATCAATTCAATTAAAAAGTAGAAAATGAAAAGGTTTTTGTTCATACTTATCGCTTTTACTCCCCTATTTGCTTCAGCACAGCAAATATTGACTTTGGACGAATGTTACATTCTTGCGGAAAAAAATTACCCTTTGGCGAAACAAACCGCTTTATTGGAAGAAAAAACAAACACAGAAATTAGGGTTTTGGAAAAGGAAAAACTTCCCAAACTGGATTTGAATGCACAGGCTACTTACCAATCTGATGTTATTCAATTTCCACTACAAATCCCAGATTCAAACATTGAACCTCCCAACAAAGACCAATATCGCGCCACGTTGGATGCCAATCAGCTCATTTATAATGGCGGAAGCATCGCGGCGAACACAAGGTTGAAAACTGCCGAATTGGAAACCCAACAACAGCAAGTTGCCGTAAATCTGTACACGTTAAAAAACCGAATAAATCAAAACTACTTCGGCATTTTGCTTTTTCAGGAACAGGAAAATCTTCTTCTTTCAAAAATGGAAGAACTCGATGCACGCCTAAAAGAAGTAAACTCCGGCGTGAAATACGGTGCAGTCCTCCCCGCTTCCGAACAAATATTAAAAGCAGAGCAGCTCAAGCTGGAACAGCAAATTTCGCAAACTAATTTTGATCGAAAAAAAGCACTTAACAACCTTTCGTTATTACTTTCAGAAAATTTAGACAGCAAAACAACTTTAATCAATCCCGAAATTTTGGTTTTGTCCGAAACTGTTTCACGTCGTCCAGAATTAACGCTTTTTGAACTTCAGCAATCGCAACTGGAAACTTCAAAAGAAGTTATTTCCAAAAGCAATTATCCTAAATTATTGGGCTTTGCGCAGGCTGGATACGGCAATCCGGGATTGAATATGCTGGACAATTCGTTTCAGGATTTCTATATGGTTGGGTTGAAATTGAATTGGAATATTTTCGATTGGGGAAAAACAAAGGAGAAAAAACAGGCCGTTGATATTTCAAAAGAAATAATTTCCACCGAAAAAGAAACATTTTTATTGAACAACGAAATGCAACAAAAAGAAGCCGAAAGCGACATTAATAAATATGAAGCAATGTTACTAAAAGATGTAGAAATCATTGAACTGCGCGAAAAAGTTTTACAGTCCACGACTTCACAATTACAGAATGGCGCTATCACTTCTTCGGAATACATCACGGAACTGAACAATCTTTACGAAGCAAAAATAGGCCAGCAATTACACGAGGTCCAACTGGCGCTCGCAAAGGCAAATTACAAAATAATAAAAGGGGATTTTAATTAAATATTTACGATGAAAAATATAAAAATATTGTTTTTGGCAGGCTTGGCCGGAAGTCTATTTTCCTGCTCCAACGGTGAAAAAGCCGATGGTTACGGCAATTTTGAAGCCACTGAAATTACAATCTCTTCCGAAGCAAACGGAAAACTCGAATTTTTGAATTTGGAAGAAGGACTGGTTTTGGAAAAAGGAGTAATCGTCGGACTTGTAGATACCGTTCAGCCTTATTTAAACAAACAGCAGCTGCTTGCTTCAAAGGAAACAGTGGCATCAAAATCGGGTGGCGTTTGGTCGCAAGTGAGTGTTTTGAACCAACAATTGCAAACTGCCAAAACGGAACAAGAACGCATCCAAAATATGTTTGCCGAAAATGCCGCAACCCAACGCCAATTGGACCAAGCCAACAGCCAAGTGGACGTGCTAAAAAAACAAATACAAAACGTGGAAACCCAAAATGCTCCGATTGTAAACGAGGTAAAATCCATTGATGCCAAAGTGGCGCAAATTGAGGAGCAGATTGCAAAAAGCAAAATTACAAACCCGATAAAGGGAACGGTTTTGACCAAATATGCCGAGCCGGGAGAGATTGTTTCCTTCGGAAAACCGCTGTATAAAATAGCCGATTTGGAGGAAATGACACTTCGGGTTTACGTAAGCGAAACGCAGCTTCCGAATATTAAAATCGGGCAACAAGTAACTGTAAAAATTGATTCCGGCGAAGCAATGAAAGATTATAACGGAACCATAAGTTGGATTTCGGCTTCGGCTGAATTCACTCCGAAAATCATTCAAACCAAGGAAGAACGGGTAAATCTGGTATATGCTGTAAAAGTTACGGTGAAAAACGACAGTAGCTTGAAAATTGGGATGCCTGCGGAAATGTGGATTTCTGAGTAGGTAGTTGGTAGTTGGTAGTTGGTAGTTGGTAGAAAAAATAAAAATTATGGAAACAATAGAATTTATACTCTATGTGTCGGACCAAATGCGGAGCACAGAATTTTACGAAAAACTGCTCAAAATAAGTCCGAGTTTAAACGTGCCGGGAATGACGGAATTCAACCTTTCGGAAACCGTAAAACTTGGGTTGATGCCCGAGATTGGAATTTCGAATATTATTTGTCCAGCAATGCCGCATCCAAAAATTGCCAACGGCATCCCGCGCTGCGAATTGTATTTAAAAGTAACAAATCCCGCCGATTATTTGGAAAGGGGTATCCAATTGGGCGGTAAGAACATCAGTGAACTGCAAGCACGTGATTGGGGCGATACCGTTGGATATATAGCCGATTTGGATGGTCACATAATCGCTTTCGCCAAAACAACAATAAACTCTAAACTATAAAACCTAAACATTTACATTATGAAAAAAACAATTTTAACAACAGCAATCATTTCAGCATTATTAATTGGCTGTAATGAAACCAAACACAAAGACGAAAACACTGACACCGTTGAAACCACCGAAGGAGTTCACGAACACGAAATGGATGAAATGACCGCCGAAACCCATTCAATGAACAATGCTTGGGTAAACGAGATAAAACTGGACAACGGCAACAAATGGGAAGCCAATTTGGAAACAACCGAAGGCGTTGATAAAATGCTCAACTTGATTAAAGCAAGCGATTCAAAAACTGTGGAAGATTACCACACTTTAGCTTCAAAACTAAACGAGGATAAAAATGTTGTGATCAAAAAATGCACGATGGAAGGACCTTCACACGACAACCTTCACGTTTTTCTACACCCGCTTATCGAGAAAATTGAAGCTCTGGGAAAGGTTTCAACAACAGACGAAGGGGCTGAAGTTACAGCGAGCATCAAAGAAAACCTGGAAGGGTATTACGAATATTTTAAATAGACGTTCATTCAAAAACTAAAATCATGAACGGAAAAAACAACATCGCGATCGGGTTCCTTACCATGGGATTTTTCATGGCGTATGGTTTCCTGTTGATTTATTTGAGAGACTTTGCTCCGGGCAAAGAAGAATGGGTAAACACCTACTCCATTGGCAAGCACTTTGAAACAAGATTGGCACACGTTCACGGCAACCTTTTTGCTTTTCTGAACATTTTGATTGGTTATCTATTGTTGCATTTCAAAACAGAACTTTCTCACGTAAAAATAATCTCATGGCTTGCCCTAATTGGGCTATTGATGCCCCTCGGGATTTTATCTGAAGTCTATTTAGGATTTCCACCTATTTTCGTCCTCATAGGAGCAATTAGCATGACGATTTCTGTGGTTTGGCTGGGAATTTCCTTTTTTAAAATGAAAATGGTTTCCCAATAACCTTAAAAAATATTGACAAATGGAAAAACATAGCTATAACGTAGATATCACCTGGCGCCAAGACCGCAAAGGAATGATGTGCTCGCCAGAATTGGCCGAGGGGAATTCGCATTCCGACAACTGCATTGAAGTGGCCACGCCACCACCATTCCCCAAGGGAATGCCCAATATTTGGTCGCCTGAACATCTTTTCACAGCAGCTGTGAGCAGTTGCTTAATGACTACTTTTTTGGCCATTGCAGAAAACTCAAAACTGGATTTTTCAGGTTTCAGTTGCAAATCGAAAGGTGTTATGGAAAGAGTGGACGGCAAATACTTAATGACGGAAGTAATTCTGGAACCCACCGTAACCATCAAAGACGAAAAAGACCGCGATCGTGCGGAGCGGATTCTTCAAAAATCGGAAGCAGCTTGTTTGATTTCAAATTCAATAAAATCGAAAATTACGATGGAAGTTACCATCAAAGTTGCAAATTAAGGATGAAAAGTTATTGAGTTATTAAGTTACTCAGTTTTTGACCACCCGCAAAATAACTTAATAACCCAATAACTTAATAACAAAAAAAATGGGCATTTCCCTCAGCAATATCAGCAAATCCTATAAAAAGGTAAAAGCGGTGCAGGACATCTCGTTTGATGTGAATCCGGGTGAACTCTTTGGCCTCATCGGGCCCGATGGGGCAGGGAAAACTACCATTTTTAGGATTTTAACCACGCTGTTAATTCCTGATGATGGTACTGCCTCAGTAGCCGGATTTGATGTTGTTAAGGATTATAAAGCCATCCGCAATTCCGTAGGTTATATGCCCGGGCGATTTTCGCTTTACCAAGATTTGACGGTGGAGGAAAACCTGACGTTTTTCGCCACTATTTTCGGGACTACGATTGAAGAAAACTACGATTTGATAGAAGATATCTACGTGCAGATTGAACCTTTTAAAGATCGACGCGCAGGAAAACTATCGGGCGGAATGAAACAAAAACTCGCCCTCTGCTGTGCGTTGATACACAAACCGAAAGTGCTTTTTTTGGATGAACCCACCACAGGTGTGGATCCAGTTTCGCGCAAAGAGTTTTGGGAAATGCTGAAACGCTTGCAGAAAAAAGGAATTACCATATTGGTATCAACCCCCTATATGGACGAGGCGGCTTTATGTGACAGGATTGCCTTGATTCAGGATGGCGAAATATTGGAAATTGACACACCTGAAGCTATTGTAAACAAATTTCCCAAAACCATTTACAATGTGGGCGCAGATAATATGTACAAATTGATACAAACGCTTAAGGGTTACAAGCATTTGTACAGCGTATTTCCGTTTGGAGAGTTTGTGCATTACACCGACAAAAGAGATTCTTTTGAAACAGCGGAGTTAAAATCTTATCTGGAAAACGCAGGTCTAATAGATATTAGCATAGATGCCACCCAACCCAATATAGAGGATGCTTTTATGGAATTAGCTAAATAATGAAAAAGGAAAATGTAATAGTAGCCGAAGAATTAACAAAGGCATTTGGCGACTTCAAGGCTGTGAATGCAATCAGCTTTGAAGTCAAAAAAGGTGAAATCTTTGGATTTTTGGGTGCGAATGGCGCTGGAAAAACAACGGCTATGAAAATGCTGATAGGAATTTCCAAACCCTCATCAGGGAAGGCAAAAGTTGCAGGATTTGATGTATATACACAAACTGAATCAATAAAGAAGAATATAGGCTATATGAGCCAGAAATTTGCGCTTTATGACGATTTAACAGTAAAAGAAAACATCACCTTTTTTGGGGGCATCTATGGTTTATCCAGGGCAAAAATCAAGGAGAAAAGAGAACAATTGATTTCCGAACTGGGATTGGAGGGTATTAGCAATAAATTGGTGGGCTCCTTGCCTTTGGGCTGGAAACAAAAATTATCGTTCTCGGTTTCACTTATACACGAACCTAAGATTGTTTTCTTGGATGAACCTACAGGAGGTGTTGACCCCATAACTCGAAGACAGTTTTGGGAAATGATCTATAAAGCGGCAGACCAAGGCACCACAATTTTCGTGACCACACATTATATGGACGAAGCAGAATACTGTGATCGCGTTTCCATAATGGTGGAAGGAAAAATAGAAGCTCTAGACACCCCGAAAAAACTGAAGGAACAATTTAAAGTAGCGTCTATGAACGATGTGTTCTTGAAATTGGCGAGAAATATTGAATTGTAACCAGACCTCACAGGTCTCAAAGACCTGTGAGGTCTATTACCTACAAAAAATGAAACGATTTATAGGTTTTATAAAAAAGGAATTCTACCATATCTTCAGGGATAGACGGTCGTTGTTTATACTTTTTGGTATGCCCATTGCCCAGATATTGCTTTTCGGATTTGCCATTACCAATGAAATCAACAATGTAGATATCGCCATTTTAGATCATTCAAAAGATGCCACTACGGAAGAAATTATCAATAAGATTTCAGCGTCAAAATACTTCACTATAAATCAAATGATTGCCCGAGAAGCAGATATTGAAACTGCTTTTAAAAAGGGAAAAATAAAAGCAGTGTTGAATTTTGAAAAAGATTTCAGCAAAAATTTAATCAAAGAACAGAAAGCTACTATTCAAATAATAACCGACGCTACCGACCCAAATACCGCAAATTCAATAACCAATTATATCAATGCGATACTTCAAAATTATCAGCAATCAAAAAATAAAGGTATTGTCGTGGAGTATCAGATAATTCCACAAACTAGGATGGTTTATAATCCGGAACTTAAAAGCGTTTTTATGTTTGTGCCCGGAGTTATGACGATCATTTTAATGCTGGTTTCGGCTATGATGACTTCAATCTCCATCACTCGCGAAAAGGAATTGGGCACGATGGAAATCCTGTTGGTATCACCCTTAAAACCCTTTCAGGTTATTATAGGGAAAGTGGTTCCGTATATTTTTCTATCTGTCATCAATGCAGCAGTAATAGTACTTTTGAGCATTTTCATATTTAAGATGCCGGTTCAGGGCAGTCTGTTTTTATTGGGCGCCGAAAGTGTTTTATTTATAATCACCTCCTTGGCGTTGGGAATTTTAATCTCAACCATCGCAGAAACACAACAGTCCGCGATGATGATTTCCTTGATGGGTTTGATGTTACCTGTAATACTGCTTTCCGGATTTATTTTTCCGATAACTAGCATGGCAGCACCACTTCAAATAATCAGCCATATAATCCCTGCGAAATGGTTTATCATCATCATTAAAGGCATTATGCTCAAAGGCGTTGGAATGGCTTATATCTGGAAGGAAACTTTAATATTAATCGGGATGACCATATTCTTTATTGGGTTAAGTGTCAAAAAATATAAAATACGATTGGAATAATGAAGACCATCGGCTACATCATACAAAAGGAGTTCAAGCAAATCTTTAGAAATAAAGGGATGTTGCCTATCATATTTATCCTGCCCATATTGCAACTTGTTATTCTGTCCAATGCGGCTACTTATGAGGTAAAAAACATCAAGTTTGCATATATAGATTACGATCACAGCTCAACCTCCCGCGCACTGATTGAGAAGTTTAACGCCTCTACCTATTTCAATGTTCTGACCGATTTTCCTTCACAGGAAAAAGCCAGTTCTGCGATGCTGAGTGGAGAAGTTGACGTGGTGCTGGAAATACCAAATCATTTTGAACGAAATCTAATTAAGGAAAAAACCACCGATTTATCCATCACTATTAATGCCATTGATGGCGCGGCGGCTGGTGTGGAAAGTGTTTATGTGAATCAAATTGTACAAAGCTTCAACAAAGATGTGAAAATGACCATTTTGGAAACATCAAAAAAAACTGTGCAACCTGTGACGATTGAGGGCATCCCATCCTTTTGGTACAATATTACCTTGGATTATAAAACCTTTATGGTTCCCGGAATTTTGGTGTTGCTTGTAACGATGATAACCCTATTTCTCTCTGGGATGAACATTGTTAGGGAAAAAGAAATAGGTACTTTGGAACAAATCAATGTAACGCCCATTCGCAAAAGCCAATTTATCATTGGAAAATTATTTCCTTTTTGGGTAATAGGAATGGGGCTGTTGACCATTGGACTGATACTTGCAAAAATAATTTTCAATATTCCCATGGTGGGAAGTTTAATCCTACTTTACGTTTTCACTTCTATTTACATTTTAGTAATCCTTGGGATGGGACTGCTCATTTCAAATTTCACTGACACCCAACAACAGGCTATGTTTATCGCCTGGTTTTTTATGGTGATTTTTATTTTAATGAGCGGCTTGTTCACACCAATTGAAAGCATGCCCAAATGGGCACAGATAGTTACGGAATTTAATCCCATAAAATATTTTGTGGAAATTGTGCGAATGGTATTGTTGAAAGGTTCCGGTTTTATGGATATCCTACCCCAACTGTGGAAGACGCTGCTATATGCTATTATAATGAATGGTTTGGCCGTTTGGAGCTATAAAAAAGTAAACTGATGGAAAACAACATAAAATATCATTTACAAAAAAGCGAATCGCCATTTCTTCGAGGGCCACGTTCCAGATTCAAGGAATTTATTTTTACACTGAAAGTTCAGTATAATTTTATAAAAGGCTTTCGTAAAATGCACTTTATCGGGCCCTGTGTTACCGTTTTTGGTTCGGCGCGGTTCAGTCCGGATTCCAAACACTACCAAAATGCTGAAAAAATTGGGGCAGATCTTTCAAAATTAGGGTTCACTATTATGACCGGAGGCGGTCCCGGTATTATGGAAGCTGCGAACAAAGGGGCTTTTGAAGCAGGTGGCTATTCAGTGGGTGTAAATATAATCTTACCCTTTGAGCAAAAACCCAACCCTTACTTGCACAAGTGGATAGACATCCCGTATTTCTTTGTCCGGAAATTTTTAATGATGAAATATTCATACGCATACGTAGTTATGCCAGGCGGAATGGGCACTTTGGATGAACTCTTTGAGGCGATTACCCTGATACAAACCAAGATAATCCAGAATTTCCCGATTGTTATTTTCGATTCGGAATATCACAAAGAATTGTGTGAACACATACAAATAATGGCCAAAAACGAAAGTATAAGCCCCGAGGATATGAAACTGCTTTTTGTAACCGATTCTGCCGAAGAAGTAGTAGAGCACATAAAAATTCACGCCATTAAAAGGTTTGGATTGGTGAAAACACAATACAAACCCAAATGGTGGTACGGGGAAAACCGAAAGAAATTTTAACCTATAAGATTATGAAAAAAAATAAAATATTTAGATATGTCATCGCAATTGCGCTTATTGCTTTTGCTTTACTTACCGTGTTTATGAGCAGCTCTGTCCTGTTCGACTGGTTTGGCATCCGTGCAAAAGAGGGAAACTATGTACCTTTTATTGTGAAGACAAATTTGACAATGGGTATTGTATATTTAATTGTAGCCTATGGATTTATAAAATCAAAAAACTGGGCCTTCTGGCTAATGCTTTCCGCAGCTCTCTTTCTGTTTTTCGCATTCGCCGCGTTTTATCTCCATATCCATTCGGGTGGGCTTTATGAAAACCAGACCATAGGTGCAATGGCATTCAGAATTGTGTTTACCCTATTATTTGCTGGGCTAATTTATATAAGTACAAATAGAAAAACATGATCCGCTCATTCCACATAGTATTATTTCTTTTGTGGATAACCAACATCTTTGCCCAACAGCCAACAGATACCTTACCGCGACTGGACCTGGCAAAGATTGCCCATATTAACCAAAGCGATAGCTATATAACGTTTCCCACAGACATCGGCAATCTGGAGCCGCTTTTGTTTGAGGCCAACCTCAACCCCAATTTTGTGGTTCGAAAACGGGCAGATTCAAGACTGATGATGGTGCTAACGCCACAAATTACCATTAGAATGTTTAACGAAGAGTCATATCCCGTAAAAACACCAAGCTATATTCCGCAGCTCTCCATGTATTATCTATTTGGCCATCCGGAATTGACCCATCATACCACTTTATTTGGAAAAATAGCACATCATTCCAATGGTCAGGATGGTAATTTTTACAACAGCGATGGCTCCATCAATTTGCAATCTGGCAATTTCGCAACCAATTTTCTTGAAATAGGTTTTATAGACACCTCTTACGGCTCCCAAGTAAATGCCGTGAAATTTTTTAAAAGCTCCTTGGAAATCCATCCCAAAAGCTGGATGCTCAACGAGTTGCAGGGACAGTATAGCGGGCTTCGATGGCACAATTCGTTTTTCGCTTACAAGCTTCCTTTGGATCGCGGTTTTTTCAGTAGAAAAAGAAAGGCCAACTTTTCATTAAAATTTGAAACCACTTGGATGTTTGATGAAATAAATGATTGGAAAACCTTTGACACAAAACGCTTCAGCGGTGCATTTACATTTTATTACCATCCAAAATTTTTGGAAGATATTGGCTTCTTTGTCAAGTTTTATCACGGTTTGGATTATTACAACATTTACTTTAAACAGCAACTGGATATTATTCGTTTTGGTTTAATGACGGAAATTCTGCGGTTTTAAATATACTCATCAAGAGATTTGACCTAAGACAAAAGGACATAAGACGTGTATCTTATTCTTTTTTGAATAAATATTACCTTGTTACCAAGAATATTTAGTCCTATATCCTAAGTCTTACAGTCTTAAGTCCCTAATGGGTCTTTAAATTGATAAACATTTTAAAAATATAAATTGAAAATAGTATGGAGAATAAAATCATATCGGTAAAAAAATTCAACGGCGAGATTGAGGAATTCAAGGTGGAAAAGTTGAAAACCTCTCTTAGACGAAGTAAAGCCTCCGAAAGTGAAATAGACGAAATTGTAGAAAACATAATTCCAACTTTGTATGACGGAATGTCTTCCAAAGAAATCTATAAAAAAGCTTATTCACTATTAAAAAAACTCAATCGAATATCAGCCTCCAAATACAGTTTGAAACGGGCAATTCTGGATTTGGGACCAACGGGCTTTCCTTTTGAGCGTTTGATCAGTGCACTGCTAAAGCATCATGGCTATTCCACGCAAGTTGGCGTTATCATGCAAGGCGAATGTGTTTCCCACGAAGTGGACGTTCTGGCCGAAAAAGATGGCAATACTTACACGGTGGAATGTAAATTTCATTCAGACCCCAAAACAGTAAGCAACGTAAAAGTCCCACTATACATAAACGCTAGGTTTCTCGACATTCAAAAACGATGGAACAACGACCCTGAGAAAGCATCGCATTTAAAACAGGGTTGGTTAGTGACCAACACCCGCTTTTCTTCGGATGCAATTGACTACGCCAAATGTGTAGGGCTTCATTTATTGAGTTGGGACTATCCCGAAAACAACGGCATAAAACAAAACGTGGACAAGTTTGCCCTCTACCCCATCACCACATTGACAACTTTGACCAAAAACGAAAAAGACCATCTCATTGAAAACAATATTATATTGACCAAAGAACTTTACGAATCATCTTTTTTATTGGAAAAAATAGGAATCTCGCCTTTGAGGAAAAAAAGAGTTTTAAGCGAAATAAAAAAACTGTGCAATTTATAATTTGTTGCTATTATGGAAAAAGAAACCAACCCGAGCACCAGTAATGACACCAAACCAGAAAAATTGAAAAAATATGATTCTCGTGGCGTACAAACCCTATTTAAAACCCTATCTCGAAATCATTACAACCTGCTGAAAATGGTGGACAACAAGGCCAGAATGGTGCTTACTGTCAATTCCATCATATCTTCACTTCTCTTAGGATTGTTATTTGTGGTTCCTAAATCGCAAAAAATCCCATTGGAAATCGGCACTCGAATTTTGATAATCTGCAGTATGCTGTCAATGATTTTCGCATTGTTCAGTATGCTGCCCCATCGATATTTTGGAGCTTCCTATAAAAAAAGCGGGTACAAAGGAACGCTGTATGCCGAAAATTTTGCAAAACTTTCCCTCTCTGAATTTAAGACCGAATTTGAACGAATAATGAAGAAAGGCCAGAATGTTTATGATGAAATGATAATCGATCTATATTTTTTAGGAAAAACAATTGCACATAAACAGCGGCTCCTCTTTATTTCGGTTATCATCTTTTTGACAGGATTAATATCCGCCATTACCTATACCCTTATCAATGGGATGGTTGAATTTGCTTAAAGGGATATTTAAGAATTTTTCCAGTAACGCGGATTGGTATCTTCTGAAACTTGGTTCCAGTAATTGGGTGTGACTTTATGCCCGTCAAAAGTTTTTAACTTGCGTTCATACACCCAGATGGTGGGATTAAAAACCATATCGGTCACCGCGATGGTGTATAGTTGAGGGTCTTCTTCTTTCTGCTTTTTTTCTTCCTCAATAATTACTTCAAAACCATTGTGTTCAAGCAATTTTTGTAAAAAATCTTTTCGGTTTTCTGTAACATTCTTTTCAACAAAAGTTACCCTGGTTTCATCTATACTTCCAAAAGAATGTTTTCCTTCCAATGCCATAACTTCTTATTTATAAACAGTGCTTAATTCATATATATAACCGTACAATGGGCTGTAAAGACCTAAAACTAATATCCCTATCACGGTAATGATTAACCCTAACCGCATATAGATTTTATTTTTGAAAAACGGAATGGGATTGTCATTTTGCCTTAAGAACATGGCTCTTATTACCAACAGGTAATAATACAGGGAGATGGTAACGTTTACCACCGCCAGAAAAACCAGCAAATAATAGCCTTTACTGGCTGCTGCGGTAAAGAGAAAGAATTTCCCGAAGAATCCCGCAACGGGTGGAATCCCCGCAAGGGAGAATAGGGCAAGCATCATTATAAGGCTTAATTTGGGATTGGTACGGTACAGCCCATTATAGTCGTCCATGTTTTCTTTGCCTGTTTTCAGGGAAATTGCCTGTACCACTCCAAAGGCGGCAAGGTTTGAAAAAATGTAGATCATTACAAAATATACCACCGTTGCTGTGCCTAACTGGGTGCCGGTGATTAATCCAAGCAATATAAAACCTGCCTGGGCTATGGATGAATAGGCCAAAAAACGTTTCATGTTTTGCTGGCGCAACGCAAATAAGTTACCGATAAACATAGTAGCCAGGGCTATTACATAAATCAGGTTTTCCCAAACATGCATAAGGGGTTTCAATACGGTAAACAGCAATATCATTAAGATAAACACCGCAGCCCCTTTTGAAATTACCGAAAGGTAAGAGGCTATGCTTATTGGAGCACCTTGGTAAACATCGGCGGTCCAAAAGTGGAAAGGGACCAGTGAAATTTTAAAGGACAAACCTGCAAAGAATAAGATAAAGCCTAATATTGTTAGGTTATTAGAGGTTATCACTTCAATAATATCGTTGAAATAGATAGAACCGTTGGTAGCGTACAGCATCGAAATCCCGAATAAGGATACTCCCGAGGCAAGTGCGGCCGAAAGGATTAATTTTATACCGGCTTCACTGGAACTTCTTTTTAATATTTCATAGGCGGCAAGGGCAGCTACAGGAAGTGTAGATAGTTCGAGACCCAAGTAGAACATTAGGAAATCACCTGCCGAAATCATAAAATACATGCCCAGTAAAGAAAAGAAGAGCAGGATGAAAAATTCGGTTCCCCGGTTTTGCGTGACTATTTTTTCCTGCAGCCAGTCGGCAGATTGCAATAAAAGAATAAACACGCCAATATTCAGGACATTTTTAAAGAAATGAATAAGGTTATTGGTGTGGAACATCCCTCCAAAGAGGCTGCTTTCATCCAGGGCCATAAAACCAAGGGCCGTATGGATCCCAAAAAGAAAAATTGCAAGATGTACCGTGCTGCTTTTTTTATTATTAGGAATAAAAATTTCGGCTACAAGCAGCACTAATGTTATTACTAAAAGTAAAATCTCGTGCCGCATGATTAAAAAACTACTAAAATTCATTTTAGTTTTCTCTTTAAAATTATAATACTCCTTGAATGAAAGGCTGTAAACTTTTCATAATCATTTCACTTAACCAGAAAGGTGCAACTCCAATTCCAACTATAGGGATAAGCAGTAACAGGATTCCTGTGGTTTCAAACCAAGTAGCCTTTGGCAGGTTCAGGTATTCGTTATTTTTTACAGGTCCCATCAACATGATTCCAACTACCCTTAAAATGTAAACCGCTGTAACCACAATGGCCGAAACCGAAATAATGGTGGCTATTCTGTAGAACATACCTTCATTTTGAAATGCACCCACAAAAATGTTCATTTCGGCAACAAATCCACTAAAGCCAGGTAATCCCAAGGAAGCTAATCCGGCAATCACATAGATGACCGATATAAAGGGAATTACTTTTAAAAGTCCCCCCAGTTTGGTAATATCCCGGGTATGGGTCCTGCTGTATATCATTCCGATCAAGGCAAAGAAAAGTGCCGTCATGAACCCGTGTGATAAAGATTGTAAGATAGCCCCGTTCCACGCCGTTTTATTAAACATTAACAAGGCGAACAAAACCAGCCCTAAGTGGCTTACCGAAGAATAGGCATTTATATATTTTAGGTCTGTTTGTCGTATCGCTGCAAAAGCACCATAAATAACCCCCGTGGCCGATAAGATGATAAAAAACCAAGACCACTCTATGGCCCCTAGCGGCAAAAGGAACATAGCTACCCTAAATACGCCGTAACCCCCAAGTTTCATTAGTACCCCAGCGTGAAGCATGGAAACCGCGGTAGGAGCAGATGCATGCCCATCGGGAGACCAAGTGTGAAATGGGAATAAAGCCCCCAAAACCGCAAATCCTATAAAGGTTAGCGGGAAAAATAACTTTTGTGCTTCAAAGGGGATATTTACTTTAGCAATTTCAAGAATGTTAAAGGTCAATGCGCCGCCATCGGCATTTGAATTAAAGTAAATCCCTAATATACCCACCAGTAATACCGCGGTAGCCCCCATTAACATCAAGGTTAATTTCATAGCCGAATATTCCTTGGGCCCAGAGCCCCAAATGCCAATCAATAAATACATGGGGATTACGGCAATTTCATAGAAAAGAAACATGGTAAAAAGATCTATTGAAATAAAGAACCCGTAAACCCCAGTGGATAGGACAATTAAAGAAATGAAAAACTCTTTGGGTAAATCATCCATTTTCCAGGAAATGAACACCCCCGCCAGTACGATGATAGAGGTTAACAGGATCAAGGCGACCGAAATACCATCTACCCCAATGGCATAATGTATATTAAACTGTTCAAACCAAACAATATCCCGGACAAAAACCATTATACTATCGTTTACACTTCGCTCTTTGAAGTAAGCAAACAAAAGGTTTATGGCCATTGCAAATTGAAGGAGACCCCCAAAAATTGCGACCATTCTAGCCTGTTTTAATCCTTTTGTAAAGACCAATGCGATAATTGCAAGAACCGGCATTATGACAAAAAATGATAAAATGTCCATATTGAAACTGTTAATTAGTCCATAAGTAAATAAACACCAGCGCCAGTACCACAGCCCCTCCCATAAAACCAAAGGCATAGTCCTGGACTTTCCCAGACTGCAAAGCTTTTATTTTTTGTGAAATCACTACTGTTTTATTTCCAATGCCCTCCATGGTTCCGTCTACATATTTTTTATCAAAGAATGCGATGGGGGCAGAGATTCGTTTAAAAATCAGTTTACGGGTTATAAAAAGATAGAGTTCATCAACGTAAAATTTGTCACGGGCCCATAGATAAAGGACACCAAAAGCATTTGCGAACCTGTTGGCCAGGTCATTTTCTTTTTTATAAAATACCCAGGCCAGTAGAAGCCCTATTAGTCCAAACCCAACGGCAATGGCAGCCAAGGGATAATTTAAGTGGGCTTCAAAACCAATTTTATCGGCTGTTACAAACTCGCTGAAAGGTATAAACCCTACCCCTACACTAAGTACTGCCAATATGATAAGCGGTAATGTCATAGAAAATGGGGACTCATGCGGTGCATTTATGTAGTTGGTTTCTTTTCCCCAAAAAATCCCGAAGTAAAGCCTGAACATGTAAAATGCGGTCAGTCCGGCCACAAACACTGCAATTCCATAAATAAATAGGTTGTTCTCAAAAGTCGCCACCAAGATTTCATCTTTACTCCAGAACCCTGCCAATGGTGGGATCCCGGCAATGGCCAGGGCCGCTATTAAAAATGTGATATTGGTAATGGGCATATATTTCCTGAGCCCGCCCATATCCTTCAAGTAATTGCTATGGACTGCATGGATTACCGAACCTGCACCCATAAATAATAGAGCCTTGAACATGGCGTGGGTAAACAGGTGGAACATGGAAGCCATATAACCTACCCCTTCGTGCCCATCAAAACCGGAAACGCCCAAGGCCATCATCATATAGCCCAGTTGCGACATGGTTGAAAATGCCAGTACCCGTTTAATATCGGTTTGGGTGATAGCTATAATCGCGGCAAACAGGGAGGAGAAGGCACCTACATAAGCCACAATTCGCAGAGCGAAGCCTTCTTCCACCAAGTAATACATCGGGAATAAACGGGCCACCAAATACACGCCGGCCACTACCATAGTGGCTGCGTGAATTAATGCAGATACCGGGGTGGGACCTTCCATGGCGTCCGGTAACCAGATATGTAATGGGAACATGGCTGATTTTCCGGCCCCTCCTATAAAGATTAAAATTAATGCCCAGGTAATAGCCGATAATCCCATAAAGGAACTAGAGGCCCAGTTTAAAATGGCACTGCCTTCAGGATTATTTAAAGTTTCAAAATCGAAGGTGCCGGTATGAAAACTAATAATCAGGATGCCTATTAAAAATCCGAAATCGGCAAACCGGGTTACAATAAAGGCCTTTTTTGCGGCTGCAACCGCTTTGGTTTTGGTGTAGTAATACCCTATTAACAAATAGGAAGATATCCCTACCAGTTCCCAAAAGATGTATATCTGGAAGAGGTTGGTCGCCAACACCAATCCGTACATAGAGAAGGCAAATAATCCCAGGAAAGCAAAGAATTTTGTGTATCCTTCATCGCCCTTCATATAACCCCTGCTGTAAATATGCACCATTAAGGATACGGTAGATATCACGATAAGCATCATTACCGAAATAGGATCTATAAGGATGCCCAAATCTATATGCAATGTATCCGTAAAGTTCATCCAGACCATTTTTTCAACAAAGGTCTGATACGCCCCATTTATTTTACCCTGAACAAAAAAGTACTCATAGGCGGTATAAAAGGAAAGTATGGTGGAAATAGCCAATCCCGATACCCCCATATATCCAGAAACGGCCGGTTTGATTTTCTTATTGAAAATTCCCAGTACTAAGAACAACGCTAAGGGAATCAGTGGAATTAAGAGGATATAACTTAAGTTCATAACTTCAAATATTAATACTTCATCGTTTCGGTGTCCTTAACTTCTACCGAGCCTATTTGCCGGTAAAGGTTGATTATGATGGATATTGCCAGGGAAGTTTCGGCTGCGGCTACGGCAATAATAAAAATGGAGTACACTACCCCTTGCAGCACATCGGGGTAGAGGTATTTATTAATCACCACAAAGTTTATTACTGATGCATTCAAGATCAGTTCTATTGAGATTAGAATAGAAATGAGGTTTTTTCTGGTAAGAAATCCGTACACTCCAATAAAAAACAGGATGGAGGTGAGGGTCAGGATTTCGGTTATGCTTATTCCGGGGATCATATTGTTAACTGTTATTTACTGTATTAAAGGTCACTATCCATATCTTTTTAAATCGGTACTTCGTTTTCCAGAACATCCGCTTTTGGTTCCCTGATTTTCTCTTTTTTCGGGTCGGGTATATTTTCTGATTTATCCCTGGCAATCTTTCCGCCTTTGGCTATTACAATTGCCCCGATCATTGCAGCCAGCAACAACACACTTATCACTTCAAAAGGAAGTATAAAGCCACCGTCCTCATAGCTTAAGAGTTTTAAACCAATATCGGCGGTAGTGGTGGTCACCGAATTTGGTACCGCCTGAAAAGGATGCGAATAAATGGTCGTTAAGAAAACCCCTAGCCCAATTAAACAGGTAAGTGCCGCTATGATCCGTCTGGATCTTTTGGCTATTTCCAGTTCCATCTCTATATGATGCACCAGTAAAACCGAAAATATGATAAGCACGATAATACCCCCGGCATAGACCGTAAGCTGTATGGCTGCCAGAAAATTGTAATCGGCCATAAAATATAAACCTGCGATTCCAATAAGTACAAACAGCAGGTAAATTACTGACCGCAGCATCTTTCGGCTGGTAACCGAGGCGATTGCTGAAACCACTATGATAAGTGCCAAAACATAAAAAACAATTTTTTCCATAAGCTTAATCTTCTACACCGGCTTTTACCTTTGATCCCGGTTTGTTCAAAACCCTGGTAAGCTGGGTCCTGTCATATACCGAATTTTCAAAATTCTGCGCCCATTTAATAGCATCGGTGGGGCATGCTTCAATACATAAACCGCACATGGTACACATGCCCAAATGATAAATATGTTTGTCAATTATTTTTTTCTTTTTGCCTGTTTCCTCTTCTATAGCGCGGTCCCAGATAATTTCAATAGTACCGTTAGGACAGGCAATTTCGCATTTCTGGCAACCTGTACATCGGTGTTCATTATTTTCGTCATGAGGCATTACTACTTCCCCACGAAAACGATCGAACATTTTCAGGGTATCCCGGTTGTCAGGATATTGTTGGGTAATTGCTCCTTTTCTGGAATGAAGGAAATATTTCCCCGTAACGCCCATTCCGGTGAGCAATGTTTTTATTCCGTTGTATATCTCTGAGAAATAACTCATAATTTCTAATATTGAATAGTGAGATTAAGCCATACAATTACCGCCATTATTACAATGTTTACCAAGTTGATGGGCAGCAAATACTTCCATTCCAGGGTAAGCAACTGGTCTATCCTTAACCTTGGAAAGGTCCATCTAAACCACATCATTAAAAATACCAGCACAAAGGTTTTCGCCAGAAACCAGAAAATGCCCAGCCACGGTATAGATTCGGTAATACCGAAAGGGGAAAGCCATCCTCCAAAGAAAACGGTAGTGGCAATTGCTGCAATTATAAACATATTGATGAATTCAGCTAAAAAGAAATAAGCGAATTTCATCCCTGAGTATTCAGTATGGAAACCGGCACCCAGTTCCGATTCGGCTTCAGCCATATCAAAGGGAGCCCTGTTTGTTTCGGCTGTTCCGGCAATCATATAAATCATAAAGGCAATAATTGCGGGAATATGCCCCTGAAGGATCAACCATCCGTTTTTTTGAACCTCTATGATCTCCGAAAGCTGTAGGCTTCCAGTGATTAAGATCATGGTTAGCAGGGAAAGGCCTATGGAAAGCTCATAGCTTATAGTTTGAACACCACTTCTCATGGCGCCTATCAAAGCGAATTTATTATTACTGCTCCAGCCACCCAACAAAATCCCTATTACCCCTACCGATGAAATAGCGATTAAAAAGAAAATACCAATATTAATATCGAATGCTTGCAAATTCTTTGTAAACGGAAACACGGCCAGTGCCATTAATGAGGAAATAATAACAAAGTAAGGAGCTAAATTGTATAAAAATTTATCAGCTTTTACGGTACCCGTAAGCTCTTTGGATACCAGTTTTAATGCATCGGCCATGGTTTGCAACAACCCCTGAAAACCAACCCTGTTCGGCCCAATCCGTAATTGAAACCAAGCGGCTACTTTTCTTTCCATTAAAACCAGATACAAGCCCAGGACAGCAAAAAGGGTCAAATAAGCCAGGGCTATCAACACCATTTCTATAATGCCAACTGCCGTTGCTGGCATGAAATTTAAAAGCCAGCCGAAAATGATATTGGAACTATTTAATGATATATGCATTGTTTTAATTTTATCGGTCTATATCAGGTATTACAAGATCCAAGGTGGCCATGGTAGCCACCAAGTCACCAATTTTACCGCCCACGGCAATATGGTTCAGCAATGATAAATTGGAAAAACCAGGAGAGCGGAATTTAAGCCGGTAGGGATTTTTTGTCCCTGTACTTATAATATACACCCCAAGTTCTCCCCTTGCTGTTTCCACCCTCTGGTAAAATTCACCCTTGGGCAATTTTATAACCGCATTGGTGGGTACGTTATAATCCCCTTCAGGAATATTATCTATCAATTGTTCTATTATAGACATGGATTCCCACATTTCCTGGATCCTAACCAGATAACGGGCAAATGAATCCCCTTCGGTTTGTAGGGCTTCGTTAAAAGGAACTTTGTCCAGGGCGCTATATGGATGGTGTTTTCTAACATCACAAGAATAACCGGAACCCCTGCCAACGGGGCCCGATGCCCCAAATGAAATAGCATCGGCTTTAGTTAAAATGCCAACTCCCTTTGTACGCTTTTGAAAAATAACGTTCCCGGTCAAAAGGCTGTCATATTCGGGTAATTTTGTTTTAAAATGGGCGATAAAGCTTTTTACCCTTTTTACAAAATTTGGATGGATATCATACATTAGGCCTCCGGGGATATTGTAGTTCATGGTTAAGCGGGCGCCACAGGTCTCTTCAAAAATATCATTTATCAGTTCCCGGTCCCTAAAACCGTAAAAGTAAGTGGTAAGGGCTCCCACATCCATCCCCATCACGCCCCACCATAAGGTGTGGGAAGCAATACGGGTCAATTCGTCAATAATGGTCCGGATAACTTTTACGCGTTCGGGTATTTCAAGTTGAAGGGCATTTTCCACTGCCAGGCACACCGCTTCATTATTTATATGGGAAGATAGATAATCCATCCTGTCCGTAAGATGAACTATTTGCTGATAGCTGTCCCGCTCGCACATTTTTTCTATAGAACGGTGAATATAGCCTAAATCCGGCTCTACTTTTTTTATTATCTCCCCATCTATGGTCAACAGTAGGCGAAGCACACCGTGCGTTGCAGGGTGTTGGGGCCCCATGTTAATGAAGTATTCTTCAGATTTAAAGTCGTTATTGACAATCGTTGTTTCCATATTCCATTATTTAACGACCATATTAACTTCATCTACATAATCCTTTCTTAGCGGAAAACCTTCCCAGTCATCGGTAAGGAAGAGCCTTTTTAAGTTAGGATGGTTATTGAATTTTATTCCAAAGAAATCATAGACTTCCCGTTCATGGAAGTTGGCAGTGGCCCAGATATCCTGTACCGAATCTAGTACAGGGTTTTCCCGATCTTCAACATTGGCTCTTACCACAAGGCTATGGCGGTGCAGGGTAGATTCTAGGTGGTAAACGACCCCTAATTCTTTTCCCCAGTCAACACCGGTTAAACAGAATAAATAATCTAAATGGGTTTCTTTATTGTGTTTTAAGCTCCACATGAGTTCGTGGAGATAGTCGGGGTGGATGCTTATATTTAAAAATTGAGAGCCTTCTTCTGAGAATTCAAGCTTCACGGCACCTGGATCTGTAAACCAGTTGTCTATATGTTTTTGTAATTCCACATTGGTCATAGCTTTCGGGTTTTAAAGTCCTTCATCAAAGCCTTCTACAGGGTTCTTTTTATGTTTCATGCTTTCGGTCCTTATTTTTTTTTGGAGCATCAACATGCCTTCCAGTAAAGCTTCGGGACGAGGAGGACAGCCAGGTACATATACGTCTACAGGTATCACGTGGTCGGCACCTTTTACCACCGAATAGGAGTTGTAAAAAAAAGGGCCGCCAGAGATGGCACACGCGCCCATGGCAATAACGTATTTGGGCTCTGCCATTTGGTCGTACAAGCGCCTTAACACTGGGGCCATCTTATTTACAATAGTGCCCGCAATGATTATTAAATCGGCCTGCCTTGGGGAGGGTCTAGCGACCTCAAAACCAAACCTGGAATAATCATGGCGTGCAGCTCCTGTTTGCATCATTTCTATGGCACAGCAGCTGGTTCCAAAATAAAGGGACCAAAGCGAATTTGAACGTCCCCAGTTAATGATTTTATCTAGTGAAGTGACAATTACATTTGCCCCGTTTCCTGCCGGAATTACTTTTCCTGGGAAATCCTCAGGTGTCTTATTGTTGTTTTCTACTCCCATTTTAATGCTCCTTTTTTCCACGCATAAGCCAGGCCTAATCCCAGAATGAGCAGGAAGATGATTATTTCAACTAAAGCAACGGCCCCCACTTTTTGGAAAACCACCGCCCAGGGAAATAAAAAAGCCACCTCTACATCAAATATTAAAAACAGGATGGCGAATAAATAATACCCTACTTTAAACTGAACCCAGGTAGATCCAATGGTTTTCATACCACTTTCGTATGGTTCCCGCTTTTGTAAATTATCGGATTTTGGTGAAATTAAATTCGACAGAAAGTTTGCGCCGGCTACTAAAACAACACCTGCAATAAAGAATACTATTAGTGCTTCTGAACCCATATTTTTAGCTACTTGATATGTTATAAAATTAACAGTATTTAGAGGGCTGAGAACTGCTCAATGACAGTCATTCCCCTTTTACTTCATAAATTTCACCAGAAAAGAACAGGTCGTCGGCTTTCTTGAAACTGGATTTTTCTCTTACCTGGGCAGTTAAGGCATCTTCCATTTCTTCCAGGGTTACATCGTTAAAACTTCTAATTATTCCAGTTACTAAAGGATATTCCAGCCTCACCAGCATTTGATGCATGGTAGGGTCTTTTTCTCTGGCATCATGGACCAATAGATCTTCCTGGGTAATTCCGTTTTCTCCAATAGTGGCCACTTCCAGTTTTAAGCCGTTTAGCACAAGACCTTTATCCCGGTTTTTCCCGAATACCATGGGTTTACCGTGTTCCACAAAAAGCTGTTTATCTTCCCGAACAGATTTATCGGTATATTTCACAAAGCAACCATCGTTAAAGATTACACAGTTTTGAAGTACTTCTACCAAAGAAGTGCCTTTAAATTTTTCAGCCTGGATAAAGATATCGGTCATTTCCTTGGGCGAATTTCCGCCAATCCTAGCAAAAAATCTTGCTTGGGCCCCTAAGGCCAGTTCTCCGGGTGAAAATGGAGGCTGGGTATTTCCGTAAGGGGACGATTTTGTTTTTTGACCAACCCTCGATGTTGGAGAAAACTGCCCCTTGGTCAAGCCGTATATTTCGTTATTAAAAAGAATAATATTTAGATTTATATTCCTTCGCAATACATGAATAAAATGGTTTCCACCAATAGCCATGCTGTCTCCGTCTCCGGTAATAACCCACACACTTAGTTGGGGATTTGCCAGTTTCACACCAGAGGCTATTGCGGGAGCCCTGCCATGGATACTGTGCATTCCGTAGGTGTCCATATAATATGGAAAACGGGATGAACAGCCTATTCCCGAAATAAAGACCACGTCTTCTTTTTTCACACCTATTTCAGGAAGGGCTTTTTGTACCGAACGCAGAATAACGTAGTCATCACAGCCCGGACACCATCTTACTTCCTGATCATTTGCAAAATCTTTATATGTATATTCTTTTACAGCTGGTTCCATAATTATTGGGCTAATAGTTTAAATTTTTCAATGAGTTCATCGTTGGCAAAGGGTAAGCCCTGTATTTTATTGAATGGCAAAAATTCAATTCCGCTAAAGTTCATTCTTAAAATGTTCACAAATTGACCGTTGTTCAATTCGCAAACGATAATTTTCTTGAATTTACTTAGGATCTCCCCTGTGTTTTTTGGCAGCGGATTAATGTAATTGAAGTGGGCTAAGCCAATATTTTTGTAGCCTTCTTCACTTAATTGTTTTACTGCCGAATAAAGAGAGCCGAAGGTTCCTCCCCAGCCAATTACCAGAAGGTCACCTTGGTTGGCGAAAGAAGTTGCTAGATTGGGAATATTATTTTGAACGCGCTTGATTTTTTCGGCCCGGGTCCAGGTCATTATTTCATGGTTCTCGGGAACGTGGGAAACATTTCCAGTATTGCGGTCTTTCTCAAGGCCTCCAACCCTATGCTCTAATCCGGGGGTTCCCGGGATGGCCCAGTTTCTGGCAAGTGTATCCTCATCACGCTCATAAGGATGCCAGTTTTCTTTAGCCTCCTTGATAATATGGTTTTTTATTTCAGGTAGGCTTGCAATACTTTTTATCTTCCATGGAGCCGAGCCGTTTGCTATATATCCATCTGTTAACAGAATGACAGGAGTCATATGCTCCAAGGCAAGTTTTGAAGCCTGGTATGCATAATCAAAACAATTGGCAGGTGTACTGGCGGCAATCACTATTACTGGGCTTTCTCCGTTTCTGCCATACATGGCCTGGAAAAGGTCAGATTGTTCGGTTTTTGTGGGTAAACCCGTAGAAGGCCCGCCGCGCTGAACGTTTACCACAACAAGCGGCAGTTCTATCATCATGGCCAATCCCAATGCTTCGCCTTTTAAAGCGAGCCCCGGACCTGAAGTGGTAGTGATGGCTAGGTCACCAGCAAAAGAAGCTCCTATTGCCGAGGAGATTCCTGCTATTTCATCTTCGGCCTGGAACGCCTTCACACCAAAGTGCTTATGCTTAACAAGCTCATGGAGAATATCTGTGGCAGGGGTAATGGGATAGGAACCTAAAAATAATTCCAGTCCCGATTTTTCGGCAGCGGCCAAAAATCCCCAGGCAGTAGCCGTATTCCCCATAATAATCCTATAAGTGCCAGGCGCCATTTTTGCAGGGGAAATAGAATAGGCATTCGGTATAAGTTCTAAGGTTTCAGCAAAATAATACCCAGCATTCAATACTTTGGTGTTGGCTTCAATGATATGGGGTTTGGATTTAAACTTTTTGTTGAAAAAATCAATAGTATGATCTTTAGATCGACCGTACATCCAGTACACCATCCCTAAAGCAAACATGTTTTTACTTCGTGAAATAATTTTATTGTCCAAGCCCTCAATACCTTTTAAAGCTTCCTTTGTCAGGGTAGTCATGTCCACTTCAATAACGCGATAGTTTTCAAGGCTGTCATCTTCAAGAGGATTGGTTGCATATTGTGCTTTCTCTAAATTCTTTTTGTTAAATGAATCGTTATCCACTATAATGGTATGTCCAGGCTTTACCGCATAAAGATTGGTTTTTAAACCGGCGGGGTTCATCGCTACCAATAAATCCACATTATCCCCCGGAGTGCTCACTTCCACGCTTCCAATATGGACCTGAAAGCCTGAGACCCCATATAAACTCCCCTGAGGGGCCCTGATCTCGGAGGGGTAATTAGGGAAGGTTGCTACATCATTTCCAAACATGGCAGAAGTATCGGAAAACTGGGTCCCCGTTAACTGCATGCCGTCACCTGAATCGCCGACAAACCTTATGACTACAGTTTTAAGGACTTCAGGCGGAAGCTTTCTCTTATTGTTTATTATCTTCTCAGTAACCATAAGCTTGAATTAAGATTTATATTCTCCAAATATAATTTTACACTTTCTAATGGAATATGATAATCGTCATATTATAGAAGTTTAAAGGATATTAATTTTATCTCAAATAATTAAAAAAATATAAAATGGCTTTACTAATAACCGATGAATGCATCAATTGTGATGCTTGTATTTCAGAGTGCCCGAACAATGCGATTTATGAACCCGATGAGAAGTGGTCCTATTCAGACGAAACTTCTTTAAGTGGTATGGTAACAACCCTTAATGGAAATGAAGTTGATGCCAATGCTGAAAACGAACCTGTCTCTGATGAATTTTATTTTATCGTGAGCGATAAGTGTACAGAATGTAAAGGCTTCCATGATGAACCTCAGTGTGCTTCGGTATGTCCTGTAGATTGCTGCATACTTGATGGCGACCACGAAGAAACCGAAGAACAATTACTGAAGAAAAAAGCTTGGTTACATGGTGAATAAAATGGAATGAACTAAATATATGCAAGATGACAAAAGAATTCCCAAAACTTATTTGTGACGCAAATGAAGCGGTTGCAAAGATCGCTCATAAAACAAATGAAATTTGCGCTATTTATCCTATAACTCCTGCTTCCCCTATGGGCGAGCATGTAGATGTCTATAGTTCTAAAGGGGAAAAGAATATCTGGAATAATATTCCCAGGATTGTTGAAATGCAGAGTGAAGGGGGAGCCGCAGGTGCCGTTCATGGTTCTTTACAGGCAGGAGCATTGACCACTACTTTTACTGCCTCTCAGGGTTTGTTATTGATGATACCCAATATGTATAAAATAGCGGGGGAATTGTTGCCTACGGTAATTCACGTTGCTTCCAGGACAATTGCCACCCATGCCTTATCCATTTTTGGAGACCATTCAGATGTAATGGCGACAAGGCAAACTGGGTTTTCCATGTTATTTGGAGGCTCGGTCCAGGAAGCAATGGATTTTGCTTTGATATCTCAGGTAGCCACCCTGCATTCCCGGATTCCTTTTCTGAATATATTTGACGGTTTCAGGACCTCCCACGAAATTTCCAAGATTGACGGCATTACTGATGATATTATTGAAGCAATGATGCCTGAAGATAAAATCATGCAGCACAAAAAGAGATCGCTGGATCCCGATAGCCCAGTTATCAGGGGAACTTCTCAAAACCCTGATGTTTTCTTCCAAGCTAGGGAAGCAGCAAACCTGTATTATGAAAAAGTACCGCAAATCGTTCAGGATGTCATGGATGAGTTCTACCAGCATACCGGTCGAAAATATAAACTGTTTGATTATATAGGCCACCCTGAAGCCGAACGTGTAATTGTTATTATGGGTTCCGGCGAAGGTGCAGTTAGGGAAACAGTAGATACCTTGGTAAATCAAGGAGAAAAAGTTGGTGCCCTGATTGTTCGTTTATACAGACCGTTTTCAATTAAACATTTTATGGATACCCTTCCCAAGACAGTAAAAAAAGTATCTGTCTTAGATCGTACCAAAGAACCAGGAAGTACAGGCGAACCCCTGTATCTGGACGTGATTACCGCCTTTGCCGAAAGCGAAAGGGAAATGCCACAAGTGGTTGGGGGCCGTTATGGCTTGTCCTCTAAAGAATTTAATCCCGCCATGGTAAAAGGGATTTTTGATGAGCTTGAAAAAGACCAGCCTAAAAACCATTATACCATTGGCATTAATGATGATGTGAGCTTTACCAGCTTATTGTACAATCCGGTATTTAAGACCCGTAAAACAACCTTAAACTGTATGTTTTACGGATTGGGGTCTGACGGTACTGTTGGGGCCAATAAAAATTCCATTAAAATCATTGGCGAAACCACCAACAACTATGTACAGGGTTATTTTGTTTACGATTCCAAAAAGGCGGGTGCCCAAACAGTATCACATTTGCGCTTTGGACCCGAACCAATTTATTCCAGCTACCTGATAAATACAGCCGATTTTATTGCCTGCCATCAGTTTAATTTTATTGAGAAATATGATATTCTGAAAAAGATTAAAAAAGGTGGGACCTTTCTTTTGAATTCACCATTCTCTAAAGAAGAAATATGGGATAAACTGCCACAGGGAATGCAGGAGAAAATTATTGAAAATGAGCTGGTATTTTATGTGGTAGATGCCTCCAAAGTTGCACATGAAGCTAAATTGGGCAAAAGGACCAATACTGTTTTACAAACCTGTTTCTTTGCAATTTCAGGGGTGCTGCCAAAAGATGAAGCAATACAAAAAATCAAGGATGCCATTATAAAATCCTATTCCCACAAAGGAGATAAGATTGTGGAGATGAATTTTAATGCCGTTGACAAATCTCTTGAGTACCTGCAAAAAGTAGAATATCCTAAACAAATTACAAGTAATAGAGGCTTAAAACCAATGATGACCGGAGAGGCCGATCCTTTTGTGAAAGAAGTTTTAGGTAAAATCCTTGCTGGTTATGGAGATGAACTTCCGGTAAGTGCCTTCCCGGTTGACGGCACATTCCCTACGGGTACCACCCAGTATGAAAAACGTGGTATTGCCGACTTTATCCCAATTTGGGAAGGGGAAAACCTTTGTACCCAATGTAATAAGTGTGTGGCTATATGCCCTCACGCAGCCATAAGGGCCAAAGTAGTGCCTAACGATGAGCTTGCAGATGCCCCGGATACCTTTAAATCAGTCCCGGCAATAGGAAGGCCATTTACAAGTGCAACAGATTCATATGTATTACAGGTTTCCCCTGAAGATTGTACCGGCTGTGATCTTTGTGTGGCCGTTTGTCCTGCTGAAAGCAAAGAAGTTGAAAACTTCAAGGCTATTAATATGAGGAAAAAACTGGATGTTGCTGCCGAAGAAAACCTTAATTGGGATTATTTCATCAACCTTCCAAATTATGACCGTACAGAACTGCAAATAACCAATGTAAAAGGTTCGCAGTTTTTAGAACCACTGTTTGAATTCTCAGGAGCCTGTCCGGGCTGTGGTGAAACCCCTTACATTAAACTGCTTACCCAGTTATACGGAGATAGTATTTTAATTGCGAATGCTACCGGTTGCTCTTCAATTTACGGAGGTAATTTACCAACAACCCCTTACAAAACCAATGCACTGGGACAGGGTCCTGCTTGGGCCAACTCTTTATTTGAAGATAACGCCGAGTTTGGTTTGGGGATGAGGCTGGCCTTGACCAAAAAAGAGGAAATCGCCGTAGATTTATTGAAGTCTTTAGAAGCTGAGGTTGGCAGTGATCTGGTATCCTCTATTATTGAGAACCCCGAAGAAACAGAGTTACAAAAGGCCGAGAAATTAGCTCAAATTAAATCTTTAAAGAAAATTCTGGATACCTTGGATTCTGAAAATGCCCGCAAACTGAATCAATTAACTGAGTATTTGCGCAAGAAGGCTGTCTGGATACTTGGAGGTGACGGCTGGGCTTATGATATAGGTTATGGTGGTGTGGACCATGTTCTGGCCTCAGGAGAGAATATCAATATTCTGGTTATGGATACCGAAGTTTATTCAAATACCGGCGGGCAAATGTCTAAAGCTACCCCTCTGGGTGCTAGTGCCAAGTTTGCGGTTTCTGGTAAACGAACCAGCAAGAAGAGTCTAGCATTACAGGCCATTTCCTATCAAAACGTTTATGTAGCCCAGATAGCTATTGGGGCAAAAGATTTGCAAACCCTTAAGGCCATTGAAGAAGCTGCAGCGTATCCGGGCCCATCAATAATTATAGCCTATTCTCATTGCGTAGAACACGGTTATGATTTAAAACACGGAGCTACCCAACAAATCAAAGCGGTAGAAACAGGTTACTGGCCACTGTTCAGGTTTGATCCTTTAAAACCTAAAGGCAAGAAGTTCAAGTTAGATTCTAAGCCGCCGGCGGCTCCTTTAGAAGACTTTATGTACAACGAAACCCGTTTTACAAGGGTTGTAAAGGAGAATGCCGAAATAGGAGCGCAGTTGCTTAAACAGGCGCAGGAAGAGGTAGAATCCAAATGGGAAAGGTTGGAGCTTTTCAGGAATATGTAAATTAACTTTTGGAAAATAAAAAATTTCTTGAACCCGACTTTGCTGGAGGTGGGGGTGCCACGAGGAATTATTGAAATTAAATACTTTCTAAGTTTAACTTAAAAAATTATTCATCATGGAACAGGAAGCAAATAGATTATTTGATGATGCAAGAGAAAAATTAAAGGAAGCAAATCAAGAGTTGTATAAACCAGAAGAAGACGTAGTATCTTATTTAGTGTGCAAAAATGCCCAACATGCTATTGTAAACTATTTAAAAGGGTTTCTGATGCAAAAAGGGATAGATCCAACCAATTTTAAAACTATTGATAGCCTTTATCAACAATGTAAAACCATCAATAAAAATTTTGAGGAAGTTGATTTATCTAGTTTTGCATGTAAATATGATATACTGTCTTCAATGGCTTGTAATGAAGTTTCAAAAGTGGATAATTGCTGTGAGGTTGCGGCAAAAGTAGATCTATTTTTTAGACAGGAGAAAATCATTCTTTAGTATTATTTCAAAAAGAACCGGTTGACTCCAAAATTTACAAATAAAAAAATGGATTAAGTTAATCCAGCTTTCTGAAACGCCCTAGTGTCTGGCCCTGAAGCATTTGAGATCATACCCGTTTTTTTCCCTGTACAAATTTGCCCCGTTCCTAATATATGCAACAGGGAACCCGCCGTATTCCTAGCTCACATATTCAAGTTTGGCAAGAATATTTTTGGTCATAAACCATCCAGCTGCAAGGTTGAACCGTGTGTTATCAATGTTTGTTCCGCCTGCCATTTCCCCATCAACATAGTTGTAACGTCTACCAACATACACATTTTCGGAATATTGTCTGGTTTTGCGGGATTTCCCGACATTCCTTAAAGCCGGATATACTGGTTTTTTATCGATTAATCACAACCCCTTTGTTGCATTGGAAGGGATCTCTTATTGTGGTAAATAAAAAAGTTTTGAAGGGGGTGTTTTCCAAGTGAAAAATCTGCTCTTTTCTTAAAAAAAATAGAGTCCCTCGACCTGGAACGAAGAAGGAATTATAAAACCAAAATCGTTGCGGAAAATAGAGAGGTTGAAGTATAGGCCCGTTTAACTTTGACAAAGTTTTATCCGTTTCTAAAGAAATGATTTACCCGATGAATATCGTCATATTGCAATAAGTTTTAAGCGAACTTTGTCAAAGTTGGGAATCGGTCTAAACCAAAATTTCCTTTATTTCATACAACTTTGGAATGGTTACCTTCCAACCGTAAGTTTCCCGCAATTTAACCTGCAAAACATCCTGTGCAGTAGGCTCACCGTGAATCAGAAATGTTTCTTCCGGTTTGTTTTTAATATTGCTTGTCCAATCCAAAAGTCCCTGCTGGTCGGCGTGTGCCGAAAGACTTTCAATATGGTGAATTTCAGCTTTTACGGGATACTGTTTTCCGAAGAATTTTAGTTCGTGCGCTCCTTCCAGCATTTGTCTGCCACGAGTACCTTCAGCTTGGTAACCAACTAATAAAACTGTAGTGTTTGTTTTGTCTATCAACTGTTTTAGATAGGTCAAGACCCTTCCGCCAGTGACCATTCCGCTTCCGGCAATAACTACTTTTGGCTGTGGATTATCTATGGTTTCCCATGTATCTTTATAGGAAGTGATTATATTCATCCGGTTGTTCATCGCGTTGAAATCCTTCATCGGCAATTTGTGCCAGTCTGGAAAGTTTTGAAAAACAGAGAGCACGTTATTGCCCATCGGGCTATCAATAAATATTGGAATGTTCGGGATTCGGTTTTCGTTGTACAGTTTCCAAAGCAAAAACATCAACGTCTGCAAACGCTCTACCGCAAAGGAAGGAATAATCAAATTGCCGCGGTTGTGAATGGTTTTATTGATGAGTTCAACCAGTTTATCTGAAACGCTTTCCTTCGGATGGAGTTTGTCCCCGTATGTACTTTCCATAAAGAGATAATCTGCCTTTTCGGGTTTTTCGGGTGGAAAAAGCAACAGATCGTGCTCTCGACCAATATCGCCTGAAAACACAAAAGTTTTTCCAAAGATTTCCAGTTCAATAAACGTGGCGCCAATAATGTGTCCGTTATAACGAAACCGATATTTTATATTTTCAGAAAGCGTAATCCATTCGTCTCTTTCTTCAGCTTGAAAAAAGCCGAGTGTAACCTCAGCTTCCTGAACGCTATAAAATGGCTCGGCTGGTTTGTGTTTGGAATAGCCTTCTTCATTGGCTTTTTCAGCTTCTTCTTCGTGAATTTTAGCGCTGTCCAGCAATATAATTTTAGCAATTGCGAGCGTTGGGGCCGTCCCGATTATCTTCCCACGATAGCCTTGTTTTACCAATCGCGGCAAATAACCCGTGTGGTCCAAATGGCCATGCGTGAGCAACACCACGTCAATCTCCGAAACTTCAATTGGCAGGTGTTCCCAGTTTTTTTCGCGCAGTTCCTTTAAACCTTGAAACATGCCGCAATCTATCAAAATATTCTTTTCTGAAGTTTCAATCAAAAATTTAGAGCCGGTTACGGTTCCAGCGGCGCCAAGGAAATGGATTTTTAGTTTTTGCATAGCTAGTTGTTTTTACACAGAAGTCTAATTTCTTCTAAAATATGTGCTTTCCGTTTTTCAGAGATTCCCAAATGGTCCAAATAGAAATGATCATCTATCAATTGTTTACAAAGCACAACATCGCGGCTGAGCAGAAATTGCTTTTCGCGCTGGCTGAGCAAGGTGGAAACGGTTACTGGATAAAGCCCCAAACGGTCTATCCGGTCCTTGATTCCGTTATCTTTCGGAAAATCCCAGCTTAAAAGGTGAAGTCCAACGCATTCACCATATTTCAAAGCATCTTCCGTAAAACGGGTGTTGGTAACCACCCAACCCTCATTCGGTTTTTCACCGTTATTTTTTTCGTTATAAAAATTGAGAATATCGCGGTAACGGGAATGGATATAAAGCGGCACTTTTACATCGCAATTACGACCTTCGTCGCTGTGGAATTTACATTCTGCAACTATATACTGACCGTTTTTGTGGGCGACCACATCTACTTCGTGGGTTACGCATTTTCCCTGTAAAAACTGTCCTGTTTTTACTTCGTAACCACAATAGAAAAGCAAGGCACCCACAAATTTTTCAAAAGGAAAACCTGTTGGTCCCAATTCGTAAATTGCTTTTTTCAATTTATATTTTGAAGCAAAACCATGTTTCTTTTTTCTGAGAAGGGAAAAGGCACGGTTGTATATTTCTTTAGTGCTGATACCTTGATATAGCTCATCGCGTACGCTACTGGCAATTTCATTGACCACATCTTCTTGTGCTCCACTTTTTCTCAAGGAGTTTTTAAGTTTGTCAATTGAAAACTTTGCCCGTTCTCCCGAATGCTTTAATACTTCGATATCTATTTTCTTCATAGTTTAATCAATTTCTGGAATCGTGAAGTGCCAAAATCGGTACTTTAGAATGTACGCCAAGACTTTTAACCAAAGGATTCGAAAAAACACTGCCAAAAAACCAATGTTTTCTATTTACAAAACTTATCATCCCGCTCTTTCGTTGGTCCGCAAATGAGAGAACGCCTTCTTTCACCCCAACTTTATCAAGCCAATGATAGGTATATTTTACTTCTTCAAAATAGTTTTCTAACAGTTTTCTATTATTCTTTTGCCTTTCAGAAAGATCTGATTCTTTTCCTATATGAAGAATTCGAACGGGCGAATTTGCCTGTTGTACTATATTCGTAAAGGTTTTCATTTCTTTCTCATTAAACTCACTTTTAAAATTGGTTGGGAAAACTATTTCGTTTATTTCGGTGTGAGATACATTTGCGGGAATGGCGAGAACGGGACATCCTCTTATATTTTCCATTACGTTTACAGAGTTTCGGCCATAGGCCACTTCCCTATCATTTGTTATACCGCGGGTTCCCATAACTATAAGATCAATGTTTTTACTCCTTATTTTTTCGTGCAACAATTCAATAAGGGTTCCAAATTTATGGTCAAAATGAAGGGTATGTCTTGGATTGTCCGCCAATAGGCCTACTTTGTTTTTTAAAAGCATCATCTCCTTTTCGGAAGCTTGCGCTACAGCATCATATTCCGCTGGCTCCGGTTCAGGAAAAAGTATATTTCCCTGAGCCGAACGCGCTAAAAAATAGGAGTGAAAAATATGAAATGTACAATCGTAATTCTTAAAAAGCTCAAACGCATAAACAATAGCGTTGAAAGCATTTTTTGAATAATCGGTTGGAATTAAAATATGCTTTTGCATAATCAAATCTTTTATTAAGGAACATACATTATTTAAATAGAAATGTCAAATTATTTGCCCAACTACGCCACAACACACTCAGACAGCTCAGTTTCTTATATCGTGCATCGCCAGCAACGGTACATTCATATGTTTTCCCAATTCCTTAACCATTGGGTTTGAAAAAATACTGCCGAAGAAATTGTGTTTTTTGTTGACGATGGCTATCATCTCGCTCTCTCGGCTTTGCACGAAACAGCGCACGCCGTCCTGCAAATCCACATTGTATACCGTGTGATGTGAAAATGTGGCTGGATCTAGAATACGTTCCAACAAGGCTTTGTTCTCCAATTGTGTTTTTGTCAATATCTTGTCTTTTTGAACGTGCAAGATCCTGATTGGCGCATTGGTACAGCGTGAAATCTCAACCAAAGTTGATAGTTCCTTTTCTTTGTAATGCGTTCTAAAACTGGTGGGGAATACAATCTCGTTCGGGTCCTTAAATACAACATTGGACGGAATGGCGAGCACGGGGCAGTTTCTTATTTTCTCCATTGCATTCACGGCATTGCTCCCCAAAACTATTGTTTTATTGTCCGTTTCGCCTTGGGTCCCCATAATAACCAATTCTGTATCTTGCTTTTCTACTGTTGTTTTCAAAACATCGAAAAAAGACCCAAATTCAGTCATATATTTAAATGTGTGCTTATCATTTTCTTCAAATAGACCCATCTGTACTTTGAGCTTTTCCATATTTCTTTCGGCAGTTTCCTTTGCTGCAAGATGTGCTTTCTCGGTAGGTTCGGGAATCAAAAGGTTGTCCTTGGAATAACCAGAATGATAAAAAGTGTGCAGAATAAAAAACTCACAATCTTCCCGTTTGTAAAGTTCCATTGCATATTTAAGCGCGTTCCATGCATTCTTGGAAAAATCCGTGGGTATCAATATTCTCTTTTTCATTTTTTTGGTTTTAAATTATTGTTTCCTTTTTGTCATAAAGTTTTTAACTTTTAATAGGAATTACTAAGGTGGGAACGTGGGTGTGCTTCCCTACCCTGCTAACAACGGGCTCGCGGAAGAGCTGTTTTATAAAAGCGTATTTGTGATAGACCAAGGCCAAAAGATCCATTTTTTCATCATCTATAAAACTATGAAGTGTTTTTGAAATATTGGTCTTTTTTGGGATGAAATGAAATTCGGTGTCGTATTCCGTAAGGTCAATTCTATATTGCTCCAGATTTTGCTGTTGTTTGGGGTCCAATTCATTTTCTGCACCCACATGAACCAAATTTATAGTTGAATTGTACTGGCGCACCAAGCGGATAATAGGCTTCAACTTTGAAAGCTGGTAAAAATCGTTATAGTCTGAAGCAAACGCAATTTTTAAAGGAATTACAAAATCCACTTCGCGCGGTACAATAAGCAGCGGGCAACCTTCCAGACTTTTGGTTATTTTAACGGTGGTGCTTCCCATAAGCACATTCTCCGCTCCAGTGCGGCCCTTGCTTCCCATAACTACAAGGTCTATGCCTTCGGTGGAGACCAACTTATTGATGGCTATTGAAAGGTTGGCGGGAGTTGAAATGACTTCGTAATTATGAGCCATTTTACCAGAGTCAAGTTTAATTTGATGCACCAACTTTTCGCCGTCCTCATCAGAATGGCTGTAAAGTTTTTTAATAATGTTATCGGAACGGCCTATGTCCACCCGACTGGTGAGTTTGTCTATTTCATCGCCAAAAGAATGGAGTAGGGTTATCTGCAAAGCTTCATCACTAAAGAGTTTTGAAGCGTAAAACAAAGCCGCATACGCATTTTTTGAGAAATCGGTGGGAACAAGTATCTTTTTCATTTTTCTATGTATTTTTTTTAAAGTTTAACGAGGCAAATTTTGAAGCACTAAAAATGGAATGTCTATGTGCAGCCCAATTTTTTCGATGGTTGATTGATAGAGTATATTTTCCAAATAGGAATGGCGCGTGTTTATCATAACCAGCATATCTATTGGGTTTTCAATTATAAAAGAATTGATGGCCTTGGTGACATTTTTCCCGTTGTCCTGATGAAAATTGACTTGGTTCTCGCTGAAAGAAGCTTCCAAAAAGTTTTTGTTGTCCAGCTGCCGCAATGACAGGGAAGAAAATTTGGAAACATGCAGAAAATTGATTTTTGCGGCAAAACTTTTAGCCACTGTGGCCACCAATTTCAGTTCACGCCGTTTGTAGGGCAACAGAAAATCTGTTGGGAACAGAATATTTTTTGGGTGCACATCGCCATATACTGCGGGAATAGCCAGTACGGGGCATTTCACATATTTGATTACCTGAAGCGTATTGCTGCCGAAGGTTATCTTTTTATCTGCGGTTTCACCTTTGGTGCCCATAACCACCACATCAATGTTTTCCTTTTCAACCCAATCGTTTACTGAATCTACCAATAATCCAAATTCTGAAATGGTGTGTATTTTGTGTTTTGGATTTGGTGAAAAACCGAGGATTTGCTTCCGTGTTTCTTCCATGGCTTCCTTTGATTTTTGAAGGGTCTGTTGCTTTAGCTCTTCAAAAATTCCATCGGCCAAACTAGCCTTGGCATCATAAACAGCGTCAGCAAATGCGTGAAGCAAATATATTTCGGCAGGACCGTACTTAAAAAGCTCAGTTGCGTACTTTATGGCGTTCATTGAATTTTCGGAGAAATCGGTGGGAATCAATATTTTTCGCATAGCTTTTATTTATTAAAAAAATCAATACGTAAAGGTAGCGATTATCAGATTGAAAAAATATGATAAATATCAACTAAGCACCTGATTTTTAAGGAAAGGTTAAGAATATCCGCGCGATTTATTTTGTAACTTGAAGCTTAAAAAAGCTATGAACCTTTCTGCAATTACCTATCTCGTTATTACCACATTTGTATTGGTTACAGTGGCTATTTTTGCCGCAATGGGTTTTCCCGTTAATTTAGTTTTTTATATTATTGTTTTTGGGCAGGCGTTATTGGTCTTTTCGGTCTTCAAAGTGTTGACAGACCCATACACTACAAATAAAACCTTTGAGGATTTTTATGAAGATTATCCTATTGAAAGAGAAGAATGAATTTGGGATTTTTTGACCTGCCTGCCGACAGGCAGGTTCGGGATTCGTAAAATTTACTGATTACTGAACACTGAATACTGAACACTGAACACTACTCATGAAGCACCAAAAATGGAACCTCGTTATAGTAACTAACTGTTTTTACGACGGGACGCAAGAGTAATCGTTGAATAAAATTCAGGTTTTTGGCCACAATGGAAACCAAACTTATTTCCCAGGTTTCCACAAAATCCTGAATACCTGTTTCCATGTCTTTGTTTTCCACAAAATGGAAACTGTGCTTTTTTTCTTTAAAAAAGTAATGCAAAAACCCTTTATTGTCCGTTTGTGAAGCTGTGAGGCCCGTACTTTGGGATTTTATGTGAAGTACGCGAAGTGGCGATTGATGCAGGTCCAACGTTTCGGAAAGCGTACTGATCACCTTGTTTCTATAGATGCAGTTATAATCAGTTACAAAAGCAATATTTTTAATTCCGTTGAATTTCGCGTTTTCAGGAATTACCAATATGGGACATTTCACTTTTGTGATTACATCACAAGTGTTGCTACCCATTTCGTTTCTGTTCATTTTGGAAGTTCCCTTTGTGCCCATTAAAATGTAATCAATCTCTTTTTCGGCAACTTGTTTTCTGATAGCCTCCACTAAATTTAAACCTTCGTGAAGGGAAAAAAAACAATGATCAGGGTTTTTAGCCAACAAGTTACAGGCCTTTAGTTCCTCCTTCAAAAGTGCTGTAGGATTTTGCGTGATCTGCATTTCAGAAATGGGATCTAAAAAATCTTCTGCCTCTTCATCCGCAAAAAATGACTTTTTAAGTGAAACGTGAAGAATATAAAAATTCACAGGTATATCGGAAAAATAGTCCAGCGCATACCGAATGGCATTGTGTGAATTTTCGGAGAAATCCGTCGGAATCAAAATATTCTTCATTGCATCAAAATCTTACCGACAAAAATATCTGAATAGATCGGGACAGAAAATGATAAAAATCAGTTTAGGAGAAAATTCTTTCCAGTATCGGATTATTCAATATCTCGTAAACTTTCAATATCCACAATGCGAATGTCGCGTCCTTCAATTTCGATGATTCCATCTTTTTTAAAATCGGAAAGGGTGCGAATCAAACTTTCGGTGGCTATTCCGGCAGTGGTGGCCAAATCGTTGCGTGAAATACGCAGGGGTGCGTCTGGTTTTTTGTTCATTATTTCCGCAAACTGAAGGATGGTGCCGGCGGTTTTTTTGCGAACGGAACTATAAGCCATTTTAACCAATTGTTCCTTTATTTCGGAAAGATTGTCCGTTAGCAGGTTCATCAACTCCAGGGAAACGTCTTGGCTTTTTTTCAAGATATCCTTTACATATTTTTTTGAAATGCCCACAATCTCGGTGTCTTCAACCGCAGTAGCGGTTTCATTGTAGGGAAAATTATCGTCAAAGGAAGTGAAACCCAAAAAGTCATCCGCTTTGTAGAGCCCGGTAATCAATTCCTTGGCATTGTTATCCATTGTGTGTGTTTTTACAACGCCCTTCAGAATAAGAAACAGACTGTTGGAGTGGTCGCCTTTTCGGTAAATGGTTTCACCCTTTTTATAGTTGGCTACTTCCCCTTCATCGCAAAAAAAGTTTTTTAATTGGTTCAGATTTCGGGGATTGTCATCATTTTCAGTATGGTTATCTTCAGTGCTTTGTTGGCGCATTGACAATATAATCGACTTTGCCAAACGGCTTTCCACGGCACTCAGCAGTTCCTGTTCATCAAAAGGTTTGGTTAGGTAATCGTCCGCACCCATATCCATTCCTTTGCGAATTTCTTTGTGTTCGGTTTTGGCGGAAAGAAAAATAAAAGGAATGTGTTTTGTGCTTTCTTCTGAAGCAATTACTTCCAGCACGCCGTAGCCATCTATTTCGGGCATCATTATATCACAAATAATAATGTTCGGGGTATCCTTTAGTGCTTTTTCAATCCCTATCTTGCCATTTGGCGCAGTAAAAACCTTATAACCAGAAAGTTCCAAAAGTTCGGCTGTGTTTTCTCTTAATGCGGTGTCGTCTTCAATGAGGAGTATTGTTTTCATTTTAATCGTTATTGGTGTTTGTTGGGAAGGAAATGGTAAAAGTGCTTCCCTTATTTTCTTCACTTTTAAAAGTAATTGTGCCGCCAAGGTTTTCCAAATGGCCCTTCACAATGTTAAGACCAATGCCCGTGCCTTGATCCAAAAGTGCGTTCGCTGCACGGAAATATCTATTGAATATAAATTTCTGCTCCTTTTGGGGTATGCCCATCCCCTCATCACTTATTTTTATGGTGAGAAAATTATTTTTGAAAGAAACCGCCACATCAATTGTGGTGTGTTCCGATGAGTATTTTATAGCGTTGTTGATAAGGTTCGTCAGGGACAACTCAAGAATTTTTTCATCAAAATTTAAGGTAATAGCATCAATATTGGTGGGATAATTTATCTTCTGCCCGTCCTTCAGCAGCATATTTGCGTTATAAATCACCTCGTTGATAACTTTGCTCAGCGGGAAAATGTCAAACTTATAGGTGGCTTTTCCAGATTCCAGACGTTCAATGGACAGAAAATCATTCAAGATATTGTTCAGATATTTTACTTTGTTCTGAATGGTTTTTAAATGCTTTTCCCTTTTGTCCTGTTGGTCGGTTTCGGTATATTTTCCGGCAAGTGTGGCAGCAATTAGAATGCTGGTTAAGGGTGTTTTAAACTCGTGCGAAACCAGAGAAAGAAACTTAGTTTTCAATTCATTTAGTTCACGCTCCTTACGCAGCGATTCCTTCATTTTATACTCTGCTTCTTGCCGTTTTGTAACTTCTTCTTTTAATTCCTTGACGGTCTGACTCAATGCTTGGGTCCGTATCTCAATTTTTTGCTCCAACTGAGAGTTCAGCTCTACTATTTCTAACTCATGGTTTTTACGAACTGTAATATCGGTTACCAAAGCCATTACATATCTGCTGCCATATATTTCAAAAGGGTTGAGGCCAGCTTCCACAGGAAAAGTACTTCCGTCCTTACGCCTGCCATACAGATCGAGACCGTGGCCCATTTGCCGCGGATCGCTTTTCTCCATAAATTCATCCACTTGTTTTGTGTGGCTATTTCGGTACTCCCGAGGAATTAAAATATTCATGTTTTCGCCCAAAAGTTCGCCAGCGGCGTACCCAAACATTCTGTCTGCCGCTTCATTTGAAGTAACGATTTCCTGCATTTCATTGACGATAACAATTCCTTCTGAAATCGATTCAGATAGAATTTTGAAAATATTCCCCTTTTTTTCCTCAAAAACCTTCATTCCCCAAAAGTAAGTATTTTAAACAGTTTTTGCGAACTGATTTATATCATAAAATTACATTAGAAAACTGTTTAGTTTTACATATTAATTAATCATTTTAATATATGCTTATGGGAATCGTGGATAAACCGCAACTGCTGTTTTACCAAAAAATGGGGGAACTGTTTTACGCTATTGCCGCGGCAGACAAGGTAGTGCGGAAAGAAGAATACAACGCACTGAAAAATATGGTGTTGGCAGAATGGAAAAACCTTGATAATTACGAGGACCCATTCCATACCGATGCCGCATACCAGATTGAAGTGGTTTTTGATTGGTTTGATTATGAACAGTTGGATGCAAACGACTGTTTTGACAGCTTTGCCGATTATAAAAACGAGCATCCCAAGCTTTTTACCAAAGAGCGAAAAGACCTGATTTGGAGAACCGCAAACACCATTGCCAGTTCCTTCGCGGGAAAAAATAAAAGCGAAGTGATTATGCTCGCAAAACTG
This sequence comes from Flavobacteriaceae bacterium, assembly GCA_016649715.1. GTDB lineage: Bacteria > Bacteroidota > Bacteroidia > Flavobacteriales > Flavobacteriaceae > Aequorivita. Next base: position 43,345 of record JAENXC010000016.1, on the reverse strand, counting down.
AAAATGCTATTGAAAGATTAATAAGAACAACATAGACTTTCGTTTTTTTTACTATCATTCTTTCCCTATTTTTATGATTTAAAACCCCAAAAACATGAAAGCTTTTCTGCCAATCTTAATTCTATTCACTTTAATCTCCTGTAAAAACGATCCAAAAAAGGAGAAAACGGAAATTAATACGGAAATCAATTCCGAAGAAATTGTAGATTCCTTGCGCGTTTCCGACAGAAATTTTGAGATGCAGCAAAAAACCCTCAATCTAAAACGGCGGGAACTTTTAGAGAAAAAAGATTCAAAAGCGGAGTTGCAAAACCTGCTCATTTCAAAATCATTTTTAAAGGAAGGCGATTGGTACACTTTGGATTTTAAATATCCATACCTCAACGAAAAAATTAAGCCTCAATTTGAAAATTTCAACGAATACATCAGCAAACATTATGTAGATGCCAAAGGCGTGGAAAAACAAATTTTGGAAGAAAAACGGCTTTGCGACTCCTTGGGAATTCCGAAACAAAACGAAAAGCGAATGGTAGATTATAAAATCTACAACCTCAATGACCGGCTTATAAGCGTACTTTTTTACAAAGAAAACCACTACACCGGTGCGGCCCATGCAGCCTATACGTTTGATTGTTTGAACTTTGATTTGGAACGGGCAACATTTATGAACTATGAAGATTTCTTCAACAATGGGTCCGAGGAAGAACTTCGCGAAATTTTGAACGAACTTTTAAAGGAAAAAATAAATAGTGGCGAAATGTATTACGATTGTTGGGCAATTTCGGCAGATGATTTCTTCAACGCCAAAAACAATTTCGTCATAAATGACGATGTAGTGGAATACTACTTTGACGATTGCGTAATTTGCCCGTCCTACACGGGAACCTATTCCATTAAAATTCCCTTGAAAATGTTGATGCCTGTTTTAAGAAAATACAAAAAGAATCCATTGCTCGGCTGATATAACAGAATAGAGAAGAAAGAGGAAAGAGGAAAGAAAAAAACTTCAATCAAATTATATAGCCATCATTCATTAGAACTGAAAAAACCGATAAATGAAAAGCAACTTCAAAGAAATAATAAATTCCGAAACGCCAGTTCTGGTTGACTTTTTCGCCGATTGGTGCGGTCCGTGCAAAATGTTGGCTCCCATACTGAAACAAGTAAAGGACGAACTAGGTGAAGCGGTGAAAATAGTGAAAATTGACGTTGACAAAAACCAACCACTGGCGGCGGAATTCCAAGTGCGCGGTGTGCCAACGATGATTCTTTTCAAAAACGGAAAACAGCTTTGGCGACAAAGCGGCGTTTTGCAGAAAAACGATTTGATTTCAATAATAAATCAACACAGAAATTAATGAATTTGAACCAATATATAGACCATACCTTACTAAAAGCAACCACCACTCCAGACGACATTATTAAACTTTGCAACGAAGCCAAAAAGTATAATTTTTACGCAGTCTGCATAAACAGTTGTTATGTTCTTTTGGCAGCTAACCAATTGAAAAATACGGATGTAAAAGTTGCTGCAGTAGTTGGTTTCCCCTTGGGTGCAAGCAGCTGCCATGCCAAAGTCTGTGAAGCGGAACAATGTGTAAAAGATGGTGCCGATGAAATTGATATGGTGCTGAACGTGGGTTTGTTGAAAGCAAAATTGCACAAATCCATCCGTGAAGAAATTTCAGCCGTTAAAGAGGCAATCGGCAGCCGAATTTTAAAAGTAATCCTTGAAACTTGCTATTTAACCGATGATGAAATAAAGATATCCTGCCAAATAGCTAAACGTGCTGGAGCCGATTACGTAAAAACCTCCACAGGATTCGGAACGGGCGGCGCCACGGAACACGCTGTAAAAATAATGGTTGACGAAGTGGGTGACATTTTAAAAATAAAAGTCTCTGGCGGAATAAAAGATGCCGAAACAGCAAAAAAATATATTGAAATAGGCGCTAATAGAATTGGAACCTCTTCAGGGATCGAGATTGTAACATCCAAAAAAGAAGACACAGATGAGCATACATATTGAAGCTAAACCTGGGGAAATTGCAGAATCGGTTTTACTTCCCGGCGATCCAATGCGCGCCAAATGGATTGCTGAATCTTTTCTTGAAAATGCAAAATGCTACAACGATGTTCGCGGCATGTTGGGTTATACAGGAACCTTTCAGGGAAAGCCAATTTCGGTGCAGGGCACTGGAATGGGCATCCCTTCAACCTTGATTTATTGCCACGAACTCATCAATGATTACGGTGTAAAAAACCTGATTCGAGTTGGTTCAGCAGGAAGCTATCAAAAAGATATAAACCTCCGCGATATTGTTATTGCAATGGCTGCCTCTTCCACTTCGGGCATTAACAACACTCGTTTTGTAAACTGCGACTACTCGCCTACTGCCGATTTCGATTTGTTTATGAAAGCGGCACTTTACGCAAAGGAAAAAAATATCCCTATAAAAGCGGGCAATGTACTTTCCGGCGATCAATTTTATGAAGATGACTTCAATTATTATAAAAAATGGGCAGATTTCGGAGTGCTTTGCGTTGAAATGGAAGCAGCCGGACTATACACTATAGCAGCAAAATTTAATGTGAAAGCATTGGCTATTTTAACTATTTCAGATTCATTGGTAACAGGCGAAACCACAACCTCCGATGAACGCGAAGGCAGTTTTTCAAAAATGATTGAGATTGCCTTGCATACACTTTTGTAAAACAAAAAAGCAGGAATCCAAAATTGAAGTCCCTGCTTTCTGCTGTCAATTGTTGTCGATAGCAATTAACTACACTTTAAAAGTCATCACCGGCAAATCTGAATGGTTTACCACGTCCTCACCAATACTTCCGGAGAAGAAGTGTGCTAAACCTTGACGGCCCTGCGTTGGCAACGCAATTATATCGGCATTACTCACTTGGCTGTAGCCAAAAATACCCGCTTCCACGGAATATTCGCTGTATTGGACCACTTGGTCCAAACTTTCCAATGGATTTGGTTCCCCTGCACTTTCCAAAAAGCTAAGGATTCGCTTTTCAATTTCACGCGTGCTGTGGAAATCGCCCGCCAGGTTTATGTATAACATTTGCATTTTTATTCCCAAAATATCAAACATTTTCTGCGCCCGTTTGTAGGGACCAACGGAATTTTCCAAGAAGTCGCAGGCAAAAATCCCAAACTCCGGATTAAAATTTTCCTGGCGATGTTTTATTACCAAAACAGGAATTTCTGAAGTGCGGACCACTTTTTCTGTGTTGCTTCCTACGAAAACCTCTTTCAAACCAGAGCTTCCGTGGGAGCCCATCACAATTAAGTCTGCTCCAAATTCTATGGCCACATCGTTCAGTTCACTGAAAATTTTATAATTATGAACGGTATCAGTAACCTTAATTCCTTCCAAATAATCTTTGTCAAGAAATTCGGCAAAGCGTTTTTCGGCCAGTTTCATATAAAACATTGCTTCAAAAACTTCTTTGCTTTCATCGCGAGTAACAACGGCATCGCTAAGGCCCATCATGTGGAGCGCAATAATTTCGGCGTTTTGTTTTTTGGCTATAGATGCGGCTACTTCCAAAGCATAGTCGGAATTTTTCGAAAAATCTACGGGGACCAATATTTTTTTCATGAGATTGTTTTTTAGTGTGTTGTGAATTTTGATTTGCGTTTTTTAAGCTGTTTTTCCAGATCGGAAATGGTTTTCTTTGCCGCTCCTTCAAAAGTTGGTTCCGTTGAAGTTGCGAAGATTTTCGGACCGGGAAGGCTCAGTTCCATTTCACAAATATTGCCTTTTCCGTACACGTTGTTTTCCATTTTAAAACTTACTTCGGCCCTTATCAGCCATTCGTATTTTTCAGCAAGTTTTTCAAGTTTTTTTTCTACATATTCGTTCATCGCCTCACTGGTGGGCATTTTCACGTATTGGATGTTTATAGTCATGACTGATCAGAATTGGTTTATATTCCTCAAAGATACCTCTTATTCATCGTTTTTGGAATGACTAATGTCATAATTGGGCAAATGTTTGATGATTGATGACAGAAACTTTTCGGAAATAAAAAATCCCGCAACAATTTTTCGTGGCGGGACTTTTCATGAAAATTTAATCGAAACGAAGCAGCTATGCACAGCAGCTCTCTCCTTCATCATTTACACCAAACTTTTTAAGGATTTTTTCCATCAAGCACCATTTTGTAAAAGATGATTGCAATAAATTGATGCCCACAAACCCTGTGAACCACAACCAGTTAATATTCACATAAACTGCCAGCAAAAGGCTGATCAAAATAAAAGTTCCGGCAATTGCCCTAATATATCTGTTAATCATAATTATAAAATTTTAATGTTATACATTTTAATTTGTCTTCCCCAACTCCTCCCCTTTGGGGAGGCTGGAAGGGGACTTAAATACTCCGTTCTATTGGCACAACAACCGCATGAATGGGATTGTTGGTCTCCAAAGTTTCATTGAATTGCACTACCAAACTGAAAAACGAATTAATCTTTTCATCTTCCGTGAAAGAGAAAAACATACTGCTGTCTGCCCCACCCTTTTCTGACGGAAACCAACTGGAATTCATCATAAAAGAGGACGCATTTTTATAGCCTTCAATATCAGAGCCGCTGTAGCTCTCTATATTTGCTTTTTTGAAAAGTTGCAGCACGTCTTTCTGAAATTCGTCCACAACGGTTACAATTAATAGTTTCATCGGTTTATTTTTTATTTTCTATTATCATTTTTTATTGTCTATTGCTATTTATTATTCCAACGGTAACACACCTTATCCCTATGGTTAAAAACTAATTAGCAAGCAACACATTATTTCGTCCTACGTCTTATAGCGCAGCGGTCTTATGTCTTATGTCTTTTTTCTATATTCTTTGCTCTTTACTCTTTATGGTTTTTCCGCTCGATCAAATAATAAACCAACGGCACCACAAGTAGCGTTAATACTGTGGAAACAATAGTTCCACCCATCAATGAAATTGCAAGACCTTGAAAAATTGGATCGAAAAGAATTACGAAAGCCCCAATCACAACCGTTCCTGCAGTCAACAAAATTGGGGTGGTCCGCACTGCTCCTGCTTCAATTACTGCTTGTTTTAGCGGTATTCCATCAGCCGTTCGAAGATTTATAAAGTCAATCAATAGCACCGAGTTCCGCACCATAATTCCCGCCAAAGCAATCATTCCAATAAAGGAAGTGGCTGTGAAAAACGCACCCATAACCCAGTGGCCGAGCACAATTCCTATCAAAGACAATGGTATTGCAACCATCATCACTATTGGTGCTTTGAAGTTTTGGAACCAACCCACAATCAAAATATAAATGATGATGATAACTCCCAAAAAGGCAATTCCCAAATCGCGGAATACTTCTAAAGTAATTTGCCATTCGCCATCCCATTTTACGGTGAAATCGTCTTCAAATTCAGGTTGCTGTAAATACAGTTCGTTCATTTTATATCCTGCAGGTAGCTTTATTTCGTTAAGCTTATCACTCATTCCCAAAATAGCATATACAGGGCTTTCAAGTTCTCCAGCCATATCGGCCAACACATAAACCACTCGTTTTTGGTTTTTTCTATAAATACTTTTTGCTCGGATAGTTTCTTCAATATTTACTAAATCGCCCACAGAAACCATATTGCCTTGCTTTGAAGTAATTTTCAATTGCGAAATATCCTGAATTGTAGATTTTTCCTTTTCATCCAAAGCCAATACTATTCCAACTTGTTCTGTAGCGTTTTCATCGTAAAGATTGGATACAGGCCTATCTGAAAGCGCAGTATTCATGGTATAAACAATCTGTTGTGGCGCCACGCCATAGCGCATCGCTTTTTCTTTGTCTATAATAAATTCGTACTCTTTTTGATCAGCTTCAACCATCCAATCTACATCCACAACATCTTGGGTTTCGTTCAAAATGTTTTCAACTTGCTTTGCAACTGCAATTTGTTGGTCGTAATCTGGTCCGTATATTTCAGCCACAATGGTCGAAAGTACTGGTGGTCCGGGCGGAACTTCTACTATTTTCACATTTGCACCAAACTTCTTCCCTATTTCCTGAATATGCGGACGCAGTTGTTTTGCGATATCATGGCTTTGGAGTTTTCTATCTTCCTTGCCCACCAAATTCACTTGAATATCGGCCATGTTGCTGCCACCACGTAAATCGTAATGGCGCACCAAACCATTGAAAGTAATAGGTGCCGAAGTACCGACGTAATTTTGATAATTCACTACCAGTGGTTGTGTTGAAAGGTATTGTCCAATCTCGCGAGCAACCACTGCTGTTCGCTCCAAAGTTGTTCCTTCGGGCATATCAATTACTACTTGCATTTCGTTTTTATTGTCGAAAGGCAGCATTTTTACCGCGACGGATTTTGTGAAAAACATAAGCACGGAGCCCAAAAGCATCAGAACGGTTATTCCCAAAAACCAGAATCGTATCTTCTTATTTTCAATCAAAGGAGTTTCAAATTTTGAATAAATCCTATAAATGAAAGTGCTTTCCAATGGTTTTTCTGGCTTAGGTCCTTTTCCTTTCCCACCACGGCGGGCAGGTTTCTCCTTTTCACGAAGAAAAATATAACCCAAATAAGGTGTAATTGTCAAAGCCACAAACAACGATAGTATCATCGCTATGGAAGCGCCAATAGGCATCGGCGACATATATGGTCCCATCAATCCAGAAACAAACGCCATTGGCAAAACGGATGCTATTACCGTTAAAGTTGCCAAAATGGTTGGGTTTCCTACTTCGTTTATTGCGTAAATAGCAGCTTGCTTAAACGGCAAGCGTTTCATCTTGAAATGCCGGTGCATATTTTCCGCAATAATAATGGAGTCATCCACCACAATTCCGGTAACGAATACCAATGCGAAAAGTGTAATTCTGTTCAAAGTGTAATCGAGCAAATAATAACTCAAAAGCGTCAACGCAAACGTGATGGGTACCGAAAGGAAAACCACCAAACCACCGCGCCAGCCCATTGCGAGCATTACCACTAACGTAACCGCAATGATTGCTCCCATAAGGTGCATCAATAGTTCCGATACTTTGTGGGAAGCGGTTTCGCCGTAATTTCGCGTGATTTCCACGTGAACGTCATCGGGAACTAAGTTGCTTCGCAAATGATCTACTTTATCGATAATAACATCAGCAATTTTCATCGCATCGGCACCTTTTCTTTTCGCCACGGAAATGGTTACGGCAGGGTATTCCGAAGGATAATTTGAAGCATTTTCGGTAGCTCCTCCAAAGCCGAAGGAAACATATTTGCTCGGAATTTCGGGGCCGTCAAAAATAGCGGCCACTTGTTTCAAATAAATTGGTTGGTTCTGCTGTACGCCCACAACCAAGTTCTCAACATCAGTTGCAGATTTTAGGAAATTTCCGGTAGAAACCAAAAACTCCGTATCGTTTTTATTAAAACTGCCCGAACTCATTTGCTGGTTGTTTGCTTTTATCATTTCAGCAACACTCAAAAAGTCCAAACCGCTTGCCGCCAATTTATCTTTATCCAAAACAACCCGCAATTGCCGATTTCGCCCTCCAATTTTGTGAGTGGTGGAAACTTGCTTCACTTTTTCAATTTCTTGAGTGAGTTCGTCTGCAATTTGTTTTAGTTGAAAATCGTCATAATTTTCGCTCCAAAGCGTTATTCCCAACATTGGCACATCATCAATGGCACGTGGTTTTACAAGCGGCAGGGTAACGCCCGGAGGCATTTGGTCCATATGCTTGTTCATTTCGTTGTAAAGTTTTACGAAGGAACGTTCAATATCTTCACCTACATAAAATTGAACTATTACCATCGCGCCTTCCTCTGAAGAAGTGGAATACACATACTCAACTCCAGGAATGTTGGAAACCAGTTTCTCTAACGGTTTCACAACTCTAGATTCCACTTCGGTTGGGGATGCACCGGGGTAGCCCACAAAAATGTCGGCCATAGCCACATCAATTTGCGGTTCTTCCTCGCGCGGTATCAAAAACGAACTGTAAACGCCGATGACCATAAACACGATCATCAACAGCACCGTAAGCTTCGAGCCTATAAATAACTTGGCAATTTTGCCTGCTAATCCGTCCTTCATGATTATTGTTTAATGGTTATTTTCGCACCGTTGAAAAGTTTTCCATCAGCAGAAATAATATAATTTTCATCAGCGGCCAAGCCTGAAAGCACTTCCACATTATCGCCGAAAGTACGGCCCAATCTCAACCAGCGTAATATTGCAGTATTGCTTTGACTCACCGTATAAATTCCGGATAATTGTCCGCGTTTCACCAATGCTTGCAGCGGAACCAAAACCGTGGTGGTATCGGTTTGCTTTTCTATTGGAAACTGAACGGTGGCGTACATTCCCGAAAGAATGCTCGCGTCGGTCTTGTCTAAAACCACTTTTACCAAATATTGGCCGCCAGTATTTTTTGCCGAAGTGCTTACTTCGGTAATAATTGCAGGAAGTATTTTATCTGAAGATTTTACAATCACTTGCACTTTGGTTCCGGATTTTATTTTTGAAATCTCACTTTCGGGTACTGAAGCAGTAACTTCAAAATTGCCCGGGCCTTCAACTGAAATTAATGGAACGCCAGGATTAGCCATATCACCAGCTTCAATAAATTTATTCGTAACAACGCCATTGAATGGAGCGCGAAGATTTACATAGGCAAATTGCGATTGCACTTCGTTTTTCACCTGTCTTGCGCCTTCCAATCTGGCTTTTGCCATTTCGTAACGGGCACGCTGATCGTCGAGTTCCTTTTGGCTTGCGCTTTTCTCCGCGAACAGATTTTGGAAACGTTGGTAATCTTTTTCTGCATTGTTAAAAGCAGCTTGTGCTTCAGTAATTCCGGCACTTGTCTGCGCTTGTTTTGCGGAAAGATCGGAATTGTTGATACTTATTAACAGTTGTCCTTTTGTGACTTTTTGGCCAACATTTACGTGTACTTTATCCACAAACCCCATCATTCTAGTACTTAGTGTGGCGCTATTTGCAGCTTCTATTTTTCCACTTGCGGTTAAAAATGGAGTGTTGTTTTCTGCAGCTACGGAACTAACCGTTACAGGCACTGCAGGAGTTTTATCTATGTTTTTCTCTTCAGAAGAATTATTACAGGCAGTAAAACTGAGTATTGCCGAAAATAGAATAAGAGTATATATTTTTTTCATCGCTGATATTAGTTTTTAGTTAAGAATTGAAGGTATGCCAAAGCGTAATTATGTTGAAAAACAGTGTTGAAATATTCCAACTGTTTTTGCGAAAATTGGGTTTCAGCCATTAAGAGATCAGTAGTTCTTTCCAGACCTTCCGCAAATCTATTGGTGCGAATGCGCAACGCTTCTTTTGATTGTTCGAGCGCCAATTCAGTTAATTTCAAATTGTTTTGCGCATCTTGGAACATGCGTTTTGCTTTATTAAGCTCTAATTGGCTTTCGGCTTTGTATTGCTCCAATTCCAGGTTTGCTTTGTTGAATTCGGCCTTGCTTTTTTGTGTTTTCCCGAAGCGCTTTGAACCTTCAAAAAGATTCCACGTTAAGGCTGCTCCAAATAAATAGCCGTTGGCATCTGCCTGAAAAATCTGATCGTCGTAAAGTTCGTAGCTTCCGAAAGCGTTCAGCCGTGGCAAAAACGTCATTTTATCTGCTTTGTAATTTTGTTTGTAAGCTTCCGCCGCAAACTCCATCGCTTGAATATCGGCTCTGGAATTGGGAAGTTTTTCGGTAGCATTTAATTCCGAAGAAACCATAAGCGAATCTGTCGGCTTCAAAACTCCGGAAACTTCTTCATTCATAAGCACCGCAAGGTATTCCGAAGCGTTTATCACATTGCTTTTGGCGTATTGCAGCTGATTTTCCACTTCAGTAACGCGCACTTCCACGGCCAAAACATCACTCTGTTGCAAATAGCCCTGTTTAAAACTATTGTTTGCTAAACGCAGGTTTTCGTTGGAAGCTTTTAGCGCTGTTTCCAAAACGGCTACACTTTTATAAGCCAATTGCAATTGCATATAGGCCTTTTCAGTTTCCAAAGCAATATAATCGCCCGTACGTGCCAGTTGCATTTGGGTTGCGTTCCACTTTGCTTTAGCGGCTTTTCTTTGGAATATACCGTCAACATTTATAAGTGGTTGTTGCACTTCAAATTTTGTAGCGAACATTTGAATCTGTGAAGGATTGTTCAGTTTGTTTGGATCAAAATCTGCTTGGGTAACTATTTCCTGATTCAGTTTAAAACCGAAAGCCATTAGCGGATTTGTAGTTGCCATTCCTGTATGCGAAGCCGTTATATTTGGCAAGAAAACCGCATTGGTCTGGTTATAATCACCTTTTGCGGAAAGCACTTGCTGCTCTCCAATTTTTAGTTTATTGTTTTGTTGAACCACTTTTTCCAACACTTCTGCCTTGGAAATGGGCACAGTTTGCTGCGCAAAAAACATTGCTGGCAACAGTAGGGAAATTATTAAAATAGTATTGATTTTCATTTTTAAATTAATTTGGTGCAAACATACTTTAGATATTAAGATTGGTAAGTAACTAATGTTACCGAAGTCGTGCATACTGGCAGATAAAGAAAAAGCATCCGTTTTTGGATGCTTTTCACTAACCAATTAAATCTGCACTCTTTAGGAACGAACCAACCAAGAAACGTTCCTAAATACTTTTAATGACTTTGGTCAATTTCATTCGAACTTCTTTGGCTATTTCTACCAATGAATCATTTTGTACTGCCATCATTGAAGCCGCAGGATCTACTGCCGAAACTTCAACAATTCCAGGTTCACGCTCCTGAACAATAACGTTGCAGGGAAGCATTGTGCCAATTTTGTTTTCAGCTTGTAAAGCCTGGTGCGCCATCTGTGGGTTGCAGGCACCGAGAATGGTGTAATTGTAGAAATCGGCATCCAACTTCTTTTTCAATGTGGCTTTAATGTCAATTTCGGTCAACACACCGAAACCTTCTACTTTCAAAGCTGCAGTTGTTTTATCAATAGCATCTTTAAAAGTTGTGTTTTTTAATGTGGTACTTATATAATATTTCATGATTTTTGGATTATTTAATTTATTTGAACATTCTGAAACAAAGGTAAACTCATAAAACGGGAAGTTCTGTAACTTAGATTACACAACTCCACATTTTTCAGTTTTTTCTTAAACTTAAATGATACTGGTCATTTATTGGCTGGCGTAATCATAATATGCGAACGGTGTGTGCCGGCATCCATCAACCACGGCATTCCCGGAGCTTGAGGTTTTGTGGGCAGACCTGTGCTTTCTCCCGTCATATAAGGTTTGTAAATAACGTAGCGTATTTTACTGTTTAGTAATTCGCCAGTTTCAGGACTGTAATCCTTTTCTTCACCAGCCAATATATAAACCATTGATGGTTCCGCAGGCATTTTTAAAGTTCCCGCCTCTATTTCATTCTTTCGTGCTTCCTGCTTTTCTTCGTTGGATTTGCCTTCAGCGACCAAGGCTCGGCCACGGGCCATAAAGGGTTCCAATTCGGCGCCGTAACAGGCTACGCTTATTCCTTCCTTGTTGGGGTCGTCTGCTAAGCAAACCATACCATTGGTGCCTTCCCGCAGGGTGATGAGTTTTCCTTCGGAATTATAGCCAAGCACTGTAGCTCCCTCGCGGTACATTTCTGGCGCGGCCAAAATGGCGGTTTTTATTTGTATATCCTTCGGCAGGATTTTGTTTTGTGAATATGCTGAAAACGCAAATGCAAGAACTAAAACAATCATTAATTTTTTCATATCTAATCATTTTAAAAATGAAGGCTTAAGATACGAAATATTGTGAAATCCACACAGAAATCAATTGACTTCAATATTTTCGAAATAAGAACAATTAATGATCGTGACCGCCGCCTTCTTCCTTCAACAAGACGAAAGCACCTTTGGTTAAAAACCTACTATCGGCCTTAAATTCATCAGCGTTTTCAATAGCTGTAAAACCTTTATATGTCGCACCTATTTTTACTTCAACAGAATGAATTTCAAACTCTTCGGCATCTTCATTTTCAATCAGCAAAACATAATTTTTTCCTTCCAATTCCACTACAGCATTTTCAGGAAGTGCCAATTGATTGGAAGTGCCAGTAACAATTTTGGCCTCCACAAACATTCCAGCGGTGAAGTTTTGCTCATCTTTTTCAGCAATATGCCCGTGGATTAAGGCAATTCGGGTGTTTGGATCAATAGAAGTTCCAACCAAATGAACCTCTCCTTTGAAAACTTCTTTTGAAGCTTCGGGCACCGTAAAAAGTATTTCCTGTCCTTTTTTGAGTTGAAGCAGATCCTTTTTAAAAACCTTCAATTCCAAGTGAATATGATCGGTATTCATTATCTCCATAATCTTGTCGGCAGGCGAAACGTAAGTTCCCGTATTTACATAGACTTGAGTCACGTTGCCATTAATCGGACTGTAAATGTTCACTTGCGAAACAATGTTTCCCGCTTGAACCGAAGCAGGATTTATATTCAACATCTCGAGGTTTTTCTTCAAGCTGTTGTATCGCGCCAAATTCGATTTGTACTCGCTTTCGGCTTTCAGATAACTTTTCTGCGAAGTAATTTTTTCATCAAACATAATTTTCTGACGCTCAAACTCCGATTTTAAATATGAAAGCTGCTCGGCGGTTTCCAAATAATTTTGTTGCATAGTGATAAACTCAGGATTTTCAAGCGTTACCAGCCGCTGTCCTTTGGAAACTTTATTGCCAACCAATAAGGGCGTGTTTTTTATATAACCTCCCGAAAAAGCACTTATCACAGCTCTACTCTGCGGCGGTACGTCAATCATTCCACTGGTCTGTACTGTTTCGGCAAAAGGTTTTTCGGTGAGTTGGCCCACTTCCATCTTTGCGTTTTCAAATTGCGCCTTTGAAAGATGGATGTTTCCATCTTGAATTTCTTCGGAAGCAATTTCAGCCGAATTTCCTTCCTTTTCTGAATTGTTACACGATGCCAAAACCAAGGCCAAAAGCAACAAAAGTGATTTTATATAATTCATAATTAATATTTTAAAGCGTTAAATAATTGATAGCAATTACCGCTTGGTTGTAATTGTTGAGATTTTGAAGATGCTGCAGTTCAATTTCGTAAGCGTTTTCAAGGCTTTGTATGTATTGAAAGAAGTCAATTTCCCCATTTTTGAAACTGATGTTCGCGGTTTTTAGAATTTCCTCGGAAAGTGATTTTCCTTCCGTTTCATAATACTGAAGGGCTTCTTCATATTTTGAAACTTCATTGAGCAATTGAACTTTCCTTGAATTCAAGTGAATTTTATAATCCTCGGCTTGTTGTTGGCTCATTTCTGCCGCAATTCTTGAAGCCTTTATTTTTGAAGCATTTCCACTAAAAAGCAACGGAATTTTAAGCCCAATTTGATAGGCATATAAATTTTGACTCAAGCCCGAATTGCTTCCCAATGAATATGAAAGACTGATATCCGGAAGTAAATGCTGCTTTTCGAGGCTGCGCTTTGCCTCAAAAAAATCATTTCTTTTTTCATAAAAATCCATTGCTGGATGTGCGTCCAAATTTGACAACGAAACTTGCAGTTTCTTCAATGGATGCTCAATAATCATCAAACTATCTTTTGATTGTACAACCATTTTTAAACGTTCCATCGCAATTTGCACATCTTCCTTGCTCTGCCTATAATCGGTTTCCAACTGTCGCTGTTTGGCACGAGCGGTTATTTTTTCCAAATAATTGGTTTCCCCGAGTTCAAAACGGCGTTGGGCAGCGTGGGCGAAATTCTGATAGAGACTGTCCAAACTTTGATAAACCCGCTCCCTGTTTTTCTCAAATTGAAATTGATAATACGTGGCAGCAACCAAACCTTCCGTTTTTCGCTTTTGAAGGTCATATTGACTGCTTTGCATTTCAAATTGCCGTTTGTTTACATTTTTTTCAGCGAAATAAACCGTAGGAAAAAGAAACCCTTGTTGTACGCCAAAAACTTTGAGCGGCTCATTGTTTGGCGCCAAATTATTTTCGTCAAACTCATAAAACAAAGTAGTTTTTTCAAAATTGAGAGCACTTCCAATCAAGGCATCTGCTTCATCAACCTGAAGTGAAGAAGCTTTTAGCCCGGCGTTGTTTTCCAAAGCCATTAGCTGCAAATCTTCCAAAGTTTTATGATTTTCCTGTGCCATTCCCGAAAAACCAAGTAATAATATGATGATGGTCATCGGCAAAGCTTTTCTCTTAAATTTCAAAACTTTTTTCTTTTTATCTGAATCAAAAATTGAAAATAGCACCGGCAGGACAATCAAGGTTAAAAACGTTGCTGTTATCAAACCGCCAATAACCACGGTAGCCAAAGGTCTTTGAACCTCGGCACCTGCATTGGTTGAAATGGCCATGGGTAAAAAACCGAGTGCCGCTGCAGAAGCAGTCAACAAAACCGCGCGTAAACGGTCTTTTGTACCCTGAATGATGAGTTCGTTTTTATCTTTCATTCCTTCTTTTTTAAGTTCCTTAAAATGTTCTATCAACACAATCCCGTTGAGCACCGCAATCCCAAAAAGAGCGATAAAACCAACACCAGCCGAGATGCTAAAAGGCATATCTCGTATCCAAAGCAATAATACGCCACCCACTGCCGCCAAGGGAATTGCCGAATAAATCATCAACGCTTCCTTTACGGAATTAAAGGCGAAATAAAGCAAAACGAAAATCAGCAATAACGCCACGGGAACGGCTATTAAAAGCCTGTTTTTCGCACTTTGCAGGTTCTCAAACTGCCCGCCGTAATCAATTGTGTAACCAACGGGAAGTTTTATGTTTTCGTCAATTAATTTTTGAACATCGTCAACAACACTTTGCAAATCGCGGTTGCGAACGTTAACGCCAACTACAATTCTGCGTTTGGTATCATCCCGCGAGATTTTTGCCGCGCCTTTGGTATATTTTATTTCTGCAAGTTCGCGCAACGGAACTTCTCCTCCGGAAGGGGTATCAACATACAGATTTTGTAGGTTTGAAAGATTGCGACGATTGTTTTCATCTAACCGAACCACGAGATCGAAGCGTTTTTCGCCTTCAAAAATGCTTCCCAAGGGTTTCCCAGCAAACCCCATTGCTATCATTTCGTTCAAATCTTCAATGTTCAGTCCGTATCGCGCAATTTTAGCCCGATCGAACTTTATGTTCATCTCTGGCAGACCGGCCACTTTTTCCACGATAATATCATCGGCACCTTCAACATTTTCGATCAAGTTCTTTATTTCGTTGGCCTTGCTACTGAGCACTTCGAGATCTTCCCCAAAAATCTTGATGGCTATATCCGCACGAACTCCCGTGATAAGCTCGTTAAAACGCATTTCTATGGGCTGGGTAAATTCCACTTCCATTCCAGGGATTATCGCCAAAGCATCCTTAAATTTATCGGCCAGTTCATTTTTGCTCTTGGCTGAAACCCACTCCTTCCTGGGCTTTAAAGTGACTATAACATCGCTCTCCTCCATAGACATTGGATCTGTGGGAACTTCGGCGGCACCAATGCGGCTGACCACCTGATCTACTTCGGGGAAATTGTCTATTAGAATTTTTTCAATTTGCGTTGTTATATCAATGGTATTGCTGAGGGAAGTTCCGGTTTTCAGTACGGGTTGGATTACAAAATCGCCTTCGTCCAGCGTTGGGACAAACTCGCCCCCCATCGTTGTAAAGAGGTAAATGGTTGCTACAAGAATTAGTACAGCAACCCCTAACACCAATTTTTTCGCACCCAATGCCCAACGGATTGTCGGTTCGTAGAAACGATTCAGGAAAGTCATTATGCGAACAGAAATATTTCTTTTTGAAACTTCCGTAGGTTTTAAAAATACTGATGCCGCTACAGGAACGTAGGTGAAACATAACAACATCGCCCCAATTAGTGCAAAACTGAATGTTTGGGCCATGGGGCGAAACATTTTACCTTCCACCCCGCTGAGGGAAAGAATTGGGATGAAAACAATTAAAATAATGAGCTGCCCGAAAATGGCAGAATTCATCATTTTTGAAGAACTTTTCACGGTAAGATTGTCTTTTGCAAATTGCTTTTTGTGGGTTGAAAGCGCATTCAATTTCGAAGCATTTTTACTGATTTGAAATGCTACGAACTCAACGATAATTACAGCTCCGTCGATAATAATTCCGAAGTCAATAGCGCCGAGGCTCATCAAATTGGCGTCCACCCTAAAAATGTACATCATTGAAAGCGTAAAGAGCAATGACAGCGGAATTACCGAAGCCACTACAAGTCCCGACCTGAAATTTCCCAATAAAAGCACCACCACAAAAATCACGATGAGTATGCCCAGAATGAGGTTTTCCGCTATGGTAAAAGTGGTTTTGCCAATGAGCACACTGCGGTCCAAAAATGGATTGATGTAAACTCCTTCGGGCAATGTTTCTGAAATTTCAGCTACTCTATCCTGCACTGCTTTAATAACTTGGATGGAATTGCCATCTTTCAGCATCATTACCTGCCCGAGGACTTTTTCACCTTCGCCGTTTCCGGTTATGGCCCCAAAGCGAGGGGCGCTCCCGAATTGAACCTTCGCGATATTCTTCACATAAATTGGAAAGCCATTTTCGTTTTTTACAACGATATTCCCAATATCTTCCAACGAAGAAGCCAAACCTTCGCCACGAATAAAATAGGCCTGGTTTTCCTTTTCAATATAGCCGCCACCGGAAATGCTATTGTTCTTTTCCAAAGCGGTAAATATTTCTGAAGCCGTGATATTCATAGCGTTCAGTTTATTGGTGTTTATGGCAACTTCATACTGTTTTAAATGGCCACCCCAAGTGTTTACCTCTACTACGCCGGGAATTCCGGAAAGCTGTCTTTTAACGATCCAATCTTGAATTGTGCGAAGCTCCATTGTTGAATATCTATCCTCAAAACCAGGTTTTACATTGAGAATGTACTGATAGATTTCACCGAGACCAGTTGTTATCGGGCCCATTTGTGGGGTACCAAAACCTTCGGGTATGTTTTCTGTGGCAGAACGGATTTTTTCAGCAATGAGCTGTCTGGGTAAATAAGCACCCATGTTTTCCTCAAAAACAATGGTAACTACTGAAAGTCCAAATTTTGAAGTGGAACGGATTTCGATTACCCCAGGCAGATTCGCCATTTCCAATTCCACTGGGTAGGTTATGAATTGCTCCATATCCTGCGTGGAAAGGTTGCGGGAAGTAGTGATTACCTGAACTTGATTGTTTGTAACATCAGGCACGGCACCGATGGAAAGCTGCGTGAGCGAATACACGCCAAAGCCTATCAGTACCATCGTGAACAACCCGATGATTAGTTTGTTTTTTATACTGAATTGAATGATTTTTGAGAGCATAACTAAATTGATCTTTGTTTTTCAACAGAAAAACTATCGAAATATGAAACAATGGAATTGTTTGAAAACCGTCCCAAACACTGGAACAGTAAAAGAAGGCCGCAAAAAAAAATTGGAACTAGGATGCTTCCAAATAGGACCTATTTAGTTATGCAAATTTTGGGGGTTGGAAGATAGAAACTTTTTCCAAGGAGGAATATAGATTCTGATAATAGAAGGTGTGGGAATGTTGAATGAATATTTCCCCTCTTAATATGGGAATCTCATAAGGAACAAGCACAACATCAGTCAACACGTGATGGCAAGAAATATGCTGAAAAGGCAGCTCCTCGTGCTCTTGCTTTTCCTCGTTATAATTTTTCTGGTGCTCAGCTTTTAAAGAACCGTAATGTTTTTCATAAAAGGTAAAAAAATCATCACCATAGTTTTCGGAATGATATTCTGCGTGTTCCACAAAACGCCCGAACAGAAAAATATCCGTCACGCCAAGCCCTGCGCTTTGAAAAAAAACGAGAAATGAAAGGGAGATTGCAATTAAGGTTTTCATTCAACGCTAAAATATATAATAATTCCCAAATGACGTATGATATTTATCAATTTGGCAATCGATTTTTCTAGTAACACAGAAATCAATTTTAAAATTGTGCAAAATAATAAAGTATAATTGAAAAAAAATGTCTACTGAATTATACCGTTCGTCATCAAGAAATTTTAACTTCGTACCAATTCCTTTAAATTATGACCGTCCACGATTTCAGCAAAGAGAATTCCATCATAAACCAATACATTCTGGAAATGCGCGATGTTTCCATCCAAAAGGATGCGATGCGTTTCAGAAAAAACATTGAGCGCATTGGCGAAATGTTGAGTTATGAAATAAGCAAAACCTTGGAATACCACGCTGTTTCGGTGAAAACTCCATTAGGTAAAAAAATGGTAAACGTGCCGAAAGACAAACTAGTGCTGTGTTCCATCCTGCGGGCCGGCCTGCCCTTGCACCAAGGTATTTTAAATTGTTTTGACGGTGTGGAAAATGCCTTTGTTTCGGCCTATCGGCACCATCCCAATGACGGCGATGCCTTTGAGGTTATCGTAAAATATTTGGCATCGCCTTCCCTTGAAGGTAAAACCTTGATACTCGCTGACCCGATGCTCGCTACGGGGAAAACATTCGAAAACGTTCTAAAAGCGATAAAAAACCACGGTACTCCAAAACAAATACATCTCATTTCAATCATTGGTTCCACCGAAGGGATAAAGCTTGTTGAAGAAATCTTCCCAAAAAACACCCAACTCTGGATTGCCGCCGTGGACGATGCGCTGAACAGTCGTGGTTATATAGTTCCGGGCTTGGGCGATGCGGGAGATTTATCTTTTGGGGTAAAACTGGATTGAAAAATCGGTTGTGGGTTGTCAGCTATACCGTTATCGAAAATTCAATCAATAGAAAATATTTTAGGAAAGAACCTGCCCGTACGGGTCTTATATTCTGAATACTTCGGAAAAACATCAATAAGCCTATTTTCCTCATAAACGGATTTATAATAAAACAACACAAATAATGCGGCGGAAATCAGTAGTCTGTACCCCGAATCACAGATGAGTGCATATCCGAAAAAAGCCAAAATAATGCCTGTATAAATAGGATGGCGAACAAACCCGTAAACCCCATTTTCAATAAGCTTCGCGCCCGGTAACGGACTTGGAAATGGCGACAAATGTACGTTGAGCTGCAATACCGCAACCACAGTAATTAAAGCCCCAAACACAAAAATAACCACCCCAAACCAAAATATAATAGACGGGAAAAATATTTTTATTGCTTTGATTTCAAACGTGAATGCAATAAAAAGTACAATTTGAAGCAGTACAAAGATTATATCTTTTGAAGAAATTTTCAATTTGGAATTCTTTTGGGCATCCGATTTATTTTTTTACGAAATTAACAAACAATTCATTTCCTGATCTCGGCAGAATGGAATTATAGGCCGTTTCCATTTTCACGATTCTGAATTTTTCTGAAAAAAGAGATTTATATTCAGCTTTGTTTCCACCAAAAGGGGGTTTATCGTCATTCAATGGAATGTTGAAAAGCAGTCCTACTAACTTACCTTCAGGTTTTAGCAATTGGTACATTTTTGAAACATATTCCTTCCGAAGACTTGGTTCCAGCGCACAAAAAAAAGTCTGTTCCAAAATAAGGTCGAAAGTGTCGTTGAGCTCAAAAAAGTCTGAATGCAAAAGATTTTTCTTTGGAAAAGACGGAACTCGTTTGGCTATATTTTTAAGGGGAATAGAAGAAATATCAACAACAAAAACATTGGAAAACCCATTCTTCACAAAATATTCCGCCTCATAGGAATTACCGCCACCGGGAATTAAAATTTTAAGGTTTTTATCCGAAAGTTGATCGATGTATTCCTTCAATGGCGTGGAAACGTAACCAATGTCCCAACCCATCTCGCCGGCAATGTATCTATCATTCCAAAATACTTCGTCTAAATTCATACTACTCATTAAAATGGATACTCCAAATTCCGCGTACTTCATTTTCGCCATAGCCTGTAGCTAAATCGCTCGGATAAAGCTCCTTTATTTTGGACAAAGTAAGCATTTCCAATTCCTTTCCGGGAGTTCCGTGGCATTTTAAGCACATAGAATTCGTTGTTATTGGATAGTAAAACGCTACCTCCTTGCCCATTGTGGTAACAATTGGTTTTATCTCCTCGCCGGCTGCCACTTGCTTTTTGAAAGTTTCAATATATTGCAGCTCTGCAGCATTTGCTATGTTTTTAGGGTTCCTAGGTTTGTCTGTAACCCGTTTTATGTATGATTTATGAAAAGTGGCCATACTATCAGTAATTGGCAGCGCTTGAATATTACAAAAATCTAGGGCTGCAATCACGCCGTTTTTCTGGATTTGACCCATTAGGTTTTTGCCCAATTCGGTTTTGGTGGTTTGGGCCATTTGCATTCCGCGCTCCTCTATAGAAAGTTGTGTGTTTCTGTTAACTTGGTTTCTGCCCATTCCTTTTCCTCGACCCATTTTCCCTTTCATTCCCGAGCTATCGCCGTGCATTTTATTGAAGTGTTCTTCAAACCAAACAGGTTCCTCGATCTCACTATCAAATATATAATCTGCTATTTGCTGAATGGTTTCTTCCGGATAAAACTGGTATGGCATCAATCCAAATTTCTTAATTGCTCCAGGCATTTTTGACTTTTCTTCGGAAGGGTTTTTGGCCCAATCAATCATCGCTTTTACAAAATCCTCTTTTGAAGTATCCTCAGAAATATAATGCATTTTCACAGCTATCATAGGTGGTGCAATCATCGCTTCCTCTGAAGTTTTTGGATTGTGGCAAACGTAACAATTGTTTTCCATCAACTGCTTTCCGGGATGTTCCTGTATGATTTCCATTTCAGGGAATTCATTACTTTCTGCCATCGCCAAATATTCGCTTCGATTGTTGGTATTGCAGGCGGTAAAAAGGGCAATTAAAAAAAGTGAAGTTAAAAATTTCATAAGTCAAGTTATTGGTTGTAAACACTTCAAATGTAAATTTAAACAACATTCGTGGCAGTAACAAAGGTTACAATTCAAACAATATATACGAAAGAACCACAGCCTTAAAACTACAGCGAAACTATTTTAATGCTATTTCGGTAAAGTTCAATTTTTCCCAGCGATTCCAATTTTTTCAACAAACGCGAAACCACCACCCGCGAGGTGTGAAGCTCATAAGCTATTTCCTGATGGGTGGAATTGATCAAAGAATCGTTTGTTACCTTTTGTTTGTTTTGAAGGTATTTCACCAAGCGCTCATCCATATTAAAAAACGCAATGCTGTCTATGGTTTCCAACATTTCGATAAGGCGGGCGTGGTAACTTTGGAACACAAAATTGCGCCAACTTCTATACTTGCCCGTCCATTCTTCCATTTTTTGAATGGGTATCATAATCAAGGTTGTATCGAGCTCCGCGATAGCGCGTATTTCACTTCTGGTCTGACCCAAACAGCAAGTCAAGGTCATCGCACAGGTATCGCCGCGCTCCAAAAAATAGAGCAATAGCTCATCGCCGTCATCGTCTTCCCTTAAAATTTTTACCGCTCCAGAAATGAGCAAGGGCATGGACCGCACATAGTCGCCAATTTCAATGAGTTTCTCGCCTTCCTTTATTTCCCTTAAAGTGCCAACTTGATTAATTTCTTCAATTAAAGCTTCTTCAAAAAGATGGGTGAAATTTTCTTTTAAATTATGGAGCATGCAACAATTTTTTTTGGTTGGTTTTTAAAGAACGAAAATACCACTTTTAAATCAGTTTTTCTCAGCTTCTTTCCTTTCCTGTCGCTCCAGTTTCCTGAAATATCCCCGAAAAAGAAAATTGTGTTTGAGGGCTTCCATATTTTCGTTTAATTTCTCCGCAGCTTCTTTGATGTTGATCATTGTAGAGTCAATATTTTTAATCAAAACCTCATCCTGCGTAACATAGTTCAAAGTTCCTTTTCCAGATTTTATTTCCTTAAGGTATTCATCTAAATTTTTGGTTACTTCATTGATATCTTTGCTCGATTTTTCAAGGTTGGCAAATACTTTTTTAATTTGGTTGGCGGAAACAGTATCGCTCAAAAGCACTGCCGCGGCGCTTTCTTCATAATTTATTTTCGAAATAATAGTATTGATTTGGGAAATTGCAGTAGATGTGCCCGCAGTGGTTTTTTTGAGTTCTACCACAAACTGTCTGATGTCCTGCGCCAACAAAGTATCGTTAACCAATGCGCCCAAAGTGCCTTTCCCTTCAATGATTTTATTGGTTATCTTCAACAAATCTGAAGTCAATAAGGCAGCGTTTTCATTGGTGGTGTTCAGCGTGGAAAGCATATCGTCTGCACCAATTCTACTATACGATTTTATGGTGTCGCCCGAAACAACCTGCTTTGCAACTTCATCTTTTCCGGGAATTATGTTTACCACCATACTGCCCACCAGCCCGTCCGAACTTATGGACGCAATGGCGTCTTTTTTGATGAACCGTGAAGTTTTATCTTCCACCAACATCTGGATGGTGATGGTTCCCTCATCAATCATCTCTATTTTACTCACGGTGCCCACGTTAATTCCGGAATAGCGCACGTTGTTGCCCAAGGTTAAGCCATTCACGTTTCCGAAAGTAGCATAGAGCTCAATATTTTTACTGAACAAATGTTGCTTATTTCCAATAAAATAAAGTGCAGCAACAAGAAGAATTGTTCCCACCACCACAAAAACACCTACCATTATTTTTTTTGAAGTTGATTTTCCCATAACATTAGTTTTTAAAGAATGCTTGAACCTGGGGGTCTTCGGAATTTGAAAGCTCTCCAAATGTCCCTTCGGCATAATTGATTCCATCCACCAACAAAATCATCCGGTTTGAGATTACTCTTGCACAGTCCACATCGTGTGTGATGATGAGGGAGGAAGTATTATATTTTTTTTGAATATTTCGCATCAACTGAATAATTTCCTTAGCAGTGATGGGGTCTAAACCCGTAGTGGGTTCGTCATACATAATGATTTTCGGTTTCAGTATCAACGCCCGCGCCATAGCAACACGCCGCTGCATTCCACCTGAAAGTTCTGCGGGCATCAAATCTATGGCATGCGCCAGGCCTACATTTTCCAAGGCTTCCTTTACCAAAACTTCGGTTCCTTGAAAATTTTCTATTTTATCTTTATGGCGCCGCAACGGGAACTCCAGATTTTCACGAACGGTCATGGAATCGTACAGGGCACTTCCTTGAAAAAGAAAGCCTATTTCAGTGCGAAGCAAATCCAGTTCCTTTTGGCCCATAGTGGTAATGTCTTGGTCTTTAATAGTAATACTTCCGCTGTCCGGCTGAATTAGACCCACCAAACATTTTACCATTACCGATTTTCCAGAACCAGACTTACCCATAATCACCAAGTTTTCGCCTTCAATAAGCTTTAGGTTGAAACCTTTCAACACATGGTTGTCTCCAAAACTTTTGTGCAGATTTTTCAACTCTAGTACGGGTTTTATGTTTGCCTTGGAATTCATTTAGATTTCAAAAAATATATCGGTTACAAAAACGGCGATAAAATCAATTACAAAGAGCAGCATTGAGATATAGACCACAGCGGAATTTGACGCCTCTCCAACCCCGACGGTTCCCTTGGAACAATAATAGCCCTTATAGCAACCCACCAAACCGATGGCAAAGCCAAAGAACACGGATTTTATTGTTGCAGGAATTATATCACCAAATTTTAGCGCATCAAAAACTTGGTTAAAATAGAGTAAATAGGAAACATCGCCTTTTAAATTTTCAATAATGGCAGAACCCAAAAGAGCGATGGCATCTCCCATAATTATCAACAACGGCAACATCAAGGTAGTGGCCGCAATACGGGTAACCACTAAATATTTAAAAGGGTTTGTACCAGAAACCTCCATCGCGTCTATCTGTTCTGTAACACGCATAGAGCCGAGCTCTGCGCCAATTCCAGAACCAATTCGACCAGCACAGATAAGAGCGATTATTACAGGACCAATTTCGCGAACAATAGAAAGACTCACCATGGAAGGCATCCAGGATTCTGCACCGAACTGCATCAAGGTGGGCCGCGACTGTAGCGTGAACACAAGCCCCAGGATAAACCCCGTCACACCCACTAAAAGTAAGGATCGGTTGCCCATATTGTAGCATTGGCGCAGCAGTTCCTTAAACTCGAAGGGCGGACTGAACACTTCCCTGAAAAAACGCCCGGCGAACAAAGTCATATCACCGATTTCGGCGAAAAATGATTTTGTGCGGGTTAGTAAAGCGTTTGTTCCATTCATATAGAAAACAAAAAAATCAAATATAGCGATGATTTTGGTGAATAAGAATGATTTAAATCACATTGGAAGCTTTAGTGATTATATAATAAAACTTCCCACACAGAAAAGCACCATCGAAAAAGAGCCAAACGGCATCAACTGCAATTTGCAAGTGATGAGATGCTAAGGTCTTTATCACTGGTGATGTTTTTTGTAAAACTCCGAATTTATTGAAAGTCAGGGCAATGTAGAGAAGTGGAAAACACTTAGGCCAGAGAACCTACTAAACAGCATATTTAAGAATCTATTTAGGGATGATGTTTAACTGTTTCCCTCAGCGGCAAGAAATATGAGAGAGGCCATCTCCTTTGTCAGTTCCCTCCTACTGTATTTTTCAATTCCTTCGGAAGCGATTGTTAAATCTCCTGTCTTGAATTGTTCATATAATTGAAGGATTTCTGTCTTTAATTCATCATTATCCCAATAGCCGAAGAATTTGCCAGATTTCGTTTCAGCAATAATTCCTTCAATATCGCTTTCCTTTGGTCCCAACGCGATTATAGGGCGTTTGGCAGCCATATATTCAAAAAGCTTACCCGGAATGATGGCGCGGGTTTCCGGACTATTTATTTCCACCAAAAGCAATACTTGACTTTGATGCTGCAGTTTTAAAGCTTCGGAATGGGAAACATAGCCCAAAAAATTACAGTTTTCAATAAGCTGAAAATTTTCAAGACTTTTTTTTACTTCACCGCTTACGGCTCCTGCAAATTTAAGTTGTAAATTATTTTTGAAAGAAGGGTTTTCTCTGCAAATTTCAGCGAGTATCTTCCACAAAATTTCTGGATTCCGTTCGCTTAAAAGTGAGCCAATATGTGAAATTGAAAAGTTGGAATCCATTTCAAAGTTGATTTCTTCGGAAATGTCAAAACCGTTGGTAATAACCTCAATTGGGGTTTCTGTAATCATTTCAAACTCTTTCTTTGTCGTTGGGCTGGTTACGGTAATTATATCTGCTGACTTTAAAACCAAAGCCTCCAATTCCTTGTGTTTTCGTTCCGAAGCATTATTTAACCGAAGTGATTTGTGGTAATGAATTGTAGTCCACGGATCGCGAAAATCTGCAATCCATTTTACGTTCAATCCTTTTTGAAGCTGCATTCCAATTAAGTGAAGACTGTGTGGCGGACCCGTTGTTATCACAACATCTACAGGATTTTCAGCAATATACTTTGAAAGAAATTCAACCGAAGGTTTCACCCAACCAACGCGCGCATCGGGAATAAAAAAATTGCCGCGAACGTAAAGCATCAGCTTTTCCATCGCGGAAATCTCCTTTTTGGAAATAATGCCGCTGCTTATCTTTTTGGTTTTCTTTTTTGATAAAAGTTTCGCAAAACGGTACGGCTCGTTGATAGGCTGTTTTATGATTTCAATATCCGAAGGAATTTCCGAAGAAAGATTTTTGTCAACTAATGGATAATTTGGGTTTTCGGGAACGTAAACAATCGGTTCCACACCATATTCCCTAAAATACTTTACAAATTTTAACCATCGCTGTACGCCCGGACCGCCCGCTGGAGGCCAATAGTATGTGATGATTAGGGCGCGTTTCATTTATTCTTTCACTTCTTTTTTCCGAAAAGCAAAATACAATCCGCTTAATAAAATCAAAAGAAAAACGATAGTGCTAACCAATGAAATGGTACTTCCCGTTTGAATGACCTTAGGTTCGAACTTGAATTCTATTTTATTGTTTCCTGTGGGAATTACCATGGCTCTCAAAGTATAATCAGCCCGGAAGTATTCCGCAGGTTTTCCGTTTATGTATGCGTTCCAACCCATTGGATAATACACTTCCGAAAAGATTGCCAATTGGGGCGATTTTGTGGAAGTTTCGTAAACCAATTTATTTGGCTGGTAGCTGAAAAGTTCAATGGTTGCGGTGCTGTCTCTTTCTATTTTTTGGTTCGGGATTTTTGAAAGGAATTCTTTGTTGACAATTGCCGTTTTTTTGGTATCCAAACTGTACAAAAGCTGAATTTCCTCATTCGCATTTTCCTCGGGAATTACGTTTTCAACAAACCAAGCATCGCCGTTAGCATACGGATTTCGTTGCGCTACAGGTCCGCCGTTTTTAGTTTGCGTAATGATGTAGCGCACATTCATCATATTTAGAATCCCGATGTTGCCTTTGCTGATATAAAACTCAAACAAATCCTGCATCCGTCCAGGCTTTGCAGCGTGATAGCCACCCAGCGCATTGTGGTAATAACTGGCGCGACCGCTGTTGAAAGCGTTGGTGGTGGCATCATAAACGCGGTAATGGCCTTCGTCCTTTAAAATTTGAATATCGGCACCGTTTTCAGTAAAAGGCTGCTCCAATTCTCGTTCTGTCACCCATTGCTTCATTCCATTATCTTTTTTCTCTTCACTATTGACATATCTTCGGTCAATTCCCACTAAATCAAAAAGAATCAATATTGAAAGTACTGCTATCGCAAAACTTTTTTTCAGCTTTCCTTTAATAAAAAGCCATAATGTACCTGCTGTCAAAACTATAAATATTAATGACCTAAGCGTATCTTCTGACATTAAAGACATCCTGTCTTCCCGCAAACTTTCAATGAAGGAATATGGAAGTTTAAAATGTTCTGCAACCAAGCGGTCAGTTTCAGTAGAGAAACTGAACAATGAACTTTTAAAGAGATAAAAAATTACAGTAATGCCAATAACTAATCCAGATGACCAGATTAAAGCTTTTTTCTTCTCTTTCTCTCTTTCAAACTTATTGAAAAACTGGTGCAGACCAACGACAGCAAGTACTGGAAGAATCAGTTCGATAATAACTTGAATTGAAGATACCGCACGGAATTTATCGTAAAACGGAACATAATCTATAAAAAATTCTGTTAGCCCACTGAAGTTTTTACCCCACGATAGAAGCAACGTCAAAACAAATGCAGAAACAACCCACCACTTCAATCTCCCGCGTATTAAGAACAATGCTAAAATGGATAGAAAAATAATAATGGCTCCGATATATGCTGGAGCTGCAACTATTGGTTGTTCTCCCCAGTACATATTCACATAACTTAAAATTTGGTTACCTTCATCGGAAGATATTTGTGACCTTATCAGGTTTTCAACTGTTTTAGAATCCTCTGGAAAAAGTTCACTAGAGCCCCCACCCATAAAACGGGGAATGAACAGATTGAAACTTTCCAGCTTTCCGTAGCTGTATTCGGTTATATAATCGAAATCGAGACCTGTTTTGTTGTCTTTCGGTGTGCCGTCTGCGTTGATGGTCAATTCAGTTTTTCCACGCGTTGAAGTATCAGCGTATTCTTTGGTGGCAAGAATATTTGTGGCGTTCAAGCCCAATGCAACCAAAACCCCAACGACCATTATACCAACTGCTTTAAAATAATGTGGCAGCAATTTCTTTTTAAAAGCATCAATCAAATAAACGATGCCGATTATTACTGCCAAAAGCATCAAATAATACGTCATTTGAAAGTGGTTTGCCACCAATTCCAACGCCATGGAGACCGTCAGCAATAAAAAGCCCCAGAGATATTTTCCGCGGAAAGTCAGAAATATTCCGCTTAAAACGAATGGCATATAAGCAATAGCGTGTGCTTTTGCGTTGTGGCCAACGCCCAAAATAATTATCAAATAGGTTGAAAATCCAAAGGCCAAAGCGCCGAGAAAAGCCAATTTATAATCTACTTTAAGTACCAAAAGGAGAATGTACATTCCTATTAAATAAAGGAACAGATAATCAGCCGGACGAGGCAGAAAACGAATTGCCAGATCGAGTTGTTTTATGTAATTGTTTGGATATTTTGCACCCAATTGATAGGTTGGCATTCCGCCGAAAGCCGCATCGGTCCAATAGGTTTCTTCGCCCGTAGCCTTTCTAAAATCGTTTTGCTGTTTTGCCATCCCTGAATATTGTACAATATCACTTTGGAATATTTTTTTACCCTGCAAAACTGGATTGAAATAGGCCAGTGCGGCAACGATAAACAAAACGAAAACAACTAAATGGGGAAGAAATTTTTTATAGTTGGGCTGCATAATTTGATGTATGGATATGAAGTGGGGAAATTAGGGAATATTTTTGGAAACACGAACCACGAGTTAAGGGAAACACGAACCACGACGGTTTGATACACGACTGAAAAGAGAAACACGAACCACGACAATTTGATGCACGACTAAAAAATTTGTGCCTATTCGCCGTAAGTCAAAACGTCGTGGGTCAAAACGTCTCATCATTCCACCTCCTCAAACTCCACATATTCCCCAACTTTTTTACTTGTTCGTGAATTACTCTGTGGATTTTTATCGATGGTTATGCTTCCTTCTTTTTCACGCTGGGTGTTCATATCTGGAGTATTACCGAAAAATTGCTCAAATTGTTGTCCAGCTTTTTTCGAAATATAACGCATTAAATAAGGGGTTACGAGTTTAATAAGAAACTTTAGCCCGTAATATACCAGAAGAACGATTAATATCGTTTTTAGGAATGTCATCATAATTGTCAAATTATGCCCAAAAATAAGGATTGAAGTAGAAAAAGACGAATATTGACTATTAAATTAATGGTAAATTCCTATATCTTTGAACTAAACCGAACATTCTATGAACCTCAAACTTCCCTATTTATTTCTGCTGTGTTTTATAACTTTTTCAAATGCTTCGGCACAATACACCGAAATGATAAACACCAACCGTCCCGGCGGGTCCCAGGGGGCATTTTCGGTAGGCACCAACGTGCTTCAGTTTGAATCCGGAATAAGCTACGGAAAGGAAAAACACAATCTTTTGAAAACTGAAACCAACGGATTGGCTATAGATTATTCCATTCGATACGGTTTTTGGAAAGAACGGCTGGAAGTTAGCTTGATGGGCGAATTTCAATCGAACAAGGTTACTGATAATCGGTCCTCCTCTGCAAGGGAATACAGTCTTTCAAACTTTAAAAGCAATACACTGGGCGCGAAATATTTGGTTTACGACCCATACAGAAAACGCGATTTAGAAGGCCCTAATCTGTATAGTTGGAAGGCGAACCATAAAAACCAATGGAAAGATTTAATTCCTGCAATTTCAATCTATGCAGGTGCTAATTTTGACTTTGCAGACAATCCATTTACGCCCGAAGCAGAAGCCAAAATTAGTCCGAAATTGGTGCTTTCCACGCAAAACAATTTTATTGGTGGGTGGGTTTTTGTGACTAATATAATTGTTGACCGAGTGACAACTGATTTCCCCACATACGGCTATATTGTTACCCTCACACACGCAACCAACCGCTATTTTTCAGTTTTTCTTGAAAACCAAGGTTTAAAAAGTGATTTCTATTCAGACCAATTGGTTCGTGGTGGAGCTGCTGCACTGGTTAATGGAAATTTGCAAGTAGATCTTTCGCTTACCTACAGCTTTAAGGATACACCTTCAAAATTTTACGCAAGAGCTGGAATGGCGTACCGTTTTGATATGCACAACAAGGATGAATTTTTGGAAGATAAAGCTATCAAAAAAGAAAAGAAGGAAGAAAAAGCAAAGAATAAAAAACAAGAACGCAAAGACGAATTGAATCTTGAAGACAACGGCGAACAATAGCATTTTGAATATGATTACTGTAAAACAAACCACCTCCAAAAGTGATCTTAAAAAATTTGTCACTTTCCCCTTCAAACTTTACAAAGACAGTAAATACTGGGTTCCATCGCTTATTAAAGACGAAATGGAAACCTTGGATACTAAAAAAAACCCTGTTTTTAAGAATGCGGATGCTTGGTATTATTTAGCTTATAAAAATGGTGAAATCGTTGGGCGAATTGCGGTAATTCTGAACCATTTGGAAGTAAACGAACAGGGAAAGAAAAAAATCCGTTTCGGTTGGTTGGATATGGTTGACGATATTGAAGTGACCAAAGCCCTACTCGAAAAAGCCTATGAAAAAGGTCGTGAACACAACCTGGAATACGCCGAAGGCCCCGTAGGTTTCAGCAATATGGAAAAAGCCGGAATCCTCACTGTGGGATTTGAAGAAATGAACACCATGATTACTTGGTATCACTACCCTTACTACGCAGAACATCTTGAAAAATTAGGCTTTGAGAAGCAGGCAACTTGGGTGGAATACAGACTCAAAATTCCGAATACTATTTTTGAAAAAGTTGCCAAGTTTTCGAAGATTGTGCGTGAGCGCTATAAACTTTCAGTGATTCGATTTAAGGACAAAAAAGAAATTTTGCCTTATGTGGATGACATGTTCGGTTTGCTTAATAAGACTTATAATACGCTCCAAACGTTTGTACCTATTCAGCAATATCAAATTGATTATTACAAAGAGAAATACTTCAGTTTTATCCACCCAGATTACATTTGCTGTATAAAAGATGAAACAGGAAAATTGATTGCCTTTTCAATCGTGATGACCTCTTTTTCAAAGGCCTTGAAGAAAGCGAACGGAAAATTGTTCCCAATTGGGTGGAATTATATACTTCAAGCGCAGAAAAAGAACGATACCGCTGCTTTCTATTTAATAGGAATTGATCCCGAGTACCAAGGCAAAGGCGTAACTGCAATTATTTTTGAAGAAATGCAACACCTTTTCAATTCAAAAGGAATACACACCGTTGAAACCAACCCTGAGTTAAAGGAAAACACGGCCGTGCAATTGCTATGGAAGGATTATAATCCGGTACAACATAAAGAGCGGAGTACTTTTAGGAAGGATATTTAATAAAAAAATCCACCCAAAAAAGGTGGATTTTCAATATTGAGATTCCTGCCTTCGCAGGAATTTTTTTTATTCTCCCATTGCCTCAGCAACAGCCGCAGAAAGACGTTTGTAAGTTCCATTCTCCAATCGCTCACGGATTGCTGAAAAAGCTTCCAAAGTTTCATCAATATCCTTCATTGTGTGTGTAGCTGTTGGTATCATTCTTAAAAGAATCAATCCCTTAGGTATAACAGGATATACCACTATAGAACAGAATATTCCGTGATTTTCGCGAAGGTCTTTTACTAATGCCATCGCTTCAGGAATGCTTCCTTTCAAATATACTGGCGTAACGCAACTTTGCGTTGTTCCAATATCAAAACCTCTCTTTTTTAGTCCGCCTTGTAAGGCATTTACGTTTTCCCAAAGCTTTTCTTTCAGTTCGGGCATAGTTCGGATCATATCCAAACGCTTCAATGCGCCTTCCACCAAAACCATCTGCAATGATTTTGCAAACATCTGTGAACGCAGGTTGTATTTTAGGTAATTCATTATTTCCTCATCGCCGGCAATAAACGCACCTGTACTCGCCATAGATTTTGCGAAAGTGGCAAAATATACGTCAATTCCATCCTGCACGCCTTGCTCCTCGCCTGCTCCGGCACCTGTTTTACCTAGTGTTCCGAAACCGTGGGCATCATCTACAAAAAAGCGGAAATTGTATTTTTTCTTAAGTGCAATAATTTCTTTCAATTTTCCCTGCTCGCCGCGCATTCCGAAAACACCTTCGGAAATAAGAAGAATTCCGCCGCCAGTTTTTTCGGCAACTTTGGTGGCGCGCTGCAGGTTTTTTTCGATACTTTCCATATCGTTGTGCCTATAGGTGAAGCGTTGCCCCAAATGAAGTCGAACCCCGTCAATAATACAAGCATGTGCATCAACATCATAAACAATCACATCGTCCTTTGAAACGAGGGCATCTATAGTTGAAACCATTCCTTGGTACCCGAAATTCAAGAGATAAGCCGCTTCTTTATTAACAAATGCTGCGAGTTCTCGTTGCAATTGTTCGTGAAGATCAGTGTGGCCACTCATCATTCGAGCGCCCATTGGGTAAGCAGAGCCCCACTTTGCTGCGGCTTCGGCATCTACTTTCCGAACTTCTGGATGGTTGGCAAGGCCCAAATAATCATTGATGCTCCAAGTGATTACTTCTTTGCCTTTGAACTTCATTCTGTTGGAGATTGGACCTTCTAGTTTTGGAAACACAAAATAGCCTTCTGCTTGTTCAGCCCATTTTCCCAACGGACCTTTATCTTTATATATTTTTGCAAATAAATCTTTCATCAAAACTTTTGTTAAAAATGTGGGACAAAAATAATTAAATTAAAATTAGATTTTAGATTTTAGCCGTGAGATTTTAGGTTTCGTAGGCGCGCGATTAACCTCGCGCCTACATTAATAAAAAACCGATTGAAAAATGCTCAACCGGTTCCATAAATCATAAATCGTAAGTCTAAAATTATTTTATGTATTCAATCTTATGTATCTCGGCAGATTCAGAATCAAAGAAACCTTGCTGGCTCATCCATTCGTCGTTGTAAATCTTGCTCATATAGCGTGAACCGTGGTCTGGGAAAATAACAACAATGTTGCTGTTCTCGTCAAATTCGCCTTCTGCTTCCAACTGTTTTAAACCTTGCATTGCCGCGCCGCTGGTGTAACCCACAAATAGGCCTTCTGTTTTTGCCAGTTCGCGTGCGGTATGTGCGCTGCTTTCGTCAGTAACTTTTACAAATTTGTCAATTATATTGAAATCCGTAGCCGTTGGAATTAAATTTTTACCCAGACCTTCAATTCGGTATGGATAGATTTCATTCGCGTCAAACACTTTGGTTTGGTGATATTTCTGAAGAACGGAGCCGTAAGCGTCAATTCCTATAACTCGTATGTTCGGGTTTTTTTCTTTTAAAAAACGGGCCACGCCAGATATTGTTCCTCCAGTTCCGCTGCAAGCTACCAAGTGTGTGATTTTTCCAGCAGTCTGTTCCCAAATTTCGGGACCTGTGGTTAGGTAGTGTGCATCAATGTTCAACTCGTTGAAATATTGGTTGATGTACACCGAACCTTTTATTTCACTGTGAAGTTTTTTAGCCACTTCGTAATACGAACGTGGATCATCTGCACTAACGTGGGCTGGGCAAACATAAACCTTGGCTCCCATTGTTTTCAGCATATCAATTTTGTCTGCCGATGATTTCGAGCTAACTGCCAAAATACATTCGTAACCTTTTATAATGCTTACCATTGCTAAACTGAAACCTGTGTTGCCACTGGTGGTTTCAATAATGGTATCGCCCGGTTTAAGGATTCCTGTTCTTTCGGCTTCTTCAATAATATAAAGTGCAATGCGGTCTTTGGTAGAGTGCCCGGGATTGAACGCTTCAACTTTTGCGAAATAATTACCCTTCATTTCTCGGGCAATCTTGTTAAGCTTAATCAACGGTGTGTTGCCTATAAGTTCCAACACGTTATTGTGGGCTTTTATTTCTTCTTTCATAAAGAGGGAGTTCGTTTTAAAATGACTTCAGTTTGAAACTGAAACCCGCCTGCCTCCCTATAAAGGAAATCGCACGGGCAGATTTTAACCGCACAAAGGTAAGAAATTATTTTAATTACTCCTTAATTCCTTCCAAATCCAATAAAAAAGCGTAATCCATTGCAACCTCCTTCAACGCTTCAAAACGTCCGGAAGCCCCGCCATGACCAGCATCCATATTGGTTTGTAACAAAAGAATATTATTGTCGGTTTTTAAATCTCTAAGTTTTGCAACCCATTTTGCAGGTTCCCAGTATTGCACTTGACTGTCGTGCAAACCCGTTGTTACAAGCATATTTGGGTACGTTTTCGTTTCTACATTATCATATGGTGAATAACTTTTCATATAATTATAGTATTCCACTTCGTTTGGGTTTCCCCATTCATCGTATTCTCCAGTTGTTAAAGGAATGGAATCGTCCAGCATTGTGGTTACAATGTCAACAAAGGGCACTGAAGCAATTACTCCGTTGTATAATTCGGGAGCCATATTTGTGATGGCGCCCATCAAAAGTCCACCAGCGGAACCGCCCGAAGCGTAAAGATGTGCTTTGGAAGTATAGCCCTGTTCAATCAAATATTTTGAAGCATCGATGAAATCTGTAAATGTATTCTTCTTTTTTAGCAGTTTTCCATCCTCATACCATTGCCGGCCCATATATTCCCCACCGCGAACGTGGGCGATTGCGAAAATAAAACCACGGTCCAAAAGGCTTAATCGCACTGTAGAAAAATAAGGGTCAATGGTGGAACCGTAGGAACCATAACCATAAATCAAAGTTGGATTTTTGCCATCTTTTTTAATTCCTTTTCGGTAAATAACAGACATCGGGATTTTTGTACCATCTGCAGCCGTTGCCCACAAACGCTCAGTTTCATAATTGTTTTTATCAAATTTTCCGCCTAAGACTTCGGTTTCTTTCAAAACAGTTTTCTCTTTGGTTTCCATATTGAAATCAATAACCGAAGCCGGGGTGTTTAATGAATTGTATCCGTAGCGAAGAATTTTTGTGTCAAACTCGGGGTTTTGGGTAGCGAAAGCAGTATAGGTTTCGTTATCGAAAGGCAAATAATAATCATTATCGCCTTTCCACTTTTTTATACGAATTTGTGTAAGTCCATTATTTCGTTCGCTTACCACTAAATAATCCTTAAAAATGTCAATATCTTCCAACAAAACATCCGTTCTGTGCGGAATCATATCTTCCCAATTTTCCTTGGAAGTCTTGTCTTCCGAAGTTTTCATCAATTTGAAATTGAGCGCCTTGTCTTTGTTTGTCAACACGTACCAATTGTTTCCGTAATGTGAAATACTGTACTCCAACTCTCTCTCTCGCGGCTGAAATATTTTGAATTCGCCCGTTGGATTATCGGCATTTAAAACTCTGTATTCTGAAGTAAGGGTACTGTAGCAACCGATCACGATGTATTTTTTCGACTTCGTTTTGTAAACATAAGTGCCAAAAGTATCGTCTTCTTCGGTGAAAATAAGTTTATCCGTAATTGGGTCCGTACCTAATGTGTGGCGGTAAATTCTATTAGCGCGAAGGGTTTTATCGTCCTTTCGTGTGTAAAAAAGCACTTTATTATCGCTGTCCCACGTGGCGCTTCCTGTTGTTAAAGGAATTTTTTCCGAATAAATTTCTCCCGTTTCAAGGTTTTTTATAAAGATGTCATATTTTCTTCGGCTTAAAGTATCCACGCCGAAAGAAACCAATTTGTTGTCCTCAGAAACATTCAGCCCCGAAAGGTTGTAATAGGAATGATCTTTTGCCATTTCATTCACATCAAAAAGGATTTCTTCGGAAGCATCCAACGAACCTTTTTTGCGAGTGTAGATTGGGTAATCCTTCCCGGTTTCGTAGCGGGTTATGTAGTAATATCCGTTCAATTTGTAGGGAACCGATTGGTCGTCTTCCTTTATGCGTGCCTTCATTTCCTCAAAAAGATCCTCTTTGAACTTTTTGGTGTGCGCGGTCATTGCTTCGTAATATTTGTTCTCGTCCTTTAAATAATCAATCACTTTTTCGTTTTCGGGATTGTTGAGCCAGTAATAATTATCTGTGCGAACATCGCCGTGCTTTTCAAGCTTTTTTGCAATTTTTTCGGCTTTCGGGGGATTAATTTTCATAATAGCTGTTGAAGTTTTCTGCGCGTTTATTGAAGGCGCAAAAATAAGGGAAGCAATTGAAAGAAAAACGAATTTTCGCATAATTAAAGGTTGTTGAATAGCACCACAAAGTAGTAAATTTGCAGCAAACCAAAAACGAAAAATTATGTTTGGAGATTTAATGGGAATGATGGGCAAACTGAAGGAAATCCAAGAAAAAGTAGAAGCCACAAAAGAAATGAAAACTTTCATTTTACTAATAAATAATTTTTAAAAGCACTAAAATTGAACACTTTTACTGAATAATATACTATTTTAACTAAAAACGGTATATTTTTTTATAAAAAACCATATTTCTATTTTTTATTCCATATTATTGTTAGTGATAGTCCCAAATTATCACCTACTATGAAAATAATTACACTAGCACTCAGTGCATTATTAGTGTTGTTCTGCATACCAGCAATCGCTCAGGTTGGAATCAATACAACTTCCCCAAAAAGCATTTTAGACATTAATTCATCGAGTTCCTTGGCTCCTACCAATACAGATGGTATATTAATACCCAGAATTGACGTATTCCCATCGGAGGATCCTGGAACGGCCCAAAATGGAATGATGGTTTTTTTATCCACTCCCGTTGGAGTAAAGGACAAAGGTCTCTACTATTGGGATGCACCCAATAATGTATGGGTTTCTATTGGAGCGGAGGAATGGAAGGCCGGCACCAACGTCAAAGGCGATAAACTAATTTATGCAACACGAGCTAAACTTACCGGTACTTCAATGGTAATAACCGATGACGGGCGTATTGGTTTTGGCACCAGCGACCCTGTAGAAAGATTTGAATTTAGAGGTCCAGGTGACAATGATTTTCAAATAACAAGTGCAAATACTAATCCTCCGAATTTTATCCTATACAATACTGGCGGTACTTTAGAGGCTCCAGGGCCTCTGGCTGCAAACGGAGAGATTGGGTCTTTTATTGTAAAGACCCACGACGGAACAGCAATCCGAGAAAATGGTGGTTTTCGATTTTTCATGGATGGCGTTGCCACTTCAGGAAGCACTCCCTCGAGATTTGTAATTAATACAACCCCAATGGGAAGTGTTAGTCAAGAAGAGCGAATAATTGTAAGAAGCACCGGAAATATTGGTTTCGGTGAGATAAACCCCACCGCAAGTCTACATATTAGAAGAGGTACCGCAGCTGCTGGAGGCGCACCATTGAAATTTATCAGTGGAACCAATTTGACCACTCCTGAAGCTGGCGCAATGGAATATGATGGATCGAACTTATACTTTACTCCTGCCACCACTCGACAGACAGTATTTAAAGGATATACAAATTCTGCAACGCTGACTTTTGGTTCTATTTCAGCAGCCTCATCATCAGAAATGACCATTACCGTTACGGGAGCAACGGTTGGAAGCACTTGTAATGTATCGCCCAATGGTACAATTCAATCTGGGTTAATTTGGAATGCTTATGTGAGTGCAGTAAATACAGTTACAGTTAGAATTACAAATATAACTGCTGCTGCTATTACACCAACGAGTAGAACCTGGAAAGCAACAGTAATTCAATAAAAAAATAAAATATTCTATAATAAAAATTAAAATTTATATATGCAACGCCCTATCATCAGTTGCGGCAAGCGCAGCTTCTTTCACTGCTTCTGCATAGGTTGGATGTGCGTGGCTCATACGGGCAATATCCTCTGCACTAGCTCTGTACTCCATTGCTACTACTGCTTCCGCTATTAAATCGGCAACACGGGCGCCAACCATATGTACGCCCAAAACCTCATCGGTTTTTTTGTCGGAAAGAATTTTTACAAATCCGTCAGTATCGCCACTGGCGCGGCTTCTTCCCAAAGCACGCATCGGGAACTGGCCAATTTTGTATTCCACTTTTGCCTCTTTCAATTGCTCCTCTGTTTTTCCAACGGAAGCAACTTCCGGCCAAGTGTAAACCACTCCGGGTATTAAATTATAATCGATATGTGGCTTTTGTCCGGCAATTATTTCAGCGACCAAAACGCCCTCTTCCGAAGCTTTGTGCGCAAGCATAGCACCGCGAACCACATCGCCAATGGCGTAAATGTTTTTAATATTTGTTTGAAGGTGGTCGTTAACGTCAATCATTCCGCGTTCGGTGATTTTCACACCTGCGTTTTCAGCTTTTAAACCATCCGTATAAGGTTTTCTTCCTACTGAAACCAAGCAGTAATCTCCTTTGAAAGTTATTTCTTTATCGTTTTTATCGGTTGCGGTCACCGACACTTCTTTTCCTTTTTTGGAAACTGCGGAAACTTTATGCGAAAGGTAAAATTTCACACCTTGTTTCTTCATCACTTTCAGCAGTTCTTTGCTTTGGGCAGAATCCATTGTTGGGATAATTCGGTCCATATATTCCACTACGGAAACTTCGGAACCCAAACGATGATACACTTGTCCCAATTCCAAACCAATAACACCGCCACCAATAACCACGAGGTGTTTCGGAATTTCCTTTAAGCTTAAAGCTTCGGTGGAAGTGATGATTCGATCCTTGTCCAATTTTATAAAAGGAAGCGTTGAAGGCTTGCTTCCCGTTGCAATTATTGTGTTTTTTGCTTCAATGGTTTCGGTTTTCTTCCCATTGGTTATTTCAATATGGGTTGCATCCTTAAAAGCACCCATTCCCGTGAAAACGTCAATTTTGTTTTTGTCCATCAAAAAAGCAATTCCTTTGGTGGTTTGGTCCACAACCGAAGTTTTGCGCTCAATCATTTTTTTGAAATTCAGCTTTATTTCGCCCGGAATCTCGATGCCGTGTTCCTCAAAATGTTTCATGGCATCTTCGTAATGATGCGAGGAATCCAACAACGCCTTGCTGGGAATACAGCCCACGTTTAGGCAGGTTCCGCCCAAAACGTTGTATTTTTCAATGATTGCGGTTTTCATTCCCAATTGTGCGCAGCGGATTGCCGCCACATAGCCCCCAGGGCCCGAACCAATTATTGCTACATCATATTTTGACATTTTCTTATATTTTTTAAATGAAGTGGCAAAGGTACAATACTGGTTATTAGTTTAAAAGTTTAGGGGTTTAAAAAGTTTAAGGGATTCGTTGGAAACAGGACTAAAGAGCCCGCCCGCCGTAGGAGGGGAATCAAGAAACAGGACTGAAAGACAACTCTCCTCCCCTCTTTGGGGCCAGAGGGACCGGTGGGATTTGTTGATTTGGAATTTGTTATTTGTTATTTGTTATTGGGGATTTGGGATTTGGAATTTGGAATTTGGAATTTGGTGCTTCGACTGCGCTCAGCATGACAGATTTGTTATTTCCCGTTGTCAGGTCGAGCCTGCCTGCCTTTATTGGTAGGTAAATTTGAAGGAGGCGACAGCCGAGTTTAAATTTGAATCGAGACCGGATTGTGGAGTGCGGGAATTTAAAGCCGTTCTCGATACATTTTTCCGTACCGCTATCGCTAAACGGAAAAACACCTTCCTACGGCAGGCAGGCTCGAACTGACAGAGTGAAGGGGTGCTCCGCTTAAAAAAGAAGAATAAGGCAAAACACAGAGACCAAACCTTTATGAGCAGATTTTAATTCGGTATAAATATTCCCAAAAAATGAGCAGCAATACTTTTTAAGATTTGTGGCTATAAAAAGGCGTGTTTGTAACTATACGCTGTAAAGTCATTGGACACGCGGTTTTTTGAGGATAGTTTTTAAAGTGAAAAGACCTCGCGTTTTTAAAACGGAGGTCTTTTTGGAGTTTATTTGAATTAATTTAATTCCTATCTTTTAATTCTTCTGGAAAATTCGGTTTCTCATTACTAAGTATAGGAGTATTTTCGATTTGTGGAGTTTGCGATTGATTTTCTATTGCTCCTGTTTTGTTTTCAATAGGTTGATTGGATGTAACCGGTTTTTGAGGATTTGCAAATGGCATCCCCTCCCCATATTTGCCATTACCCAATTTAATTTTTCCTGTATAAGGCCCACCAGAGACTACATCACCTATTCCAACCATATCTTCAGGATTATATTTATACACAATGTGGTCTGCTGGCCATGAGAATATTTTACGTCCGTCATTTGGTTGATTTTTCGCTTTGGCCGCTAATGGCTCTTTGTCAGCCTTAAGATATCCAGGGCCTGGGGCTTGTGGAAACCTCTCTTCTCCATAATTAGTTTTTGGTTTTACAACAATCTGATATTGAAGTTTTCCTGAATGTCTACCCCCATTCAATTCTAAAATCTCTACAGAGTTATTTGTTTGTTTCATAATTGTAACTCCATTAAAATAAGGCATTCCTACGGGTGTACAGGTAACCCTAATTGGGTTTTGTTCATCTACAACAATTACATCTGCCAAAATTTCGTCCAGTTGAATGGTTGCCCTTCCATTAACCAACCGTACATCGCCATAATCTTGATACCAATATTCAGGCGATTCAGGGCAGGTCAGGGTTATTCGTCCATATTCCTTTGTAGGAACTATTTCAGATACTGTTCCAGTTCCAACTATTTTTCTATTTGTAACACCATTTGTGGTTCCTCCTACATAGGCATACGCATTATTTGTCCCAGTATAATTATTTCCTTCAAAATAACCACCTATTCTTATATTAGCATCAGAGAAAGCTGAGCCTATTACTCCCATAGCATCTTGATTTTTTGCTATAGCAGTGAAATTTCCACCAACTGTGTAAGCAGGATTAGAGGAAGTAGCCCCTCTATCGCTATAACCTTTTATATCACTTTGAAATCCACCCAAAGATGAATTTGTAATATTTAATTGACTATAGCTTGCAGGGGGATTGTAAAGTGCGGAAGCATTCTGCACATAATTATAATTTGCAATCCATACGCTAGAGTAATTAATGGATGCAGCAACTGTTGCATTACCTGTAGATTGTGCGAATACACTGGTATAACCTGCGGTAGGATTAGTGGCATATACACCTGCGCCCAACATAGTTTGGGTAGGGATACCGATTGTAATATTTCCTTGTTTCCCTAAATATCCACCTACATTATCACTATGCCCAAACACACCACTGTTTGTTCCACCACTTACTTCCAATTTAATATCTGTTGGTAAAGTAGTGGTTCCAATAACCGTATTTCCTGTTGTACCACTAATTTTTGCTCTTTCTGCTCCAGCAGTTGCAAATACTAGATTTTTAGCATCCGTTGTGCCCAAATAATTTTGCCCAACACTAGTGCCAGGGGTAGTGTTAGTGTTACCTAAAAGAGCCCAGTCGCCATTGCTACTGCCAATACGCACCCACTGAGTACCATCATTATAATAATAACCAGGCGTAACATTCCCAGCTGTATTTTTATTATAGACAACCATACCTTGTACATGTGCCGCCATTGGTACAAAATTAGCTGTACCTGTAAGGTTTACCCTTGGTAGCAATAAACCTTTAGTTGTTGTAGTAGCATCGCCAATTTCAAGTAGCGAATTGGTACTTGGATTGGTGGTTCCTATTCCAACTTGTGCAAAAACATTAAAAGAAAAAAGAGACAAAAGACATAAAAAAGAAATAGTCTTTAGCTGGGGATAGTAGCTTATTTTCATAAAAGGGGAGTTTAAAAAGTTAAACTAAAATGAATTATTAAATAACGTGGCAATTATAGACTACCCGCACAAAAAAAGCAAATTTTTATAGGATATTCTTAGTATTACGACGGGTTTATTGTGAAATACTCAAAATATCCGTTAAAATGTATTTTAATTTCGATAAAAAGCTTTTTTGAGTAGGAAAACACTTAGCGATAAGAGACCAAATAGCAGGGCTTTTAAAACTTTAACGTTTTAATTTTAACAAAATGAGGGGAATTTCTTCTGAGAGGGGGGGTTGGGGAGGGAAAATGTTGGTTATCGGTTTTCGGTTATCGGTTGTCGGTTGTCGGTTATTGGTGATTTGTGATTTGTGATTTGTGATTTGGTGCTTCGACTTTAGTTTATCCTGAGCTTGTCGAAGGACTCAGCATGACAAATTTGGATTTGGTGCTTCGACTGTGCTCAGCATGACAGATTTGGGATTTGTTAATGGGTTATTGAGTTATTGAGTTATTAGGTTATTGTGGATTTGTCTTTTGATTTTTTGTCTTTTGTATTTTGTATTTTTATTTGGAATTTGTGATTTGTGATTTGGTGCTTCGACTTTAGTTTATCCTGAGCTTGTCGAAGGACTCAGCATGACAGATTTGGGATATGTTATTGGGTTATTGAATTATTGAGTTATTAGGTTATTTGGAATTTGGAATTTGGAATTTGGTGCTTCGACCGCGCTCAGCATGACAGCTTTGGGATTTGGGATTTGGGATTTGGTGCTTCGACTTTAGTTTATCCTGAGCTTGTCGAAGGACTCAGCATGACAGATTTGTGATTTGGTGCTTCGATTTCATTTTCGATTTC
The DNA here is from genome assembly GCA_016649715.1 of Flavobacteriaceae bacterium. Taxonomy (GTDB): domain Bacteria; phylum Bacteroidota; class Bacteroidia; order Flavobacteriales; family Flavobacteriaceae; genus Aequorivita. The sequence goes on along the minus strand of JAENXC010000016.1, from coordinate 1,274 downwards.
GTGAATGGGAATAATTGCGCCATAAAATCACGCAGCCATCGTTTATGTTCCTGAGCTGTGGCGTGTCGCGACACGAACCATTCCAAAAAAAAACCACTTTTTGAAATCTGTGGGTTTTCCAAATGCGCAATGACCAAGCCATTGCTTACTTACTACGTTGCCCACAATACTTATTTAGGTTAGGCAATGCTTATGTTCAGGTTTTTCCCGAGACCAATTTCTATTAATTTGCAATAGGTAGAAACTTGAATGTCGCTTAATCCTCGTTCAATTCGGGAAATATAGCTTTTTTTCGTTCCGGTCTTTTCGGCGAGTTCCTCTTGGGTCAAGTTGGCATCTTTTCGCGCTTGTTTAAGCATCACGCCAAGTCGGAAAGCGAGAGATTCCGCATCGTATTTGTCTCGTGCTGCAGTTCCTTTATTTCCGTATTTTTTTATCAGTATGTCTTCGAAATCAGTTACATTTTTCATATCAGCCGTTTTTTTCTTTTAAATATTCCTTCATTAATTTTTCCGCAAGTTTTATTTCCTTTTTCGGTGTTTTTTGGGTTTTCTTTACAAAGCAATTAACCAATACCACTAAATTGCCATCATCGAAAAAACATAAAATTCGAATGCTCTTAAATGTCGTGATAACTCTAACTTCATAAATTCCATCAGTATTTTCAAGTGCTTTAAAGAAGTTTTTCGGAACCTGTCGCTCAAATCGGACCAAATCCAAAACATATTGGATTTTTTCTTGAACCTTATTATCTTGAGCTTTTAAAAAGTCAACGAAATAATTTCGATATGCAACTACTTTTCTTATCACCTCGCAAAGTTAACTAATTAGTTTACAAATTTAAATTAAAGTCGAAAAAATTGATGGTTGAAACGGATTTCTCGTATTGTGGGCAAGTTGGGGATTTGGGATTTGGTGCTTCGACTTTAGTTTATCCTGAGCTTGTCGAAGGACTCAGCATGACAGGTTTGTGATTTGTGATTTGTGATTTGGTTATTGAGTTATTGGGTTATTGGGTTATTGTTATTTGTTATTTGTTATTGTGATTTGTGATTTGTGATTTGTTAATTGTTAATTGTTATTAGGTTATTGAGTTATTTGGAATTTGGAATTTGGAATTTGGTGCTTCGACTGCCCTTCGACTCCGCTCAGGACAGGCTACTCAGCATGACAGCTTTGGGATTTGGTGCTTTTCTTCGACAAGCTCAGGTTAAACTAAGCTAAGCATGACAGATTTGTTATTTCGATTTCGATTTCGATTTCGATTTCGATTT